>SVLK01000014.1 GCA_015067975.1 Oscillospiraceae bacterium | reverse complement strand
CTCCCGGTAATTGACTAAACCCGGTACTGACGCAAGCTTTTCAGTCGCACTTTTCTGTGCTCCCGTCTGGTGCTTTTCGTTTCGTTCATTGTTTAATTTACAAGGTACACGTCCCAATCGCGGAACAGTCATTATACTAACACATGCCTTCCATCTTGTCAACTTATTTTTTCACTTTTTTTAAACTTTTTTTCGAGGAGTTTTCCGACCGTTTTTGAGGCTTTCCGGCAGGGCAAAAAAGCATGACAAGATAACGCTGCCATGCTATAATTCCCTTAGATTATTATATGTATACGCAAGGAGGTGAGGCTTCTGTTGATTCGCAATATGACCGCCACATTCGGCAAACTGGATCAGGACTCGGTCTCGTTCTATCCGGGGCTCAATATCATCTATGCCCCTAACGAATCCGGCAAGTCCACATGGTGTCATTTTATTCGCACCATGCTTTACGGTCTGCCCACCCGCGATCGCGGCGCTTCTGCCGACAAGAATCGCTTTGCCCCTTGGAGCGGTGCCGCTATGCGCGGACGCATGGAGCTGGAAGCAGATGGGGAAAAATATACTGTCGTCCGCGACACCTTACGATCCGCTTCGCCTATGGCCTCTTTTTCCTGCACATATACCGGAACCGCCACCGATATTCCCGATATAACCTCTCAAAATCTTGGCGAAAAGCTTCTCGGTATCGGGCGTGACGTTTTTGTACGCAGCGCTTTTATTGGCCAAAGTGGTCTGGCGTTGGATCAAGACGCTGAATTAGAGCGTCGAATTGCCGCGCTGGTTTCCTCCGGCCAAGAGGACATCTCTTTTTCTGAAAGCTACGACCGGCTGAAAAAGCAGCTGAGCCGACGTAAGCATAATAAAACCGGTACAATTCCCGCGCTGGAACACGAAGTTGCTCAGTTGACTGACGCTTTGCAGCATCTGCAATCTTTGCAGATGCAGGAAACTGCCGCCAAAGAACAGGTGCAGCAGTTCACCCGACAAACAGAGGATATCCGGCAGCGGCTAGCCCAGTGGGAAGCGTTGCAGAAGCAAGAAGCTCTGCGGCGCTGTCTGTTGGCCGAACAGCAGGTCAAGACCGCAGAGACCCAGCTTTCTTCTTTGAAATCGTCCTTCGGCGCACTGCCTGATGCTACGGAGCTCGCCCGTCTGGACGGCACAGCTGTCACTTTGGACCAAACCTTATCCGACGCCCAATCAGCAGAGCACACAGCACAGGAAAAACAGCAGGCCGCCGCAATAGCTCACGCAGCCCTGCAGCAACACCCACTCTACCCCGCTGATGAGTCACAGCTAAATGCAAAGCTGCGCACTATGACTCCAAAGCGGTTTTCCCCTTGGGTAGCCGTACTGATTCTTTTGCTGGGCAGCGGCATGGATTTGGCACTATGGTTCCTTCTTTCCCCCTCGCCACTCCTAATGCTCGTCGGTGCAAGTGCAGTTGTTGTCTCTCTATACATATATAATATAATACGCCGCAAAAACAATCGCGTTATTGCTTCCAAACGCGCACAACTACAAGCCGATATCCAAGCCTATTCTCAGCTGCAGCAACAATACCACGCAGCGCAAGCAGCGGCCGAGCATGCCACTCTCACCGCAAGAGGCTTGCACGATAACTGCCGCCAGGGCTTGCTGCAGTTATTGGGCCACGTACAGGCATTTGCGCCACAAGCGACGAACCTAACCAATGTGCGCGGCGCGTTGGAACAAGCCATTGAACATCGTGCGCGGTTAGACCGTGCACAGCAGGCAGTTCGCGAAGCGCAGCTACAGGCCCAGTTTCTCCGCGCTCGCTTGCCGCAAGGTCCATTCCCTCACCCCCACGAAGTCCTGCCCCATCCCGCAACGAGCTATGCGCAGCTGCAAGATGCGCTGCCCCGCGCCATAGCGAACACACAAAGCGCACAATCCAGGCTGGACAGACTTACCGGTCAGTTACACGCCGCAGGAGATCGTGACGCATTGGAGAGCCGGCTTTATCAGAAGGAGCAGCAACTGCTGCAAGCGCAGCGGGAATATGAGGCACTTACTGTCGCCATGGGTGCGCTGGAACGCGCTGATCTTGCAATGCAAAGTCGTTTTTCTCCCGCTTTGGGGCAGCGCGCCGCCCAGATATTTTCCGCTTTTACCGGCGGGAAATATCACAAAGTCCTGCTGCACCGCGATTTTTCCCTTTCTGCTGAGTCGCAAGGCGAAATCACCCCCCACAGCATACAGCAGCTGAGCCAAGGCGCGGCCGACCAGCTGTATTTGGCCGTACGTCTGGCCATCTGCGACATGGTGCTGCCGGCTGAGAAAAACTGTCCTATCATTTTGGACGACGCACTGGCAAATTTCGACGATACCCGCCTTCACTCCGCGTTGGATTGGCTGGCAGAAGAGTCGAAGCATCGCCAGATCCTGCTTTTTACATGTCAAAAGCGTGAGAGTAACTACTTCTCCCACCACGACAACGTTCACCTCCTGTCCCTGTAACGCTGGACATCTTCCCACTTTGGTGGTATAGTACCTATCGTAATACTCACATTAAAGGAGAATCATTGCCATGAGCGATTGCAATCATAACTGCAGCAGCTGCAGCGAAAACTGCAGTGAGCGCGAAAACAGCCCCTTTCAGATCAAGCCTCTCCACGACGGTTGCCGCGTAGGCAAGGTTTACGGCGTGGTTTCCGGCAAGGGCGGCGTCGGTAAGTCCATGGTCACCAGCCAGTTGGCCGTCACTATGCGTCGCCGCGGCCATAGCGTCGCCGTATTGGACGCCGACATTACCGGCCCTTCCATCCCCAAGGCATTCGGTGTCCACGAGCGCGCTGAAGGTGTGGAGAATGCCATTCTGCCCGTCTCTACCGCCACCGGCATCCAGTTGATGAGCGTCAACCTGCTGCTGGAGAACGAGACCGATCCCGTGGTCTGGCGCGGCCCTGTTATCGGCGGCGTGGTGCAGCAGTTCTGGACTGACGTGCTGTGGGACGACGTAGACTATATGTTCGTGGACATGCCTCCCGGAACCGGTGATGTTGCACTGAATGTGTTCCAGACGCTGCCGGTGGACGGCATTATCATCGTCACCTCTCCCCAGGAGCTGGTCAGCATGGTAGTGGAGAAAGCCGTCAAGATGGCACAGATGATGAACATTCCCATCGTTGGTCTGGTGGAGAATATGAGCTATCTGGCCTGCCCCGACTGTGGCAAGCAGATCCACATCTTCGGCGAAGGCAAGACTGACGAGGCTGCCGCGCGTTATGGTCTGCCGGTACTGGCTAAGATGCCCATTGATCCCGCACTGGCTCAGCTGGTGGATGCAGGCAGCATCGAAAACTTCTCCGGCAACTGGCTGGACGGCGTTGCCGATGTGATTTCCCAGTAAACGAAAAAAGAAGGTGTTTCCCTCGGGAAACACCTTCTTTTTTTATTTCTTCTTTTTGCCCAGATAGGCTTCCTTGATGGACTCGTCAGCCAGCAATTCTGCGCCCGTGCCGGTCTTGGTGATCTCACCGGTTTCCAGCACGTAAGCAATATCTGCCACCTTCAGAGCCATATTGGCGTTCTGCTCAATCAGCAGCACCGTCACGCCCTGCTCATTGATGGTGCGGATAATATCAAAAATACCCTGCACCACCAGCGGAGCCAAACCCAAAGAGGGTTCATCCATCATCAGCACTTTGGGGCGGCTCATTAGCGCACGACCCACTGCCAGCATCTGCTGTTCACCGCCGGACAGCGTGCCGGCCAGCTGCCAGCTGCGCTCTTCCAAACGAGGGAACAGAGAATAGACCCACTGAATGTCCTTTTCGATCTCCGCCTTGTCCTTGCGCAGGTAGGCGCCGATCTTCAGATTTTCCAGCACTGTCATATCCGGGAACACACGGCGGCCTTCCGGCACCTGTGCAATACCCTCTTCCAGCACCTTATTGATGGGCATACCCAACAACTCTTTGTCATTATAGGTGATGCTGCCGCTATCAGCCTTGACCAAGCCGGAAATGGTACGCAGCATGGTAGACTTACCGGCACCGTTGGCACCGATCAGCGTTACGATCTTACCGTCCGGCACTTCCAGATCGACACCGCGCAGCGCACGAATGCCGCCATAAGATACGTGCAGATCTTTAATCTTCAGCATCGTCTGCCACCCCCAGATAAGCGTCGATGACGCGCTCGTTGTTCTGAATTTCAGCCGGAACACCCTGTGCAATCAGCTTGCCGAAGTCCAGCACATAAATGCGATCGGAAATATCCATCACCAGATCCATATGGTGCTCAATCAGCAGGATCGTCATGTGGAATTTGTCACGGATCTCGCCGATAAACTTGGTCAGTTCCAGCGTCTCCTGCGGATTCATACCAGCCGCCGGCTCATCCAGCAGCAGCAGCTTAGGATTGGTTGCCAGCGCACGGGCAATTTCCAGCCGGCGCTGCTTGCCGTAAGGCAGGCTGGTAGCCAGCTCATCCTTTACGTCTTCCAGTCCCACCACACGCAGCAGTTCCAGCACTTCCTCGCGCTGCTGCTTCTCTTCCTTGCGGTTGAAGCGGAAAATAGCGGAAACCAAGCCATGGGTACGGCGCATATGCTTAGCGATCAGCACATTGTCGAATACCGTTTGGCTCTTCCACAAGCGGATATTCTGGAACGTACGGGCCATGCCACGCACAGTGATCTTGTCAGGCGTCGGCTCCAGTACCTTGTCGCTGCCCACATAGGGATCACGTGCATGCTCCGCCTCGTTCCACGCCTTAGTGGCCTCTTCATCCTCAACAGGAGGACGACCTTCCGCCACAAAGGCAGCTGTATACATATCGGCATGCTCACCCTTGTACATCTTCTTCATCTTGCCGTGAGGGTGGTTACGCACGATCATCTCACCGTCAAAGGACACCGTGCCGTTGGTCGGTGCATATACGCCGGTGATCACGTTGAAGGCCGTCGTTTTACCGGCACCGTTGGGGCCGATCAGCGCTACGATCTCACCTTCGTTGACTTCCATGGTCAGGTTGTCAACGGCGACCACGCCGCCAAACTGCATGGTGGCGTTCTCTACTTTCAATATATTCTTGCTCATTTGGTGACCTCCTTCTTCGAGGCCTTCTTCGAGGCTTTTTTCGCACGGGGTTTCAGCAGGTCAGGCAGCTCCTTATCGCCCATGATTCCCTTGCGGAAGAACAGCACCACCACCATGATGATCACGCTGAACACCACCAGGCGGAAGCCGTTGCGGAAGATTCCGGGGGCGTTGATGCCCAAAAACACTCCGGAATCCAGACCGCGCAGCCACCACTCGGATGCAGCCACGAACAGCATAGAGCCGATCACACTGCCGGAAATGGAGCCGATGCCTCCCAGCACCACCATCAACAAGATCTCATAGGTCATAGCGGATTTAAAGTTGCTGGCCTGTGCAATGCCCAGCACCATGGCCATGGTAGCGCCGGAAATACCAGCAAAGAAAGAGCTAGCCACAAAGGAGATCATCTTGTGCTTAGCCAAATTGATTCCCATGGCCTCGGCAGCGATCTCGTCATCGCGGATTGCTTTGAAGGAACGACCATAGGTAGAGTTCACCAGCAGCACGATCAGCGCGATGCAGATCACCGCGATCAAGACCGGCACAAAGGTGGACAGCTTGATGGTCGTCTCGCCCAACGTCAGCTTGAACGTGCTGATACGCTCAAAGCTCTTCAGAAGGTTGGAGCCGTTCGTCACCGGGCCCAGCTTACCCCACTGGAACACGGCGCGGATGATCTCAGCAAAGCCCAGCGTGGCGATGGCCAAATAGTCGCTTTTGAGTTTCAGCACCGGCAAACCGATCAGCCAGGCGAAGAATGCAGCCACCAGGCCCGCCAGCAGCACCGCCAGCACCACGCCCAACACCGTGCCAAACGCACCCAGGTTGTCCCGCAGCACCTCCGGGAAGGAAATGCGGATCGCGGCGTCATAATACTGATATACCGTGTCGCGCGACTCGGCAGGAATGGTAAAGATGGCGTACGTATAAGCACCCACCAGCATGAAGCCGGCGTGGCCCAGGGAGAACAGGCCCGTAAAACCGTTCAGCAGGTTCATGGACACAGCGGCCAGAGCGTATACAGAGCCTTTCTGCAGCACCGTCAGCAGCATGGACATCTTGTCTGTGGGTCGGATGATCTGGTCGAGCACCAGCACCAGCACCAGAAACAGCGCCACGGCGATCAGGGAGATGAAATTCTTCTTGTTGTTTTTCTTCTGCAGCATATGTTCCACCTCCCCTTACACCTTGTCTGTGGTCTTTTCGCCGAACAGACCCGTAGGCTTGAAGACCAGAACGACGATCAGCAGAGCAAAGGTGAACGCATCGGAGAAGGTGGAGAAGCCCACCTGCTCGGCAATAACGCCGTTGACCACCAAAATGGTGTCCAGGCCCTTGATAATACTCTCGCAGATGCCGATGATAAAAGCGCCGATCACCGCGCCCGGGATCGAACCGATGCCGCCGAACACGGCTGCAACGAAGGCCTTCAGGCCGGGCATACCACCGGAGGTAGGCACCACGCCGGGATAGTTGGTGAAGTACAGCATGGAGCCAACGGCAGCCAGGAAGGTGCCGATAATAAAAGTGGCCGAGATCACGTTGTTGATCTTGACGCCCATCAGCTGCGCCGTTTCAAAGTCGCGGGACACGGCGCGCATGGCCATGCCGATCTTAGTATGGTTGATCAGCAGTACCAGTGCCACCACCAGAATCACCGTCAGGAAGGGGGTGATCACAGTCACGCGGGTCGTCTCCATACCGAAGATGCTGACCTTGTCCGAGATCCAGGGAATGGCGGGATAATTCTTGTTCAATCCGCCGGTGATGTACAGCGCCAGATTCTGGATGAGGTAGCTCACGCCGATGGCGGAGATCATCACGCTCATGCGCGGTGCGTTGCGCAGCGGCTTATAGGCCACGCGTTCAATAGCGAAGCCCAGTGCCACCGTCAGCACGATCATCAGCGGGATGGCTACATACAGCGGCATCGAGGCCGCCAGATAGACCATGATCAGACCTGCTACCATAAACACGTCGCCATGGGCGAAGTTGATCAGACGCAAAATGCCGTATACCATGGTGTAACCGATGGCGATCAGCGCATACTGACCACCCACAGAAACGCCGGAAATGAGATACGGCAGAACGCTTTTCAGCAATTCCATAGGGGGTTCCTCCCTCTTTTTGTTTGCAAATTTTCCGGACCGTCCCGAAAAGGGAGCGCTGGACAGCGGCAGCTCCCCTTTCGAGGCAGCCCGGTGAAAGCACAGCGGCTGGCGGGAGAAAATCTCCCGCCAGCACTGGTGTTATAACCGCTTGTGCGTTGAAACGCTGCTTTGCTTACTTGATGCCCTGCTGAGCCACAAAGTCCCACTTACCGGTCTCGGTGTTGCAGGCCTTCACGAAAGCGGTGTCGCGGTTGGCGTCGCCGATGTCGTTGAAGGAGATGTCGCCGGTCACGCCGGTGTAGGTCAGCTCAGGCAGCACAGCCAGCACGTCAGCGGGATCGGTGGAGCCGGCCTTCTTCAGGGCCTCCAGCGCCACATAGTAAGCGTCGTAACCCATCACGGTCACGGCAGCCAGCTCATCGTTGCCGCCGTTGTTGGCCTTGGCAGTCGCGTCGGAATTGATCCACGCCTTGATGGCAGCGTCGAATTCGGCGTCAGCGCCTTCCTGATAGAAGGTCGTCACGGCGATCTCAACACCGGTACCCTTGGCAGCGTTCAGGATCACGTTGGAGTCCCAGGTGTCGCCGGCCAGGACGGGCATGCCCAGATTCTGGGTGTCGGCCTTGGCGATGATCTGAGCAGCAGCCTCGGTGGAGACGGGAGCAAAGAACACCTCGCAGCCCTGATTCTGGGCATTGGTGATATAGGTGGAGTAGTCAGAGGTGCCCTCGGGGAACTGCTCATACACGCAGTTGTCCTTGCCGAACGCCTCGATGAAGTAGTTGCACAGGCCGCCGGAGTAGTCGTCGCCCTGCTTGGCCAGGCAGTAAGCCTTGGTGGCCTTCAGCTCGCTCTTGGCATAGTTGGCCAGAACGGTGCCCTGGAAGGGATCCAGGAAGCAAATGCGGAAGTACACTTCGCACTCGGAAGTGACCTGGGGGTTGGTGCAGGTCACGCCGATGGCGGGCATACCTGCAGTGGCAAAGGTGTCACCGGCAGCAATGGACACGCCGGAGCCATAGGAACCCAGCACCAGGGACACGCCGCTGGAGATCAGGGTCTGGGCAGCGGAAGCCGCCTTGTCGTTGGAAGAGGCGTTATCAGCATACACCAGCTCCACCTTGTAGGTCTCGCCACCGATCTCCACAGTGGGAGTCTCATAGTTGGCGTACTGCATGCCCAGGATCTCCTGCTTGCCGCCTGCGCCGTTGTCACCGGACTGAGGCTCAAACACGCCGATCTTAACGACCTTAGCGCCGTCATCCTTACCGCCGCAGGCAACCAGGCTCAGAACCATAGCCAGCGCGAGGATCAATGCAAAAAACTTTTTCATTTTTTCTTCCTCCTGAATTTTTCCGGAGTGGGCGGATATAATCTGCCCCTCCCGCAGAATAGACATATTTTAAAGGAATCTGCTTCTCTTTACAAGGGGTAATTTGCAATAAACTTTTCCCCACTTTCGCTGTATTTCATCACCTTCTTTCCCCAAATTTCCCCCAAGCTGTCCGCAGCACAAAGACATCTTGTTTTCACCCAGAGTTTTCACCTCTCATATTCTGCACATTGTTAACTTTCTAACCGATATATCTCCCTTAAATTCCGCTTTTTTGAATTGTTTTCATGTTTTTTAAGCTTATTTTTCATTTTTTGCCCAGCAAATTCGGTGAAATTCCCTTCGCCTGCCGCTCTTTTCCCGTCTTTACACAATTGTCCCCCTTTCAAGCACATCCTGCTTCGTCAAAATAGACAATCCGCGCTGTTTATCACTCGATCTCATCGCCTTTTTGCCACATAAAAGGACCGGAAACTCATCGTTTCCGGTCCTTTTCCCTGTTTTCTTTTACGCTTTCTGTGTTTCCGAGGCAAAGACCTTCTCAAACTCCTCGCCACTCATGGTTTCGTTGGTCAGCAAATACTCGGCCACCTCCACCAGTTGTTCACGGTACTGTTCCAAAATGGTCTGGCAGCGCTCATACGCCTCGTCGATGATTCTGCGAATTTCCTCATCCATCTCCGCAGCCGTCTTTTCCGAATAGACGCGGGTCTGTGCCATAGACTTGCCGATAAAAACCTCGTCATGGCCGCTATCAAAGGCCACCGTTCCGATCTTGTCGCTCATGCCGTAAGTACCCACCATTTTACGGGCCATACTCGTAGCACGCTGAATGTCGTTGGATGCGCCGGTGGAAATATCGCCCAGCATCATCTTTTCTGCCGCGCGGCCGCCCAACAGCGTTACGATCTGTTCTTCCATGTATTTTTTGGACAGATACGAACGGTCTTCTTCCGGCAGATAGATGGTCATGCCACCGGCCTGCCCACGAGGCACAATTGTGATCTGGTGCACCGGATCGTGCTCCGGCAGTGCGCGTGTCACAATGGCGTGGCCGGCCTCATGATAAGCCGTCAGTTTCCGCTCCCGTTCCGGCACCACACGGCTGCGCTTTTCCGGGCCGGCAATCACTTTGATCACCGATTCCTTCACGTCATCCATGGTAATGACATTGCGATCCTTACGGCCCGCCAGCAGTGCCGCCTCGTTCATCAGGTTCTCCAGATCGGCACCTGTGAATCCCGCCGTGCTTCGGGCAATTTCGCCGAGGTTCACATCTTCCGCTAAAGGCTTGCTGCGGGCGTGGATCTGCAAAATCTCCTCTCGGCCCTTGATGTCAGGATATCCCACATACACCTGCCGGTCAAAGCGTCCGGGTCGTAGCAGCGCCGGATCCAGAATATCCACGCGGTTGGTGGCAGCCAGTACCACAACGCCTTCGTTGCTGCCGAATCCGTCCATCTCCACCAACAGTTGGTTGAGTGTCTGCTCGCGTTCATCGTGGCCGCCGCCCAGGCCGCTGCCACGCTGACGGCCTACTGCATCGATCTCATCGATAAACACAATGGCCGGCGCATCTTTTTTTGCCTCCCGGAACAGATCACGGACCCGGCTGGCACCTACACCTACATACATCTCCACAAAGTCCGAACCGGAGATGCTTAAAAATTTCACGCCGGCCTCACCGGCCACTGCCTTGGCCAACAGCGTTTTACCGGTGCCCGGAGGCCCTACCAGCAGAACGCCTTTGGGAATGTGCGCACCCAGACTCAGATATTTTTCAGGGTCGCGCAAAAATTCCACGATTTCCCGCAGTTCTTCTTTCTCTTCGTCGGCGCCAGCTACATCGTGGAATGTTTTCGTGCTTTTCTGTCCTTGCTGCACTCGTGCTTCGCCGAATTTTGCCATGCGGTCATTCTGCGCGCCGTTCATGCGGTTGGTAAAACCCATCATCAGGAAAAATCCACCCAGCACCAGAATGCAGGGCAAGAGTATCTCCATCCAATTGGTGGAGTGATCCGCCCAGTAGTCGTAACTGGTAATGACCCCTGCTGCAGCCTGCTGCTCCACCAGTTCATTCATATCCTCATAGAACAGATCGAAGTGATACAAGTCGCAACTTGCGGTGCTTCCGTCAGCCAGCTTTGCCGTAAGTCGCGTATCGGCAATGGAAAACTCCTTCACTTTTTCCTGTTCAAACAGCTGCTTCAACTCATGATACGTCACATCGTTGGCCATGCGTATACTTTTGAGCATATTGCTGCCCAGAAACAGCAACAGCAACAGCAGCAAAATCGCCATCGGATTGACGCGTTTATTTTGATTCAAATGCTTTCCTCCTTGTCAGGCAATGGCTCTGACGCCGCGCCAACAGTTATCTTTGTGCACGGAGATCACCAGCAGCACGCGAGCCCGCACTGTCTCCAGCGGCACACAGGGTTGATCCCAATAACGGCTGTCGTCGCTGCCGGGACGGTTATCGCCCAGGAAAAACAGACAACCTTCGGGCACCGTAATCTCCGCGCGGTTTGTGCTGACTGTATTCCCCTGTTTCGGCAGATATGTTTCTTCCAGCTTTTCGCCGTTTACATATACATATCCGTCCTCAAAGGAGAGTTTATCTCCCGGTAAACCGATGACTCGTTTGACCAGCAGCTTATCCATCTCCTCATTCCAAAACGTCACCACATCGCCCCGTTCCGGCTGTGGATCACCCACCATATACGGCAGGCGCACGGAAATCAGCAGCGAACGGGTCGGAATCGTCGTTTCCATGGAGCCGGACGGCACCCATGCCAGCTGCAGCACCACACGAAACAGCACCAGCACCACCAGCGCTGTCACCAACAGGTATCCCCAGTCGGCCCAAAACCGTTGCTTTCTCGTCAAAGGAGCTACCCGTTTGCCTTCATAATGCTGTTTTTTCTCCATCGGGTCGCCCCCTTTAATTCTCAGGTATTATAGACCTCCGGCTTCAGCACGCCGATATACGGAACATTACGGTACTTCTGTGCATAGTCCAAACCGTAACCCACCACAAATTCATCGGGCACTTCGAAACCAACAATATCGGCATAGATGGCCTTCTGACGGCGGGAGGGCTTATCCAACAGTGTCACGATGCTCACAGAAGATGCACCGCGGTTCATCAAATAGTCCTTCAGATAAGAGAGGGTATTACCCGAATCCAGAATGTCCTCCACCACGATCAGATCCCGTCCGGTAATATCACACTGCAGGTCACGGGTGATCTGCACGGCGCCGGAACTGACAGTACCATTCTTATAGGAAGACACGGCAATGAATTCCAGCTGGCTCTTCATCTGAGCAGCACGCACCAGATCAGCCATGAAAATAAAGCAGCCGTTCAGCACACCTACAAACAGGGGGTCTCTGTCGTGGTATTTGTCGTACAGCTCTTCGCCCATCTCTTCTACGCGCTTCTGGATCTCCTCCTGCGTATACAGCACACGCAGAATGTCCTGCTCCATATTGCTTTTGTACATGGTCATATCCTCCCGTTTTTATCTTTCTTTGAAAGTAATTACAATTTGTTCATCGGTTTCTTCCGGCAAAAAGTTTTCATCTGTTCCCACACCGTGTACCGCCGCCAACTGTCCGTCAACACGGATGCACGGCGACAGCAGCCGCTCCTCCGGCGGTACACCGCGCTCTGTCAGCAGCCGTTTGACGCTGCGACCACCACGGCTTCCCGGCAGCGTCAATCGCTCTGCTGCAGCGCAGGTGTCCACCTCCACTGCTTTTTCCATGGTATCACATGACAGATAAATTGCATGCGGAATCTGTCGTTCGTCTGCTTTTTTTCTTCGCAGTGTCACGCACCAGTCTCCCCACAGCGTGCATCCTTCCTGCAAACGTGTCCTGGGCGCAGAATTTGGCAGCACGCAAAGCCGCAGCCTGCCATCGCGCACGATTGCCGCCGCATTCTCCGGCAACGCCGTCATGCTCTCGCCGCCGCGCTGCACTGCACACAGGATTTCTTCCACATGGACAGCACCAATATCTTTCTTCCCTGTTGCCAACCGTGCCAGCAACTGCCGCACCATACGCGGTCGCAGCACCTCTGGCGCACACAGCAGGTCTTTGCAAGATATTTCCGTTCCCTCCGGCGGCAAATGCTGCAGCGCCAGTTCGTCCAGATAGGCATTTTCCTTCCGCACGATTTGTGCGGTACGGGCGATGTTCTGCCGCAGCGCCGGATGGATTTTTTCCAGTTCCGGCATCACCGTTTTTCGCAGCCGATTGCGGGCAAAGGCCAGACTTTCGTTGGTCTCGTCCTCCACATGGCTCAAACCATGTGCATCCAGATAATCTTCAATCTCCTGCCGCGATGTTTGCAGCAGCGGGCGGATCAGCCGCCCTCGTACCGGCGGAATGCCTCCAAGCCCTTCCGGCCCCGTACCGCGCAGCAGTTGCAGCAGTACCGTTTCTGCCTGATCTTCCCGGTGGTGCGCAGTGGCGATCTTTGCCGCCCCGATCCGGTCAGCCAACTGCTCTAAAAAGGCATAGCGCAGCTGCCGGCCCGTTTCCTCTACACCCAAACGCCGTTCTTTTGCCGCAGCACAGACATCGCTGCCGTCGGTATAAAAAGGCACATTCAACTCCGCGCATAAGTTGCGGACAAAGTCTTCATCCCGCTGCGCAGTGGGGCGCATGTGATGGTTATAGTGGCCGGCCGCCACCAAAAAACCACACTGCGCGCTGATGGCATGCAGATAATGCAGCAGGCAAACACTGTCCCGCCCGCCGGACACAGCGCATAGGATCACGCCGCCCTTCTCCGGCAGCATATGCCATTGTTCCATCCATGCCAGCAGATCCATGGCCCGCTCCTAACTTACAGATTATTCCTCGTCGCTGTAGCGATGCTCCAGCGTGCCGAAAGTGGTATAGTCCGGCATCCAGCGCAATTCCACCTTGCCGGTTTCACCATGGCGGTTTTTGGCCACGATGCACTCAGCAATGTTTCTCTTTTCAGAGTCTTCATTATAGTAGTCATCACGGTAGATAAACATGACGATGTCAGCATCCTGCTCAATCGAACCGGACTCACGCAGGTCGGACAGCATAGGGCGTTTATCCTCTCGTTTTTCGTTGGCACGGCTCAGCTGACTCAGACACAGCACCGGCACCTGCAGTTCTTTGGCCATGATCTTCATCATACGAGAGATATCGGAAACCGCCTGCTGGCGATTTTCGCCGCTGTAGCCTTTACCTCCGGCGGATGTCATCAGCTGCAGATAGTCGATGACTACCAAGCCGAGGTTATCAAGGCGGCGGCACTTGGCATTCATATCCGCCACCGTCAGCAGCGGGTTATCGTCAATGCGGATATCCAACCGACTCAGCGTGGATGCTGCCTCGGCAATCTTCACCCAATCGCTCTCGCGCAGATTGCCGGTCACAAGGCGGGTATTCTCCACCAAACCCTCGCTGGCGATCAGCCGCTGCACCAGCTGGTCGCGGGACATTTCCAGCGAAAAAATGGCTACCGTCTTTCCCGATGACTTGGCCGCATTCAGCGCAATGTTCAGCGCCAAACTGGTTTTACCCATACCGGGACGGGCCGCCAACAGCAACAGGTCGGACTTATTCATGCCGTTGATTTTGCCGTCCACCGCGCTCAGTCCGGTGGAAAGACCGGGCAGTGTATTGCCTCCGGAAGCCGACAATTCTGCCAGATGGCTCATCACATCCTGCAGCACCACACTGATGCTGACCATGTTTTGTGCATTGCGGCCGCGGCGAATGGCATAGACCTTCTGTTCCGCCGACTCCAGCATGTCACCGGCAGCGCCGCCTTCCTGCACCATGGCGGTGATTTCGGAGGCGGCTACCGCCACCGAACGCATCAGTGCCTTTTCCCGCACAATACGCACATACTCCATCACATTGGCAGAGGTAGGAGTCACCTCCATCAGCTGCAGCAGGTATGGCCGCGTTGCATCGTTATAAAGTCCGTTTTTCTCCATCTCCCCCGCCACGGTCACACCGTCGATGGGTTTGGAGTAGATAAACATGGAATAGATGGTCTCGAAGATCTCCCGGTTCTGCCGCAGATAGAAATCTTCCGGCTGCAGCTGGTCCATCACGTCTTTGACGCAATCGGCATCAATGAGCATGGAACCCAGCACCGCCTGTTCCGCCTGCGGAGAATGGGGCATCTGGCGTACCAGCAATTCATCCATGGTAATTCCCTCCCTGCCGCCCCAACGGGGGCGGTTTCGTTTCAAAAGTGCGCATTTTCTGCGCAGGAAACTTTACTTTTCCTCCACGACCAGCACATAAACCGTGCCGCTGATTTCAAAACCCAGTTTTGCCTTGACCTCATAGCTGCCGAAGGACTTGATGGGTTCGGCCAACACCAGCTTCTTGCTGTCGATCTCCATCGCGTACTTTTCTTTCAGCGCAGCGGCAATTTCCTTACCGGTAACAGCACCGAACAGCTTACCACCGTTGCCGCCCTTGGCAGCAATCTTCACCTGGCAGCCCTTCAGCTTCGCTGCGATCTCCATAGCTGCCGCCTTGGCTTCCGCTTCTGCCTTCGCTTTGGCTTTGGCCTGCAAATTCATAGTATTCATAGCATCGGCTGTAGCCAGCACAGCCAGCTTCTGGGGCAGCAGAAAATTGCGGGCGTATCCTTCTGCCACGTCAATCATCTGTCCCTTTTTACCCTTGCCCTTTACATCTTTTTGCAAAATCACTTTCATCGGATATTCCTCCTTTAGGTGGTGTCAATTTTCCAGATATTTGTCAATCGCGCGCAGCAAATGCTCCTTCGCCTCAGCCACGTTGCCATAGGTCAGCTGACCTCCGGCCGTGGTGGAGTTGCCGCCGCCGCCCAGCTCTTCCACGATGACCTGCACGTTGATATCACCCAGCGAACGGGCGGAGATATATACGCCGTCCCCCTTGGGGTAGAGCACGAACGATGCGTGCACACCCTGAATGGTCAGCAGCTCATCGGATGCTTTGGCCGCCGTCACACGGTCGTTTTCTTTTTCCAACGCCGCCACCGCCAAATGGTCGCGGTAGATCTCTGCCTGGCGAATAATATCATAGCGGGAGATCATGGCCTCCAGATCACTTTGGAACATGCGCTGCACATCTGCCGTGTCAGCCCCGGCACGACGCAGATACGCCGCAGCCTCAAACGTACGTCCGCCGGTACGGTTGGTGAAATTCTTGGTGTCCAACACAAGTCCGGCCAAAAGCGCTTCCGCCTCCGCCTTCAAAAGATCTCCGGACTCCACAAGATACTGCAGCAGTTCCGTCACCAGCTCCGAGGCCGAGGAGGCATAGGGCTCATGATAGTTGAGCGTCATTTTATCAATATAGCTGCTGCCACGGCGATGGTGATCGATGACCGCTACGCGGGGACAACTGTCCAACAGTTGCTCGGACTCTACACTACCGGGACGGTTGGTGTCCACCACGATCAGCAGCGTGTCGGCGTGGGCTCGCAAAAAAGCCTCTGTTCCGTTAACGAAAACTCCTGCATATTCCGGCAGCTGCATCAGTTTTTTCAGCACCGGATGCACCGCATTGTTTTCCAAATCCATCACGATGTGCGGTATTTTACCCCGTTTGCGGGCAATGGCGCACAGGCCGGCTGCCGCACCCAGGCAGTCCATATCGGCGTACTTATGCCCCATGATATAGACCCGCTCTGCGTCATCCATCAGCTCACCCAGCGCATTGGCCATCACACGAGCTTTGACCTTGGTGCGCTTTTCCGTAGCCTTGGAACGGCCGCCGTAAAACTCGAAATTGCTGCGGTCTTTCACCACTGCCTGATCACCGCCGCGGGAGAGCGCCATCTCCAGCGCCAGGGCCGCATTTTTGAACAGCATGTCAAAGTTGTCCGCGTCGCGGCCGATACCAATGGACAGCGTTGCCGCCACACCTTCACCGGCGACCACCTCACGGACACTCTCCAGCAAATCAAAACGGCGCTCGGCGTACTCACCGAAACTGCGTTCTTCAAACACAAACAAATAGCGGTCACGGTCAAATTTCAGCAGCATGCCGTCTGCGCCAGCCGTCCAATGACCGATTTTTTCTTCAATCGCTGCCAGTACCGCACTGCGCTTGCTCTCAGGGCAAGCTTTCATCAGATCCTCATAGTTATCCACCATCAGGATGGCCACCACAGGATGCGTGTCTTCCAACGTATGCCGCAGCCGCTCTTCCTCCGTCACATCCAGCCAGTAAGTGGACGCCAGCGTCCCTTTGGCGCCGGTCATTTCCTCGGCGTGGCTGATACTGCCAAAGACACGGTACTGTCGGTGATTCCACAGTATCAGTTCCGGACACTCCCGTTTGCCTTCCAACAACCAATGAGTCGGCATCCCGGGCACGATTTGTTCCACCTTGGAGTCAAACACAACGTCCTTTTGCTCCGTCAGCTGCAGGAAGTTATCATTCGCCCAAAGAATATCTCCGCCATAGGGATCAAAAACCACCATAGCCAAAGGCGTATAGAGCATATTGCTGGAGCGGGCAGAATCCATACCGCCGGTATAGCGCTCCATGTACTGCCGCACGCTCTGCTGCGCGGCACGGGTGTTGCGGCGGCTGAGCAAGAAGATCAGCACGATCACCACCACCTCGCCCAACGCCAGCAGCGGCGAGACAAAAAATGCCGCCACGGCAAAGGCCACCAGACACAGGGAATACAGTGCCATATTGGTTTTTAACACGCGGGTAATCTTTTTATTCATAGCCGTTCTCTCCTTATCGGATCAGTGCGATATATCGAAGGGGCAAAATACGAATAATCATCCAGTATAAAATTAATTCATTGTACCATAAATATCTGCGCCCGACAAGCTAATTCCTTGTTTTTCCCATTTTGTCGAGGCGGCGCAAATAGCGGCGACGGAAAAAACTGTACAAATCCAAAAAATTATGCTATACTTTTTTCAATTCATGGGAAACCATGTATTTTTCGTGTGTTTCGCGCAAGGCAGTGTGGCCTGCGCGGTTTGATAAACGGGCATCGCCCGACACAATTACATACACGACGGGTGGGCGTGTACCCCTCTGTCCGCAGGCGATGCAGGGCTTTTGCGGACACGGGCCGCCTTTATTTTGCTATGCATTTTTGCTTGTTTCGCCCTCCGCCGTGCAGATTCTGAATTTTGCAAAGGAGCTTTTTATCTATGGCTGAAAAATTGAAAATCATCCCTCTTGGCGGTTTGAACGAAATCGGCAAGAATATGACCGTATACGAATACGGCGGGGAACTCATCGTGGTGGACTGCGGCATGGCCTTCCCCGAAGAGGACATGTACGGCATCGACTGCGTGATCCCGGATGTGTCCTACCTCATCAAGAACAAGGCCCGTCTGCGCGGTTTGTTCATCACTCACGGTCACGAAGACCACATCGGCGCGATTCCCTATGTGCTCAAACAGGTGAACCTCCCCATTTATTGCACCCGCCTGACGGCAGGGTTGATTAAGTTAAAACTACAGGAGCACGGACTGGTGAACAGCACCAAGGTCATCACGGTGGAAGCCGGGCAGACGGTGAAGGCCGGTAAGTTCCAAGTGGAATTTATCCACGTCAACCACTCCATTGCCGACTCGGTGGCCTTTGCCATCCACACCCGTATGGGCACCGTGGTACACACCGGTGACTTTAAAATCGACTCCACGCCTATTGACGGCGACGTGATTGACCTGGCCCGGTTTGGCGAGTTGGGCAAGGCAGGCGTATTGGCACTGCTGGCTGACTCCACCAACGTGGAGCGCCCCGGTTACACTACCAGCGAAAGCGCTGTGGGGCAAACCTTCCAGCGCCACTTCTCCAACTGTGACAAGCGCATCATTGTAACCACTTTTGCCAGCAACGTACACCGCATTCAGCAGGTGCTGGACGCAGCAGCAGCCTGCGGACGCAAGGTGGCGGTGACGGGCCGCAGCATGGAGAACATTATGAAGGTCTCTACAGAATTGGGCTACATGAAAGTGCCCAAGAACACTCTCATGGAGATCAACCGCATCAAAACCCTTCCTCTGTCTCAGCAGGTGATCGTCACCACCGGTTCTCAGGGTGAGGAGATGAGCGCTCTGTACCGCATGGCCTTCTCCACCCACAAACAGATAGACATTGGCGCCGGTGACAAGGTGATTATCTCCGCCAGCGCCATCCCCGGCAACGAGGTAACGGTAGGCCGTGTGATCAACGAGTTGTTCCGCAAGGGCGCCGATGTGGTATACGACAAGGCCGATATGCTGCACGTATCCGGCCACGCCTGCCAGGAGGAGTTGAAGATCATTCACGCGCTCACCCGTCCCCGCTTTTTTATCCCTCTGCACGGCGAACAGCGCATGCTGCAGATCCATGGGCGGTTGGCGCAGCAGATGGGCACACCGGCTAACCACATCATCATTGCCAACAACGGCAACGTGATTGAGCTGACTACCAAACACATTAAAAGCGAAATCAGTGTGCCGGCCGGCGAAGTATTTGTGGATGGCGGCAGCGCCGGCGAAGTGGGCAGCGTAGTCCTCAACGACCGAAAATTACTGGCACAGGACGGCATGGTCGTCATCGTGCTGCCCATCTCTTCCCACGACAACCGTCTTTTGTGTGAGCCGGAGATCGTAAGCCGCGGATTCGTATATGTGAAAGAATCCGAGGACCTGCTGCAGGAACTGCGCAATATAGCTTACGATACCGTAGAAGCCATGAGTGCACGCAAGCGCAAAGACGATGGCGAAATTTGCCGCGCCGTACGCAGCGCCATCAGCAGTTATCTCTACAAAAGTACACACCGCAGTCCCATGGTGATCCCCATGGTGACCAAAATCTAACTATTTGCGGAGGGATTTGGATATGAAGTTTCTGCAGTTTTACAAAAACGGCGAGGCAGTGCTGGGTCTGGTGACAGACAAGGGTGTTATCGACGTAAGCGCCAACGACGGCTGCCCCAAAACCATGTTGGAGCTGTGCCGCAAGGGCGATCTGTCCGGTTTGGCCGAGCTGACCGGCCCGGTATTGGACGAGAGCACACTGACCTTTGCACCGATCGTTACCGGCATGGAGAAAATGCTGTGCGTAGGTCTGAACTACCGTGCCCATGCGCTGGAGTGCGGCATGGCACTGCCGGAAGTGCCCACCATCTTCTGTAAGCTGCCCAACGCACTGGCCGGACACAATGAAGATGTCCCCCTGCCCTGCGGCGTGGAGATCGACTACGAGGCAGAACTGGTGCTGATCATGGGCGAGAATGGCAAAATCTTTGCCGCCACCTGCGGCAACGACTTCTCCATCCGTGAGTGGCAGAAGGCCACCACCCAGTGGCTGTGTGGCAAAAGCTATGACGGTTTCGGCCCTATCGGCCCTTACGCAGTGGACTACGAGAGCCTGCCCAAGGGCGGACTCGGCATCCAGTGCCGCGTCAACGGAGAAGTTCGGCAGGATTCCCGCACCGATGATTTGATTTTCAACGAACAGGCCATTGTGGATTACCTGATGCCGCGTATTCCGCTGAAGGCCGGAGATGTGATCTTTACCGGTACGCCCAGCGGTGTGATGATGGGCTGGCCGGAGGATAAAAAGCAGTGGCTCAAGTCCGGCGATGTGGTCGAGGTGACCATCGAAGGCATCGGTACGCTGAAGAACACGCTGAAATAAGCAGCAAAAAGCCAAGTTGTAAAATTTTACAACTTGGCTTTTTTATGACACAAATCAATAGAGAAGCAGTATGACAGCCAGAGCGATCACCGCCGCCCAAAACCAAAACCTTGCTTTTTCTTTCAATGTCGTATTGAACACCGTAATTCCTGCAACAAAAATCACATAGCTGATGACACCGGGATAGTTCCACCCCTTGGTGCCATCCGACCACACCGGCAGATTCAGCACGGTGAACAACCTGCCGCCCAAATAGGCAAAAGCGACACCGGCGCCCACCAGGGCAGCAGCAATGGCCCAACGGGTCAGTCTTTTCTCTTTGCTCACCTGACTCCTCCCTTAAAACTCCGGAGCTTCGGGGGAGCGGCGATACAGCAGCGGCTTTCCCTCCGCATCCACCAGCACGGTCATCCCGCCGGCGTAGCCGCTTTGGTGGAAGAAATACTGCACACCGGTATGGGTATCCACCCAGATTTCACAGCCGCTCATCGCGCCGTCACTGTGTACTCTTTCAAAACGTTTTTCTTTTGCCATCTTTTGTTCCTCTTACTCTCCCTTTTTACTCAGCAGCTTTTGCGCCGCCTCTTTTGCCTCGGGCAGATAGTCCCTGCCGTTGATTACCTTCTGCAGCTGTTTTACCGAGTAGTCGGCGAACAGGATTTCAAATCGCTTAACCGGGTTTTGTGTTTTTTCCAATAATCGCTTCTCCTCTTCAAAGTTCTCAATAGGTGTGGGCGGGGCAAACCATGCCAGATATCGGCAGGCAGGACACAGGTACAGCTCCGCTGCCAAAAATTCCTCAGAGGTGAGTTTCTTCTCCCGCAGCATGAGATACCCGCTGTGACGCAGCGTCATATGCGCACCGCAGAAGGGGCACATTAATTTCTTTTCGTCCATTACGCACACGCTCCTTTGCGAAAAGGGCAGGCTGACGCCTGCCCTTTATTTTATTCCGCGGTTTTATCGTCTTCCAGCAGCGCCTTGGCAGAGGTGGCCAAGCCGGCCAGTCCCTGAATCTCACTGGGGATGATGATCTTGGTGGCCTTGCCGTCGGCAGCTTTCTGGAAGGCTTCCAGCGCCTTAAGTTTGATGACCTGATCGTTGGGGGCAGCTTCATTCAGCAGCTTCATAGAGTCGGCCAATGCCTGCTGCACCTTCAAAATAGCGGTGGCTTCCGCTTCGGCGGCCATGATTTTGGCCTGCTTGGCAGCGTCAGCTTTCAAAATAGCCGACTGCTTTTCACCCTCAGCCACCAGAATCTGGCTGGCTTTCTGGCCCTCGGCCTGCAGAATGGATTCGCGGCGTTCGCGCTCTGCTTTCATCTGCTTTTCCATGGCGTTCTGAATCTCGCGAGGAGGCAGAATGTTCTTCAGTTCCACACGGTTGACCTTGATGCCCCAAGGGTCGGTGGCTTCGTCCAGAATGGAGCGCATCTTGGCATTGATGGTATCGCGACTGGTCAGGCTCTGATCCAGCTCCATTTCGCCGATGATATTACGCAGCGTGGTGGCAGTGAGGTTCTCAATAGCATTCATTGGATACTCCACACCATAGGTGTACAGCTTGGGGTCGGTGATCTGGAAATAGATTACCGTGTCGATCTGCATGGTAACATTATCCTTAGTGATCACAGGCTGAGGATCAAAGTCGGCCACCTGCTCTTTCAGCGACACCTTCTTGACGATACGGTCAATGAAGGGCACTTTGACGTGGATGCCCACGCCCATGACGGCATGGAATGCGCCGAGGCGCTCCACCACATAGGCCTTGGACTGCTGCACCACATAGATGTTTTTGACAATGACCAGCAGCGCCAGCACCACCACGATGGCAATCACGATAAATCCGAATCCGGGCAAATTAGGCATAGTTCGTACCTCCTGTTACATAATAAATATATTTTGCTTTATATTTCTTCCTTTGGCTCTTCCACAAACAACCGGACACCTTCCATACGGAGAACGCGCACCAGCGTACCTGCGGCAATCTTTTCACCGCTTTCACTGCGGGCAGACCACGTTTTCCCATCCACATACACAGCACCCATCGGCACCGTATTGTCAATCGCCTCCGTGACGCGGGCAATCGCTCCCAGCACACGGTCGGCATTGGTAGCGGTGGTGGCCTGATTGATGTACTTGACTACCAGCGGGCGGGCAGCGATCATGCTGCCGATAGAAACGATGAAGAACACCACCAGCTGCAGCCAGATCTGACCACCCAGCATGGAAACGATCAGTCCACCAATGGCACCAACCACAAACCAGATAGAGGTCAGCCCCACAGTGGCAGCCTCCAGCACGCCAAAAATCACCATTACGCCCACCCAAATCAGAGGGATCATATCTGCACTTCCTCCTTTCAAAAATGCGCCGATCAGCAGCGAGAGCACCAACGTGCCGCCCGCCGCGCCCAGCGCCAGCCACTTATTGCGCGGGGACAGATTGGAAAGAAAGGCAGAAAAAGATGATTTCAGTGTGCTGCAAGGAATTTCCTGTGCTGCCGGAATATGTTCCGGCATGTCGCTGCAGCCGGGAACCTCTTGCTCAAACAGTTGATTGGGCGTGACGCCGTAACGATTGCAGATATACAGGATTTTTTCTATCTCCGGATAGCCGCGGCAGGACTCCCATTTAGACACTGCCTGCCGAGAAACTTTCAGTTCTTCGGCAAACTGTTCCTGCGTCAGTCCATTGGTACGGCGGATCTCCTGCAGCCGATCTCCAAACGCCATCGCTCTTGCCCCCTTCCCTGTTTTTATCATAGACAAAGCCAAGCTTTTGCGCCACCAACTTCAATTTGCATCACGTTGTTTTTTTACTCTTTTTTGCGCAACTTGAAGTTGACATTTCTTTTTTTACATTATACCGCATTCAAGGTAGCAACGCTACCGTTTTTTTACCGGCGTCTTTGTTAAGATTTCGTAAAGACGCGCAAAACCAATATATCTCTTCCTTGCACTTTGCCGAAAGGTCGTATATGATATAATAGATTAGATATGAAATGAGGGTTTCGCATGGCGAAGTTTTTGATTCCCTGTCTTTTGGGATTAGAAAAATTGGTGGGCGACGAGGTAAAGCGTCTGGGTCTGCAAGACGTGCAGGTGGAAAACGGCCGTGTTCTGTGCCGCGGCAGTGAGGCCGACATTGCTCGGCTGAACATCAATCTGCGTTGCGGTGCCCGCGTATTGCTGGTTCTGGGAGAGTTCCCCGCCCACAGTTTTGAAGAGCTGTTCCAAGGCACACGCGCCATTGCATGGGAGGACTACCTCCCCCGTGATGCTGCGTTCCCAGTAAAGGGATATTCCATCTCCTCCCAGCTGCATGCTGTCAGCGCCTGCCAATCCATTATCAAGAAAGCCATGGTGGAACGGCTGAAATCCCATTACGGCATGGAGCAGTTTCCGGAGAGTGGCATCAAATACCAGGTGCGTTTTTCCCTGTTTAAAGATCAAGCCGCCATCTGTCTGGATACCAGCGGCGAAGGACTTTATAAGCGCGGCTACCGCGCCGTGGGTGTAGAGGCACCGCTGCGTGAAACATTGGCTGCCGCCATGGTGATTTTGTCCCGTTACCGCGGTCGTGATCCCTTCTGCGATCCTTTCTGCGGCAGCGGCACGATCCCTATTGAAGCTGCCCTGATTGCCAAGAACCGTGCTCCCGGTCTGGACCGCAGCTTTGATGCGCAGAAGTGGGCTTTTCTTACCGCGAACATTTGGCTGGATGCCGCAGACGAGGCTATGGATAAGGAGTTCCACGGCAGCTACGATATCTGGGGCGGCGATGTGAATCCCAAAGCCGTGGCCATCGCCAAAGACAACGCCCGTAAGGCCGGTGTAGATGATATTGTACGTTTTGACGTGGCAGATATGAAGACTTTCCGTCGCCAAAGCGAATACGGTCAGTTAGTGACCAATCCGCCTTATGGCGAGCGCCTGATGGAAAAACAGGAAGCAGAAGAACTCTACCGCGAGTTGGGCAAGGTGTGGAAACAGCTGCCGCCCAAGTGGCGCACACTGGTACTCAGCAGCCACACGGAATTCGAGCGCACCTTCGGCCGCACCGCAGACAAGAAGCGCAAGCTCTACAACGGCATGATCAAATGTGACTTGTTCATGTATGGAAATGTTTAATTTTCAATCCGTTCACAATTTTCCCCGCCAAAGTGATATGATATTCCGCGGAACGACATTTCTCCCACGATGGAGGTATATCTATGAAACACGTATTTATTATCAACCCTACAGCTGGCAAATCCGACAGCCGCCAGCGTATCTACGACATGGCCGACGTGCTGCGCGATAAGCACGGACTGGACGTGCAGTGCATTCTGACCCGCAAACAGGGACACGCAACAGACCTGGCCCGCAAGCTTTGCGAATCCGGCGAAGATCTGCGCTTTTACGCCTGCGGCGGCGACGGCACCATCAACGAGGTCGCCAACGGCATCATCGGTTATGACAACGCCGCCATGACCTGTATCCCTGTCGGCACCGGCAACGATTTTCTGAAGAACTTCGGTGATGATGCCGCCAAGTTTGCCGATGCGGAGAATCTGTGGAACGGCCCTCAATTCCCCATTGACGTGATCGATGTGGGCGGCCGTATTGCCCTGACCATCGCCTGCTCCGGTTTGGATGCCCGCATCGGCCGTGATGTACATAAATACAGCGAGAGTCCTTTGCTGGACGGCAAAAGCAGCTATGTGGTGTCACTTATCGTCAACTTTCTCTTCAAAGACATTGCCTCTCACTGGACAGTAGAGCTGGACGGTGAAGCGGTGGAGGGTGACTATGCAGTGGTCTCCGTCTGTAACGGACGTTACTACGGCGGCGGCTTTATGCCCATGCCGGAGGCCCGCATGGATGACGGCATCATGAACGTGATGATTGTGGACCGTGTGACGCGCCTGCAGTTCCTGCGCTTTATTGGTCCTTATTCCAAGGGCGAATATCACAAGGCGCCGAAGTTCGCCCACGGTTACACGCCGAAGGTCGTGCGTATCCGCTCGGAACACGAGGACATCGTTACCTGTCTGGATGGCGAGAGCATCGTTAACAGCGATGTGACCATCAAGCTGGCCGACAAGCGGCTGAATTTCTTCGGCCCTGCTGGATGCAACTGCAACGCTACTGCCCGCTGAAAAAATTTTAACGGTTTTGTGAACTTTTTCCTTTTTTCCTTTTTTCCCCTTGCAAAACGCGAATAGTGTGGTATGATAATCAGCGTTAGCACTCCAGTTTACCGAGTGCTAACGCTGATCTTGTTTTTAATTTTAAAAGATACATCTACAAGGAGGAACCTGCTATGAAACTGACCCCGCTTGCTGACCGCGTCGTGCTGAAAATGGTCGAGGTGGAGGAAACCACCAAGGGCGGCATTATCCTGACCGGCTCTGCCAAGGAGAAGCCCTCTATCGCCGAAGTAATCAGCGTCGGCCCCGGCGGCGTTGTGGACGGCAAGACCGTGACTATGTCCGTCAAAGCTGGTGATAAGGTGATCACTGATAAGTTTGCCGGCACTAAAGTAACGCTGGAGGACGTGGAATACATCGTTGTCCGCCAGGGCGATATTCTGGCGATCGTTGAATAAAACTACTGTCTATTTCCCGATTTGGAGGTAATTCATTATGGCTAAGATCATTAAGCGCGGCGACGAGGCCCGCAAAGCTCTGGAAGCCGGCGTCAATCAGCTGGCTGATACCGTTAAGGTCACCCTGGGCCCCAAAGGCCGCAATGTGGTTCTGGATAAGAAGTTCGGCACGCCCCTGATCACCAACGACGGTGTATCCATCGCTAAGGAAATCGAACTGGATGATCCGTTTGAGAATATGGGCGCTCAGCTGGTGCGCGAAGTGTCCACCAAGACCAATGACGTGGCAGGCGACGGCACCACTACCGCCACCTTGCTGGCACAGGCTATGATCCGCGAGGGTCTGAAGAATCTGGCCGCCGGCGCCAACCCCATCGTGATGAAGAAAGGTATGGCCAAGGCAGTGGAAGCTGCTGTCAGCGCCATCCGCGCCCAGAGCCAGAAGGTCAATGGCACCGATGATATCGCCCGCGTGGGCACCGTGTCCTCCGGCGATGAGACCATCGGTAAGCTGATTGCCGAGGCCATGGAGAAGGTCAGCGCCGACGGCGTCATCACCATTGAGGAGTCCAAGACCGCCGAGACCTACAGCGAAGTAGTGGAAGGTATGATGTTCGACCGCGGTTACATCACCCCCTACATGGTCACCGATACCGAGAAGATGGAAGCCATCATCGATGACGCTTACATCCTCATCACCGATAAGAAGATCTCCGTGATTTCCGACATCCTGCCTCTGCTGGAGCAGCTGGTGCAGGCCGGCAAGAAGCTGTTCATCGTGGCCGAGGATGTGGAAGGCGAAGCTCTGAGCACCCTGATCGTCAACCGCCTGCGCGGCACGCTGAACGTGGTGTGCGTCAAGGCTCCCGGTTTCGGCGATCGCCGCAAGGAAATGCTGCGTGACATCGCTATCCTCACCGGCGGCGAAGTCATCAGCGAAGAAATCGGCCTGACGCTGAAGGATGCCGACATCTCTATGCTGGGTCACGCCCGTCAGGTGAAGGTCACCAAGGAGAACACCATCATCGTGGATGGCGACGGCGATGCACAGGCCATCCGTGACCGCGTCAACCAGATCCGTTCCCAGATTGCCGTGTCCACCAGCGATTATGATCAGGAAAAGCTGCAGGAGCGTCTGGCCAAGCTGGCCGGCGGTGTCGCTGTGATCAAGGTGGGTGCTGCTACCGAAACAGAAATGAAGGAAAAGAAGCTGCGCATCGAGGACGCCCTGAACGCTACCAAGGCCGCTGTGGAAGAAGGCATCGTGGCCGGCGGCGGCACCATCTATGTCAACGCTATCCCCTCTGTCGTTGCTCTGCTGGACAGTGTGGACGGTGACGAAAAGACCGGCGTACAGATCGTGGCTAAGGCTCTGGAAGAGCCCATCCGCCAGATTGCTGCCAATGCAGGTATCGACGGCAGCGTGGTGCTGGAAAAGGTAAAGACCAGCGGCAAGGCTGGCTATGGCTTCGATGCTTACAAGGAAGAGTACTGTGATATGATCGGCGCTGGCATTGTGGATCCCGCCAAGGTGACCCGCAGCGCACTGGAAAATGCCGCTTCCGTATCCGGCATGGTGCTGACCACCGAATCTCTGGTGGCCGACAAACCCGAGCCTCCCGCTCCCGCAGCCCCCGCTCCCGACATGGGTATGGGCGGCATGTATTAATCTCCCCTACAGCCAAAAACACCGGAAGGCATTGCCTTCCGGTGTTTCTTTACTTGCTTTGCTGTTCTCGCTTTAAAAGTTGCCATAAGTAGCGCTTGCGGTATTTGAGCTGCACATAGCGCATGATTTTTCGATAATACACCGGATTGGCTGCGCCGCCCAACACGCCTACCACCGGCAGACCCTGTATGAACTTCAGCACCAACATATCCAGTGCAAAGGCCGAGGCCGTCTTTTGTATCTGCGCCTCAAACACTTCGTCCGTGGCCGGTACAGCGCCGCGGGCTAACAGGCGGTCTACCGCCTCATTTCGCCGTTCCCAGTCTTCTGCACCGGAAAGCGAGGCTGCCAGCATTTTTAAAATCAGCATTTGCTCGGCGCGGGTGTCGTAAGCATAGCCGTAATGCAGCGCCGTTTCGTATACGCCTTTGAGCAGCGTTCCGATAAACAGTACAATATCCGGCAGACCGATGCCCAACGCGCCCAAACCGATCCCCTCCACTGTGGTGATGGCCAAATTGTTCAGATTGGAACGTCCGGCATTCTTCCCCATGCGGCGCAACTCCCTGCGGCTGCCCTTTTGCTGCACCACATAATGGCTGACGCGGTGATCGGTAAGGATCGTCTCCTTGCGCACTCCTTTTTCCAACAGTGCACGGCCTTTTCGGAATACCAGAGAAAAAGCTTTGCAGAATGCACTTTCCAGCCCAGTATAGACTTTATCGGGCAGTTTTTCCTCCATAAGCTGCTTCCAGCGAGCGCTCTTTCGCTCCAGCGCCGCTTTTTTCAGTCGCGCCTCTTTTTTCTCCAGCAAACGCAGTTCCTTATGGATCATGGCAATACGCTTTTTCTTCTGCAGCGTCATCGGTCACCACCTCACTTCTGTTTCTATCATAACGCAAACAACCGCAGATGCAATACTTTTTTCTTCCTCCGGGATGCGCGAAAAAAAGACAGCATTTTTATAAAAAAGATGTTGACAAGCCGCATTCCTATGTGTTATAGTAACTCTTGCCTTGTCGAGGAACGATATGGCGGCGTAGCTCAGTTGGCTAGAGCATGCGGTTCATACCCGCAGTGTCACCGGTTCGAATCCAGTCGCCGCTACCATCACCGGCGAGATGTGAAAACATCTCGCCGGTGCCCTTCAGGGGTAAAATCTTCGGCCCGTTGGTCAAGTGGTTAAGACACGGCCCTTTCACGGCTGTAACAT
This sequence comes from Oscillospiraceae bacterium, assembly GCA_015067975.1. Taxonomy (GTDB): domain Bacteria; phylum Bacillota; class Clostridia; order Oscillospirales; family Oscillospiraceae; genus Vescimonas. The sequence goes on along the minus strand of SVLK01000014.1, from coordinate 16,183 downwards.
GGGTTCGAGTCCCGTACGGGTCACCAATGGAGGCTTAGCTCAGCTGGTTAGAGCGCCTGCTTCACACGCAGGAGGTCACTGGTTCGAGTCCAGCAGTCTCCACCAAATCCTTGGAAACCTAGTGTTTCCAAGGATTTTTTCTTTTTCTCATAACAAAAAAGTCCTCCTGCGTATCCTGAAAAATCAAGGCACGCAGGAGGACATATTTAATGAATAAACTGAACACTTTGGACAGGCAATCAGCCCTGATCCTTCTCCATCATAATCTCCAGAATGGTCTTATCCGTCTGCACCATGCCGGGAGCACTGACGCGGCCCATATTGCGGATCACCTGCTCGGGGGTATCAGCGCAAATTCCATCGGTAGGCTGCAGTCGAATCCCGTCCGCTGCCAAAAAGGCACACATCATAGCCGCATTGGTCGCTGTCGCCAGCTTCAGTGCGCAGCCGATCTTGCCGCCGTCACAAATCATGCCGGTCAGATTACCGCTCATATTGACGATGGCAGCGGCAATGGCCTCGTCGTCACCGCCCAGCAGCCATGTCATAGCGGCGCTGGAAGCTGTAGCTGCAGATACGCCGCAGCCGCAAGTGGCAGACAACTTGCCGGTGAACAGCTTGATATACACCGTCAACGCATGGGAGAAAGCCAGTGCCTTTTCCGTCATTTCTTGAGACGCCCCTACATGCTTAGCCATCTCCGCAACAGGAATAATGGCGGTCAGACCGTGGTTACCGCTGCCGGCGCTGGACATAACAGCATAGGGGCAACCGCTCATACGCCCCTCAGCGCTGCTGGCCACACGAAGCATGGTGCGAGTAATCAAATTATCACCCATGACGCCATGCTCCACCTGCTTGCGCAACGCACCGGCAATTCCGATGCCAATCTCGTGCTCCAAGCCGTAATCGGCCAAAGCACCATTCATCTTCAAGCCTTCCATCATATAAGTCAGATCTTCCTCGGTGCACTGATCTACCAGCGCACGGAGACCGGCCACGGTCATGGTTTTCATTTTGCTGTGCAGTTCATCTTCTCCGCCGGGAGTGTAGGGCTTTTCCCACAACGTTTCATGATTGCGACGTGTGAAGATAATGTTGGAGTGCGTGCCGCGGATCTCACTGATACCGATGCCGGCCGTAGTGATGATTTCGGCGCGTGCGTAGAGCGCCGTTTCATCATGCTTGATCATGACCACCACATGGCGATCCTCCACCAACGCAATCGCCTTGGCAATGACCTCGTCATTGATATCTTCCAGAAGCTCCAGTTTCTTCTCAGGATTACACAAATAGGTACCAAGGGCAGCCGCATACTTCAAGCCAACGCGAGGAAAGCCGGGAATTCCTACAGACATGCCGTTTTTATAAATGCCGGCATTGACTTCCACCTTAACAGAGACTACATCACCACCAATCGCATGATAGGCGTCAGCCGCAGCCAACGCCACGCACACAGGCTCGGTACAACCCAACGCCGGCACTACATCCTGATGCAGAATGGTCAGAAGTTCCTGTTTCGTCAACATATCTCTTTTCTCCTTTTATAATCAGCATTGGGGGATCTTTTTTATTTTACTACAAAAAAAGCATGGTTTCCACCTCTTTTGCACAAAAGGGCAAAACGCTTGAAATACACGGAGATCTATGGTTAAATAACAGATAGATATTTGCCCCTTAACAAACGGGAAAGGACACCGGAAATATGCTTTATAATTTCGACGAAGTGGTTGACCGCAGCGGTAATCACAGCGCCAAATATGACGAGCGCATGAAGAAGTTTGGTACCAACGACGTGATCCCCTTGTGGATTGCCGACATGGATTTCCGCACCGCACAGCCCATTATTGATGCGCTGACCGCCCGGGCACAGGAAGGTCTGTGGGGCTATACCAACCGCCACGACGGCTACTTTGCCGCCATTCGCGCCTGGCAGAAAAAGCGCAACGGCTGGGAATTTGATCAGTCTTTGATGAGTTGGAGTCTGGGTGTCGTGCAGACCATCAGCACCATGGTGCAGTTGTGCGTGCCGGTGGGCGGCAATGTGCTGATCCAGACCCCGGTATACTCCGAGTTTTATGATATGGCCGAAATGTCCGGACGCAACGTGATTGAAAATCAGATCGTGGAGCGCGACGGAAAATGGATCGTGGACTGGGAGGATTTCGAGGAGAAGCTGAAGATCGCAGATCTGTTTTTGCTGTGCAATCCCCACAACCCGCTGGGCTTTTTGTGGACGAAGGAAGAGCTGCAGCGCATGGTGGATCTATGCATCAAGTACCATGTACCTCTGTTCTCCGATGAGATCCACTCCGACTTGATTTTCCACGGCAAAAAACATATCCCCACCGCCACCGTGTCCGAAGCGGCCGCCAAGTATGTAGTTACCGGCATCTCCGGCACCAAGACCTTCAATCTGGCCGGTCTGCAAGCCAGTACCGTGGTGTTCCCCAACGCCTACATGAAGAAGAAGTTTGACCAGTTCTGGGCCAACATGGACATCCATCGCAACAACGCGTTCTCCCTGACAGCCATGGAAGCCGCGTTCACACAGGGTGAGGAGTGGCTGGAGCAGCTCCTTCCCTACATCAGTGCCAACTTCGACTATGTGGTGGAGTATCTGGAGAAAAACATTCCCCAGATCAAAACCTACGCTCCCGATGCTACCTACCTGATGTGGCTGGATTGCCGCGGTCTGGGTATGAGCAACGAAGAACTGCGCCGTTTCTTCATCGAGAAGGCAAAACTTGGTCTCAACGACGGCAACAGCTTTGGCCGCAGTCTCAACGGCTTTATGCGTTTGAATGTGGCATGTCCCCGCAGCGTACTGGAACAGGCCATGAAGCAGCTGAAGGCAGCTGTAGATGCTCTGTAAGTGATTAATTTTAAAATAAGGAGAATCCGTTATGAAAGTTTTGGAAACCAACAAGGCTCCCGGCGCCATCGGCCCTTATTCTCAGGGCTTTGAAGTCAACGGTTTTGTTTTTACCTCCGGCCAGATCCCCGTCGATCCCGCCAGCGGCGAAGTGCCCGAGGGCATCACTGCACAGGCCGAACAGAGCTGCAAGAACGTGGGCGCTATTTTGGAAGCTGCCGGCATCAGCTTTGCCAATGTGATCAAGACCACTTGCTTCCTTTCCGACATGGGCGACTTTGCCGCATTCAACGAGGTCTATGCCCGCTATTTTATCTCCAAGCCTGCACGCAGCTGCGTGGCTGTCAAGGCACTGCCCAAGGGCGTGCTGTGCGAAATCGAGGCCATTGCCGCGAAGTGAATTTTAATAAAAAAGTCCCGATTCCGTTGGAATCGGGACTTTTTTATTGCTCACTTTGCAGATATTGAATGAACTGCTGTGCCACACGGCCGGAGAAGCCGCCGTGGCGCACTTCCCATGTATTCGCTTTAGCCAGCAATTCCTGCTCCGGCATATCGATACCATGCTTTTGGGCAAGAAACAGGACGATCTGACGGAATTCTTTTGGCGTGGGGGCATTGTAGTTGATACTGACGCCAAAACGTGCTGCCAGCGACAACTTTTCCTCCACCGTATCACTGCGGTGAATATCTCCGTGGTGCTCCATATCGTTGCGATCGTTCCACGTTTCGCGGATCAAATGGCGGCGGTTGGATGTGGCGTAAATCAACACGTTGTCCGGTCGCGTTTCCACGCCGCCTTCAATGACAGCCTTGAGGAACTTATACTCCACCTCGTTCTCCTCGAAGGAAAGATCATCAATGAAGATGATAAAGCGGTAATTGCGGTTTTTGATCTCAGCAAGCACGGCTGAAAGGTCGCGGAACTGGTGTTTATAAATCTCAATCATGCGAAGGCCGCAGTCATAGTACTCGTTGATCAGTGCCTTGACGCTGGTAGATTTACCGGTACCGGCATCACCATAGAGCAGCACATTATTCGCCGCATTGCCGGCAAGAAACGCTTCCGTATTGCGGCGCAGTTCTGCCTTTTGCTTGTCATAGCCCAGCAGGTCATCCAGCACCACGCGATCAATATTACTGATGGGCAGGAACTCCACGCCGTCGCCGGAGGGGCGGATACGGAACGCACGATTCATAGCAAAGGTGCCGTATCCATACTGACGGTAATAGTCCGTCAGCACGGAGAACATTTCTTCCTCATCCTTTGTCTGCTCCAGTTTGGCGCACAGCGTCTGCACCTGAGCGCTGATATCGCGGTTATACAGCCGCTCACGCTTAGCAATGGCGCGGTAATCGCAGATAGCAGACAGGCAACTGATACCCAGATCCTTCTCGATGGGGGAGAAATCATACTCAAACAGGCGGCGGAACACGGCAAAATCACTCTTGGCGAAATTGTTGACGCTGCCCTCCCTTGCACCGACACGCTCGCAGGTAGCAGTAAAGGAGTTGTGGTTAGTCATCAGTAGCCATGTCAAATAGCAGTGCCACAGATTTTTGTTAAAGCCGCAAGCAGTGGAAAGATCCAACAGGCGCTTGACCTGTGCATTGATCCGTCCTGCCAGTTCATCGCGGTCGCAACCGCCCCGCTCCCAATCGCGCAGAATCCGGGCAAGGCAGACCAGAATTTCGTTTTCACCCAAGTCACTATACAGCAGCAGCCGGGAAATGGCTCGATACATCTTATCAAGTCCCTTCGTTTTTGGTTGTAATCAGTCCAGCACGGCGCCGCGGTCTGCAGAAGAGACCAATCGGGCATAGCGGGCCAGATAGCCTGTTTTGATCTTCGGTTCGGGGCAGACCCATGCCGCACGGCGGCGTGCCAGCTCTTCATCGCTGACCTGCAGCTCGATAGTATGGGCGGGAATGTCGATACTGATGAGGTCTCCCTCTTCCACCAGCGCAATGTTGCCTCCGGAAGCAGCCTCCGGGGACACATGTCCGATGGATGCACCGCGGGTAGCACCGGAGAAGCGGCCGTCGGTAATGAGGGCCACATCCTTATCCAAGCCCATACCGGCGATGGCAGAGGTGGGGTTGAGCATCTCGCGCATGCCGGGTCCACCTTTCGGGCCTTCGTAGCGAATCACCACCACATCACCGGCCACGATCTTTCCGGCATAGATGGCGGCAATGGCGTCATCCTCGCTGTCAAACACGCGGGCAGGGCCGGTATGGCGCATCATCTCTTCCGCCACGGCCGCCTGCTTGACCACGCAGCCGTCGGGAGCCAGATTGCCCTTCAAAACAGCGATGCCGCCGGTCTTGCTGTAGGGGTTGGACATGGGACGGATCACGTCTTCGTTGCGATTGACCACGCCTTCCAGATTTTCCGCCAGCGTTTTACCAGTGCAGGTCTGGACGCTGCCATCCAGCTTACCGGCCTGCAGCAGCTGCGCCATCACGGCGTGCACACCGCCGGCGCGATCCAGATCTTCCATGTAGGTGTCACCGGCAGGGGCCAGATGGCATAGGTTGGGCGTATTATCGCTGATCTCGTTGGCCATATCGAAGTTCAGTTCGATGCCGCACTCGTGGGCGATCGCTGGCAGGTGCAGCATGGTATTGGTGGAGCAGCCCAGCGCCATATCTACTGTTTCAGCATTGTGGAAAGCAGCAGCGGTCATAATATCACGGGGACGGATATTCTTTTCCACCAGTTCCATGATTTTCATGCCGGCGTGCTTGGCCAGACGGATACGGGCGGACATCACGGCGGGAATCGTGCCGTTGCCCTGCAGGGCCATGCCAATGGCCTCGGTGAGGCAGTTCATGGAGTTTGCGGTATACATGCCGGAGCAGGAACCGCAGGTGGGACAGGCGTTATCCTCGTAGTCCTCCAGTCCGGCATCGTCCAACTTGCCGGCATAGTGGGATCCCACCGCCTCAAACATATGGCTCAGGCAGGTGCGGCGTCCATTGCTCAGCGTACCGGCGAGCATAGGTCCGCCGGAAACGAAAATGGCAGGCACGTTGACGCGGGCCGCTGCCATCAGCAGACCCGGCACGTTCTTATCGCAATTGGGAATCATCACCAGACCGTCAAACTGGTGGGCCATAGCCATAGCTTCGGTAGAATCAGCAATCAGGTCGCGGGTCACCAGAGAATACTTCATGCCCACATGACCCATTGCAATACCGTCGCACACGGCGATGGCAGGAAACTCCACCGGTGTGCCTCCGGCCGCACGAATTCCGGCCTTGACCGCCTCGGCGATCTTATCCAGATTCATGTGCCCGGGAACGATCTCGTTATAAGAGCAGACCACGCCGATCATCGGTCGCTCCAGTTCCTCTTTGGTATAACCCAGCGCATACAGCAGCGAGCGGTTAGGGGCGGCGGGAACGCCGCTTTTAATGACGTTGCTTCTCATGGAAGCACCTCCGTTATCTTTTAGTTAGACGCAGTATCGGGATCGGTATCCTCACCCCACAGCATGTTGCGGCGCAGCTCAGCGCCCACCACTTCCATCTGGTGCTTGGCCAGCTGAGCACGCTTGGCATTGAAGAACGTGCGGCCGTTCTTGTTCTCGGCAATCCACTTGCCGGCAAACACGCCGTCCTGAATGTCGGTCAATACAGCCTTCATGTTTTTCTTGGTTTCCTCATAGGGCAGGATGCGGCTGCCGGACACATACTCACCAAACTCAGCCGTATCGGAAATGGAGTAGTTCATCATTGCCACGCCGCCCTTGTTGATCAGGTCGATGATCAGCTTCATCTCATGGATGCACTCAAAGTAAGCGTTCTCGGGAGCATAGCCTGCCTCTACCAGCGTCTCGAAGCCCAGCTTCATCAGCTCCACCACGCCGCCACACAGAACGGCCTGCTCGCCGAACAGGTCGGTCTCGGTTTCATCCTGGAAGGTCGTCTCCATGACGCCGCCGCGGGCTCCGCCGATACCGGCAGCGTAAGCAAGACCGATATCATAGGCCTTACCGGTGGCGTTCTGCTCTACAGCGATCAGGCAGGGCACGCCCTTGCCTGCCACATACTGAGAGCGGACGGTATGCCCGGGGCCCTTGGGGGCGATCATCAGCACATCGATATCGGCAGGAGGAACGATCTGCTTGAAGTGGATGTTGAAGCCGTGGGCAAACATCAGGGCGTTGCCGGCTTCCAGATGGGGAGCGATGTCCTTCTTATAGACTTCGGCCTGGGTCTCATCGTTGATGAGGATCATGATGATATCGGCCCACTTGGCGGTATCGGCTACAGTTGCCACCTTCAAACCGGCCTCCAGCACCTTGTCCCAGTTTTTGCTGCCGGCGCGCAGACCAACACATACGTCGCAGCCGGAGTCCTTCAGGTTCAGCGCATGGGCGTGTCCCTGAGAACCATAACCGATGATACCGATCTTCTTACCGTCCAGCTTGCCAAGATCGCAGTCCTTCTCATAATACATTCTTGCCATAATCATATTCCTCCCGTAATTTGTTATTGTCGTAAATCGTATTGCTGCCGCGTTCAATAGCAATCGTTCCGGTTTTGGCAATTTCCATAATGCCGAAATCCTCCAGCATGCGGATCAGCGCTTTCAGCTTATCGGGGCTGCCGAACACGTAGATGGTCAGCGCCTCTTTGTCCACGTCCATTACCTTGGCATGGAAAATGTTGGCCAACTGCAGCACTTCGTCGCGTTCGGCACGGCTGGCAGCACGCACCTTGATAAAGGCGTTTTCCTGCCGGATACTGGTCTCCTCATCCAGAATCTTCACCGCCTGCACCGGCAGCAATTTGCGGCACTGGGCAGCGATCTGGTCGATCATCAGTTCATCGGCAATGATCTCAATGGAAATGCGGGTAATGCCGGGGCGGTCCGTAGCACCGGAGACAATGGACTCGATGTTGTAGCCCTTGCGGGAAAACAAACGCGCCACTTGACTCAGCACGCCGGGAACATCTTCTACCAACAGGGAAAGCGTATACAGTTTCTTCTGGGAATCAAATTCCTTTTTCACAGGCTTCTCCCCTCCTTTTCCTTCAGCAGGAATTGGGTGATCTGCGAGCCAGCCGCCACCATAGGGCGGACCATCTCGTCGATATCCAGCACGCAATCGATAACAGCGCCGGTACCGCAGGCAAGCGCGTCGGCAAAGGCCGTTTCCATCTCATCGCGGGTAGTAACGCGATAGCCGCGCAGGCCGTAGGCTTCTGCCAACTTCACAAAGTCAGGACCACGGTCCAGTGTGGTTTGGGAAAAGCGCTTGCCGTAGATCAGGTTCTGCCACTGGCGTACCATGCCCAGCGTACCGTTGTTGAACACAACCGTGATGACAGGCAAGCCGTAATGCTGCACAGTGCACAGCTCGTGGCAGTTCATACGGAAACAGCCGTCACCGGTGACGTGAATCACACGCTTATCGGCATTGCCCGTTTGAGCGCCGATAGCCGCGCCAAGTCCGAAGCCCATCGTACCAAATCCACCGGAAGTCAGCAGCTGACCGGGGTAGCTGAAGTGCAGGTACTTGATGGCCCACATCTGATGCTGGCCTACATCGGTGGCTACAATAGCATCCTGTGCCTGTGTGCGGATCACTTCCAGCACCTGCTGGGGCGTCAGCTTTTCACTGTCCTCCGCTACAGAATGTGCGCGCAACGGCAGGATGTGCTCTTTCCACTCGCTATGGTCGTGCTGCGGCAGCTTTTCGTTGAGTAGCTGTAAGACGCGCTTGGCGCTGCCGATGATATGATGGTCGGTCAGCACGTTCTTATCGATCTCTGCGCGATCAATATCGATCTGCACAATCTTTGCCTGCTGGGCAAAGGTCTTGGGATCCAACGCCACGCGGTCGGAGAAGCGGCAGCCCACAGCGATCAGCAGATCACATTCGTCACAGGCCACGTTGGATGCCTGTGAGCCGTGCATGCCGATCATACCGGTGGTCAGCGGATGGCTGCCGGGGAAACCACCGCCACCCATAACGGTAATAGCGACCGGTGCATCCATCTTCTCGGCAAAGGTGCGGAATTCCGTATCGGCTTTGCCGCGGACCACACCGCCGCCGCAAATCAGCAGAGGTTTCTTCGCCTCGGCGATCATATCCAGCAGCGTGTCAATATCCTGCTGATTGACACGGGTCTCTTTCAGCTGGTGGCTGGCATTAAGGCGGCGGATACTGTCACACCCCCGGTTCTCCTGCCAGGGAACAAAATCGTACTCCACCATCTCAGTTGGGGCAGTTACATTCTTTAAAAAGTCAATGAGCACAGGACCGGGCCGACCGCTGGCTGCTACAGCAAAGGCCTGACGCATCACATCCGGAATGGACTGCGCGTCGCGCACCAGAAATGCCGCCTTGGTAATCGGCATGGCAATACCGGTAGAGTCTACCTCCTGAAATGCGTCCTTGCCCAGCAGGTTTTCGCCCACGTTGCAGGTGATAAACACCACAGGAGACGAGTCCAGATAGGCAGTAGCGATACCGGTGGTCAAATTGGTAGCGCCGGGGCCGGAGGTGGCAAAGCACACACCCACCTTGCCGGTAGCACGGGCGTAACCGTCGGCCGCATGGGCGGCTCCTTGTTCATGAGCAGTAAGTACATGGTGGATCTTGTCCTGATAGCGGTAGAGTTCATCATACACATTCAGGATCGTACCGCCGGGATATCCGAACACGGTGTCCACTTCCTGCTCCAGCAGGCATTCCAAGATGGCCTGCGTTGCGCGGATCTTCAAATTACATTCCTCCTTCTTTCTGGGGGATTATTCTACACTTTTCCGAAGCCCTTCTGCAGTGCGATGACATCGGTACAGGCTACTTCCAGAATATTAGACGCATTATATTTTCAAAGCCATTGATGCGGCTGGGGGCGGAGATTTCCACGATCCTCTCCCCTTTCGGAAAACTAAAAAAGCCTGCAACCCTTGTGTCGGGCCACAGGCTTTGGTGATTCGTCTTTTTCCGGTATTCCGGTTTTTTCGACGGCTTTGTTTACCGCTGCGCCTTTGCATGACCAAACACACTATTCTCTCCGCGTACCAGTACGACCAGTACCAGAGCCAGAATAATGTAGGGCAGCAGGATGCAAATGGAAGCCATCATCGTAACCATAATACTCTCCGCGACGCGTCGCTTCTTTCGGATTTACCGGCAGATATTCTGCTTGAGTGCAATTATACCCACATGTACAGTAAATCGCAACATAAATATGAAAACCACACTTTATTTTGGATGTTGTGACGAAGTCCGCAGGTCCCCTCTCTCTTTCTGCCGTTATTTTTCACATAGAAGAAGAAAAACATCCTCGTTTTCTCCCACCAAAGCGCCACGTTTTATTTCTTCTTACGAAACAATTTGCACTTTTTATCTCGCCGAAGTGAAAATCCCCTTTTGACAACCGACATTGATTCGGTTATTTTTAGTCTAACAACAAACAAAGAACAAATACGATGACAGGAAAAAAGTCACTTCACGATGTTTCAGAGAGCTGCCGGTCGGTGCAAGGCAGCGCGGATGGGAGATCATATCCGCAGCCGCATCTGAATCTTTCCGGGATTCTTGTCCCGATGTCTTTCGTAAATTGCAAAAAACAAAGGAACTTAACCGTTCCCTTGTTTTTTATTCTTTTCCGCCGTCAGCTCCGGCCGTGATACCTGCCAGACGCCAATAATGATCAACGCTGTTCCCAGCAGCGACATCGCGTTGAACGGCTCACCCAGCAGGATCACTCCTGCAAAAGTAGAGCACAGCGTAATCAGCGATGCAAACGCCGAAATTTTAGCCACACTCATCTTTCCCGCAGCATAGTTGACCAACATATTAGCACCGATAGAACACAGCAGACAAAGCGCCAGCACCGGCAGAATCACCCGCGGATTCACCGCCGCCGATAAAATCAGCCCCACATCTCCATTTACACTCAGCAGCGCCGAGGATGGAAAAACCACTGTGCAGGAAAGCAGTACCATATAGGTGCGTTCAAAGGGGGTGAAAATCTGCCCGCCCCAACGGTTGCACAGGCGGTAAAATCCAATGCCAATACAGTTGATCAGCAAAAACAACACACCCAAAGGCGTCACCACGCCCAGGGAATTACCCGCCAGTATCATGATAATCACACCCACGATCGGCATTAGGCAGAACAGCAGTTGACGGCGGGAGGGAATCTCCTTTAGCACCAGCGCAGCCAATGCAATAGCGAAAATAGGTGCCACTGCCACCATAACACCTGCAAATGTGGCATTTGTGTGCAAAATACCGTAGCTTTCCGAAAAAAATACGATAGGCTCGGAAACGACAAGTCCCAGTAATGGCAGCAGTTTTTTCCCTTTCAATGCAATTTTTTGCCGTCCCAGCAGCAACGGTACGTTCATCAGCGCAAAAGAAATGATGAACCGAAGTGCCAGCATAATCTCCGGCGTTGTTTCCTGCAGCGCAATGCGGGTAAACAAAAAGCTGAAGCCCCAAAAGACATTGCCCAAAACAGCCGTCACAATGGGCAGCAATCCTTCTTTTTTCTCCACACATTCCGCCTCTTTTCCTGTCTTCTTGGGTTTTATTGTATCGGCAGCATATGCGGAAGTCAATAGATCCCCTTTGTTCATTTTTCATTGCATCCTTTCGTGGAGATGTTTATAATAAGAAAGAACGCAAAATCTCAACAAAAGTTGAATTTTGGTTGACTTTTAATTGAGGCAACTTTGTTATTATGTAGCGTAAGATCTCTTTCTTATGCGCCCATCACACGAAAGGTATGGTTGCATTATGTTTAAAATTTTGATTGCTGAAGATGACCGCGAACTGCGTCAGCTGTTCGAGCATGTGCTGGTAAAGCACGGCTATGCAGTAACCGGTGTATCTAACGGCCGGGAAGCACTGCTGGCCATGGAAGATAACTATTTTGATTTAGTGATCTCCGACATCATGATGCCAGAGATGGACGGCTATGAATTCGTACAGTCGCTGCGGCAAAGCGGCCACGCACTTCCCATACTGATGATCACTGCCCGCGGCTCCTTTGACGATATGCGTCAGGGTTTTCTGTCCGGCACGGATGACTATATGGTCAAGCCGGTGAATGTCAACGAAATGGTTTTGCGTGTCGGCGCACTGCTGCGTAGGGCGCAGATGATCAACGAGCGGCGTCAAACCATTGGCTCCACTGTGCTGGAGTGCGATTCTCTGACAGTCAGCACCGGCAGCGAAAGCATGGTGCTTCCACAGAAGGAGTTCATGCTTCTTTACAAGATGGCCTCTTTTCCCGGGAAAATCTTTACCCGGCAGCAGCTGATGGATGAGATTTGGGGATACAGCAGTGATAGCGATACCCACACGGTGGATGTGCACATCGGCCGTTTACGCGACCGCTTTCGCGATTGCAAAGACTTTCGCATTGTGACAGTCCGCGGCGTAGGTTACAAGGTGGTCAAGGCATGAAAAAGAAACTGCGTTTAAGATTAAGCCTGCACCCCTACTATGTGCTGATCGCGTTGCTGGAAATCGTAATTGCCGCCGGCGTAGCAATTCTGCTTAGCTGGCTGCTGGAAGATGTGTTGGAACTACGTCTGCCGCCTTGGCTGTGGGTCGTCGTGTTTAGTTTGGTTTTGAGCTGCGTGCTGGGTTTTTTGCTCAGTCACCAGTTCTTTTCCCCGATTGTACGCCTAAGCCGCGCCATGCGGCAGGTGGGCAGCGGCGATTTCTCCGTACGACAGGAAACCTCCAGCCGCATCCGCGAGGTGCGCGACATTTACGATAATTTTAACTTGATGACCCGAGAGCTGGGTGCTACCGAAATCGTACAGACTGACTTTGTCGCCAATGTGTCCCATGAGTTCAAAACTCCCATCAACGCCATTGAAGGCTATGCCATGCTGCTGCAGGGTGGTCACCCCACCGAGGAACAGGCGCTCTATGTAGAAAAAATCCTGCTCAACACCCGGCGCTTGAGCGATCTAGTGGGCAATATTTTACTGCTCAGCCGCATCGACAACCAAGCCATTTCTACTGCGGCTACTACTTATCGACTGGATGAACAGATCCGGCAAGCCATCGTTCTGCTGGAAAACAAATGGTCTGAAAAGGATCTTGATTTGGACGTGGATCTGGACATCCTTTCTTACACGGGTAACGAAAGCATGCTGCAGCACGTGTGGATCAATTTGATTGGCAACGCAATTAAATATAATCCCTATGGTGGTCTGCTGCGCATCCGCCTGTTCCGCCAAAACCAGTCTTTTGTTTTTACTGTGGAGGATAGCGGCCCCGGCATTCCGGAATCTGCCCAAGCTCACATATTTGATAAATTTTATCAGGCGGACAGTTCTCACATGTCGGAAGGCAACGGTCTTGGCCTTGCGTTGGCCCGTCGCGTTTTGGACTCCTGCGGCGGTACAATCTGCGTAGAAAATCTGCCGGAAGTCGGCTGCCGTTTTACGGTAACGCTCCCTTGCGGCGCACTATAAGTCTTTTATTTCCTATCAGGAGGTTTGCTATGGCAAATATTAAAATTACCTGCGACTCCACATGCGATCTGCCGCAGGAGCTCTATGCCAAATATGATGTGGAGGTCATTGCCCTGTCGGTCACTTTGGGTGACGAGTTGTACCGCGATGGCGTAAATATCACCGCACCGGAACTGTTCGACTTCGTCGCAAAAACCGGTACGCTTCCTAAGACCTCCGCTATTTCTATGGGCGAATACCTGGAGGTCTTCTCCAAGTATGTGAAACAAGGACAAACCGTCATCCACATCAATCTGTCCAGCAACCTTTCTGCATCCCATCAAAATGCTCTGCTGGCCGCCGAAGAAGTCGGCAATGTCTATGTTATAGACAGCCGTAATCTCTCCACAGGCAGTGGACATTTGGTTATTGAAGCTGCAGAAATGGCACAGCAGGGCTTGTCTGCCGACACGATTGTTGCTCGGCTGAACGAAATGAAGGAGCGGGTGGATGCCAGCTTTGTTCTGCAGACACTGGAATATCTACAAAAAGGTGGCCGCTGTTCCAGCGTCACCGCGCTGGGTGCCCGCGCACTGCAGCTGCGCCCCGAGATCCGCGTACACGATGGGGGCATGGGTGTGGGCAAGAAATATCGCGGCAATATGGAAAAATCCGTTCTAGACTATGTGCGCGGTCGGCTGGAAGGTCGCAACGATATTGACACCCGCCGTATTTTCATCACTCACTCGCAGGTGCCACAGGAAATCGTAGACAAGGTCGTTTCTTTGGTGAAGGAACTGCATCCCTTTGAAGAGGTCCTTGTTTCTGTGGCCGGCTGCACCATCAGCAGCCACTGCGGCCCCAACTGTCTGGGTGTATTGTTTTTCAAAAAGGCTTAATTTTTCCCACATCGTGCCCTTCTTTGAAAAGAAGGGCACGGTTCTTTTGTATTTCATCACTAAACCAAGAAAATTCTGTGGCATGTACCGTACAAGTATGATATAATTAATTTATTATCATGAGGCAAAGGAGGTCTTGTTATGGAGCGTCAGTTCCCAAGACTGGAAATCAATCTGCCCCATATAGCGGAGAATGCGCAAAAAGTCGTTACCGCCTGTCAGCAACACGGCATTCAGGTTTGCGGTGTGTTCAAGGGCTGCAGCGGCATGCCGGAAATTGCAGATTTGCTGCGCCGATGCGGTTGTACAGAGCTGGGCAGCAGCCGCATTGAAGAAATCGTGCGCTGCCGCGAAGCCGGTGTTCCCGGTCCTTACCTGCTGCTGCGTGTGCCGATGATCTCCGAGTTGGAAGATGTGGTTCGTTGGTGCGACACCTCTCTGCAGAGTGACATTACCGTAGTCGATGCGTTGGAGGCTGCCTGCTGCCGTCTGGGTAAAACGCATCGCGTGATTATGATGGTAGACTTGGGCGACTTGCGCGAGGGTTTTTGGAATCACGACGAAATGGTCAACGCCTGCGTCTATGTAGAGAAGAATCTCCCCCACGTGCATCTGGCCGGTGTAGGCGTCAATCTGGGTTGCTATGGGTCCATTCAGCCAACTCCCGACAAAATGAAGTCTCTACTGCTTATCGCCCATCACGTGGAGGCGCGAATCGGCCGGCCGTTAGAGATCATCTCCGGCGGGGCCAGCAGTTCGTACACCTTGGTGCACTGGGGGTCTATGCCCGAGGGCATCAACCATCTGCGTATTGGGGAAACGATCCTCAACGCCCGCGATCTCCAAGTGGAATGGGGCATTGCCGATATGGGGCTTCACATGGACGGCTTTATCCTCAAAGGCGAAGTGCTGGAAGTGCGCACCAAACCTTCTTATCCTGTGGGACAGGTCGTCATCGATGCCTTTGGCCGTCGCCCCACTTATGTGGATCGAGGCAACCGTAAGCGCTGCATTGTTGGTTTTGGTCGTGCCGATGTAGGCGATATGGAGCGTCTGCGCTGTCTTGATGAAGGCGTAATCGTATTGGGTGGTTCGTCCGACCACTGCATTCTCGACATCGAAGACTGTCCTCGCAAGCTGAAAGCCGGCGACATTATGGAGTTCACGCTGTCGTATAACAACATGCTCTATGCAACCAGTCGCAATGATATTCCCCCTAAATTCATAAAATAGCTCTCAGGAGGCCCTTCTATGGATAATTTTGGTCTGTTATTATATAATATTGTTGTCGCTCTGTTTGCCTTTTTTGGGGCGGCGCCCTGTATCCTCAATGCCATCTCATTGTTCGGCGTGCAAAAAAGATTCACCCAAACCATGGTGGACGAAGGGATTATCTCCGCGGAAGAAGTCCGAAAAATCCAGCCTAAAAAACAAATTGCCAGCACGATTATCGCCGCTTTGATTCTGGGCGTTCTCCTTTGGTTCTGCTACGAAGTCCAGTCCTGGGGATTTGTGAGCGCTATCATGCCTCTGATGCTGGGTTTTTGGAAATTCCGAAAAATACTGCAGCTTAACAATCTGACGGTCAAGCGATTCCTCAGCACCTATCAGGGGCGTCTGGATACCAAGAAATTCAACAAATACGTAAAAAAGCACTCCTAAGGATAAAATCCTCCTGCTTTTGCAGGAGGATTTTTGTTTGCCGCAAAAGTGTGCATTTTTGCACATTTAGGCATCTAATCTTTAACTTGTCACATATACAAAAACAGTCCCGGCAGAAAACACTGCCGGGACTGTAACTTATAAGTAGTGTCTGAAAGTGCAGGTCAGAAATCAGACCTTAGCCTTCTTGCTGAGAGAGCCGTTCTTCTTGCCGATGAACAGCAGAGTGCCGACCATCAGGACGATGGCAACGGGCAGAGCGATGATCACGTTGGGCAGGAAGCCGGCGATGACATAGCT
>SVLK01000013.1 GCA_015067975.1 Oscillospiraceae bacterium | reverse complement strand
GCTTTAGCGGCGGCCTGTAAAAAACTATGCGATTGGCGAACCTTTTCATGCATCTTAAGATGCCGCTGGTACCAGGCCCTTTTAGGGCCTTTCCATACCACGCGTTTCACGCGTGGTTTTGATTAGATAAGATAAGTTAAGTTTAGTTAAGTTTAGTTTAGTTGGCATCAGGTGCATGCAGATGCATCGGTTACAGGTATTTGTCCATGCCGTCGTCCTGTTTTGCCCAGCGTTTGTTGGCGGCGTCGCGCTTCTTTTGCACGACTGCTTCGTAGCGCCGCGCATCCTCGTCCAGCCGCGGCCACAGTGCGTTCCACGCCATCACCATGGTGCGGTCGGTGAAGTGGGGCTGCTGCTGCGTCTCAGCGTAGGTGAGCAGCGCCATCACCAGCGCGCCCTGTTCGGCGGGGGAGAGGGTGGAGAAGATGTGTTTCCAGTCGAAATAAAAGAGAAAGCCCGGTTTGGCCATGTATATCACCTCATATATAGGCGCTACGGGGCGGTTTGTTGCCTGAAAATGGGCAACAAAAATGGATTTGGGAGAAAATTTTCTCCCCAAAGGCGCGGCGGTGTGGTATGATGGGGAAAAACAAGGGAGGGGCAGAGCATGGAACTGAAAGAGACGATGCTGGAACGGCAGGATATTTTCAAAGGACGGGTCGTGTCGCTGCACGTGGACAAGGTGTCGCTGCCCGACGGCGGCACGTCTTACCGCGAGATCGTGGATCATCCCGGCGGCGTGGGCATCGTGGCGCTGGACGACAATGGCTGCGTGCCGCTGGTGACGCAGTACCGCTACGCCTTTTCGCGCAACATGGTGGAGATCCCCGCCGGCAAGCGGGAAGTGGGGGAGGAGCCTTTCCTCACCGCGCAGCGGGAGCTGCTGGAGGAGGTGGGCGCCACCGCCGCCAAGTGGACGGATTTGGGAGCGCTGATCCCGTCACCGGGCTGCTACGGCGAGACGCTGTATCTCTACCTGGCGCAGGAGCTGTCCTATTCGCAGGCACAGCCCGACGAGGACGAGTTTTTGACGGTGGAGCATGTACCCTTTGACGCGCTCTATCAGCGGTGCATGGCAGGGGAGATCAAAGATGCCAAAACGGTGGCGGCGGTGCTGAAGGTGAAGCTGCTGCTGGGACTGTGAGAGAAACAGGGGCGTCCTGCAGGACGCTCCTGTTTTTTGACAGCGCATGTCAAAAAAAGCTCCCGAAATTTGGGTAATTTACAGATTCTTGACGAATTGTCTTGATATAAGGAGAAGAAAGGCATACCATAGACTTGTATGGTGGTCGCCCTGCTTTTTTGCCGGATTTGACTGCCTTCAATGTTTTTTGTGTGGAGGAAAAGAACATGAAAAAGTTAAGCGCTTTGATCGCACTGCTGCTGTGCGTCACCGTAGGCGGCGTGTATGCTAACTGGGTCTACACCAACGATGAAGTGGACATTCAGGACAGAAAGTATGAAGCTGTTGCTACACTGACCGATAAGCAGCTGACCACCGAGCACGGTACGTTTACCATCGTCAGCGATCTGGTGGTGAAAATCGACCAGAACAACTCCGTTGAGGGTGACCACTCTGCCAAGCTGGTATTCCTGACCACCACCGGCGGCGAAGATCCCACGCTGACCGTTACCTTTGAACCCAATATCAATGCCCCGCAGGATGTTAAGAACAACGGTGTGCAGGCCGAGTTGTACCTCAGCGAGACTGCGACGATGAAGTACTATAGCGATGCCGACGGTCACCTGACAACTGCCGGAGCACCGGGTGCTTTGGAAAGATCCGTTTTTGCGCTGTCCAACACTGCCAGCGACAGCTTTGAGGGCGACCCCTCGGTCCCGGAGAATGCGGGTAAGGCAGTCGTGTGGCAGAAGGAAGGCACTGTGTTCAAGGCTGTCTACGACAAGACCGATTTTGCCCAGATGATCCAGCTGACGACGATCACTAATACACAGAGTGAGCCTGTTACCTTCATTCTGGATACGCAGGCAGACTACACCACCTTCTCCGAGAATGTGCTCACGGGCAACATCGCCTTCCATGTGACCGACGGTACGGTGAACGGCGCCGGCGGTCAGGGCTGATATCGATCCCTTTATCTACATAATCAGTGCAATACCAACGAATACGGCAAGAATAGAAAGTTCTTGCCGTATTCGCTATGAAATCGGGGCAATCGTATGACCAGTTACGAAACCTATATTTTGATTCTGTGCCTGATTGTCTTCGTGCTGCTGACCACGCTGTCGGTGGTGTGCGTGACGGCGATCACCCGCCTGACCCTCCGGACCATCCGGTTGGGCGGTGAGGATGAACAACTGGTGCGGGAAACAGAAAAAGTGAAAAAGAAACGCGCCAAAGTGCTCGGTATCCTTGAGAACGTGTTCAGCACACTGGTGTGCCTTGTATTTGTGGCGGCCTTTGGGCTGGCCCTCTATACCCGGTGCACCGAGGAGCAGTTCCATGAGAAGATCCCTACCTACCGCGTGGTGCTTACCGGCTCCATGGCCGAGGCCCATAAGGACAATGCCTATTTGCGCGAAAACGGCTTGACCGATCAGCTGCAGGTGTTCGATCTGGCCGCCTTTTACCGTGTGCCGCCGCAGGAAGAGCTGCAGCTGTACGATGTGATCGTTTACGAGCACGAGGGCGATCTGATCTGCCACCGTATTGTGGAGATATTCCAGAACGGAACGGTGAAATACATCACGCAAGGCGACGCGCTGGCGAAGCCGGACTATCAGGCTGTGACCTATGACCAGATCCGCGCTATCTACCGCGGCGAAAAGATCCCCTTTGTGGGCAGCTTTATCATGTTCCTGCGCTCGCCGGCCGGCTGGCTGTGCCTGCTGCTGGTGCTGGTGGGCATGGTGGCCGCACCGCTGATGGACCGAAAGCTGGAAAAAGAGCGCAAGCTGCGTCTGCAGCAGATCCGCGCTGTGGCACAGGCGGAAGCTGTGGTGGCACAGGCGGGAGAAGAGGTGCGCCATGACTAAGCACCTGCTGCGCTGCTTGCCGCTGCTGCTGGCGCTGGTCATATTGCTGAGTACCGGCGGCGTGTGGGGTGCGTGGATGTACACGAATCCGTGGGTCATGGGAACGAAACACGAAGTGTCCATCAAAATGGGCGACTTCTTCTGGTCCGGCTCCGGTGATCTGCCTACCGACAGCGAAGTGGGCGAGAACCATCTGTCACTGATCGATCAGATCATCAACCATTCCGAGCACGGCTTAAACACGAAAAACTCCTATTTGAACAAGCAGATCGACGACCGTAAAGACGGCGGTATTGGCTGGAGGGACGGACGCGATACGCTGGGCAGCATGGCGGTAACGCAAAGCGACGAACTGAGCGATATTTTCGGTCTGGATGCTTCCAGCTTGACGTTCCTGATCCAGTTTGTCAGCAGTAACCGCTACTATCTCTTTACCACCAGTGAATATCTGGGTGCTCGCGGTGAGATCAACTTCTGGGGCAACAATAAGACGCCCGGAAGCCCCACCGTGCCCATCGGACAACCAATCTCGGTGATCTACCGTACCACCGTGGATCTGGTGGATGGTAAGTGGACGGCGGTGGAAACCAAGACAGGCTATGCCCTCTCTGCATGGTATGAGGAGAGCCGCAGCAATGCCAACGCCACGCAGATCCCCTCTTTCGATCCGGATACGTTCCAGGAGGGCGATCCACCGGCATGATCAACGATAAAAAAAGACGCACCCTTGCGGTGCGTCTTTTGCTTATGCGTTTTCCACCGCTTGCGGCACGGCGCCGGTTTGTTCGTAGTGCTCCCACGCGCTTTGCAGCCACTGCTGCAGCGCCTTGACGCCGTCATCGTCCCAAGGGAACTCCCGGCTCACCACATCGCCGGCCAGCTCAAAGCAGATGCGCGAATACACGCTGGCGGTGATGGTATTGCCGCCCTTTTCGTGGAAAAAGCGGTAGCGGAATTCGCCGATGCTGCCGGTGTAGACAAAGGCGCGGTAGAACCAGTTGGGGGTCAGTTGGGCAAATTGGGGATGCATGGCACACTCTCTCTTCTCATTGATTTTGTCCATCATACCACAGGCAGCGCCGCCAAACAAGGGTCTTTTCACCGCGGCAAAAATGTGGTATACTAAACACAGCATGATACAAGCGGGGCATAGGCCCCCAAGGAAAGGTTTTTTACGATATGGAAACTGCAGTGAAAAGAATCGGCGTACTGACCAGCGGCGGCGACGCCCCCGGTATGAACGCCGCCATCCGCTCCGTGGTGCGCAGCGCCATCAAGATGGGCATCGAAGTGGTGGGCATCCGCCGCGGCTGGGCCGGTCTCATCAACGGCGATATTAAACCCATGGATTCGTCCAGCGTCAGCCACATCATCAACCGCGGCGGCACCATCCTCTACACCGCACGCAGCGAGGAGTTTCGCACCGAGGCCGGTCAGCAGCGTGCTGCCAACACCTGCAAGCTGCTGGGTCTGGACGGCATCGTGGCCATCGGCGGTGACGGTACGTTCCGCGGCGCACAGGCGCTGAGCAAGTACGGCATCAGCGTGGTGGGCATCCCCGGCACCATCGATAACGACATCGTCTGTACCGACTATACCATCGGTTTTGATACCGCCGCCAACACGGCCGTGGAGTGCATCGACCGGCTGCGCGACACCATGCAGAGCCACGAGCGCTGCTCCGTGGTGGAGGTGATGGGCCGTCACGCCGGCTACCTCGCCCTGTATGTGGGCATGTCTGTGGGCGCGACGGCGGTGCTGGTGCCGGAGGAGGAATACGACTTCAAGCGCGACGTGGCCGAGCAGATCCGCCGCGCACGACTGGGCGGCAAGACCAATTTCCAGATCGTGGTGGCCGAGGGCGCTGCCAGCGCCGTGGATGTGGGCCGCCAGATCACCGAGGAGCTGGGCCTTGACCCGCGCATCACGATCCTCGGTCATATCCAGCGCGGCGGCTGTCCCACCGCCAAGGACCGCGTCATGGCCACCCGCATGGGCTACGAGGCGGTGAAAGTATTGGCCGAGGGCAAGACCAACCGCGTCATCTGCTCCAACGATGACAAGGTGTTCGACATGGACATTGAAGAGGGCCTCGCCATGCACAAGACCCTTAATCCCGAGGAGTACGAGGTCATGGAGGCCATGAGCGGCACCTGATGGCCGCGCAGGAGGTGTAAGCCGTGTTCAAAGCATTGTTCGACCCCGAGAGTCCCTTTGGGCGGGGCATGGAAAAGGTGTGGCAGCTGATCATCCTCAACGTGCTGTGGCTGGTGTGCTCGCTGCCCATCGTCACGCTGGGCGCTGCCTCCACGGCGCTGCACGCGGTGCTCTTCGAGCTGCTGCGGGGCGAGGAGGTGCGCATAGTGCGCCGCTTTTTCGCCGCCTTTCGCGAGAACTGGAAGCGCGCCACCGTCGCATGGCTGGTGCTGCTGGCCGCCATCGCGCTGTGCCTGTTCGACTGGCGCTTTGCCACGCTGATGGAGAGCTTCCTGTGGAAGCTGGTGGCTGTGGCAGGCTTCCAGATCGTGGGACTTATGTGCACGTTTCTCTTTGCACTGCTGGCCCGCTATGAAAACACCGCGCGCAACCATCTGCGCAACGCGCTGCTGTTGGGCGTGGGGAATCTGCCGCGGCTGCTGCTGGTGTGGCTGGTGTGGTCGGGCCCTGTGCTGCTGACGATCTGGTCCGCCGAAACGCTGCACTTTATGATCTTGCTGTGGCTCATGGTGGGCTACAGCGGCCTCAGCTTGGCAGCGCTGCGCATCCTCCAACCGGTGTTTGACCGGCTGGATGGGGGCAATCAGAAAGAAGGAGAATGAACGCATGAAAAAACTCAGACAAATGACGCCGAAAAAAGCGCTGTTCCTCTACGGTGTGTGCGCCGTGATCTGGACTGTCATCGTGGTGATGGATGTGGTGAACGGGGCCTACAAAGAAGACATGGTCATGTTTGCGCTGAAGGCGATCTGTATACCGGCGTGGATCGTTGTGTTTTTCACCACCTTGAAACGCTATCGCAACGGCGAATACGATGAAAAAGAATAACAAAGCCCTCCCGTTCGGAAAGAACGGGAGGGTTTTTGCGTCGTTTGCGCTTTCGATGGCCTCTGCGGAGGGGGAGAACTTGTTATGCCTCCGGCGGCCATCTTTCTTTCCAACAGCGGAAAGAAAGATGGGAAAGAAACGCCGCAAGGAACCGATGGTTCCTTGACCTCCTTTATTCTCAAGATGCGCGGAGTAAGACAAGCTTAAATGTTGCATTGGCTTTTCGTCTAACCCGCTTGGCCGCTTACTCTTTCGGAAATGTAGGAGAAATCGTTTCTACATTTTTGAGCAAAAGCGGCAGCGCAAAGAGGAGCAAAAGACAATGCTACATTTACACTACGGAAAGATTCTCCTTTTCATTCGCGCGGCGGTACTTGCCGGTGTTTTTGCTTGCTCCGCTCGCGGGAAGGAAGTGTTGAAACCTTGGTTTCAACGGGCATTTTTGGGAACTTTTGTTGCTCGTGACAAAAGTTGGCCGTCGGAGACAGGACAAGCTGTCAAACCAGTAGGGGCTGCCGTGAGCGTCAGCGACGAGAAGAACTCCTCATCAAAGAAACCTGCCAACACGGCAGGTTTCTTTGTGCTCATTCATCTTCCGCGTCCAGAAACAGTTCTTCACAGTCAGCTTGTGCGTTTTTCAGCAACTGTGCCGCTTGGCCGAAATTCTGCTGCTCCATACTGGACAGTGCATCGGTCACAGCGTTGAACAACAAAAGATACATTTTTTGATAAATCTGCATGCCACCCTCCGAAACTTCATCTTTAGAAGTAAGTTACCACGGATTAGGCATAAAATCAATAGTAACTTCGTCTTTAGAAGGAGAATGCAGATGAAAATCTATTGGTCGGGTGAGCGAAAGAATATTATTGGCGAAAAAGTGCGTGCCTATCGTAAGGAAAAAGGCTTGACGCAGAAGGCCTTGGCAGAGAAAATGCAGCTGGCCGGTTATGATGTGACCGACCTGACGATTCTGCGAATCGAGAGCGGCGACCGATTTGTGCCGGACTATGAGGTAAAGGCACTGGCTGCGGCGCTGCAAGTCTCCTATGAGGCGCTACTGGATGAATAACAAAACCCTCCCGTTCGGAAAGAACGGGAGGGTTTTGCGTCTTTACAGTTCAATCAAGCCTGCATCCAGCAGCTTTTGCAGGCTCATGAGAATACCCAGCTTGGCGTGATACCACGTCAATCCGCCCTGAAAATACACGGCGTAGGGGGCGCGGATGGGGCCGTCGGCGCTCAGCTCGATGGAGCTGCCCTGCACGAAAGCACCGGCCGCCATGATGACGTCGCTGTCATAGCCGGGCATGGGCCACGGCTCGGGAGTGACGTAGCTGTCCACCGGTGCGGCCGCCTGAATGCCGCCGCAGAAGGCCACCATGGCCTCGCGGCTGCCCAACTCCACCGCCTGAATGATGTCGCTGCGCACCTCCTTGGAGGTGGGCACCACGCGATAGCCCAGCTTTTCGTAGCAGCAGGAAGCGAACAGCGCACCTTTCAGCGCACCGGACACCACCGTGGGGGCCAGGAACAGACCCTGATAGAACGAGGTCAGCAATCCCAGATTCGCGCCCACTTCCTTGCCGAGGCCGGGTGCGTTGAGCCGGTAGGCGCAGCGCTCGATGAGGTCCTGCCGGCCGCAGATGTAGCCGCCGGTGGGGGCCAGACCGCCGCCGGGATTCTTGATGAGACTGCCCACCACCATATCTGCCCCCACATCGGAGGGCTCGATGGTGTCCACAAACTCGCCGTAGCAGTTATCCACCATGCAGATGACGTCCGGCTTGCACTGCTTGCAAAAGGCGATGAGCTCACCGATTTGCGCCACGGTGAAGGAGGGGCGGGTGGCGTAGCCCTTGGAGCGCTGGATGGTGATGAGCTTGGTCTTTTCGTTGATGGTGCGGCGGATGCCCTCATAGTCAAAGGAACCGTCCTCCAGCAGATCCACCTGCGCGTAAGAAACGCCGTACTCCCGCAGCGAGCCCACGGAGGGGCGGATGCCGATGACCTCCTCCAGCGTGTCGTAGGGCGCGCCTACGGGGCTGAGCAGCTCGTCGCCGGGCAGCAGGTTGGCGCCCAGTGCCAGCGCTAAGGCGTGGGTGCCGCAGGTGATCTGGGGACGCACCAGCGCCGCCTCGGTGTGGAACACAGAGGCGTAGATGCGCTCTAAATTGTCGCGGCCATCGTCGTCATAGCCGTAGCCGCTGGAGAGATTGAAATGGTTGGCGGCCAGACGGTTTTCCTGCATGGCGCAGACGACCTTGGCCTGATTGTACTCCGCCACCGTGTCGATGGCGTCAAAGCGCTCACGCAGGCCGCTCAGCACTTCTTCGCCGAAGCGCAGCACGGCGTCGCTGACGCCCATTTGGTTGTAAATCGCGTTGGTTTGCATAGATTTCTCCTCAAACGGTGAATTTTCCTTGAAAAGTATATCACTTTTTGCCGGAAATGCAAGGAAAGAAACAAAAAAGTCCCGTCCAAAAAGACGGGACTTTTGCGTTTTGGCAGTTAATCCGCTTTGGACAGCTCCACCTGCATATCCTTGTGGCGGATGAGGAAACGGCGTACGGCAAAGATACCGGCCAGACACACGATACCGACCAGCAGGCCGAGGGGGTCTTCGTGGCTGATGATGATGTGGCGGGCGATAGCCACCGTCAGCACTTCCAGGATGTTGGCAGGCGTCATGTCCACCAGCATGCGCACAAACTCCAGACCCACGGCCACCGCCAGAATGTTATGCAAAAAATCTTCGGTGGTGGGCAGCTGGCCGCAGAAGACAATGTTATATATCTCGACGCCCAAATTGCCTACCAGTACCACCAGCGTCAGTACCGCCAGCGCGATCTCCACGACGGTGAGGATCTTATGAATGATGCGTTCTACTTTTGCGTGCATAGGTATCTCTCCTGTGTTTTGCTATTTTTAACCATGTTATCACGCCCTTAACGGACAAGTCAAGGAATGGCTCTTCCAAAAATCGACAGGAGATTTTGTGGGGATGCACAAAAAAGGCGGACACCCATGGGGTGTCCGCCTTTGCTCAGGCGTGTTTTTTGTAGTAGAGGAACGAGGCTGCCACCGGTATGATGACCGCCACAGCCAGTGCAGCTGCCATCAGCCAGATGGTGCCGAAGAAACTGGCGACGAGCACGATCAGACCTGCGGCAGTGAAGCAGAAGCCGCCGATACGGTGGGTGTAACGCCAGTTGTCCTCGTCATGGAGCGTCCAGGGCAGCTTGATGCCGATGGTGTAGCTGGGGGTGCATTTGGGCATGTAGTTGCCGATGACCATAAAGAGGATGCCGAGAAACACGCTCACCACCGACCCGATATTGTTCACGCGGCCCAGTGCATAGCCCAGCGTCATGCCGGCGCACAGCCATGAGATGAAGGGGCAGATCCACAGCATCAGCACCATCATTTTACTGTTGAGGTTTTTGTTCTTGGGGTCCTGTGCGGTGGCGAACAGGCACACGAGGTGCAGCGCCGCGATGATGGCGGGCATGCCCAGCACGGTGAAGCCGCGGGAGGCCCAGTTGTCCGGCTCGTTGGCAGCGTTGAAATGGATGGCCATCTCCAACGGCAGACGGTCCCACAGCAGCAGACCGACCACCATGGGCAGCAGACAGACAACGGTGGTGAGGATAATGCGTTTCTTATGATTCTTCCACATGAGATGTTTCTCCTTTCAGTTCGGTGAGCCACAGCAGGATCTCCTCCAGCACGGAGGCGTTGAGCTCGTAGATGATGAATTTTCCCTCCCGTCGGTCGCGGATCAGCTCCGCCTCTTTCAGCACCGACAAATGGCGGGAGACAGCGGCGGCCGTCATGTCAAAATGCTCGCCGATCTCGCCGGCGGCCAGCGGCCCGGATTTGAGCAAATTGAGGATCTCCCGCCGCGTAGGGTCGGCCAGCGCACGCATGGTGTTCTGGAAACTCATGGCAGTGCTCCTTTCGTTTAACATTTAAGTTAATTGTTAAATGAAATATACCGTGAAAGCGGCGATTTGTCAAGGGGGAGAAAAATATTTTTCGTCAAATCCATATTTGTTGCCCTTTTTTATGCAACAAACCACCCCGTAGCGCCTATAGGTGAAGGACATTTTACGAAAGGAGCGTGATGTGATGCGCTTTTGTGCCGTCCGCGAGGACGATGGCGCGGTGCAGGCGGCGGAGTGCCGGTTGTGCGGGGATGCCATCTACCGGGGAGAGGAGTATTACCGCATCAACGGTGAAACGTTTTGCACTGCCTGTCTGGAGGACTATGCGCGGCATGTGTTTGCTGCGTATCTGTGCGTAGGAGGTGAACCGGAATGAAACGAATACCCTGGGCCGAACTGCGCTCACGCTATGAAAACGGCGGAGAAACGTACCGCTCGCTGGGCGAAGCGTACGGTCTGTCGGAAGACTGCGTGGGACGCCGCGCCCGTGCCGAGGGCTGGCGGCGGGGCAGGAAGAACGGCATGGAGGAGTGTCTGGCGCAGGTGGTCGGTGCGCTGCGCACCGCGGCGCAGCAGGCAACGCAGCAGGCAGAGGGCATGAGCCCCAAGGAACTCAAGGAGATGACGGGCGTGCTGCGCGAGCTGATGCAGCTGCAGCAGATGCTGCAAAGTGAGGACAAGAGCGGGGCGGAATCGGACACCGTGCAGGTGGTGCTGGAGGGAGAGGCGGAGGCATGGAGCCGATGAACTGCCGAATCCAGCGGCCCAATCCGCGGCAGGAGGAATTTTTGCGCTGCGAGAAAAAGTACATCGCCTTTGGCGGCGCCCGCGGCGGCGGCAAGAGCTGGGCGGTGCGCACCAAGGCAAAGCTGCTGGCGCTGCGCTATGCGGGCATCCGCCTGCTGCTCATCCGCCGCACCTATCAGGAGCTGGAGAACAACCACCTCCGCTTTCTGCGCGCAGAGCTTCGCGGCATCGCCGAATACCACGCCACGGCAAGGCAGTTTCGCTTCATGAACGGCAGCGTGCTGGACTTCGGCTACTGCGCCTGCGACAGCGATTTGGACCGCTATCAGGGCGCGGAGTACGATGTCATCTTCATCGACGAGGCCACGCAGCTGCGGCCAGAATGGCTGCGGCAGTTCGCGGCGTGTCTGCGCGGTGTCAATGCCTTCCCCAAGCGCATCTACTACACCTGCAACCCCGGTGGACCGGGCCACGGCTACATCAAGCGCCTCTTCATCGACAAGCGCTATCTTCCCGGCGAGAACCGTGACGACTATGCCTTTATTCCCGCAAAAGTCACCGATAATACGGCGCTGCTGCGGGCTCAGCCGGACTATCTCGACCAGCTCAAAGCGCTGCCGCAGCAGCTGCGCCTTGCGTGGCTGGAGGGACGCTGGGACATCTTCCAAGGGCAGTTTTTCTCTGAGTTCACCGACGACCCCGACCACTACGCCGACCGGCGCTTCACCCACGTCATCCCGCCGTTCGATATCCCGCGGGAGTGGCGCATCTACCGCAGCTACGACTTCGGCTACGCCAAACCTTTTTCCTGCGCGTGGTGGGCGGTGGATTTCGACGGCGTCATCTACCGCATCCTGGAGCTCTACGGCTGCACCGAAAATCCCGACGAGGGCGTGCGCTGGACGCCGGAGCGGCAGTTCCGCCGCATCCGCGAGATAGAGGAGAACCACCCGTGGCTGAAGGGGCGGGACATTCAGGGCGTGGCCGACCCCGCCATCTGGGACACCAGCCGCGGCGAGAGCATCTATGAAACGGCGCTGCACCACCGTATCTACTTCCAAAAGGGCGACAACCGCCGCATCAGCGGCTGGATGCAGATGCACTACCGACTCAGCTTCGATGACGAGGGCTATCCCATGATGTATGTGTTTTCCACCTGCCGCGCCTTTTTGCGTACGGTGCCGCTGCTGCTCTACTCCAACACCGACCCCGAGGATCTGGACACCCATCAGGAGGACCACGTGGCCGACGAGTGCCGCTATTTCTGTATGTCACGCCCCATCGCACCGGTGCGGCGCAGCGGCGGCGCACTGCCGGCAGACGACCCGCTGGATTTGATGAAGCAGGCGCGGCGCTGACGCTTGCGGTGGTCACTGTGAAGTCGGTGGTGTGTTTTGCCTCCGGCGGGTGACTTTTGTCAAGAGCGACACTAAGCGCTTCGCGCTGTCGCATGCGTTCCACCAGCCGAAAATCCGTCGCTTACGCTCGTGTTTTTGGGGTGTCGTGGATCCTTTGCGCGAGCAAACCGCTGAGGAACAGGGTAACTATTTGCCGCGCGAATTGAAAAGAAATTTTTTCCGTAGTGCAAATGTAGCATTGTCTTCAGCTTCTTATCGCTCGTCCGCTTACCGCTCTAAAATATAGGAGCTTGTACTTCTACATTTCCGCAAGGGTGAGCGGCTAAGCGAGATAGACGATGAATCAATGCAACATTTCGGCTTGTCTTTGTCAGCAACTCTTGAGAGTAAAGGAGGTCAAGGAACCATCGGTTCCTTGCGGCGTTTCTTTTCCTCTTTTCTTTCCGCTGTTGGAAAGAAAAGAGGTCGTCGAAGACAGGACAAGGCAGCATATCCGTGGGGACTGTCGGGAGCGTAAGCGGGGATATAACACCCAAAATATAAAAATTTTTGTAAAATCCATTTTTGTTGCCCTTTTTTATGCAACAAACCACCCCGTAGCGCCTATAGGTGAAAGGACTTTTACCAAAGGAGGAACATCATGGACAACTACCAAGCCCCCATCGGCGCACAGCAGGTGCGTCAGGCGGCAGAGATTCTCAAAAAGTACAAGCAGGGCAAGGCGCATCTGGAGCAGCGCCTTATCGACAACGAGCAGTTCTGGAAACTGCGCCACTGGGAGCAGATGGAAAAGGAGGGCTGCGGCGGCAATCCCCACGACCCGCAGCCCACCAGCGGCTGGCTGGTGAACTGCATCCTCTCCAAGCACGCCGACGCCATGGATTGCTATCCCGAGCCCACCGTGCTGCCCCGTGAGGCCGGCGACAGGGAGGAGGCCAAGCAGCTCAGCCGTATCCTGCCCGTCATCCTCAAGCGCGGCCGCTTCAAGCGCGTCTACTCCGATGCGTGGTGGCGCAAGCTGAAATCCGGCTGCGCTGTCTACGGCGTGTTCTGGGACGGGGACAAGCTGGGCGGCCTTGGCGACATCACCATCCGCAGCATGGATTTGCTGCACCTCTACTGGGAGCCGGGCGTCACCGACATTCAGGACTCGCCCCACTTCTTCGCCACCGAACTGGTGAACAACGACGAGCTGCTGGGACGCTACCCTCAGCTGGAGGGCAAGCTGCGCGGCGATGCCCACGTGAGCCGCTATCTCTACGACGACGCGGTGGATACCTCCGACAAGTCGCTGGTGGTGGATTGGTACTACCACACCGAGGACAAAGGCAGAAAAGTGCTGCAATACTGCAAATTTGTGGGCGAAACGGTGCTCTACGCCACGGAAAACGACACCGAGGAGCCGGACATCGCCCGCCGCGGCTGGTACGACCACGGCAAGTATCCCTTCGTGTTTGACCCGCTGTTCCCCGAGGAGGGCACCCCCTGCGGCTACGGCTATGTGGACCTTTGCAAGTCGCCCCAGAAGCAAATCGACCTGATGAATCAGGCCATCTTGAAGAACGCTTTGGCCGCCGCCACGCCCCGTTTCTTCATCCGTGCCGACGGTGCCATCAATGAGGCCGAGTACGCCGACTGGACGAAGCCCTTTGTCCACACCAACGGCAATCTGGGTGCCGATTCCATCGCCCCCATCCACACCGCAGGACTGGACGGCGTATACGTGGCGGTGCTGCAGAGCAAGATCGCCGAGATGAAGGAAACGGCGGGCAACCGCGACGTGGCCAACGGCGGCACCAGCGGCGGCGTCACCGCAGCTACCGCCATCGCTGCGCTGCAGGAGGCCGGCGGCAAGCTGAGCCGCAACATGATCGACGACGGCTACGAGGCTTTTGCCGACGTGGTAACGCTGTGCATCGAGCTGATCCGCCAGTTCTACACCCTGCCCCGCCAGTTCCGTCTGCTGGGGGAGAACGGCGAAGAGTTTGTGGACTACCACAGCGCAGGACTGCAGATGCAGACGCTGCGAGATGGCTTGGGCAACCCCTACTACCGCGTGCCGGAGTTCGATCTGGAGATCGACGCGCAGGAGGAAAACCCCTACCAGACCATGGAGCACAATCAGTTGGCGCTGCAGCTGTTCGGCATGGGATTCTTCCGGGCAGATCTGGCCGATCAGGCGCTGCGCTGTCTGTCGCTGATGGATTTCAAGAACAAGGACGCGGTGGTGAATGCCATCCAAAGCGGCGCACAGCAGAGCGCGGAGATTGCGTCGCTGCGTGAAAAACTCTTGGCCATCGCGGCGGTGGTGGACCGGGAGAAAGGCACGGCGCTGGTGCAGTCGCTGCAGCAGGAATTTGGCGCGAGTGGCGGCAGCGCCGGGGAAATCAAGCGCGATGCCATGGAGCAGCAGCGGCGTAAAACGCAGCTGGCGGTGCATCCGAGATGATTCAGGTCGTATGGACCCGTGACCGGGTGACGCTGCAGGGTCATGCGGAAAATGCACCGCGGGGCGAAGATACGGTGTGCGCGGCGGTGTCGGCACTGGTTTTTGCCCTTGCCGGTGCGCTGGAGGAAAGCGGCGCGCTGCGTGAGCTGGTGCTGCGCCCCGGTTACGCCATGGTATGGGCGCAGGAGGGGTGCGAGGCGCAGCTGTCGGTGCTGCGCTGCGGCTTGGCACAGCTGGCGGGGAAGTATCCCCAGTGCGTCAAGGTGGAGTGAAATTTTTGGCAGGGAGGGCGGGTTGAAACAAGAGGTCGTGGCTTACCACGGGAAAGGAATCGTATGGACGAGAACAGGGAACTGGTGGAGAACACCGCGGGCGAAAGTGCTCCCGACGCCGGGGAGGAGACCTTTGAAACGCTGATCCGCGGGCGGTACAAGGCGGATTTTGAGGAGCGGGTGCAGAAAATTCTGGACGGCCGATTGCGCGGACTGCGCCGGGAGAATGAGCGTCTACGTGCGCAGGAAACGGCGCGCCGGCAGCGCTCGGACGCCGCCTTTGCCGCACTGGAGGGGCAGCAGGAAGCGCTGCAGCAGATCTACCCCGAGTTTGACTGGCAGCGCGAGGTGCAAAAGGGCGAGTTTGCCCGCCTCATCGCCGCCGGTATTGATGCGCGCACCGCCTATGAGGTGACCCATCGGGAGGAACTGCTGCGCCGCGCCATGACCTATGCCGCGCAGCGCAGTGCCCAGCAAAGCGCGCGCACCGTGCAGAGCAGCCGCCGCCGCGTCAGCGAAGCGGGCACACGCAGCGCTGCCGTGACGCGCAGCGACCCCAAGGCGCTCAGCAGCGCACAGCTGGCCGATATCCGCCGCCGCGTCATGGACGGGGAGAAGATCCGCTTTTGAGATTTGCCGCCACACAGGGATGGGTCGGGATGCCAAAGGGCATCCGCCAACCGCCACACCACATCTGCGGCAGGGAAAAAACGGAAAAAACCAAAAGATTGATTGGAAAAGGAGATTTTTTATGGAACTGATGAAGCACTATGACCTGCAGCTGTTTGCAGGCGAAATGAACACCCAGACCACTTCCGGCCTCAGCGCCGAGATGAAGACCTACTACGGCATGGAGCTGCTGGAAAATGCCAAGCCCCAGCTGGTGCACAACCAGTTCGCTGCCACCAAGGCGCTGCCTGTGGGCGGCGGCAAGACGGTGGAGTGGCGTAAGTTCGGCGCCTTCGACAAGGCGCTCACTCCCCTGACTGAGGGCGTCACTCCCGACGGCAGCGGTATCTCCGTCAGCTACATCACCAAGGAGCTGGCCCAGTACGGCGACTACACCACCGTGTCCGACATGCTGGACCTGACCGCCATCGACGATGTGGTGCTGGAGATCACCGACCGCCACGGCGCCAACATGGGCCTGACGCTGGACACCGTGACCCGCAACGAGATCGTGCAGGGCAATCAGGTGATCTACGCCCCCATGGCCGATGGCACCGAGGTCACCAGCCGCTCTCAGCTGACCGGCGAGTGCAAGATCACCGGCGAACTGGTGGCCAAGGCCGCCACGCAGCTGAAGAAGATGAACGCCCCCAAGTTCGATGGCAAGTACATCTGCATCATCCACCCCAGCGTGGCGTTCGACCTGCGTCAGGACGAGAGCTGGCTGGCTGCCCACCAGTACGCCGCCGCCACGGAGCTGTTCAGCGGCGAGATCGGCGAGCTGCACGGCGTGCGCTTTGTGGAGACTACCGAGGCCAAGATCTTCAACGAGGGTAAGGACAACTGCGCCGTGTACGCCTGCCTGTTTTTGGGCAAGGGCGCCTATGGCGTGGTAGACCTGAGTGAGGGCACCGAGGTCATCGTCAAGCCCCGCGGCTCCTCCGGCACCGCCGATCCTCTGGATCAGCGCTCCAGCGTGGGTTGGAAGGGTGTTCACGCGGCCGCCATTTTGTACGATGAATACATCGTGCGCGTGGAGTGCGGCTCCAGCTACTCCGACACCGACAAGGCCAACTGAGGGTAAGGGAGGGGCGGCTCACCGCCCCTCCTGCGCACCTACCACACAACCGTAAGGAGGAACTATGGAAAAGACGAAGATGACGAAGATTCTGCTGCCGCGCGGCAGAAAGAACGAGGAGAACTTTGTGATCGTGTCGGTCAACGGCCGCAGCTTCAAGATCATGAAGGGCGTGGAAGTGGAAGTGCCCGTCTATGTGGCGGAGGTGCTGGAAAACGGCCGCAGAATGGCCGAGGAAGCCCGCCGCTACGTAGACCGCATGGCTGAATAAGAGGGGAGGACAGGACAATATGACGGCATCTCAGGTGCTGCAGCAGGTGGACACACTGCTGCCCAATCAATACACCGCGGAGCAGAAGCTCCACTGGCTCCACCGCGCCGAGGGGTTTGCCGCCACCTTTATCGGCGGAACGCTGCCTGCGGAGATGACAGAAGACACGGTGCTCGCCATCGCCGCGCCCTACAGCGACCTCTACCGCCACTATGTGGAGGCGCAGATCCACTACTGCAACGGCGAGCTGGAGCGCTACAACAACGCCATCGCGCTGTGGAACACGATGCTGCTCTCGTGGCGGGACTACCGCGCCCGCACTGAGGGCGGCGCCGCCGCAGCGCTGAAACTGTGCTGAGAGGGGGAGAGGGAATGTTTTTCAACGCTTTACGCGTGCTCAGCCAGAGCCGCCGCACCGTCCATCGCTTTTTCGGCTTGGACAAACAGGGCGGCGACGGCAGCTTCGTCCACATGGAAAACCTGTGCGCCGACGGCTACCCTGCGCTGCAGACACGCCCTTTTCGCGCGATGGAGGCGCAGCTTGACCGTCCCAACGGTGTGACGGCCAAGGACGCCCTTATCTGGGTGGACGGCAATACCCTCTGCGTGGGCGGCAAGGCCACCGGTCTGGTGCTCAGCGACAGTCCCAAGCAGCTCATCTCCATGGGCGCGTATCTGCTGATTTTCCCTGATAAGAAGTGGCTCAACACCGCCGATTTGAGCGAGTTCGGCAGCATGGAGAATGAGACCGTCACCACCGGTACGGTACGCTTTTCCCTGTGCTGTGCTGACGGTACCGAT
Organism: Oscillospiraceae bacterium; assembly: GCA_015067975.1. Taxonomy (GTDB): domain Bacteria; phylum Bacillota; class Clostridia; order Oscillospirales; family Oscillospiraceae; genus Vescimonas. The sequence goes on along the minus strand of SVLK01000013.1, from coordinate 28,502 downwards.
TACGAGAGCTATCTTATCTCCGACACCGCACCGGTTGAGGCACAAAACGGCGCGCTGTGGCTGGACACCTCTGCCGCGCCTGTACTAAAACGCAGCGGCGATGGGGAATGGGTGGCGGTGACGGATACGTGCATCAAGCTCTCCGCTGCCGGCATCGGCATCGGCTTTGCACTCGGTGACGGTGTGGACATCTCCGGCTGCACCGAAGCGCACCTCAACGGCAGCCATGTGCTGCGGCAGGTGAGCGACGATATGCTGGTGATGGACGGTGTCCTTTCCGGTGAGGGCAGCCAGAGCGAGCCTGTGACAGTGCGCCGCACCGTACCGGAGATGGACTATGTCACCGAGTGCGGCAACCGCATCTGGGGCTGCAAATACGGCATGGTGAATGGCCGCGCCGTCAACGAGATTTATGCCAGCAAACTGGGCGATTTCAAGAATTGGCGCTGCTTCGAGGGACTTTCCACCGACAGCTACGCTGCTTCCCGCGGCAGCGACGGCGCATTCACCGCGGCATGCAGTTATCTGGGATACCCCCTGTTCTTCAAGGAACACTGCATCGAAAAGGTGTATCCGGCGGCCAACGGCGCCCACCAAATCGTCACGCTGGAGTGCACCGGTGTGCGGCGCGGCAGCCACCGGAGTCTGCAGACGGTAGACGGTACGCTTTACTACCACGGCATCGGCGGTGTATACGCTTTCGACGGCAGTCTGCCGGTGAACATCTCTGCCGCGCTTCCCTATGAGGGGTGCACCGACGCGGTGGGCGGCGCGTGGCAGGGCAGGTACTATCTCAGCCTGCGCGATGACAGCGGCGCCGCGCATCTGTTGGTGTACGACACGCGCCGCCGCCTGTGGCATCGGGAGGACGGTACGCAGGCGGTGGGTTTTGCCTGCCGCGGCGGCGATATCTTCTGCTTGTGCAGCGATGGTGCATTGCTCTCACTGCGCGGCGGGGCAGAGGAAGAGGACAACTTCACATGGTGCGCCGAGACAGGGGAACTGGGGCAAGACGTGCCGCAGCACAAGTACCTTAATCGCATGGCCATCAACGCCCAGCCGGCCGCCGGCGGCTATGTGGTCGCTTACGTCAGCTACGACCAGGGACGGACGTGGCAAAGACAGGGCGAACTGTTCGGCCGCGGCTTCATGGAGGGCGCGCTGCTCTACATCCAGCCCCGCCGCTGCGCGCATCTGCGATTGAAGCTGCAGGGCGTAGGTGCGTGTACTGTCCACAGCCTGTCGGCGGTGTATGAGAAGGGGAGTGACGTGACATGAGCCACATCACGCTGCCCCAGCGTCCCACAGGGACCCTTGCCCAGCAAGTGGCGCGGCAGTACGCCTACCTCTTCCAAATGGCCCAGCAGCTGAACGTGGCGCTGCAGCAGACGGACACGGCGCTGCAGCAGTCTCATACCGCGGCCAAGCAGACGGCGGTGGAGGAACAGCAGCAGTATCGGAATCTCAAAAGTCTTATCATCAAGACCGCCACACAGGTACAGCGGGAGATGGACGTTCTCTCCGCGGAGTTCAAAGGCAGCTATGTGGCCTCCTCCGACTTTGGCACATACATCGAGCAGCTGAGCAGCTACATCGAGGCCAATCCCGCTGCGCTGACCCAGTACTACAGCTTCGCCTCCGATTTGAAGAGCAACACCGATGCGATTTCTGCCGCCTTTGCCGACTACAAGGCCAGCACCGAGGGCTACATCCGCACCGGCATCGTCTATTACGATGGTGCTGTGCCGGTGTACGGCGTGGCGGTGGGGCAGAACCTTACCACCACGGAGGTGGACGGCGAGCAGGTGGTGAGTCAGAACAACTTCCGCGCCACCTACACCGCCAGCAAGCTCAGCTTCTGGCAGGATGCCGAAGAGGTGGCCTATGTGTCCAATAACCGCCTGTACATCACCAATATCACGGTGCTGGGCAGCATCACCGCCGGCAGATGGAACATCTCCGGCGATGGCGGCGGACTGAAATTCCAGTGGACAGGAGGGTAAGCCATGGCAGCAGAACTGACATTGACAGTCACGCCGGTCTCCGGCAGCACCGATGTATCGGCCAACACCAGCCGTGTACGCATTGAACTGAGCGTCACCACTACCGACGGCACCTGGAGCCACGACGGCACCACCGAGGGGTATCTGCGGCTGGACGGCGCGCAAATCGCAGATTTGAACGGCAAGTGGGTGGACATCAACACCACCACTGCCCTCTATAGCGGCGAACATACGGCGGTGCATGCACAGGATGGCACCAAAACCGTGACGGTGGAGGCCGGATTAGACATGAACACCGACTACGTGGACTGGGTGTACGCAACGCAGCTGCTGGAACTGCCCGCGATTTCGCGCTCGTCCTCCCTGAGCGTACCGGCCATCACGCTGGGTGCGGACAATCCCCTTACCATACAGGCCGCCTCGCCTGTCTTTACCCATACGCTGACCTATACGCTGGGCAGCGCCTCCGGTACTGTGTGCAGCGGTGCATCGGGCGGTGCGGTGGTGTGGACACCGGATATTTCCCTGTGCGCGCAGCTGCCCCACAGTGCCTCCGGAACCGGTACGCTGACACTGTGCACCTATCACGATGGCAGCGAAATCGGCCGCAGCAGCTATGATTTCACCGCCTATGTGCCGGCGGAAGTTGTACCGGTCGTGACCGAACTGACGCTTCGGCCGGTAAATGACAATGCAGTGCTTTCGGAGTGGGAGATCTATGTCCGAGGAAAATCCAGAATCGCTTACTCGGCGCAGACGCAGGAGGCCTACGGCTCCGATGTGGTGGGCGGCACCTTCAGCTGTGCCAACCTGACCGCCGACGGTATTTCCGGCACCACGCCAGTGCTGCCTGCGGCCGGTACATTCACGCCGCAGATACAGGCGGTGGACAGCCGCGGCAGACACACGGCGGTCAAATATGTGCCGGACATCACGGTGTACGATTACCATGTGCCGGTCATCTCTGCATCCTATGCCCGACGCTGCGACAGTGACGGCACACCCAACGGCAGCGGCATCTATATCGCCGTATACTGCGCTGCCGCCTGCGCCGCCGTGGGCGGACACAATGCGCTGCGTGTGCAGGTGCGTAACCGCCCCTCGGGCATGGATTGGAGCGATTACGAGCTGTTGGAAAACGGTGTGGAGCGCGTTATCTACGGATTTTCTGCCGCCACCTCCTTTGAAGTCGAACTCTCTGCCACCGATGCACTGGGAGAGTGCCGCAGCGTCGTGTACACCATACCCACCGAGGAAATCACCTTCATGCTCCGCGATGGCGGCAGCGGCGCCGCCTTCGGTAAATATCCCGAGCGGAACGGGCTGGATATGGGCTGGGAGCTTCACATGAACGGTAAGGGGCTCCACGGCCTGCCGATGCCGGCAGAGGACGGCGATGCCGTACCGTGGAGCTGCGTGGGCGGCTACGGTCTGGGCGCGCAGAACGGCAGATACTGCACCAATCCGGACAATGCGCTGGAAAATGGCTGGTATGCACTGGCCGGCGCTGCCTGCACCACACCGCCCGGTGTGCCCGGTGAAATAGGCTACGGACATTTGATGGTGGAGCGGCGCGAAGCATCGATTTTTCAGACCATGAAATATCTCGACTGGGTCATCACGCGCCGCAGTGAGGACGGTGGTGCCACGTGGACGGAGCCGGAGTGGGACAAAGCGCCCCTGCACGAAGGGGTGGAGTACCGCACCACCCAGCGCTATTTGGGCAAGCCCGTGTATGTGCAGCTCAAAGCCTTTGGCGCGCTGCCCAACAACGCCACGCAGGGCCTTGCGCTGGGAGCGATGGAGCATCTGGTGGACTTCACCGTCATCGCCCATGATCCGGTGGGCGATGTGTTCGTCCGATTGCCCGATAACGGCAACAATCCGTTGAATGTGACCATGTGGCTGCGCGGCGGCACACTGTACATCAATACCAACGCAGATCTGTCGGCTTATACGCAGGTGTATGTCACATGCAGATACACCAAGGAATAAAGACCGGCGTGGAATAACGAAAGGAGAACAGACTATGGCTGCATATAAAAGTGTAGGCTACGGCAGCCGCGGAGCGGATGTTTCCGCGCTGCAGCAGAAATTGAACGAGAAGGGCTACGGCCTGGAGGTGGACGGTATCTTCGGCGATTTGACCCGCGGCGCTGTGGTGGATTACCAGAAAAAGAACGCGCTGCAGGTGGATGGCATCGTGGGTGAGGAAACGTGGGGGCATTTGCTGCAGAGTGCTGTACCATCCCGACCTACCGCATCCACGCAGGTGCTCTCCGGTGTGTCGGATGAAACGGCAAACCGCCTGAGCCAACTGGAACAGGGCTATACACCCTCGGACGAGGTGAATGCTGCCCGCGCTGAGCAGGAGAGTCTTGCTGCGCTGCAGCCCAAGGAATACGTGTCCGGCTTTGATGCGCAGCTGTCCGCCCTGTACGACGAGCTGTCCGCCCGTCCCGGATTCTCCTATGACCCGGCGCAGGATGCGGCCTATCGCAGCTATGCCGCCCTCTACGAAAGACAGGGCAAGGCTGCCATGGCCGACACGCTGGGCAAGGCATCCGCTCTCACCGGCGGCTACGGCTCTACCTATGCCCAAAGCGCGGCGCAGCAGGCATATGGGCAGTATCTGCAGGCGCTGAATGAGGTCATTCCGCAGCTGCAGCAGCAGGCCTACGGGCGCTACATCGACAGCGCCGATACGTTGGCGCAGCGTTATGCGCTGGTGCAGGAGGCGCAGCAGGCGGAGTATGAGCAGTGGCAGGCGGCGCAGGAGGCATGGGAACGTGCCGTGGAGCGCGCCGAGGACAAGACCGCCGCGCTGGAAAAGCAGGACAAGTCTGCCTATGAAACCATGCTGAAATACTATGCCGACAAGGCAGAGGCGGAGCAGAAAGCTTCGGGCGGCGCGAAAAACAACACCGGTGCGGCACTGCCGTCGGAAAAGCAGCAGAGCCTCAGCTCCGCTGCCGCCGAAAGCTTGCAGCGCGCCATCACCAACTACTGCAAGGGCGGTGATGCGGTGTCTGCTGCGGCGCTCTATCAGCAGTACGCGGGGCGCATGACCCCTGCCCAGAAGAAGAAATTCGATGCTCTGCTGGGGCGGTACGGTGTGAGCGTGTAAGAAAAAGCCCCCTCCCGATATGGGAGGGGGACAAATGCGGTATTTATTTGACTTGTGCGCCGCCCCACTCAACGACGGTGAAGCCGCTGCGGGTGAAGGCGGGCAGGGGCTGGGTGGGGACATCTACTGCCTTGTCCAGTGCCTGCCATGCCATGAATATGCGCAGCATACTGTCCGGTGCAGGGTCAATGTGCAGCGCGGCGCTGTCGGTGTAGCAGTCGCTCTGGAACGAGATGAGGTTGTAAGTATTGTGCTCCATACGGGGCAGCCAGTAGATGATGAATTCGTTGGCCTCTTTTTCCGTCAGTCCCAGCTGCGCAAGAGCGTCCTCCAAAAATGGGGCGGTGTCGCGACCTGCCACGCAGAAGCCTTGGGAGAAGTCATATTCGCATCCACTCTCCCCCTCCCAGAACAGGCAGTAGTAGGTGCGTCCGTCTGCGTCGGTCAGCGTGCCGTCCGGTTGGGCGGTCACTGTCCAGCCGTCCTCGTAGGCGGGGTAGGCGGAGGTCAGCACGCCGTCGTAGTCCAGCGTCACCGTCACCTGTGTCTCCGTTTCAGGGTAGAGGTAGATGACAGGCTTATCGTCAGTCACAATGTCCCGGCGGCAGGCGGTGAGGGAGAGAAGCAGCAGTGTCAAAAGAACGGTAAACAGCTTTTTCATGGTGTGACCTCCTTTGCGTTGTTACTTGATTAGACGCGGCGGCCAAGAAAAAAGTTCCCTGCGGCTGTGGTGACCTCCAAGTATCTTTACAGTGCTACGTTTTTCTGCTATCATCAAGAAAAACGCAAGGGGAGGGGAGTCTATGGCCAGAAAAAACAGCCGCAATACCAAAGGCCGCATCGTGTCGGCTGCGTGGGAGCTCTTTTACGAGCAGGGCTACGAGAACACCACCGTGGAGGACATCATCGCCGTCTCCGGTACGTCCAAAGGCTCTTTCTACCACTATTTTGACGGCAAGGATGCGCTGTTGGAGACACTGTCGCTGCTGTTCGACGAGAAATACGAGGAACTGGAGGAAACGGCTGAGTCTATGGATGCGGTGGATGCCCTCATTTTCCTCAATCGGGAACTGTTCACCATGATCGACGACCGCGTGCCGCTGGAGCTGCTCTCCCGCCTCCTCAGCAGTCAGCTGGTGACCCACGGCGAAAAGCACCTGCTCAGCCGCGAGCGCACCTATTTTAAGCTGCTCCACCGCATCGTCCGCCGCGGCCAGCAAAGCGGCCAGCTGCGCGCCGACCTGACGTCCAACGAGATCGTGAAGGGCTACGCCATGTTCGAGCGTGCGCTGATGTACGACTGGTGTCTGGTGGGCGGCGAATACGCGCTGCACCGCTACGCCGCCGACATGATGCCCACCTTTTTGCAGGGCTATCGCGCGAAAACTTAAAAATATTTTTCGTGATAATTTTATTATCAAAAATCGTACAGTTGATTTTCTTTGATATTACTGGATAAATTGGATATTTTAGTTTGCGACGTACAGAATTCGTTCTGTACGTCGTTCTCTATTTACGTCTAGCTTTTTTTGTGGTATAGTAACCCATGTTAGCTGCGGCGAGGCCGCAAAGAGAGGAGAAAACCATTCATGAAAATCGCAGAAATCGTTGTATTTATCGTCTATCTTGTGTTCATGCTGGGAGTCGGCGTGTACTTCTTCTTCCGTAATAAGGACGGCGGAGACAAGACCTATTTCCTGGGCGGCCGCCAGATGGGCGCATGGGTCACGGCTCTGTCCGCCGGCGCTTCCGATATGAGCGCCTGGGTGTTGATGGGCCTGCCCGCTTCTATTTATTCTCTGGGCATCGGTCAGGCGTGGATCGCTGTGGGTCTGGCCATCGGCTACACCATCAGCTGGCTGGTACAGGCACCCCGCCTGCGCAGCTTCTCCATCGTGGCCAACGACTCCATCACCATCCCCCAGTATCTGACCAATCGCTTTTTGAGCAAGTCCAGGGCGCTGCAGATCCTGTGCGCTGTCATCTTCCTGGTGGCTTACACTGTCTATGCCGCCTCTTCCATCAAGGCCTGCGGCACGCTGTTCAATACCGTCATCGGTATTGATGCCACTGTGGCTATGTACATCGCTGCGCTGATCATCATCGGCTACACCTTCCTGGGCGGCTTCTCCGCCGTGTGCTGGACCGACTTCTTCCAGGGCATGCTGATGCTGGGCGCGCTGCTGATCGCTCCCATTTTCGCCGCTTCCATGCTGGATCTGTCCGCTGCCGGCGATATGCCCGAGAACTACTGGAACGCATTCGCCAGCTGGAAAGACATCGTTTCCGGTCTGGGCTGGGGTCTCGGCTACTTCGGTATGCCCCACATCATCATCCGCTTTATGTCTCTGGAGAGCCAGAAGTCTTTGAAGAAGTCCGCCAAGATCGGTATCTCCTGGACGGTGTTGATCGTTATCTTCTCCGTGCTGGCCGGCTGCATCGGCCGTATGTTCCTGGGCTTTGACCAGGCCATCGCCGATAACTCTCTGGTGTTCATCACCATGGTCCGCGCTATCTTCCCCGGTATCATCTCCGGTATCCTGCTCTCCGCCGTGCTGGCCGCTGCCATGTCCACGGCTGACTCCCAGTTGCTGGCTGCTGCTTCCGCCTTTGCCAGCGACGTGTACAAGCCTGTGATCCGCAAGGGCAACGCCACCGAGAAGGAAATGCTGTGGGCCGGCCGTCTGGTGGTGCTGGGTATCGCCGTGGTGGCCGTGCTGATCGCTGCCAATCCCAACGCCGGTTCCATCATGGATCTGGTGTCCAACGCTTGGGGCGTGTTCGGCGCCGCGTTTGGCCCCGCCATTCTGCTGAGCCTGTTCTGGAAGCGCTTTACCTTCTCCGGTGCTGTGGCCGGTATTCTGGTGGGTGCTGTGGTGGATATCGCATGGCTGGCTTTCCTGGCCTCCACCGGCATCTACGAGATCATCCCCGGCTTCATCGTCGGCGGTATCGCCGCTGTGGTGGTCTCCCTGTGCAGCGCCAAGCCCTCTGCCGAGGTGGAAGCACTGTACGACAAGGCTGCCTCTTACGAGGACTGAGCAAGACAATAAAAAAAGAGAAGCCGCAAGGCTTCTCTTTTTTTATCTCATTTACGAGAAGAACACGAAATGCATCAGCAGCGCATTGCCGAATCCCACCAGAATACCGGCGCACACCTGCAGCGGTGTGTGACCCACCAGTTCTTTCAAATCGGTATCGGTGATCTCCTGCTTGAGGATCCGCTCGAAGTGCTCCACCATCTCGTTGATGATGGCTGCCTGTTTGCCGGCCTCCTGCCGCACGCCCATGGCGTCGTGGCAGACGATGATGGCCAAAATAGTGCACACGGCAAATTCAAACGAACTGCAGCCGCAGCGCAGCGCCGCAAACAGCGCCAGCGAGGACACCGTGGCACTGTGGCAGCTGGGCATGCCGCCATCGCCGATCATGCGTTCCCAATCCAGTTTCTTGGTCACGCAGGCGTTGATAATTGTTTTGAGTACCTGGGCAATAAACCAGGAGGAAATGCTGGTGATCAAGAAGGGGTTGTGTACAAGATCGTTCAACCAATTCATACAGGAAGCCTCTCTTTATCTTTAGTATGGTCAGTATACCATAAACCATGCGCCAAACAAAGCATAGATGCAAAAAAAGTTTTTAAGTTTTGATAAACAAAGCAGGTACGCTCTCTGCGGGAGCGTACCTGCGGCGTTTTTTTAGTTGTTTTTTTCGGCCGACAGCACGGTTTCGGTGTCGGCATCCTTGAGCAGCAGCACCTTTTCCGCCAGCAGCTTGTTGAATCCGGCATGCAGCGCCCATTCAATGACCATGCGTCCGGCGGCCATGTCGGCGCTGTGCTGCGGTGCGCGGAATTCCTCTGCCGCGCGCTCCATCTGTTGGCAGAACTGCAGTGAGATGGTGCGGAACTTCTCGCTGTAGGCCAGATACATGGCCTCCATCCGATCCTCGTCCAGATCGGGAGGCAGCAGCTTCTGGATCTCGCTGATGCTCAGCGACAGCTTCAGCGTCAAAATCATGATGAGATAGGTGAGGTGGATGCGGTAATACTTCCGCTTTTCCGGTGCGGGCATGATTTTCAAGCGCACATAGTTGTTGATGGTGGAGGCGGTGACAAAGCTCTCCTTGGCGTCCGACAACGTGGGGATAAAATCCAGATACGACTGCAGCAGCGCGATCACCTGATCCATGTACAGGCCGAAGTCGGGGATCGTGTCCCATTCCGGCAGGTGATACGCGCTGACGTAATCATCCCAGCGCTGCAACTTGTGTACCATCAGTTCCTTGTCGTAAGCCATATCGATACCTCCGCTGTTTTCTTGTATGAATTATACCAAACGGAGGAACAATAAGCAACATAAAAACAGGAGAAACAGATGTTGACTTTCTATTTATAATATGCTATATTATATACAATAATTACAAAGACAAGGAGAAGGCTATGGACGGCAAGCTGTATGTATACGGTGACTCTCTGCTGAAGGCCACCGTTCCCGACGAAGAGTTTCGGTATCACTTTCATGCAGACGAGCTGCGGCGTGCGCTGGGCGGCGTGGAGGTGGTGAACCGTGCCAAGATGGGCGCCACCATCCGCAAGGGACTGTCGCTGGTGCAGCATGATCTGCAGCGAGGCTTGGACGGCGGCTGCGCGCTGGTGGCCTACGGCGGCAACGACAGCGACTTTGACTGGTGCGCCGTGTCGGAGCAGCCCGACGGGGAGCACCGTCCCCATACGGAGCTGCCGGAGTTTGTGCGTCTGCTGAAAGAAACGCTGGACGCATTGCGTGCCAGAGGGGTGCAGCCGGTGCTGATGACGCTGCCGCCCATTGATGCCCAAAGATATTTGCACTTTATTTGCCGCGGCGGCTTGAGCTGCGAGCGGATTATGCACTGGCTGGGGGACAGTCAGGCCATCTACCGCTATCAGGAGATGTACTCCGGTGCGGTGGCGCAGCTGGCAGCGGCGGAGGGGGTGCCGCTGATCCCGGCACGGCAATCGTTTTTATGTGAGCGTAGCTGCGCGCAGATGATCGCCGCCGACGGCATCCACCTGACTATGGAAGGTTACCACCGGCTGTATGACACGTTGGCGCAGTGGATGAAAAAGAATTTGTAAAAAGAAAGAAGCCTGCCGCTTTTACTCAAAAATGTAGAACACCATACTTCTACATTTAGGAAAAGGTGAGCGGCCAAGCGGGTTAAACGCGCAGACAATGCCACATTTCTGCCTGTCTTATGCCTTGCCGAAGTAGGATAAAGGAGGTCAAGGAACCATCGGTTCCTTGCGGCGTTCTTTGGTGACTTTCTTTCGCTGGTGAAAGAAAGTTACCCCAGCGGAGCGTTCGAACCCTAAAGCAGCACAGCAAAAACAAAAAGAGAGGCTTTCGCCTCTCTTTTTACACTTTCTTCTTCTTTTGGGAATAGGGTTTCTTTTCGTCTGTACGGCACAGCAGATAGTCCACGCTGACCTTATAAAAATCTGCCAAACGACAAAGCAGTTCGTCCGTCAGCATCTGCGTTCCGGTTTCCAGATAGCTGTACTTTCTCTGTGTGATGCCAATGGCTTCGGCCACGGCACGCTGAGAAAGGTCGTTATCTTCTCGCAGATCCTTAATTCTGTTTTTCAACGATAACGCCTCCTCGCATTAGTTTTCTTGTATATAACTATATGCCAGGACGCGCCCTACTATTGACTTTCAGATAAATTTTATCTAATATTTGAGATATTATTAATCTAATTGGAGGGCACACAATGTATAAGAAAATGTATTACCAGCTTTTCAATGCGGTAACAGACGCCATCAATGCGTTGGCGAATAGCAACACGATACAGGCTCGTTGGATTTTAGTGAAGGCACAGCAGGAATGTGAAGAAATTTTCCTTGAAGGCGAGGAAGAAAATGAATAAAAAGAAGCCTGCCGGTCCGGCAGGCTTCTTTGGTGTTTGTTCCGTTTTAGCTGAGGGTCTTGACCCACTGGCCGTACTTTTCGATGTTGGCGTCGCGCTCGGCAGCGTCGGCGCCCTTGGTCAGCACATAGACCTTGATCTTGGGCTCGGTGCCGGAGGGGCGTACCAGGATCACGGTACCGTCGGAGAGCTCAAAGCGCAGCACATTGGAGCCGCGCAGCTCCATTTCGCTCTTCTCGCCGGTGGCGCAGCAGATGACGGAGCCGTCCTTGTAGTCCTTGCGCACGGTAACAGCCACACCGGCGATTTCGGCAGGAGGATTCTCCCGCAGAGACTTCATCAGCGCGGCCATCTTCTCCAGACCGTCCAGACCCGGCATCACCAGATTGTGGGTCTTCTCGCCGTACCAGCCGTACTTAGCGTACAGCGCCTGCAGTGCGTCGTACAGGGTCATTCCCTGGGTGGCGTACCATGCGGCCATCTCGGTGATGATGAGGGAGGCGGTGACGGCGTCCTTATCGCGGACGAAGTCGCCCAACATGTAGCCGTAGGACTCCTCGAAGCTCATGATGACCTTGCCCTCGCCGCTCTCTTCCAGCGCATTCTTCTTCTCGGCCATGAACTTGAAGCCGGTGAAGGTGTCGAAGCAGGCAACGCCGTTGCGCTCAGCTACCTTGCGTGCCATCTCGGTGGATACGATGGTCTTGAGCAGCACGGGCTTTTCGGGCAGCGTGCCGGCGCGCTTCATGGCGCCGATGATATAGTCGGTCAGCAGCACGCCGGTCTGGTTGCCGGTGACGGGGATGAAGCTGCCATCCTTGGCGCGGACCATGATGCCCACGCGGTCGCTGTCGGGGTCAGTGCCCACGATGAAGTCAGCGCCGTGCTGATTGGCCAGCGCCTCTGCCAGATAGAAGCCCTCGGGATTCTCGGGGTTGGGGGAGGCCACGGTGGGGAAATTACCGTCGATGACCATCTGCTCTTCCACGCAGTGCAGGTGCTTCACGCCCAGCTCGCGCAGAGCCTCGGGCACCAGCTTGTGGCCGCAGCCGTGGAAGGGGGTGTAGACCACTTCGAACTTATCGGCGATCTGGGCCATGGAGTCGCGGTCATTGATCATGGCGGTGACGTTGGCCATGAAGCGGCGGTCGGTCTCGTCGCCCAGGATCTCAATGAGGCCCTGTGCCACGGCTTCGTCAAAGTCCATGGACTTCACGCCGGTGAAGATATCGATGGTGCTCAGACGTGCAGCCACAGCATCGGCGTGCTGAGGAGGCAGCTGTGCGCCGTCGGCCCAGTAGACCTTGTAGCCGTTGTATTCCTTGGGATTGTGGCTGGCGGTGACGTTGATACCGGCCTGGCAGTTGTACTCGCGCACGGCGAAGCTCAGCTCGGGGGTGGGGCGCAGGCTCTCAAACAGGCGCACATGGATACCGTTGGCGGCGCACACCTGGGCGGCGGCACGGGCAAAGATATCGGAGTTGATGCGGCAGTCCATGCAGATCGCCACGCCGCGCTGCTTGGCCTCTTCACCCTCGGCGCAGATGACCTCGGCGAAGCCCTGGGTGGCCCAGCGCACCACATAGATGTTCATCTGGTGCAGGCCCATCTTCATGGTGCCGCGCAGACCGGCAGTGCCGAACTCCAGCGGGCCGTAGAAGCGGCTTTCGATCTCTTTCTCGTCGCCGGCGATGCTCTTGAGCTCGTCCAGCTCCTCGGCGGTCAGCACACCGCTGTTGAGCCATTTCTCGTATTCTTTCTTGTAGGACATATGGGAAAACTCCTTTCAGAATAATGTACTTATTTATGATACCGCGTGCCCTGCTTCTCCTGCCAAAAAAGCGAGCAGCTTTTTTGGCAATTTCTGCAGAGCGCTGCAGCGCACTCGCTGCGCTCGCACGTTTGCGCTCTGAGATGTGTTTTTCGTCACGCACAAGGAAAGCGCCGAAGCGCCGCCAGCGGCGGATACAGCGAGGTGCTTTCGAGGCAGCGCCCCGATTGGCGGGCGCGAATAGCGCACGGGAATCGGCTGGCGCAACGGTGACCGCTCCGAAAAACAGATTTGACTCGTTTTCGCCGCCAAGCGGCGAAACTCTGCGAGGCTGAAAACGTCTTATTTGTGATACCGCGTGCCCTGCTGGATCTGATAGGCGCGGTAGATCTGCTCCAGGAGCATGACGCGTGCCATGTGGTGGGGGAAGGTCATAGGCGACATGCTCAGCCGCCAGTCAGCCTGCGCTTTTAAGGACTGGTGCAGCCCCACGCTGCCGCCGATGAGGAACGTCAGCTGCGTTTTGCCCTGCACGGCGTAGTCATTCAGCCGCCGCGCCATTTCTTCGCTGGAACAGGTCTTGCCCTCGATGCACATAGCGATCACCGCGCCGCCCTTTGGCAGCTTTTCACGGATAGCGGCCGCCTCTGTCTCCAGTGCCTTTTGGATCTCGGCGGGAGAGGGATCCTCCGGAAGGCGGTACTCCGGCAGTTCAATGATCTCAATCTTGCAGTGCCGTCCCAGCCGCTTGACATATTCGGCGGCGGCTTCGGTGTAGAACTTTTCTTTCAGCTTGCCTACGCAAAGCACAGTCACTTTCTGCATCTTTCGCCCTCCGGCTCATAGCATTGGCTCACTTCGCTGCGGGGCGCAACGCTGATGCGTGCGGTAAGTCCGTGGATGTCCAGCATGCGCTGCATGGTCTCCAGCGCCCGCACCGGCGTGTTGTTTTCCCGGCTCAGGTGAGCCAGCACGATTTCTTTCGTGCCGCGGCGCACCATCTCGGCGGCGAAACGGGCGGCATCGTCGTTGCTAAGATGTCCCCGCAATCCAAGAATGCGCTGCTTGAGGTAGTAGGGGTAGGGTCCCGAGCGTAGCCACTCCACGTCGTGGTTGCTCTCCAGCACCAGCAGCTCCACGCCGCAAAGGGTGTCAAAGGCCTCGTCGGTGACGATGCCGGTGTCGGTGAGAATGCCGATGCTGCCGCCATCGCTGTCGATGCGGTAATCAACGCCCTCGTGGCCGTCGTGGGAGGTGGGGAACACGCTGATGCGGCAATCGCCGATGGCCAGCGTCTGCCCCGTTGTTACCATATGCAGCCGCTGGGGCGGCAAGTCCAACCGGTCACGCAATTGTGCACCGGTGCCGCCGCTGGCATAGAGGGGCGTTGCGTGGTGCTTGCACAGCGTGGCAAGGCCGCAGACGTGATCGGTGTGGTCATGGGTCAGGAAAATGGCGCTGATGTCATCCGGCGCCAGTCCCAGCTGCATGAGAGAATGTTTGATGCGCCGGGCAGAGATGCCGGCATCCACCAAAAGGTGGGTACTGCCGCAGGAAACCAGCAGGCAGTTGCCTTCCGAGCCGCTGGCAAAGGTATGTAGGGTCATCAATGGATCGTACCTCTTGGTCATAGAGAATCAGCGTTCGCCGGGGAATAGCGAACGCTGAGAAAAAGTGTGTTTAGCCGATATTTTCCATGCCCAGATCCTCATCGGGCACTTCCACGATGCGGATGTCGGCGCCAACGGCGCGCAGCTTGCCCACCAGATCCTCGTAGCCGCGCTCAATATATTGCACATGGCTGATCTCGGTGGTGCCGTGGGCGGCCAGGGCGGCTACCACCATGGCGGCGCCGGCGCGCAGGTCACAGGCTTCGATGGGAGCGCCGGTAAAGTGGTCGATGCCCTCGATAACAGCTACACGTCCGTCCACCTGAATATTGGCGCCCAGACGGCGCAGCTCGTCCACGTAGCGGAAACGGTTGTTCCAGACGGCTTCGGTGACCATGCTGGTACCCTCTGCCAGAGCCATCACTGTGGCGATCTGGGGCTGCATGTCGGTGGGGAAGCCGGGATAGGGCTGGGTCTTTACCTTGGCACGCTGCAGCGGACCGCTGCGGCGGACCAGCAGCGTGTCGTCGATTTCTTCCACATATACGCCCATTTCCATCAGCTTGGCGCTGATGCATTCCATGTGCTTGGGGATGATGTTCTTGATCAGCAGCTGACCGCCGGTGGCAGCCACAGCTGTCATATACGTGCCGGCCTCGATCTGGTCGGGGATGATGCAGTAGGTACCGCCGTTCAGACGTTCCACGCCGCGGATCTTGATAGAGTCGGTGCCTGCGCCCTTGATATCGGCGCCCATGGAGTTGAGGAAGTTGGCCAGATCCACGATATGGGGCTCTTTGGCTGCGTTTTCAATGGTGGTGATGCCTTCTGCCAAAACGGCGGCCATCATCACGTTCATGGTAGCGCCCACGCTCACTACATCCATGTAGACGGGAGCACCCACCAAACGGCCGTTCTCGCTCTTGGCCACGGCTTCTACGAAGTTACCCTCAGTGACCTCGGCGCCCAGAGCCTTGAAACCCTTGACGTGCTGGTCGATGGGACGAACACCGAAGTTGCAGCCGCCGGGCATGGCCACGGTGGCCTGACCGAAACGGCCCAGCAGCGCGCCGATCAGGTAGTAGCTGGCGCGGATCTTACGCACCAGATCAAAAGACGGCTTGGTGGAGTGGATGTGACGGCTGTCGATCTCCACGGCATGCTGGTTCAAAACGCGCACCTTGGCGCCCAGTTCATCCAGAATGGAGAACAGCAGCGTCACGTCGCTGATCTGGGGAATATTCTCAATGCGGCAAATACCGTCCACCATCAGTGCAGCGGGGATGATGGCCACGGCGGCGTTCTTGGCACCGCTGATGGTCACCTCGCCGAACAGGGGACGATTACCGTTTACAATGTACTGATTCAAAATAGGCACCCTCTCTTAGGTCGTAAATGTCGCAGGCCTTATTCTGCCCGGGCAAAGGAAACTTCATACCACAGCGCTTCCGCGTAAAAATAGCCCGCACAAAGCACGGGAAATGGGCGCTATGACAGAAATAACATCATTTCATACAAAATTAGTATACCATAAATTTTTGTAAAAGCAACGATTACATACCAATTCTTTTATAATTTCCGAAATTTGTCGAAATGCGCAAAAAGAAACGTCTTATTTAGATGATAAAAAGTAAAATATACTTGACAAAATGACGGGTAGGTGATAAGATGGCCACAGAACAAAGAAGGAGGAAACTTCGATGAACGGAAAATCTTTGGAATGGTATGTCGGCTTCGCCGTGGGTATGTTGATCGTGATCGTTGTGATTGCGCTGATCAGGGGGCTGGCCCGCCGCCGCGGGGAAACACCGGGAGAGTATGATGAGCGCCAGCAGGCCAATCGCGGCGTGGCAAATCAGCGGGCGTATATGACGCTGCTTGTTACGCTGATGATCAATGCGGTGGTGTGCGGTGTGCTGGAGCAGCAGTGGGCGAAGCCCGGCGTGGACACTTTCGTGTGCATTTTTATCTCGATTGGTGTGTTCATTGTCAACTGCATTATGCACGATGCCTATTTCACCGTCAACCAGGCGCCCCGCCGTTACCTGTGGATCATCGGTGTGGTAGTGGCCTGCCAGATCCCGGCCACGGTGATGCACGCAGTGGAGGGCAGTTTTGTAGAGGATGGCCTGCTGACCGTCCATATTCTTCCCCCTTGCTGCCTGATTCTCTTCGGCATCGTGCTCATCACGCTGCTCATCAAGCTGCGCCGCGACAAGGCAGAGGAGTGTGAGGAATGAAAAATCTCAAGCTGAAAGCCGCACGCGCTGCCAAAGACTGGTCGCAGCAGCAGCTGGCCGATGCGGTGGGTGTCAGCCGCCAGACCATCAATGCCATTGAAAAAGGCGACTATAACCCTACCATCAAGCTGTGCCTTGCCATCTGCCGTGCGCTGGAGTGCACACTGGACCAGTTGTTCTGGGAGGATGAGGTATGAAAAAAGCACCGTTGCGTTGGATCATGGGTCTGCTGAGCGCCGCTTTCATTGTTTACCTATGGTCCACCAAGGACATCGCCGCGCAGTACGCAGACCTGCCCCGGGAGGAGCTGATTCCGCTGGTAACAGTCAATGTGGCGGTCACGCTGGTAAAAGTGGTGGTGATTGCCGGCGGCATCTGGCTGCTGCGCGCTCTGGCTGCCAAGGCAAACAAGAAGAAATGATAAAGAAAAGGACTGTTTTTGCAGAAAACAGTCCTTTTCATCTCATATAAGGCGAAAACTGCTGCGATAGAACGCCAAAAGCCCCTCGCGCTGCATGCGTCCCAGTTCGCGGCTCATGGCGCTGCGGTTCACCCCCAGAAAAGTGGCCAGCTCCTCGCGGTTGTAGGGAATGGTGAAGGTGTCGCTGCCGCTCTCGCGCTGCACATCGTGGAGATAGAGGAGCAGGCGTCCTCGCAGCGATGGCTCGCACAGATAGGAAAGCCGCCGCTTTTGCTGCCAGAACTTCTGTCCCGTCACCTGCAGCAGATTGCGCCGCAGTGCGGTGTGGCAGGCACAGCACTTTTCGCAGCCGCCTAAAATTCCCTCCAGCGGTAAAAACAGCACTTCTGCCGCCTGTGCGCAGCGTAAAGATACGGGGCTGGGCTGCTGCGCGGCCATCAGCAGTTCACCGAACACATCGCCCTGGCGCTGCCGTGCGATCAACTCCTCCGTGCCGTCGTCGTGATAGTGCACCGCATCTACCGTACCGTGGAGTACGATGCCGCAGTGGGTCACCGTCTCGCCCTCGTGCCATAAAAAGGCACCCTTACCGAAACTGCGTACCGGCGCGCGCAAACAGGTGAGCAGTTGCCGGATCTCCTCATCCTGCATGTTGTGAAACAGGGGCGTGGAGCGCAGCAAAGAGACAGAAATTTCCATGATCTCCCTCCTATGTTGCCATAGCAACGGAAAAAACTTTGCTCTATGGTACGATAAGTCCAGCAAAAATGCAACAGGAGAAAGATGTTATGAATAAAAAAGTTCTCTGGATCACGGAAACTGCCGTGATGATCGCCGTGCTGGTGGCGCTGCAGGCCATCACCAAGCCTATGGGCCAGTTCGTCACCGGCTCTTGCGTCAATCTGGTGCTGGGCATCTCGGCGCTGGTGGGCGGCTTGTGGTGCGGCCTGACGGTGGCGCTGCTGAGCCCCTTCTTCGCCTTTATCGTGGGCATCGGTCCCGCCTTTTTGCCCATCGTGCCCATGGTGGCGGTAGGCAACGCCGTGCTGGTGGTGCTGCTGTATGTGTTCAGCGGCAAGAAACAGCTGGGCGTCATGAGCTATGTGGCGGTGGCGGTAGCCGCTGTGGCCAAGTTTGCCGCGCTGTGGCTGCTGATCGTCAAGCTGGTGCTGCCTACGCTGGGGCTGGCGGAAAAGCAGGTGGCCATGCTGTCGGCTTCCTTCTCCTGGCCGCAGCTGGTGACTGCCCTCATCGGCGGTGTGCTGGCCGCGACCATCGCGCCTACCATCCGCAAAGCACTGAAAAAATAACGAAAAAAGAGGAAACCTGCCTTACCGGCAGGTTTCTTTTCGTTTCAGCAGAAATCGAACGAACCATATAATCACCATGGCGATGCAGTAGCGCACAAAATTGTGCTGCACTACGAAGAAATAGTTGATGGCCGCCAAATGCGGATCCAGCCATGCCCACGGCAGCGAGGCCAGCGCACCAACGAGCAATAACTGCACGCCGGTGATCAGCCGCTGCTTCCATGTGAGTCCCTTGGGTTGCTGCAGTTCCCAGATGAGCCACGCCAGCAGTACCGCCAGAAAGGCGATATAGCCCAGACTTTCCACCCGTTGGGCAGCGCCGGTCAGCGCAAAGCGCTGCTGCAAAACAGGCTTCATCTCCGCGGTGACTTTGCCGTTAGGAACAAAATAGAACTTGTTGGCCACCCAGAAAAGCACCGAGTGGGCGAGGGTGAACAGCCCCATACTGCCAAAGACCAGCCACACCAGCCAGCGGGGCAGCTTGGGCTGCTCCGTCGGCGTCTGTCCGTCCAGCACCACGTCCAGCTCCACTTCGAAAATCTCTGCCACGCGGCGGCAGGTGTCGATGTCCGGCTGGGTGCGGCCGGATTCGTAGTGGCTGACGGCCTGCCGCGTCATGTGTAATTGCTCGGCCAGCTGCTGCTGCGTCCAGCCGCGGCTCAGGCGCAAAACCTTGATGTTTTCCCCGATGTTGTGCATCACCGCACCTCCTTTTCCTGTCCTCAGCATAGGGGACGAGGGGCGCAAAAGTCAAGCAACAGTCCGTTGCGCGCCCTTATTCCACCACTTCGATGAGGAAACTGACGGGGCGAAAGCCGTCGTTGCAGGAGATCATGGCGCTGTGGGGATTTTTCATCCATCCGTCGTAGAAATTGCCGCCGCCGCGGGCCAGTTCCTCCACGAAGGATTGCATGCTCTCCCACGCGCTCTGGCAAAAGCCCTCCGGTCTTTCGCCGTTCTCGGCGTAAAACACCTGCCCCACCTCCATGTCGCAGGCGTGTTGGATGGGATTTTCGTACTGAGCGGCCAGGTCTGCATGAAAGACCTGTCGCATGACCGTGATGCGGCACCGATACATGGCGGTATCCTCCTTGCGTTTTTTTTCATTATAAGGTGCAGTGTAAAAACGGTCAAGTTTTTCAACGATTGTTGCTTTGCGCCGTGGTAAAAATGTGGTATCATAGGGGAAAACCAACCAAAGCGAGGAAATCCTCATGATGCAATATGAGAAAGCATACGAGCTGCGGGCCGCCGATTTCGATGCCTTTGACCGCATGCATCCGGCCAGCGTGCTGGAGCTGCTGCAGGACGTGGCGGGCATCCATGCCAACGAACTGGGCATCGGCTATCACGCGCTGATCGAGAAACAGACGATCTGGGTGCTCACCAAGGTGCGCTATCGTGTGGTGCGCCAGCCCCGCCGCTATGAGCAGGTGGTGGTGCGCACGTGGCCGCTGCGCCCGGGCCGTGTCAGCTTCCGCCGCGAGTATGAGATGGCAACGCCCGCAGGCGAAGTGCTGCTCTACGGCACCAGCGAGTGGGTGGTGGTGCATAGTGAAAAGCGCTGTGTGCTGCCTGCCTCCGATCTCTATCCCAGCGACGAGTATCGGCTGGATACGCAGTGGGAGGGGCGCCTTGCCAAGGTGAATGACGGCATTTCCGGCGATGACGGCTGTGTGGTGCGCCCCGCCTTCACCGATCTGGATATCAACGGCCACGTGAATAACGCCAAGTACGCCAACTATGTGGTGAATGCGCTGCCTCCGGCGAAAGGTGCAGTGGTGACGGAGTTTGCCATCGACTACCACCGCGAGGTGCTGCAGGATATGCCGCTTCGCATCTGCTGCAGGGAAGAGGGAGGCGTCATTTTTGCCCGCGGCCTCAGCGAAACGGGGGAGCATATGTTCTCGTGCCGCATGGTGCTCCAATAAAGAGAAAGAAAAGACTGCCTGCGGGCAGTCTTTTTCATGCAGTGGCGCAAAGTGTGAATTTTTTGTGAATAAAACCTTGTTTTGTGTCGTGTCAGCGTGTATACTGTGCATAACTATCGACGAAATACGGGAGGATTCTCCATGAAAATCAAAGTGAAGAACAGACCCTACGCACAGGTGATGGCTATGCCGCGCCCCAAGCGCCGTAAGCCGCTGCGCCCCCATATGGCCTTTCGCACCCTCATCCGCGCACTGGCCATTCCCGATCTGATGAGCGCCAAGTTCACCTATACCACCGAGCGCATGGAGCTGGTGGGTGACCGGCCGTGCCTCATTTTGATGAACCACTCCAGTTTCATCGATCTGAAGATCGCCTATAAGATCTTTTTTCCCAAGCCGCTGAGTATCGTGTGCACTTCCGACGGCTTTGTGGGCAAGGGACTGCTGATGCGCCTCATCGGCAGTATCCCCACCAATAAGTTCGTCAGCGATGTGCGCCTGATCGGTGATATCAAGTACGCGCTGCACGAGAAGCAATCCAACGTGCTGATGTACCCCGAGGCCAGCTATTCTTTCGATGGCCGCGCTACGCCGCTGCCCCGTAAGCTGGGCGTGCTGCTGAAGAAACTGAACGTGCCGGTGGTCACCGTGATCACCTCCGGCGCATTTTCCCGCGAACCCCTCTATAACTGCCTGCAAAAGCGCCCCGTGCCGGTGACGGCTCATGTGCGCTGCTTGCTGACGCCGGAAGAGCTTCAGGAGAAGTCGGTGGCGGAAATCGACGCCATGCTGGACGAGGAGTTCTCCTTTGACGGCTTTGCATGGCAGCGGGACAACAACGTGAAGATCGATTCTCCCAAGCGTGCCGACGGCTTGAACCGCATTTTGTACCGCTGCGCCGCCTGCGGCAGCGAGGGGCACATGGAGGGTAAGGGCACCACGCTGACCTGCCACCACTGCGGTAAGGTCTGGCACATGGACGAGCTGGGTCAGCTCTGCGCCGCCGAGGGCGAAACGGAGTTCGCCCATATCCCCGACTGGTATCAGTGGGAGCGCGAGCAGGTGCGCCGTGAGCTGCAGGCAGGTGAATATTCGCTGGATGTGGACGTGGACATCGCCATGATGGTGAACTACAGTGCCATCTACCGCGTGGGCACAGGGCGCCTGACCCACAACGAAAACGGCTTTACCCTTACCGGCTGCGACGGACAGCTGCACTATGAGCAGGGTCCGCGGGCCTGTTACAGCCTGTACGCCGACTACTACTGGTACGAGCTGGGCGATATCATCTGCATCGGCAATAACGATGTGCTCTATTACTGCTTCCCCAAGGGCGGCGATGTGGTGGCCAAGACCCGTATCGCCACGGAGGAGCTGTATCAAATGAAGAAGCAGCGCCCCGAGCGCAAAAAAACCGAACAAATGGCATAAAAAAGGCGTATCATCGCAGCAAAGGCTGTGAAATCGGGAAGAAAAGGATATGAAGAAGAGAGTGCTGGCGCTGTTTCTGGCGGCGCTGCTGCTCCTGAGCGGCTGCGGTGCGGACAGCACAACTCCTCCGGTGGACGAGGGGGAAACGGGAACTGAACAGGGATCTGCGAATCAGCAGAACACTGCAGCGGATCAGCAGAATACCACGGTGGATCAGCAGAACACCACGGTGGATCAGCAGAACACTACCGTGGACAAGCAGTTCCAGGGTCCTGCCCTGCGGCTGGGCTGGGAGAGCATCATCACAGTCGGCAAGCGGTTGGATTTCAGTTACGGATCTTTTTTTCAGTTCTACGACATGTCTCTGCCCTATGAAAAGAGCCGGGATCTGATCGACTACTATGTGACCGAGTACCTGCTGGGCAGCGAGGGCTTTACGGTGCTGGAGCAGTACGAATTTGAAGCCACCGACGGTCTGGCCTACCACTATCTCCTGGGACATACCATTGCCGATCCCATCCCAGGCAACGAGCATGCCATGGTATTGGCCGTATCGGAGGACGACGGCGGGACGTTCGTCTCCATAGAGTGCACCCTGGACATGACCCTGGAGGAGCTTTCCCCGGCACCGACGCCCACCCCGACTCCCACACCTACCCCCACGGCAGACCCCAAGGTGCTGCCCGACTTTATGAAGATTGGAAAAGACTATCGCTTATCCGACAGCACCACTACCCACTGGCGGATATTCGTTGCCGACCACACGGATACCAGTGCGGCTGATGTTTACGTGCAGAAGCTTAAGGACATGGGCTATACCGTGGTCTATACGGAATCGGATTCCAACTTCCTTGGTGTCTACGGGCTGTGGGAACTGGCCCACAGCGGATTGAATGTAAGCACCATTGGGGAACACGGTGCCCATGTCATCGTGGAATGTTCTACCTACAAGGACAGTCAGGAACTGGATATAGAGTTCTCCGCCGGTATCACCATGGACGGAGAGGAGCTCGACACGTCCGCCTCGTCTTCTTCCAACGGCCGCGAAGACTGCCCCAGATGCTCCATGGGCAAATGCAGCACCTGTAACGGTAAAAAGGGCCGCTGGCTGCGCAGCACCGGCGTTCCGGATGAATGGGTGAAGTGCACCTCCTGCAGCGGCACCGGAAAGTGCACGAAATGCAAGGGCGATGGCTGGCTTTCCTGATGAAGCGATATTTGATAAAAAAGACCCTCGCCTGTTTTTTCAAACAGGCGAGGGTCGATTCTTTATGAATGGGCGTCTTTACCAGCCGTATTGTGTGCGCAGCGCATGGAGGATGGCGCGGCAGCCGTCGTTGACGTCCCGCCATGTGGCGTCAAAATCACCGGTGTACCACGGGTCTGCCACATCGCCGCTGCGTCCGCAGTGCTGCAGCAGCAGCGACAGCTTGCCCTCGTCATCGCCGCCGAACACGCGCAGCATGTGGCGCATGTTGGACGCATCCATGCCGATGATGAGGTCGTAGTTGTCGTAGTCCTCCTGCCGGATCTGCCGGGAGCGATGGGGTGAGGCGTCGATGCCGTTCCGGGAGAGCTTTTTCCGCGCCGGCGGATAGATGGGACTGCCTACCTCATAGGGGCTGGTGGCAGCGGACTCGATGGTAAAGCGCTCGCTGAGCCCTGCTTTTTCCACCATGTCGCGCATCACATACTCTGCCATGGGACTGCGGCAGATGTTGCCCAAGCAGACGAATAAGATTTTGATCATTACGAAAACTCCTCATTTGTGCAGCACGCATACAGCCGCAGTCTTTCGGCGTCGGTGCGCCGTCAAGCGTTCTGCGCAGCAGAACCTTGAAACCGCCGGAATTCACTTTCGGCGGTTTGAGTCAAATCCCGGGGTCCCTGCAGCGCTGTGGCGCTGTGGGGCGCTGCGGCAGATGTTGCCCAAGCAGACGAATAAAACACGAATCATAGGAAAAAACTCCTTATACCAGATCCGTGATCACGCGGATGAAGAAAATCACCAGCACCACGATCATCACCGGCTTGACGGCCTTGGCGCCGCCCTTTTCAAAGAGCCGCGCGCCCAGATAGTTGCCGGCGATGTTGAATACGCCCGCTACGATGCCCAGCGGCAGTAATACTTTGCCATTAAGCAGGAAAACCACCAGCGCGGTGATGTTGCTGGTCAGGTTGATGGCCTTGGTGGTGCCGTTGGCCATCTGCAAAGGCATATGGCCCAGTGCGGTGAGCAGCAGCAACAGGAATGTGCCGGTGCCGGGCCCATAAAAGCCGTCATACACGCCCACGGCCAGTGCGATGACCATGCTCAAAAGAATGGTCTTTTTGGCGCCAAAGGGCTCTTTTTCCGTCTCCAGCGCCTTGCCGCGCAGCACGTACCATGCCGTTACCGGCAAGATCACCAGCATCACGACGGTAAATGCCCGGTCGCTGAGCATCAGCGCCAGTCGTGCACCCAGCTGCGAGCCGATCATGGCAGTAACCACGCAGAACGAGGCTACTTTCCACGGGATAAACCCGGCCATACCGTAGCGCACCGTGGCAATGGTGGTGCCCATGCTGGAGCTCATCTTGTTGGTGGCAATGGCGTTGTGGGCCGGAAGTCCTGCAATGAGATAGGCAGGCAGGGAGATCAGTCCGCCGCCGCCGGCCACAGCGTCCACTACGCCGGCCAGAAACACCAGCGGGCAGACCAGTAAATACACGTAAAAATCAACTTGCATCGTTCTTCTCCTGTGCGTGGTGATAAGCAAGACACGCCGCCAGATAGGCGCGGTGTGCCGCGGCAATGATGGTGTTGCGCAGCAGCGTTTTTTCCTCCGAATGTTCCACGCCCACCGTGTCCAGCGTGTCCTTGATGCCGAACACATACTGCAGCACGTTTTCCAGCTCCTGACAGAAATAGTCATAGGCAACGCCGGTGGAATAGCTGCGCTGCTGCACTTGGAGAATGGTCTGCAGCTCCTCCAGCGACAGTACCGATTTGGCAGCGGAGATGAAGAAGAGCTGGGCGATCTGCTCGCGGTTATATTGCTTTTTCACGGGACTGGCAATGAGCCCGCGCTTGACATAGTTGCTGATCATCGAGCCGGTGATGGCTGCGCCGTCAATGGGCGAGAGATAGGAGTTGATGTATTGCGTCACTTGCTCCAGAAAAAGCCCCACGTCGGGGATGGCGTGGTAAGCCGGCAGGTGCAGATTGGCGATCATTTCCGATGCGCGTTGTTTCCAAGTTTGATCCAATCGAATCCCTCCATTCCCGACCAGTATAGCGTATGTTTACAAAAAGTTCAACAATAATCCGAGCTTTGCAGCGACCGTGCGGCTTGACAGAAAGCGGGGAGTCAATTAAAATATTAGGTAATCGGTTATGCTAAAGCCGATGGCTTTTGGGCCGGAAAAGAGGTATCTTATGAACTATAAAATTGTTGCCGATTCGTCCTCCAACCTGTTCGCGATAGAGGGTGTGGATTACGGTTATGTGCCGCTGAAGATCATCTGCGGTGACAAGGAATATTATGATGTGCCGCAGCAGGATGTGTTTGAAATGCTGCAGGAACTGAAGGAGGCCAACCTCCCCAGCACCACTTCCTGCCCCAACGCTTTTGAATGGAAAGAGGCGTTTGGCGAGGCAGAGGGCGTGTTTGCCATTACGATTACCAGCAATCTCTCCGGCTCCTGTGCCGCTGCCAATCAGGCAAAGCTGGACTATGAAGAGGAGCATCCCGGCCGCCGCGTCAGCGTACTGGATACGCTGTCCGTGGGCCCCGAGGCGCGTTTGATCATCGAGAAGCTGCGTGAGCTGATCGCACAGGGCTTGCCTTTTGATGAGGTCGACGCACAGATCCGCACATACATGCAGCACACCCATCTGCTGTTCTCGCTGGAATCACTGGAGAATCTGGCCCGCAACGGCCGCGTCAACCCGGCAGTGGCCAAGGTGGTGGGCGTGCTGGGCATCCGCATCGTGGGCAAGGCCAGCGATGTGGGTACGCTGCAGCAGCTGCATAAATGCCGCGGCCAGAAGCGCGCCATCGCCACTGTGCTGCAGGAGATGAAGGAGCACGGTTACTGCGGCGGTAAGGTGCGCATCGACCACGCCTTGAATCTGGGCGCTGCGGTGGAACTGAAGGAACTGATCGTGAAAGAGTTCCCCGATGCCGCTGTGGAGATCGGTACCTGCACGGCGCTGTGCAGCTTCTATGCCGAGCGCGGCGGTATGCTGGTGGGCTACGAGGGCTGAGAAAACGAAAAAGAAAAAAGGACGGCTTGGCCGTCCTTTTTTTTGCGTCTTATTCCGTTGTCTGCAGCGTATAGCGGTCAGTTTTATCTACCGTCAGCACCAGTACCAGTGTGCCGGCTGCCGCCATTCCCACGCCGGCAAAGAGCATAGCCGTCACGCCCAGATGCTCCACCAGCACGCCGCCGGCGAAGTTGCCCAGTGCACAGCCCAGTGTATAGGAGGCGGTAATGAAGGCCTGTCCTTTCACCATGTCGGTGCGGCTGACTTTGTCGTCGGCGTAGTAGAGCTGCACCGGGGAGATAAAGGCATAGGAGGTCATCTGCAGCACCTGACACAGATATACGAAAGCGATGCTGTCGGCAAAGAGGAAGAGCACAGCTTTGATAAGAAAGCTTACGCCGCCCAGCTTCAGCAGCAGGCTGTTGCCCAGCTTTTGCCGGATCTGGGTGAAGAAGATCAGCACGCCGGCCTCGGCTGCCGTAGCCACAAAGAGCGCCACGCCCACATTGTCGCTGCCACCGCCCAGACGCTGAAAAATGGCGATGAGATAGTTCTCCGTCATGGCGTGGAACATAGCCAGCAGCAAAATGCCCAGCAACGACAGACAGTACCAGCGATAGCGCCGGAAGAACTCTGCCACGCCGCAGCTCTCGTTTTTGGAAACGACCGTATGGGAAGAAGCATCGCCGCCGCGGGGATAGCCGGCGGTGACCAGCAGGCACAGCAGCAACAGCAGCAGGCACAGTAAAATCATGCTGTTGACACCGGCTTTGTCGATGAGATAGCCGATGCCCAGTGCAGCCGCCGCAAAGGAGGCCGAGCCAACCGCCCGCGCCACGCCGTAGTTGATGGCGCAGCCCATAGCCTGAAAGTGGACGCAGACCGAGTTGAGCAGCGGCATCATGGCGTCAAAGGACCATACGCCCGCCAGATACAGCAGTGCAAAGAGCAGCGGCGGCAGGCCGCGCAGCAGCAGCGCAGCGAAGCACAGCGCGCTCAGCGCCGTCAGGCCCATGACCATGCCAAACAGTGTCCGTTTTCCGGAGCGGTCGGCTTTGGCTGCCAGAAACGGCTGGGTAAAGCAGGAGAGCAGACTGCCCGCTGCCATCACTGTACCCACCTGCGAGGCGGGAAATCCCTTGGCCAGCAGGAAAGTGGTGGCAAAGCTCATCACGCCGGCGGCAGCCGCCCAGTAGGCCAGCTGATGCAGGCAATATTGGATTGTCAGCCGTGTGTTGTTCATTGTGCGACCTCCGTGTTATAGCACCCATGAGTATGCCATAACCACCTGCCTTTTGTAAAGAATTTTTAGATTTATTTAAGATTCGGGTTTTATACTGACCTTAAAATACCGGAAAAGGAGGGGCGTGCATGGCTTACCAGAGCGTATTTGAGCGCCGGGAACTGAAATATCTGCTGACGCGCGCGCAGCAGCAGCGCGTGCTACAGGCCATCGCTCCCTACATGGCGCGGGACCGGTACGGACGCACCACCATCTGCAATCTCTACTTCGATACCGCCGACTACCGGCTGATCCGCCACTCGCTGGAGCATCCGGTGTATAAGGAAAAGCTGCGCCTGCGCAGCTATGGACGCGCTGCACCGCTCAGCGAAGTGTTCGTGGAAGTGAAGAAGAAGTTTGACCACACCGTCTATAAACGGCGTATCGCCCTAACGGAGAAAGCGGCGCTGGAGTGGCTGCACGACGGCAACTGCCCTGTGCATGACCATCAGATCTCCCGTGAGATCGCTTATTTCCTCAGTTACTATCCATCGCTGCACCCCACGGTATATCTGAGCTATGAGCGGGAGGCCTACTATTGCCGCGCCGGCGGTGATTTCCGCGTCACCTTCGATGAAAACGTCCTCGGCCGCACGAACGAACTCTCGCTGGAAACGGAGGCGTGGGGCACGCCGCTGCTGGCGGAGGATCACGTGCTGATGGAGCTGAAATGTCCCGGCGCGATCCCGCTGTGGATGACGCAGATCCTTACGCAGGAGCGGCTTTATAAAACATCATTTTCCAAGTACGGCACAGCGTACCAAACGCTGATTTTTCCACAGGTAAAGGAGGCAATTTTCCATGTTTGAGCAGCTGTTTCGCGGTCTGTTCGACACCGATATGACGGTGGTTATTTCGCCGCAGGATTTTCTTGTATGCGTAGGTGTTTCCCTGCTGGTAGGGCTGATCATCGCCCTGAGCTACATGTACCGCAGCCGCTATACCAAAAGCTTTGTGGTGACGCTGGCGCTGCTGCCGGCGGTGGTGTGCGTGGTGATCATGATGGTCAACGGCAATGTGGGCGCCGGTGTGGCGGTGGCAGGCGCTTTTTCGCTGGTGCGCTTTCGTTCCGTACCCGGTACAGCCCGTGAGATCGCCATGCTGTTTCTGGCCATGGGCGCGGGACTGGTGTGCGGCATGGGTTACCTTGCCTATGCGCTGTTGTTCACGCTGGTGCTGTGCGCCGCTTTCGTGATCATCACGAAAGCGGCGCACAGCA
>SVLK01000045.1 GCA_015067975.1 Oscillospiraceae bacterium | reverse complement strand
CTGCCTCCTTTAGTATTTGGGCGGTTGGCGAACCTGCTCTATTTTACTATTGGAGGCATTTCTTTTCCATCTATAAGCATTTATACCCCCGGCATAGCCGGGGGTTATCTGTCTCTAAAGAGCCAATATATAAAGAAAAGACGCCAAATAGGCGTCTTTTCTTTATATTAATATACCGTTACAGTGGTCGATTTCGTGCTGAATGATCTGGGCCGTCCAGTCTGTAAATGTCTTCAGGCGGACTTCAAAGTTTTCGTTCTGATAGCGGACTTTGATAGAGCGATATCGCTTTGTTTTTCTGATCCCATTCAATGACAAACACCCCTCCTCTGCTTCGTAGGGCGCGGAGGACTTTACGATCTCCGGATTGAACATGACCATATATTTCCCGTCACAGTCAAAGGCGATGATCCGCTTGGCAACACCGATCATATTGGCGGCCATGCCGACACAGCCTTCTTTGTGCGCTTGCAGTGTATCTAAAAGATCGCGGGCAACTTCCAGATCCTCTTTTGCTGCCGGAACAGATTTTTGTGACAGGAATATGGGATCTTTCATAATTGGCTGAATCATCCGGGAAGCCCTCCTTTTACTGTGCGTGCTCGATACAGGTCATATGTACGCCGGCAGTCGTGTAGTGCGACTTCTTCTGCATGCATGTCAAGAAACAGTTGAGCACAGGCATGACTGTCACTGGAAGCTTGATGGTGATCCAAAGCGATCCCATAATATCGGCAAAGAGTATCCAGTTTATGATTGGCAAGTGATGGGCAGCAGCGGCGCGACATGGCACAGGTGCAGGCGTAAGGAACATAATGATGCCATTGAATACCGTAAGCTTGCAGGCATTTGGACAATACAGCCATATCAAAAGGGGCGTTATGTGCCAGAAGCAACCCACTGTCCAGTATGGGTTGGATCCGTGGCCAAAGCTGTGCAAAGGTAGGTGCTTTTGCGGCGGCTTCCGGCATGATTCCGGTGAGCTCGATATTGAAGCTGTCAAAATGTGTTTCCGGATTCACCAGTGTAGCAAATTCCGCTGTAATACATCCATTATCGATCACGGTGATACCGATGGCACTCATCCGGTCATTGGCATAATTGGGCGTTTCTACATCAAAGGCGATGTAACGAGCCATAGGCACCTCCTTGCTTTTAGTTCAAATCATAACTGGCGGAGCATATACGCTTTTACCCGTTCCAGCTTGCGGTTCTGCCATTTTCCTTCTTATCCCATACTATCGAATCTGGCCATTGCCCTCGATAACATATTTGTAGCTGGTTAGTTCCTCCAGCCCCATCGGACCTCTGGCGTGCAGTTTTTGCGTAGAGATACCCATCTCGCAGCCGAGCCCGAACTCACCGCCATCAGTAAAACGGGTAGAGGCGTTGACGTAAACGGCAGCGCTGTCTACCGCACGAGTGAAAAGTGCTGCATTATTCTCGTCGGCAGTCAGAATAGCCTCGCTGTGGCCGGTAGAATGAGCGGCGATATGCGTGATCGCATGATCTACATCGTCCACCACAGCGACTGCAAGGATATAATCGAGAAACTCTGTGTCGAAATCATCGTTACCGGCAAGCGTTCCGGGAATGATGGAAGCGGCTGCTTGGTCAAGTCGTAGTTCTACGGGAATGATTCCCTGTGCTTGGCGTGCTGTGACCAGCTTGTCATAGAGCATAGGCAGAAACTGCGCGGCAATCTTTTTATGCACCAGACAGACCTCAGCTGCATTGCACACCGAGGGACGGCTGGTTTTAGCATTTTCCAGAATGCTGCATGCTTTCTCGAGATCGGCGGTTTCATCTACAAAAATATGACAAATTCCGGTACCAGTCTGGATACAGGGTACGCGGGCATTCTCTACGCAGGAACGGATCAGGCCTGCACCGCCGCGAGGGATCAAAAGATCGATATATCCAACACCGCTCATCAGTTCGGCAGCGCTTTGACGTGTTGTGTCTTCCACCAACTGCACCAATTCCGGCTGCAGATGTGCATCACGCAAACCGTCCTGCATTGCTTTGGTGATGGCTGCGGCGCTTTGATGCGCTTCCTTACCGCCGCGAAGAATACAGGCGTTACCGGATTTAATCGCCAAAGCTGCGGCATCAGAGGTAACATTGGGACGACTTTCATAAATAATAGCCACAACCCCCAACGGGACACCGACACGGCGGATCACAAGACCGTTGGGACGGTCGACTTGACGGCGGACCTGTCCCACGGGATCGGGAAGTTTTGCCACCTGCCGCACACCTTCGGCCATATCATAGATGCGCTGCTTTGTCAGTGTCAGGCGGTCCAGCATGACTTCGGAAATATGACTGCGGCTTGCCGCCACGTCTAATGCGTTGGCGGCAAGAATCGCGTCACAGGCTTCTTCCAGACGATCCGCCATGGACAGCAAGGCGTTATTTTTTGTTTCACTGTCGGCGCGAGCCAGTGCAGGTGCTGCTGCTTTGGCGCGGTGCATAATTTCTATCGTTGTCATACTTCTTCCCTCTTTGCCAAGAATCTTGTTCCAACCACTTCGCCGTCCATGATGCGATACAAAAGATCCGGATGTTCACCGTTAGCGATGACCATCTCTGTGCCGGCTGCCGTGACGATTTGCGCCGCGTGAAGCTTAGTAGCCATGCCGCCGGTACCGAGCATAGAGCCACTGCCGCCGCCTAATGCCAGAATCTGATCGGTGATCTCACTGACGGTATGGATGGTCTTAGCATCCGGGCATTGGTGAGGATCTGCATCGTACAGGCCGTCAATATCCGACAGGAGGATCAGGAGATCAGCTTGAATATTCGCTGCAACTACGGCAGAGAGCGTATCGTTATCACCGATATTGATCTCTTCCGTAGCTACAGTATCGTTTTCGTTGATGACAGGCAGCACGTGCAGCTCCAGAAGACGTGTGAGCGTATTATGGAAATTCTGACGGCGCTCCGGCTGCTCGATATCGCTGGCAGTCAGCAGGATCTGGGCGACATTGTGACGGTATTCGGAGAACAGCTTATCGTAGGTATACATTAACTCACACTGTCCAACAGCAGCCGCAGCCTGCTTTGTAGGGGTGTCGGACGGACGGGACTTCAGTGACAATTTACCGATGCCCATACCAATGGCACCGGAGGAGACCAAAATGATCTCGTGGCCGGCATTTTTTAAATCACTGAGGACGCGGCACAGCTCCTCTACTCTGCGAATATTTAAAAGTCCGGTAGGATGAGCCAGTGTTGATGTGCCCACTTTGACTACTACGCGCATAGATGATACCTCTCTTATTTTACTGTTCATTATTCTACTGTGACAGGAACAAAAAGGCAAATCAAAACTTTGGAAAGATTTGCAGAATGCTGCATAGAAAAGATGCACTTTCTGTGCGGGCATAATGCATCAATTCCCAACGGTTGACAGCGTATTCTCTGCCCCACGAAGAAACATACAGCCATTCATCATCCTGTCCGAGAATAGTGAGAAAATGACCGCTTACCTGACGTACAGCTTTGAATTCCCCGCCTTCTTTGCGATAGAGATCCAACCGCTTTACGCCGGGCAAGTGCTTAATTGACTTTCCGATCCCTAAAATCACGGGAATATCCGATTGAAGCATCCGGCTGACCGATGGCCATAACTCATCCTGTGACGTCCCCCAATAAGCACGCAGAGGAAGCCCATAATGGCGGAAATATGCATTCAGCCCGGCCGATAGAAACACGCCGTTGGTGGCAAGATGCGGTAATATAGGAACGTAGCTGTGAGTGATGCGCTGTACACACAAGCTATAAAGTTCAAAAGGTAATGCGTGTTTGTCCGGAATTCCGGAGAACAAATCTGATTGACAGTCGATATGATAGAGGTGCAGGTAGCGTAAAAGATCCAATGCAGCTACCGCACCACAGCCAAATCGCCGTAATGTGCTGCTTTGCAGTAGCATTTGGTTACCACCGCAAGAACAACCGGATTTTTCAATGATGCCGGGATAATTATTTTTCAGTGCATATCTCAAAAAACATCACTCCTGTTTCGACTCAATCTTATTACAGCGGGAATGCGCTGTCAATATATCGATTCATCGCATTATGTTTCGTTACAGGAAAAGTTGCAGGAATAAATTTCTTTTTATGCAATTTGATACTTTACATTGCAAATAGTTTGTGCTTAAATACTAACATTACAAGCTATCATGCGAGTGATATCGCTTAATTGGAGGAATTACAATGGTACAGTTTGCAAACAGAATGAATGAGATGAAGGGTTCCGAGATCCGCGAACTGCTGAAGCTGACTGCAAAGCCCGACATCATCTCTTTCGCCGGCGGTCTGCCCGCACCCGAAATGTTCCCTGTTGAGGAAATGATGGCTGCCGCCAAGGCCGTTATGGAAGAAAATGGCCGTCAGGCAATGCAGTATTCTACCACTGAGGGTTATCCCCGTCTGCGTGAGCAGATCGCTGAGAGAATGCTGGCAAAGAACAACATTAAGACCGATCCCGACCATATCCTGATCACTTCCGGTTCTCAGCAGGGTCTGGACTATTCCGCCCGCGTTTTCCTGAATGAAGGCGATGTAGTACTGATGGAAAGCCCCTCCTATCTGGGCGCTATCAACGCTTTCAAGTGCTGCCAGCCTAAGTTTGTGGAAGTGCCTACCGATGAAGGCGGCATGATCATGGAAGAGCTGGACAAGCTGCTGGCGACCACCGAGCGCGTGAAGATGATCTATGTCATTCCTGATTTCCAGAACCCCACCGGTCGTACCTGGAGCCTGGAGCGCCGCCTGAAGTTCATGGAGATCATCAATAAGTACGAAGTTCCTGTTATCGAGGACAACCCCTACGGTGAGCTGCGCTTTGAAGGTGAGTATCTGCCCGCTTTGAAGAGCCTGGATACCAAGGGCCTGGTGGTCTTCCTGGGTACTTTCTCCAAGATCCTGGCTCCCGGTTACCGTCTGGGCTGGGTCTGTGCAGACACCGAGATCCTGGGCAAGTACAACTTCATGCAGCAGGCTGCCTCTCTGCAGGCTTCTACCATCAGCCAGATGGAGACTGCTAAGTGGATCGATATGTTTGATCTGGACGGTCATGTCAATAAGATCCGCGAAGTTTACGGTCGCCGCCGTACGGTCATGGTAGAAACCATGGAGCGCGAACTGCCCGATTGCTGCAAATTCACCCGTCCCGATGGCGGTCTGTTCACTTGGATTGAACTGCCTGAGTATATGGATGCTAAGGAACTGCAGCTCAAGTGCTTGGAAAAGAAGGTCGCTTTCGTTCCCGGTGCCTCCTTCTTCCCCAACGGTGGCCACACCAACACCATGCGCCTGAACTATTCCTGCATGCCCGAGGAAAAGATCGTTCAGGGTATCACGGCTCTGGGTCAGGCCATTAAGGAAAACCTGCGCTGACACAATATTTGAATATCATAAGAGTGCATCTGTTATCAGATGCACTCTTGTTTTTGAGGAATTTACATACTAAGCAGAAATTATTTGAAATTAATTTTCTTTTTGAGAAACAGCAGATTGACGGGAACAGAAAATTTTGCTATAATTTCATCACGTTCCGGGGAGGTGTTTTATGAGTACTTTTTCCTATCACGTAGGTCAGCGGATCAAGAAATATAGAAAGAGCCGCGGCTACACGATCGAAGAGTTTTCTGCGAAAATCAATAAGAGCAAAGCGACACTGTCGAAGTATGAAAACGGAAGTATCACCATTGACATTGAAACACTTTATGACATTTCCAAGGCTTTGGATATTGACTTGAAGTGCTTTATTGACTATCAGCCACCGGAATTTCATGCCGAAAGCGTACTGCCTAAAAGCTACTATTTCAATCAGCCTCGGGCTTACATGTATTATTACGACGGACGTGTGCGGCAGTTGGTGCGCTCTTTGCTCTGCTTCTCCCCTTCTTCGTCCGGTGACTCCATCGAGGTAATGCTGTATCTGGGTGTTTCTTCCTTTGATCAGCCGGATCGCTGCCAGCATTTGTTTACCGGCGAGATGAAACCTTATGATACGATCACCCACATGGTGCTCATCAATCAGATCAATGAAGCGGAAAAGATGTACATCTGCATGCTAAACCCCATGCAAACTCGCACACCGGCAATTGGATTGCTGTCAGGTATTGGTAGTTCCCCCTTCTTTGCACCCATCGCGCTTAAGACCTTGATTTCCAAAGAGCCGCTGGATGAGAATGATAAGCTGCTGAGCACGATCAAGCTGGACAAGGATGATTATCATCTGCTACGTCACTACAACATGATGGTCGTCAATCGTCCTGCTGCTGCTTTTGAAGATTAATCAAAACCACGCGTGAAACGCGTGGTATGAAAAGGCCCTAAAAGGGCCTGGTACCAGCGGCATCTTAAGATGCATGAAAAGGTTCGCCAATCGCATAGTTTTTTACAGGCCGCCGCTAAAGCGG
>SVLK01000012.1 GCA_015067975.1 Oscillospiraceae bacterium | reverse complement strand
CAATATTTCCCGAACCTATTGAAAAACGAAAATCAGAATGGTATAATCACAACCGTTGGTAAGTGTGGTAAAAAGTCATCCCTTGATGCTATACTGCACAGGCTGCTATCAAGGATATGAAATAATTGCTGACTTTATAAAACAAAACTATCCGCCCGAAGAAATTCGGGCGGATAGTTTTGTACATCGAAAACCACGCGTTAGGTGCAGATGTAAGATAAAGGTAGACACGTGGAAAACCACCATGTTGTCTGCCGTTTCTTTATGCTAAAATACAGATGGAGGTGGGAAGACTTCTACGGCAGCTGTGCGAGTGGAAGGGTGTAATAATAGAAGCAGAAGTATGTGCAGACCATGTGCATATGCTGGTAGAAATTCCGCCAAAGATCGCAGTATCAAGCTTTATGGGTATCTCAAGGGAAAAATAAGAAAAACCCCACCGATTGCTCGGTGGGGTTTAAATATTAGTCAATGCAAAGGCAGCTGACAAAGTGACCGGGCTCTGCTTCGTGAAGCGTCGGTACATTCTTTTCGCAGTGTGCCTGACATTCGTAACAGCGGTTGTAGAACGGGCAACCGTCAAATACCGCGGTGGGGGCCGGCAAATCGCCGGTCAAAACAATGCGGTTTTCGCGATTGCGCTTTCCTGCAACGGGAATTGCGGAAATCAGTGCGCGCGTATACGGATGCAGGGGATTTCCGAAAATCTGGGCGGCGCTGCCCAACTCCACAATACGGCCCAGATACATTACGGCAATACGATCGCACATATGCTTCACAACGGAGAGGTTGTGGGAGATGAACAGATAAGTAAGATTATAATCCTTTTTCAGTTCACCCAACAGGTTGAGAATTTGTGCTTGCACAGACACATCCAAAGCAGAAACGGCTTCGTCGCACACAATGAACTCGGGGCGAAGCACCAAGCTGCGTGCAATACCGATGCGCTGCTGCTGTCCACCGGAAAACTCATGAGGATAGCGATCCAGAGCGTCGGCAGGCAGTCCCACCGTCTGTACCATTTTTTCCACCAATGCGACCTTTTCGGCACCGGACATTTTCACGTCCTTGAGAAGTGGTTCCATGACAATCTGCCGGACCTTCAGGCGCGGATTCAGCGATGCAGCAGGATCCTGAAACACCATCTGCACATTTTTGCGATACCGAATGGCATTAGCGCGGCTCAGGTTTTTTACATTTTCATTGTGAAAGAGAATCGCGCCGTCGGTAGTGGGTTGTAAGCCGGCAATTGCCTTGCCGAGCGTGGACTTGCCGCAGCCGGACTCGCCCACAAGGCCTAATGTTTCGCCGGCACGAATTTCAAGAGAAACACCGTCTACAGCGCGCAGATACGACTTCTTAAAAGTATGCGTCTGCGGAAAATGAACCTTGACGTTTTCCAGCGTGATGATGGGTTCATTCGCCATCTACGACACCTCCCCGGCAACAAACTGTGTGGTTATCCTCCACTTCGAAGACAGTAGGAGCTGCTGTGCGGCATGCATCGCAAACGGCATAGCAGCGATCGGCAAATTTGCAACCCTGCGGCAGATTGTACAACGGAGGAACGGTGCCCGGGATGCTGTAGAGCTGCTGCGAGGTGGTTTCCAAAGACGGAATACTCTTCAGCAGCCCTTTGGTGTAGGGGTGCGTGGGATTGTCAAAAATCTGGTCGATGGAGCCCTGTTCCACAATGTTGCCGCAGTACATAATTGCTGCGCGGTCACACATTTCGGAAATCACACCCAGATCGTGGGAAATCATGATGATGGCTGTGCCAAACTCCTTGCGGATCTTCTTCATCAACTCGAGGATCTGCGCCTGAATAGTGACGTCAAGGGCGGTGGTGGGTTCGTCGGCAATCAGCACCTGAGGCTTACAGGAGAGAGCAATGGCAATCATGACGCGCTGACGCATGCCGCCGGACAAGGAATTTGGATACTCATCCACCCGTTTTTCGGGCATAGGGATTCCGACCGCATCCAACAGACGGATTGCTTCGGCTCTTGCTTCGGAAGAATTCATGCCCAAGTGAACCATCAGCGGCTCCATGATTTGCTTTCCTACGGTCATCAGCGGATTTAGAGAGGTCATCACATCCTGAAAGATCATGGAAATGTGATGGCCGCGGATATTGGTGATCTCTTTTTCGGACAGGGAGAGAAGATCCTTGCCATCAAAAAGAATTTCACCGGAAATGCGGGCATTCTTTCGGGAAAGTAACTGCATAATGGACATGGAGGTCATACTCTTGCCGCAGCCGGACTCACCCACAAGACCTAAAATCTCACCTTTTTCAAGGGAGAACGACACGTTATCCACGGCCTTGATGGGGCCGCGGTCGGTCATCAGCTCGGTGGTCAGATTTTTAACTTCAAGAATACTCATAGCGGCCCTCACTTCTGCTTCTTCGGATCCAGCTTATCCCGGAGGGCATCGCCCAGCAGGTTGATGCTGAGAACCACCAAAAAGATGGTAAATGTAGGACTCAACACATACGACAAGCTGTTATTCACATACTTGTTGGCATAGAACAGCATGGAACCCCAAGCCGGTGCGGGCGGTTCCAGACCCAGGCCCAGGAAACTCATGCCGGCTTCGATCAGAATGGCAGTAGCCGTCAGCATGGAGAACTGAATCACCACCACCGACATGCAGTTGCGCAAGATGGTGTTGAACAGGATGTAGGCATTGCTTACGCCGGCTACCTTGGCGGCGGCCACATAGTCCTGCTTCTTTACCACCAGCACATTGCCGCGTACCAGCTTGGCAAAGCGCGGAAAACTGACGGCGGAGATGGTCAGGATCAGGGACAGGATCGAGGTTTCAAAAATGGTGCTCAGCAGAATAGCCAGCAAGATCGAAGGGAAAGACTGAAATGCGTCCATGATACGCATAATGATGTTATCCACGGTGCCGCCGTAATAGCCGGCGATCAAGCCCAGAGGCACACCGAGAATAGCGGAGAGAATGGCGGTGCCGAGACCGACACAGACGGAACTGCGCGCACCGTAAACAATACGGCAGAAGATGTCGCGGCCAAACTCATCGGTGCCCAACAGGTGGGCAGAGGAAGGCGGCAGCAGCTTTTGTGCCATATTCACTTCCAGCGGATCATAAGAAGTAAACATGGCAGGGAAAAGCACCATCAGCACCACCACGGTCAGCACAATCAAGGCAAAGGCCGTGACAAAATTCACTTTTGATAATTTCTTCAGCATATTTACTCCAACTCAATTCTGGGATCCAGTACAACATACAGGATATCCATTAACATGTTAATAAGAACAAAGGCAACAGCGATGATCAGCACCGCGCCCTGCACGGCAGGATAGTCGCGGTTGGAAACCGACTGGCAGATGTACCAGCCCAGACCCGACCAGCCAAACAGCTGCTCCACAATGACGGTGCCGCCCAGCAAGGTGGCAACCTCCACGCCGAGCACAGTAACCAGCGTGGTGGAGATGTTCTTCAGGATATGGGCTTTATTGACGATGGCGGGGGGCATACCTTTGGCATGTGCAGTGCGCACATAGTTGGAGGAGACGACCTCCATGGTTTCGCTGCGGACAAAGCGGGTCAGCACAGCAATCAGATACAAGCCAAGCGTCAGTGCAGGCAGGATCAAAAAGCGGACATTTTGGGCGGGGTTCTCAAAAAACGGCACATAGCCGTTGGCAGGCAGCACACGCAGCTTCACAGAGAAAACCACGATGAGCAGCAGGCCCATGCAGAAGCTGGGCATGGCCAAAAAGGCGGTGGAAAACACGCTGGCGGCCTGATCCAGAGGACTTCCGGCCCGTATGCCGGACAAGATACCCAGAGGAATACCCACCAGAGCGGCCAGAGCCACGGCAACCAAAATCAGCTCCAAACTGATGGCCAGCTTGTCGAACACGATCTCGGTCACAGAGGCGCCATTGCGCAGAGAAACACCCAGATCGCCGCGCAGACAATTTTTCAGCCAGATGCCGTACTGTACAACATAGGGCTTGTCCAGACCCAGATCTTTTTCTACGCGGGCGATGTTTTCGGGGGAATAGTCGCCGTAAGGGCCGATGCGGCTTTGTACGGGGTCACCGGGGGAAAGGCGCACGATGACAAAAATCATCACGGTAACAACAAACAAAACGGCAACGGACATCAGCAATCGGCGGCAAATATACTTTAATGTTGAGGTAAGGCGCATATAATTCGCTCCATTTCAAACCCAACAATGCTGCCCGAGGATTCTCGGGCAGCATTGTATCGATCATTGATTATTAGTTAAAGGCAGCATACTTGAAGAATGCGTGACCCATGGCATTGACGGTGACACCGGTCAGGTTGTCGGTCATGCCGTTCAGGTTGGTGCACTCCACATAGGAGATGACGGGTCTGTACTTGACGATCTGCTCCTGGACGGTCTTGTAGCCTTCCTTGCGGACAGCCTCGTCAGAACCGTTGGCGCTGTCGAGGATCAGCTTGTTCAGGTCGGGCAGATCCTTGGTCTGATAATCGGCCAGAGCGGTCATGATGACGGAGCAGTAGGTGGAAGGATCGGTACCCACCATGGAATAGTAGTTGGCGATCATGTCATAGTTGCGGTTCAGATAGGCATCCAGCCACACGGACAGCTCGCAGATGTCGATCTTCAGCTCAACGCCCAGCTTCTTCAGGGCATCCTGCCAGATGATCAGAGCCTGCTGAGAGGCGGAGTCGCTGGACAGAACCTGCACGGTGAAGGAGAAGCCATCCTTGTACTCGGTGGCAGCCAGAACCTGCTTGGCCTTTTCGATGTCATAGCCTTCGGTATCGACTTCGGCATAGAACTTGGCGGCGGAGGGGAAGGGGCTCTTAGCAGCGGAGGCCTTGCCGCTGAACACCTGCTCGGCGATGGTCTCGCGATCCATGGCCAGGAACAGGGCGCGGACGACTTCGGGATCGGCCAGAGCCTTGTTGAGGTGGCGGCCGATTTCCAGCTCATAGATGGTGCTGGCATAGTTGGACTCCATCAGCACCAGACCTTCGGTGTTGGCGACGGTGTTGGCGGACTCGATATCCATGCTGCCCACGAACTGCACGGTCTTGGACTGCAGGCTGGTGACAGAAACGGTAGGATCGGGAATGACCTTCATGACCAGCTGATCCACAGCGATCTTATCGGCTTCCCAGTAGTTGGCGTTCTTCTCAAACTTGATGCTGTCGTTGGGAGTCCAGCTGACAAACTTGAAGGGGCCGGTACCAACGGGGTTGGTGGTCAGATCCTTGGGAGTGGTGCTCTTGGAGACGATGGCGGTGTAAGCCAGATTGTCAATGAAACCTGCCTGAGGAGCTGCCAGCTTGATGGTCAGCGTGGTGGCATCGGTGGCGGTCATCTCGGCAACATTGGCGTACTGGCTGTTTCTCCAGGCACCGGTGGCTTCGTCCTTGATGGTGTTGATGGTGTAAATCACATCATCAGCGGTGAAGGCTTCGCCGTTGTGGAAGGTAACACCTTCGCGCAGCTTAAAGGTATAAGTGGTGTCGTCCACCTGCTCGTAGGAGGTAGCCAGATCCATCACCAGCTTCATGTCGGCATCGTAATGGAACAGGGTCTCATAGCAGTTGAAGTTGATGATGCGGACAAAGGGGTTCTGCTGGTTGGTGAAGGGGTCAAAGTTATCGATGTCCTGCTCCACAGCCAAGGTCAGCACAGTGGCATCGGGGGTGCTGTCACCACCGCATGCGGTCACGCCCAGGACCATAATCAGGGTCAACAGCAAAGCAAAAAACTTTTTCATTGAAATTACTCCTCTCTATTTACCATACTCCAGTCAAACGGAGTACCTTTGGTGACATCTTTGGTGATTTTCTTTCCCAACAATTCTTTATAGTAGCGCGGATGCAGACCGTTGCTGGGACGCACCACGCGCAGATTGGTTTCGTTCAGAACTGTGCCTGCTGCCATATCCTCGGCCACAAAAATGGACTTGCGAAACAGCTTGCTTCTCTGCTCGCCGGGGGACAGCGTGTAGTTGGCAAAACCCAGCGTCTGCTGTGCATTGTGCACATCGCGGACCAGAGCGGCAAACTCCTCCGGCTCCATAGAGAAAGAACTGTCGGGGTTTTCGATCTCGCGGCTCAGGCACATGTGCTTTTCGATGACACAGGCACCCAGCGACACGGCCACTACCGAGGCGAGGCTGCCCATGGAGTGATCCGAGAGACCTACCTTTACGCCGAACTTTTCGCGCATATCGGCAATGGCGTTCAGATTCATCTCATCGTACTGCGCCGGGTAGTCGCTGCAGCACTTGAGGAGAATGACGCGGTCATTTCCCATTCTGTGGCAGGCGTCCAGCGCTTCGCGGATCTCTTCTTCCGTGCCCATGCCGCAGGAGATCAGCATCGGCTTCCCTTTGGAAGCCACATACTCAATCAGAGGAATGTCCACCAGCTCGGGAGATGCGATCTTGTAGATCTCCGTGCCGATGTCTTCCAGCAGATCCACGGCGGTTTTATCAAAGGGAGTGCACAAAAAGTCGATACCGAGCCGTTCGCACTCTTCTTTGATGATCTTGTTCCACTCCGGCGGTGTGCCGGCATCCAGATAGAGATCATACAGACGGTAGCCGTCCCATGTTCCGCCGTGAATGAAGAAACAGGGGTGGTCGCTGTCCAGCGTGATCGTATCTGCGGTATAGGCCTGGGTCTTCAGACAGTCCACACCAGCTTCTTTGGCGGCGCGGACGATGGCCAGAGCGTTATCTAAGCTGCCTGCGTGGTTGCCGGACATTTCGGCAATGGTATATACTTCGCCACGCGACACTTTTTCCCACATATGATTCAAAAAAGCACCTCCTCAAGAGACCGACTCATTCTATCATCGTCTCTTGGATATATACAATATTAAAAAATTGCGATAATACTAATTTTTTGCGACGCGACGATATTCCTGCGGTGTTGTGCCGGTAATTTTTCGAAAAACCTGCCCAAAATAACCGGGTGACATAAAACCGACCTGCTTGGAAATCTCTGCTGCGGTCAGCTCGGTGCTGC
The DNA here is from genome assembly GCA_015067975.1 of Oscillospiraceae bacterium. GTDB lineage: Bacteria > Bacillota > Clostridia > Oscillospirales > Oscillospiraceae > Vescimonas. The sequence continues at coordinate 40,759 of SVLK01000012.1, read as the reverse complement.
GCAGTAACGTCTGTGCCTGCAGAATGCGGTTCCGGGTAATATAGGCGGCGATACCCATGCCCACCTCTTTTTTGAACAGCTGGCTGCAATAGGTGGGAGACAACCCGACGGCATCGCTGATCTGCTGCAGGTTCAGCTCTTCCCTTTGGAGGTTTTCCTCAATATATTGCCGCGCCTGCCGGATGACATCTTTCTCGTCTGACTCCTGCTTGCTGCGAATGAGCTCCAGCATTTTGGTACTGGTGCTCATGATCCATTCGGTGATAACGGGAGTGTCGTTCTGCTGCATGATCCAGCGATACGGATCGGTAGTTCCCAACACGGAATCGACATCCACCCCGGAACTGGAGGCGGCATGCAGCAGATGAACGGTCACTTCAACCAGGCTGCGGCGAATACTGGTATTGGATACGTTGGGACGATGCCGGACGGATTCCACCAACTCGTGCAGTCGCTCCTCCATCTTGCCCAGATTACCGTCCAGAAAACAGCCGATGACACGCTCGAATTCGATGGTGCTGCTGCGGCTGACGTTGTAGCGAAAATGCACCAACGTGGCAATATTGACGACCCCGCTGTCTGCATACTGATACTTAAAGCCCAGCATTTCCTGTGCGTCGGCTGCCGATACAGCAATGCCTTTGTAATTGTCGGCGACGCTCCCGATACCAATAAACACATCAAAGCCAAACTGCTCAATCAGTCGTTCGTGCAAATCGATAAAATAGGTATTCAGCGTTTCTGCCGTAATGGAGTCCCCGTTCAGCGCCAGAAGTACTGCAACATTGTTGTAACTGTTGAGCAGCGTGAAATGCGCCGGGGGGAGCGTGTCCAAAAAAGCATCCACAAACTGCTCGTAGGCAGACAGCTGTGCATCCTTATCCTGCGCTGACACGCCAACATACATGGGGGCAATGATGGCTACAACAAACGGACCGACCAAACTGGGAAGCCCCAGTGCCTTTTTGCGCCCTTCAATTTCTTCGTCGGTGATTTCTCTTTTTCCGTCAAGAAGAAAGCGAACAAAGTTATCCGCCTGATAATTTCTGCCGGGATAGATATGGTTGTCCATTGGATACCCCCAATCAAAAGCGCTCTGCGCATTTGCGTGTGTGAACCTGATCGTTGGATGATAGGTGAATTGAAAAAAGTGTATAGAATATTATTATACAATATAAGTGAAAAAAAGACAAGGGCGCATCAAAAGGAAACGGTAGGAACCGCCCCGCCGCAAACAGCGGGGCAGGCTTCTCAATAGGATCTTTCAAAAGCGGCGGGATATTTCATTTTTTCTTTCATAGGTAAATACCTCCTTGCAAAAGGTGCAAAAAGAAAAGGCTGCTGTTCTCTTTTTGCACAGAGTTGTTGTAAGAGGACAGGAAAAACTCTTGGACTTCACAAAAAACATCTCTGTAATGCAAAAAGGTCAGTCAACCTTGCGCGTATTTACTTAAAAAGTAGTACGATAAAGCAAAGAAAATGTCAAGGCGCTGTTTTGACAATCGCTGCATATTGCGCTATACTACATTATATTTATAATAGGTAAAGGACTTTTTCCATGCAAAAGAACGACAAAACTTATCTTTTTGAGCGAGCACCTGTTCCCAAAGCGGTGATGACGCTGGCGATTCCCGGTGTGCTCAGCTCACTGGTGACGGTGCTTTACAATCTGGCGGACACCTTTTTTGTCAGCATGCTGGGTGATGCTGTGCAAAACTCGGCCGTGACGCTGGCTGCGCCGGTGATGCTGGCCTTCAACGCGGTGAACAACCTGTTCGGTGTGGGTTCGTCCAGCATGATGAGCCGTGCGATGGGACGAAAAGACATGGACACGGTGCGCCGTTCGTCGGCGTTTGGGTTCTACTGTGCCCTTTGCTGCGGCTTGCTGTTTTCTCTGTTGGTGACGGTGTTCTTTACACCGTTGCTGCAACTGTTGGGCGCAGATGCTACCACGATGGCAGCCACTGCCGAGTATATGCACTGGACGGTACGGCTGGGTGCGGCACCGGCAATTCTCAATGTGGTGATGGCTTATCTGTTCCGTGCAGAAGGTGCGGCGCTGCATGCGTCCATTGGCACCATGAGCGGCTGCGTGCTGAATATCATTCTTGACCCGATTTTTATTCTGCCGTGGGGACTGAACATGGGCGCTGCCGGTGCCGGCTGTGCTACATTTGTCTCCAACTGTGTGGCGTGCACCTACTTTTTGGTGCTGGTAATCGTGCGGCGCGGCCGAACTATGGTGTGCATCAGCCCGAAAATGTTCTCTTTCCGCCGCGACATTGTCCGTGGTGTATGCGGTGTGGGTGTGCCGGCCTCTATTCAAAACCTGCTGAATGTGGTGGGCATGACGGTTCTGAATAACTTTACAGCCAGCTATGAGGCAACGGCTGTGGCAGCCATGGGCATTGCCCACAAAATCGCGATGGTGCCTATGTATGTGTCCATGGGTATCGGACAAGCGACCATGCCGCTGATCGGCTACAACTACGCCAGCGGAAACCATCAGCGCATGAAACATGCGTTTACCTACACAACGAAAGTGGCGCTGGCGTTCCAGATCACTGTAACAACGGTTTGCTGCCTCTTCCCTGCTACTATCGTCGGCTGGTTTATGAAAGATGCGCAGATTGTGGCGCTGGGTGCGGTGTTCCTGTGCGGACAGATTCTGGCGCAACCCTTTTTGTGCATGGATTTTCTGGCGGTGGGTGTGTTTCAGTCCTGCGGCATGGGCGGGCGGTCACTGGTGTTTGCGGTGCTGCGCAAAGTGGTGCTGGAGATCCCGGCCCTCTTCATCCTTGGGAAATTATTCCCCCTGTACGGACTTGCCTATGCGCAGCTGTGTGCTGAGTTTGTTCTGGCGGTGGTGGCAGTGCTGGCCGTGCGGAAAATCTTTCGGGACTGTGAGCGAAAAGCTGGCTTACAGATGATGTAAAAGGAAACAAAAAAAGGACGCTTTACCCTTGGGTAAAGCGTCCTTTTTTGTTGTAATAAGCACCGCGAAAAAGGAATCATTTTACGGAAAAACACGTTAACATAACGGTGTGGAAAACTGTGTGGAAAATGTGCAAAACCTTGTGACAACAAGGAAAAACGAAGGTTGCCGAATGTTTATTGATTATGGGTAACCGATGTGGTTTCTGCCGTATTTCGTTCTTATACCGGGACAGAGAAACAAGGGGTTATGGCAACACTTGCCAGAATGGTAAAAATGAGATAAAATATAATAGTTATGGATTGATTTGCCGGAAATCACCGGCTGGAGGGTAATATGGCGAAGAAAAAGACCTATGACAACGAGAGTATTTCATCGCTCAAGGGTGCAGACCGCGTTCGCAAACGTCCGGGCGTTATTTTTGGTTCTGACGGATTGGACGGCTGTCAGCACGCCGTGTTTGAGATTTTGTCCAATTCGATTGACGAGGCCCGTGAAGGCCACGGCAAGCTGATTACTGTGACACGCTTCAACGATCACAGTGTGCAGGTGGAGGATGTGGGCCGCGGTTGCCCCGTGGACTGGAATGAAAAAGAGGGGCGCTATAACTGGGAGCTGGTGTATTGTGAGTTGTATGCCGGCGGCAAATATAACAACGATTCCGGCGAGAACTATGAATATTCACTTGGCTTAAACGGTCTGGGCGCCTGCGCTACGCAGTATGCCTCCCGCTACATGGATGTGACGGTGTGGCGCGAGGGCAAGGAGTATAAACTGCATTTTGAGCGCGGCGAAATCGTGGGGAAACTGGAAGCGACCGAGCTTGGATCCAATAAACGCAAGACCGGAACCTGCACGCACTGGCTTCCGGATCTGGACGTGTTTACCGATATTGCCATTGATGCCGACTATTACCGTGATGTGATGAAACGGCAGGCGGTGGTTAATGCCGGTGTGACGTTCCGGTTCCGCAACCAGCTGGAAAACGGCAAGTTTGAAACGGAGGATTTTCTCTACGAAAACGGTATTTCTGACTATCTGGTGGAACTGGCCGGACAGGATTCGCTGACGCTGCCCATCTGCTGGGACGCCGAGCGCCGTGGCCGTGACCGCGAGGACAAGCCGGAATACAAGGTGAAACTGAATGTGGCCTGCTGCTTCTCCAACCGAGTCCATGTGACGGAGCATTACCACAACTCCAGCTTTTTGGAGTACGGCGGCAGTCCCGACAAGGCGACCCGACTTGCATTTGTGGGTGCTATTGATAAATATCTGCGCGAAAACAACAAGTACCTCAAAGGAGAGGCAAAAATCACCTATCCCGATGTGGCAGACTGTTTGGTGCTGGTGAGCAACAACTTTTCTACCCAGACCAGCTACGAAAACCAAACCAAGAAAGCCATCACGAATAAATTTATTCAGGAGACTATGACGGAATTTTTGCGTAGTCGTCTGGAGATTTATTTTATTGAAAACCGCGACGACGCGGATAAAATCGCGGCGCAGGTACTGATCAACAAGCGTAGCCGCGAAACGGCGGAGCGCACTCGCATTAACCAGAAGAAAAAACTGACCGAGAAGATCGACATTGCCAACCGCGTGCAAAAGTTTGTCGATTGCCGCACCAAGGACAGTGAACGGCGCGAGATCTATATCGTGGAGGGCGACTCGGCGCTGGGGGCGTGCAAACAATCCCGTGATGCAGAGTTTCAAGGCCTGATGCCGGTGCGCGGCAAAATCCTCAACTGCCTGAAGGCAGACTATCCCCGCATTTTTAAAAGCGAGATCATCACCGACCTGATGAAGGTGCTGGGTTGCGGCGTGGAAGTCAGCGGCAAGATGGTGAAAGACCTGAACCAGTTTGACCTGAGCAATCTGCGCTGGAACAAAGTGATTATCTGCACCGATGGCGATGTGGACGGTTTCCAGATCCGCACGCTGATTCTCACCATGCTCTACCGACTTTGCCCCACGCTGATCCGCGAGGGCTACGTTTACATTGCTGAAACGCCCTTATTTGAGATTACCTGCAAAGACAAAACGTGGTTTGCCTACTCCGAAAAGGAAAAGGCGGATGTTCTGCGTGAGCTGGAGGGCAAAAAGGTCACGGTGCAGCGCTCCAAAGGCCTTGGTGAAAACGATCCCGAGATGATGTGGATGACCACAATGAATCCCGAAACGCGTCGGCTGGTGAAGGTAATGCCGGAAGATGCGCAGCGCACGGCAGAAGTGTTTGATTTGCTGCTGGGTGACAATCTGCAGGGTCGAAAGGACTATATTGCCGAGAATGGTTATAAGTATATGGACATGATCGATGTCAGCTGAGGAGGTGTGTGGCATTGGCAAAGAAAAAAACAACCGAACAGCCGGTGCGGCGCATTGATAACCCTAACGTGATGGGGTTACGCGGTGTGGTGCTGGATCAGCCTATCACCGAAACGCTGGACAGTAACTATATGCCCTACGCCATGAGTGTTATCGTCTCCCGCGCTATTCCGGAGATTGATGGTTTTAAGCCATCCCATCGCAAACTGCTCTACACCATGTATAAGATGGGGCTGTTGACCGGCAGCCGCACCAAGAGTGCCAATATCGTGGGACAGACCATGCGCCTCAATCCTCACGGTGATGCTGCGATCTATGAAACGATGGTGCGTCTTGCCAAGGGCAACGAATCTCTGCTGCATCCCTTTGTGGACAGTAAGGGTAACTTCGGCAAGGTATATTCCCGTGATATGGCCTATGCCGCCAGCCGCTATACCGAGGCAAAACTCTCCCCCATCTGCGCGGAACTCTTCCGCGATCTGGACTGCGATGCGGTGGACTTTGTGGACAACTACGACAACACCATGAAGGAGCCGGCGCTGCTGCCGACCACCTACCCCAATGTGTTGGTGAGCGCCAATCAGGGCATTGCCGTAGGTATGGCCAGCCAGATCTGCGGCTTCAATCTGGGTGAGGTGTGCGACACCACCATCGCCTATCTGAAAAATCCTAACCATGATATCGCAACAACGTTGCTGGCACCGGACTTCCCTACCGGCGGTGAGTTGCTGTGTGATATGGAGGAGCTGCGCAAGATCTATGCTACCGGTCGCGGCGGTGTGAAGCTGCGCAGCCGTTGGCGCTACGATAAAAAGGAAAATCTCATCGAGATCTATGAGATTCCCTACTCCACCTCCATCGAGGCGATTCTTGATAAGGTGGCCGAGCTGGTGAAAGCCGGGAAGATCAAAGAGATCAACGATATGCGCGACGAAACCGATCTGAGCGGTCTGAAACTGGCTATCGACCTCAAGCGCGGCGTAGATCCCGAGAAGCTGATGCAGAAACTCTTCAGAATGACCCCTCTGCAGGATACGGTCAGCTGCAATTTCAATATCCTCATCGCAGGTATGCCCCGCGTTATGGGTGTGGGGGAAGTGCTGGAGGAGTGGACGGCATGGCGCACTGAGTCGGTTCGCCGCCGTGTGTACTTCGTTTTGCAGAAAAAGAAGGACAAGCTTCATCTGCTCATGGGTCTCAAACGCATTTTACTGGATATCGACAAGGCCATCCGCATTATCCGTGAAACGGAAGAGGAAGTAGAAGTTATCCCCAATCTTATGATTGGTTTTGGCATCGATCAGGTACAGGCGGAGTTCGTGGCGGAAATCAAGCTGCGCAACATCAATAAGGAGTATATCCTCAAACGCGTGGCGGAGACCGAGGCCCTGGCCGATGAGATCGCCGATCTGGAAGATACGTTGGCCAAAGCCAGCCGCATCCGCAAGATCATCATCGATGAGCTGACGGCGGTACGCAAGAAATATGCCCAGCCCCGCAAGACGGAAATCGTCTACGACCACGAACTGGATGAGATAGATGAGGTGGAGGAAGAGGAAAGCTATCCTGTACACCTGTTCCTCTCCCGCGAGGGGTATTTCAAGAAGATCACACCGCAATCGCTGCGCATGTCCGGTGAACAGAAGTTTAAAGAGGGCGACAGCCTGCGCATGACGGTGGAGGCAAATTCCAACACGGAGCTGATGTTCTTTACCGATCAGTGTCAGGTCTATAAGACCCGTGCCAGCGAGTTTGCCGACTCCAAGGCTTCGCTGCTGGGCGATTACCTGCCGGCTAAGCTGGGTATGGACAGCGGTGAAAATGTGGTGGCCATGGTGCTGCCCGGGGATTACAGTGCCCACCTGCTGTTCTTCTTCGAAAACGGCAAGGCGGCCCGTGTGGAGCTGAAGGCCTATGCCACCACTTCCAACCGCCGCAAGCTCACCGGTGCTTACAGCGACAAGAGTCCGCTGGTGGCGCTGCGTGTACTGCCGCAGGACGAGGAGTTGGTGCTCTATTCCACCGAGCCCCGTGCGCTGATTCTGCACACGGCGCTGCTTGCGCCCAAAGCGACCCGTGCCACACAGGGTGTGGCGGTAATGACGCTGAAAACCAAGTACAAGCTGGAACGTGTGGCCGGCGTGGCAGAAACGGGAATCGTGAACCACAGCCGCTATCGCGTGCGCTCTGTGCCGGCAGCCGGTGCGCTGCTGAAAGCGGAGGATAGCGACGAAAAGCAGATGGAACTGCTGTAATGACCTCTGGAGGAGATTTGATTCGTGAAACGCAAAACCTTGACTCGTTACCTGATCATTACGGTGTCCTGCGCTGTATATGCGTTGGGCTTTGACTGGTGTTTTGATGCTAACCACATTAGCGTGGGCGGTTTTACCGGTGTGGCGCAGATCATCAACTTTTTCCTGCCGTGGGCCCCGGTGGGCACGGTGTCGCTGCTGATGAACGTACCGCTGTTTATCATCGGCTGGAAAAAGATCGGCCGGGAGATGCTGCTCTCGGCGCTGTATGCCATGACGCTTACATCCGTGTTCATTGACCTCTTTGCGGCGCTGCATGATTTCCAGCCTATGGATCCCATTCTGGCGGCGCTGTACGGCGGTGTAGTGGTGGGCGTGGCAGCCGGTGCTATGATGCGGCAGGATGCCAATACCGGCGGTACCGAAATGGCTGCGCGGCTGCTGAAGCTGAAGTTTGAAGGTGCATCCATCGGTACGCTGGTGCTGGCGGTGGATCTGGTGGTAACGGCGGTATATGCCGCCATCTTCCACGACATGACCCGTGCCCTCTACGGTCTGGTGGCGCTGTATGTCTCCACGCTGGTGATGGATAAAGTGGTTTACGGCCCCAACGCCGCCAAAGTGGCGTATATCATTTCCGACCACTATGAGTCTATTACCGAAAAGTTGCTGGAAATGGAACGTGGGGTCACCTTGATTGAGGGAAAAGGCGCTTACAGCGGCAAAGAAAAGCAGGTGATTCTGTGCGCGTTCGGCCGCGGCCAGATTGTGGCAGTAAAGCGGTTGGTGCGTGAAGTGGATCCGGCCGCGTTCATCATTGTTTGCGATGCCCATGATATTCTGGGCGAAGGATTTAATGCCAACACCTTGGGCGGTCTGTAAATTTGGGGAGAAAGGAACAGCTATGAAACGGAAATTGCTGCCGATGCTTTTGGCAATGGTGCTGCTGCTGAGTGGCTGCGGTTCCTTTTTGCACCGGGAATACAGCGTTGTAGAACCGCATTCCTCGTCTTATTATGAGGATACTAATCGCGGTGTGCTGCGTGCCGAAAACTACCAGGATGTGATCAACGACCTGCTGGTGTTGATTGGCAAGCAGGAAAAAGAGGGTGTCATCTGGCTTTACGGTGAAGCAGAGGGACTGAATACTGATGAAATTGCCGAGGCAGCTTGCCATGAGGTGCAGAGCGAAACGCCGCTGGGATCGTACGCGGTGGAGTACCTGACCTATACCATTGACGCTACACCCCGGCATTATGACGCCATTACCGTGACCATCGGCTATCGCCGGACACCGGAGCAGATGAATGCTATGGTGCATACCACCAGTGTTTCGGCTTTATACGACTTGCTGAGTGCCGCTGCCGGTGGTAATGCCGCAGAACTGGTGGTGGAACTGTCCTACTTCGAAGAGAATCAAAAAGAGGAAGTGTACCGGATCGTTTCGCAGGTGCAGCATGAAAAGCAGATGAATGTGCAGCAACCGTGGGAAGTTTACTTTTATCCCGAAGGCGGTAACGCGGAAATTGTGGAAATCCTTTTGAAAAAATAAAAAAACAGGGTTGACAAATGGATTTCTATCCAGTATAATCAATCCTGTTCTGCGGGCGTAGCTCATCTGGTAGAGCGCGACCTTGCCAAGGTCGAGGTAGCGAGTTCGAGCCTCGTCGCCCGCTCCACAAATGCTCTTTCACTTTGGTGAAAGAGCATTTTACTTGTCATTCCGTGAGGGAGTAGCAAGCGTTCCGTCGGGGACGTAGCAAGTCAACATACTGATCGAAAGATCTGGCTTGCTTTCAATTGCGAGACTCACATGTCTGCCGTGTATGGCAGCACATGGGGGTTTTGTCCGAAAGAGAGAGACCTGTGTGCCGGCAGTAAGCAAGGCGTGCAGGTCTTTTTTTGAGAGGAGCGGTAAGTGTGAACTGGAATTTTACTTTTTTCTTCAATAGTTTGCTGTTGGGTGTGGGGTTGGCGATGGATGCCTTTTCTGTTTCGCTGGCCAATGGCTTGCATGAGCCCCAGATGCGCCGGCGGAAGATGTGCGCCATGGCAGCAGTATTCGCCCTGTTTCAGGCATTGATGCCCTTGATTGGCTGGCTGTGCGTTCACACGATTGTGCAGTACTTCCACGCTTTCGAAAAATTCGTCCCGTGGATCGCACTGGTGCTGCTGTGTTGGATCGGCGGAAAGATGCTGCTGGAGGGTTTGCGGGGAGAAGCTCCGGAGGACGAGGGCGGCGGTGTCGGCGTTGCAGCGCTTTTGGTGCAAGGTGTGGCTACTTCCATTGATGCCCTTTCGGTAGGATTTACTATCGCAGAATATGATTGGCTGATGGCGCTGGTCTGTGCGTTGCTGATTGCGGCGGTGACGTTTGTGATTTGCTTGGGCGGTATTGCATTGGGCAAAAAGTTCGGCACCCATTTGGCCGGGCGCGCCGGCATTATGGGCGGTGCTATTTTGATTTTTATCGGACTGGAGATTTTTATTACCAGTTGGTTTTAAAACAACAAGGCCTGCGGCTTTTTGCCGCAGGCCTTGTTGTTTAAGAGAGATGCCGCTGGAACAGTCCACCGATCCGCACACCTTCGCTGACAACAAAAAAGGCATGGGGATCTACTTGCTGCACAGCTTGCTGCAGTTCCTCAATTTCAAACTTGCTCAAACAGACGCAAAGCACATCCACATCGTCGCCGGTATAGCCGCCGCGGCCGCGCCACGAGGTGACGCCGCGCTCGATGGATTCGGTGATGAACTGTGTCAGCTCTTCCCGTTTGTCTTTGGTAAAGATCAGCACTTGTGCTGTAATATTCTGCTGGTGCATGCGATCCAGAACCAGAGATGCAAAGACGTTGAAGATGGTGGAGTAAATCGCAGTAGTTGCGTTGAACAGCACAAGGCAGGCGGTGTACAGTACGCCGTTGAACAGCAGAGAGAAACGGCCTACCGTGAAGCTCTTACCCTTCTTGGCCAGATACAATCCCAAGATATCCAGACCGCCGGTGGAGCAGCCGCAGGTGAGGATCACGCCGCAGGCGACGCCCACCAGAATTCCGCCAATCATACAGCTGGCCAGCATTTCGGTGAGGATCGGTGCTTTTGGAACGGGGATCAAACTCAAAAACAACGAATTGGCTGCCGTACAGATGATGGTGCGCACAACGAACGTGCGGCCCAGTGCCCGCCAAGCCAAAATAAACAGCGGCACATTCAGCAACAGATACAAAATACCGGACAGGTCAAAAGCGGTCTCCAAATGCAAATAGGTGACCAGCAACGTTCGAAGAATCTGGCAAAGACCCAACAATCCACCGGTATACAGATTCGACGGAACGATAAATAAATTCACGCCCACGGCCATCAGGGAAGAAGCCGCCACAGCGGTGAGCAGACGGGCGGTGGGATGGCGCAGTAACTTTTGAAACATAAAAGACCCTCCTTGTGCGAATAGTCTATCCGATATTATATGTAGTTCTTCCCGCAAGTCAAGGGCGAGCTACAAGGAATAGTGGAGTGTTTTTTTCAGCTTTTCAATTGACCGAGCCAACGAACGCGAAACGGTGGATTTGGCGATTTGCAGATGACTGGCGATCTGTGAGACGGACATGCCCTGAAAAAAATACAGCAGAAGGATCTGCCGCTGCCGTGCCGTCAAAACTTCTCCAACAGCCTGCAGTAGTTTTTCCTGCAGCCGTTGGATTTGCGCTTCATTGTTTTCTCCCGATTGACACCAAAGGTGGAGATCGGCAAGGGAAAAGGCATCAGAATGTGTAGCTCTCATGGTGGTACCCCTTATCGTAATAGTGCCCCGTTACCTGTGCCAGTGCGCGGCACTCTGTCAGCATGGGCTGCAGTGCGCGGATACGCTGCTGCAGCTGGAATTGCTGTTGTGGGTCGGCAGAGTGACGGTTCTGCAGGCGCAGTTGTGTCAGTCGCTGTTGGATAGCCAGCGCTTGGACGGTGTATTGTTCGGATAGCTGCTGCATGGTCATAGACGACACCTCCTTGTCTCGTTTGTGAAAAAAGTAGAAAATAGCCGTAAAATTTTGTTGACAAAGTGGCGGCTATCTGTTAATATAACATTCGCTGGTTATCTTGCTGGTATAGCTCAGTTGGTAGAGCAGCTGATTTGTAATCAGCAGGTCGGGGGTTCGAGTCCGTCTACCAGCTCCAAAAATTTCATATGGGGGATTTCCCGAGTGGCCAAAGGGGACAGACTGTAAATCTGCTGGCACTGCCTTCGGTGGTTCGAATCCACCATCCCCCACCAATACCGATCATCCGATAGGGTGGTCGGTATTTTTTTAGATTTACAAAAAACGGACTTTATCTCGCCAAATTTTTCCACACAACAAGGTGTGGCCTGTACAGGAAGATGCGAAAATTGGCACAATATGTAGCAAATCAAAAGAAAAATGCAATATTGACAAAGATTTTGATGAAAAGAACTTTTTCTCGTTTTTGCTTCAAAGTATTGAAGTTTTAAAAGTAGAGGCCTATAATATGTTTGATAGATACGCACTAGGCGTATCAAATGATTGGGAGGAATTTAATATGAAGAAACTGTTGAGTATTCTTTTGAGCCTCGTTTTGGTTCTGGGAATGCTGCCCACCGCTTGGGGTGCTGAAGCAACTGTTGTTGCGGTAAAAGATTCTGATGAGCTGAACAAGGCTATCAAAAATGCAAAGACTGCTACCGTCATTGAACTGGCAGATGGCGAGTATGAGCTGGGCGTGAATGACGCTTTCACGAATAGCGTGGCAGATAAGGACATCACGTTAAAGGGTGTCGGTGACAACGCGTATATTAAAACGCTGCTTGTTTCTGATCCGCTGACGGACATTACCTTCGAAAACCTCAAACTGAATTTCTTCAATGTAACGGCTGCCAAGCCTTATAAGAACGTTAAATTCATCGACTGCACCTTTACTTCCAACGATAACGCAACTGCTATTTCGATTATTAACAAAACCGCAATGACCGTTGACGGTTTGACCATTGAGGGTTGCACCTTTAACGGATATACCAGTTCTGCGGTTCTGTTCCAGAACAAGATCGGCAATGATAATGTTGTCATCAAGGACAACACCTTCACGAATATTGGATACAATGCAATCCAGTTTGGCAATAGCTCTGCTACCGGAAAGATCGAGATCTCCGGCAATACCATCGACGGGACTGGCAGCCGCGCAATGCGCATTAGCTCCAAGGCGGGTGCTACACTGACCGTGAAGGACAATATCATCAGCAAGGCTAACCAGACAGCTGATGAATTGACCGCCAACACGACCGACGATGGCAAGATGGAGGTTATTAAGGCTTCCGGTGACGGTGCGGTGACCTTTACCGGCAACACCTATAATGGTGCGGCTGTTGTCGTTGACGGCGGTGTGGCATATGCTCCCGTAGCTAAGATTGGCGACACCACTTATGCAACGGTTGCTGATGCGGTCACTGCTGCCAAAGCCGATGACACCATCACCCTGCTGAACGACGTTACCGTGGACGAAATTCTCGTCATCGACAAAGCCCTGACCATTGTCGGCGCAGAGAAGGCTGAGGGCAAGTACAGCATCACCGGTACCGGCAAAAACAGCAGCGGCACCTACAAGACCATGGAGGTCTATGCCGACCTGACGCTGGAAAATGTGGAAGTGATCAACAACCAGGGCTATGGCCGTCCCGTGGATATGCGTAACGACGGTATTACCCTGAACGTGATCAATTCCAAGATCACTGCTACCAGCGCTGGCAATAACCAGCTGATTACCGTGGGCGGTAACGGCGTGGGCGGCGACGATGTTGCCGGCAAGACCACTGTCAACATCTCCGGTAGTACTCTGACCGCCGGCAGAGCAGGTTATGGCATCATCGCTTTCAACCCCGTGGAAGTCAACATTACCAATGCTTCCGTGTCCACCGGTTATAATGCCCTGTACTTCAAGGGCATCAGCGGCTCCCTTGGCTCCAATGGCTCTGTTGCCACGGTGAAGGGCTCCACGCTGGAGACCACGAACAACTCGACGAATCCCGACAGCGGTAACTTCGGCCTGTTTGTTACGGAAGATAAGAACATTACCCTGAATGTGGACGCTGCATCTACCCTGAAGGCTGAGGCCACCGGCGTTGTCAACCAGTATATCGTTATGAACAAGACCGGCGGATCTTCCGAGGTGAACATCGCCAACGGCGCCACCGTAACACTGACCGGCGATAATGCTGCTTTGAATATGGCTCCCGTAGGTGAGAGCGTTATCCTGCTGCCCAACACCGATGCCATCAAGGCTCAGCTGGTGAAGGAAGGCTATGACTATACTGAGATCAGCGCTGAGCAGGTACAGGTCTATGATATCCATGACCACGCTGCAACGCTGGAAATGACCAAGGGTATGGACGCTAGCTGCCTTGGTGTCGGCAATATCGAGTACTACACCTGCACTGTTTGCGATAAGATCTTTGCTGACAAGGAGGCTACCAAGCAGCTGACTGTGCGCGATACCATCGTTCCCGCTGCCGGTCATAAGATGACTAAGACGGCTGCCAAGGCTGCCACCTGCACCGAGGCTGGCAACATTGAGTACTACACCTGCTCTGTGTGCAAGAAGACCTTTGCCGACGAGGCCGGTGAGAAGGAACTGCAGGCTGAGGAACTGGTCGTCAAGGCCGCTGGCCACAAGGCCGAGAAGATTCCCGCCAAGGCTCCCTCCTACACTGAGGACGGCAACAAGGAATTCTACTTCTGCTACGCCTGCAACACCGCATTGGCCGAAGATGGCAAGACCGCGCTGACCGAGGCCCAAATCAAGGATCTGGTGATCCCCCAGTTGATTCTGGTGACCGAGGAGAAGGCCGAAGTTTCCGTGGGTGCTGTGGATAAGGCCATCGAAGACGCTGCCAAGGATGAGGACGTGACGCTGGATCTGACCCACAAGGAAGTCGTTGGTGAAGAGAATGTGGACGCCGTGACCGAGGCCGAGCTGCCCGTCGCTGCTCTGGAAGCTGTGGTTGAAGAAGAGAAGGCTCTGACTCTGGTGAAGGAAGACGCTACCGTGACGCTGGACACCAAGGCTCTGGAGGCCGTTGCTGAGCAGGCTCAGGGCGAGACCGTGACGCTGAAGGTGCAGAGCATAAAGGTGGAAGAACTGGAAGAGAAGCAGCAGGCTGCTGTGAAGGATAAGGCTGTTGCTGTGACCATCTCCGCTGAGCTGATCTGCAACAAGACCGGCGAGAACATCGCCACCAAGGACGGCAAGGGCTTTGGTGAAGGCGCTGTGACCGTGGCTGTTCCCGTTCCCGCCAAGCTGCCCGAGGGTGTCAAGGCTGCCGACCTGAAGGTCTACTATGTGGCCGATGACGGTACCGTGACCGAAGTGAAGAGTGAGCTGAAGGGCGAGCAGATCGTCTTCTCCCTGAAGCACTTCTCCGAGTATGTCATCGCCGCTGAGAAGCCCGCTTCCCCCGCTACCGGCGACAGCATGAACATCGCTCTGTATGGCGCTCTGGCCATCATGTCCGTGCTGGGCATGGCCGTTGTGCTGAAGAAGAAGGCTTTCTAAGCTGACATTTGCATATCCCCCAAGTCCGCCGGCATATGCCGGCGGACTTTTTTCGTTGCGCGGCGCAAAGAAAGAGGATATAATGAGAAAAACGGCAAAAGGAGAACGCCTATGAACTTTATGGAGATCGCGCAAGCGCGCCAGTCCTGCCGCAGCTATGATGAGACTCGTCCGGTAGAACGGGAAAAGCTGGACGCTATTCTGGAGGCGGTACGTCTGGCGCCTTCTGCCTGTAACGGACAGCCATATCACCTGACGGTCTGCCAAGGTGAAATGGCCAAGCAGGCGGCGTTGGCGGCCCGCGGCATGGCTGGGCTGAATAAATTTGCCACGCAGGCACCGGTGGTCATCATTATCTCCGAAGCTCCTTATGTGAAGACGGCAGCACTGGGCGCGAAGCTGAAGAATAACGACTACCGCTCCATCGACATCGGAATCGCCGCTGCCTATCTGACAGCCGAGGCTGCAGCACAGGGGCTGGGTTCCTGTATTTTGGGTTGGCTGGACGATGAAAAACTGCGCCAAATCACGCAGCTGGATCGTCCCGCCCGATTGCTGGTGACGGTTGGTTACCCTAAAGAGGATGATGTACTGCGTCCCAAGATCCGCAAAGATATAGATCAGTTGGTGTGCGAAAAGTAAAACCAAAAGCTCCGCTTCGGCGGAGCTTTTTTGCGCCGTCAAAAACCAAGAATCTTGTGAGCAAGGATAAGATATCACAAGATTCTTGGTGTGTCAAGACTAAAATAACAAGATTCTTGTTAAAATGAATTGACAAACACAAGAAACTGCGCTACTATGAGGATAAAAGAGTCGAAAGTTGTCGAAGGGGGATAGGCTCATGGGCTTTGGCACACGGATGCGTCAGCGAAGAGAAGAGCTGGGAATGTCCCGGGGAGAATTAGCAGAGTTACTGGGGGTTTCCCGCTCTGCCATCGGTAACTATGAAACGGGAATCAGCGCGCCCAAGGAAGAGATTCTGTTGCGATTGTTTGATGCGCTGCAGGTGGATCCCAACTATCTCTACCGCGACAGTTTTCGTGCGCTGTCGGAGGCATCCTGTTCCGCTGAGGAGCGGTTGCTGTTAGAAAAGTACCGAACCCTGAACTTGACCGGCCGGCAGACGGTGCAAACGCTGGTGGATTCACTGTCTCTGTGGCAGGTGGAACTGGAAAACGATAGGCCGCCTTTGGAGCCGCGGGTGATCCCGCTATACCGTAGTCCTGCAGCAGCGGGTTACGCTGCGCCGGTATTTGGGGAAGATTTCGAGCCGCTGACGGTGACCGCTGATGTGCCGGTAGGTGCAGAATTGGCGGTGCGAATCCAAGGAGACTCCATGGAACCCCAGATTACCGACGGCTCTGTGGTTTATGTCAACCACGACCCGCTGCGGAGCGGAGACATCGGTATTTTTTGCGTGGACGGCGACATGGTATGCAAGCAGTACTATAAAGATCCCATGGGAATTGTGTACCTGTTTTCTCTCAATCGAAAACGTTCGGATGCTGACGTGGTATTTACCCGGGGCAGCGGGCGCAGTCTTACCTGCTTTGGCCGCGTGATGATGCACGCTCAACCCCTTCCGGAATAAAAAAACACCGTTTGGACGAAAGTCCAAACGGTGTTTTAGCACTTTGAGGGTTATAGCAGGAAGCCTCCGTCGGAGGTTAGTACCTGACCGGTAATAAAGGAAGCCTTTTCATCAGCAAGAAAAGCGATGGCGTAGGCGATATCCTCCGGTGTGCCCAGTCGGCCCAAGGGTGTATCCTCTGCCAGCTGCGGCAACGCTTCGGGGGGCAGAGCGTCCAGCATATCGGTTTTGATCACGCCCGGGGCGACGCAGTTAACACGGATGTGGGAGGGGCCCAGCTCTGCTGCCAGAGAGCGGGTCAAACCGATCAATGCATGCTTGGTAGTAGAATATGTTACCTCGCAGCTGGCGCCACGCAATCCCCAAATAGAAGAAATGTTGATGATGCAGCCCTCGTGCTCGTGCAGCATGTGGGGCAAAACGGCTTGCGTGCAATGAAACGCGCCGTCTACATTGACAGCGAAATAACGGTGCCACATCTGATCGGTGACGTCCTGAAACAGAGCCTGCCCGGCAATGCCGGCGTTATTGACCAGAAGCGAAACGGGGCCAAAAGTTTCCTCCACGCGGTGCACCATGGCAGCTACTGCCGCGTGGTCAGACACGTCGGCTTGACAGACCATGACGCGGCAGCCCTCTGCGGTGAGTTGGGCGGCCAGATCTTCGGCGCAGTCACGACGGACGCGGTAATTGATACATACAGCCCAGCCGCTGCGAGCTAAAAGTGCGGCGATAGCGCGGCCGATGCCGCGGGAAGATCCGGTAACCAGTGCGATTTTTTCCATGAAAAACGCTCCTTACAGCAAATGTGAATTAAGTATAGCAAAATTTTCTGCAATTAGCAAGAAAAGTGTTGACAAAGCAATATAATTCGTGTATAGTAATTAACGTTCTCCGCGCGGTTAGCTCAGCTGGTAGAGCACATGCTTGACGTGCATGGGGTCACAGGTTCGAGTCCTGTACCGCGCACCAAAAGTCCCGATCCAAATGGATCGGGACTTTTTTGTTTGCTTGAAGATCGAAAAGTGTATTACTCCACTTCCGGCAGCGCTGTTTGGGCAGCGGCTGCTTCTTTTTTCATGCGGCGGTCGCGCAGCAGCACAAAACCGATAATGCTCAATGCACCCAGTGCAATCAGAATTACGCTCCCAATCAGCACGGAAATACCGGCGTGGTGCAGTAAAGGCTCGATGACGGCGATGACGGACTGCTCCGGTGTGATGAACATCGCCAGCCGCCGTCCCATCAGTGCCACCGCGATGGCCAGCGAGGGCAGCGCGGCGATAATGGCATCCACACCCAGCCACATAAGACCTTGTGCGTGACGCAGGCGACACAGATAAATCAAACCGGCCAACACCAGAGCAACGCCGATCAGTATAGCCGTTGCAACACCGTCGGTGACCAGCAAAATAGCGGCGGTGATATTTTGTGCCTGCATCTCCTGCTGCAGCTGCACAAGTGCGTCGTTAATGGTGGTAATCAGTAAATCACCCTGTTCGGAGACCAGCTGATCAAGAATCAGATTTGCACCTTCTGCATTCAAAGCGAGCTCTGCAGGAGCCATCAGGAGGACGACTTCTACCAGTTCTTCGCGGTATTCCTTGACCAGATCCTGCAGGCCGGCTGCCGTAAGGTTTGCCTGTGTGAATTCACCGCGCAGTGCCTTTAGGGCATCTCCGGCCACACTCTGCAGCAATTCCTCCACGGCATCGCATTCCAGCAGGGCGCGGGCAGCCTCTTCGCTGATGCCGCTTTCGCTCAATGCCTGTGTCAGCTCCGGGGCGGTGAGAAGAACTTCCTCTAGATCGATTTCTTCAATGACAGCCTCCAGTGAGCGCTGCTGCAGCAGACCGACAGTCCCTTGAAAAATGGGCAGCACCAAGAGCACACAGATAAGAATTAAGCTGAGAAACGTGGCGACAATAGCGCCCAAAATATTGAGAAATGTTTTCATAAAACGATCCTCCTGATCAAAGCTGATTGGCCAGTTTTTTCAAGTATGCCTGAAACTCCTCCGGCAGCGGGCAGTGCAATGCCACTGTTTCTCCGGTGCGTGGATGGATAAAGCGCAGTGCTACAGCGTGCAGGCACTGACCGGTCAGACCGGGAACAGGCTTTTTGGCGCCGTATACCGTATCGCCTAAAATAGGATGACCGATGTGGGCCATATGCACACGGATTTGATGGGTACGGCCTGTTTCCAGTCGGCAGCGCACATGCGTCACGCCGCGGTAGCGGGCGATCACTTCCCAGTGGGTCACGGCGTGGCGGCTGTTGTGGGGGGTTACCGTCATTTTTTTGCGGTCGGTATGGTGACGGCCGATCGGTGCGTCGATGGTACCGGTATCTTCGCGCAGATTGCCCACCACCAGACATTCATAGGTGCGTGAGAGCGTGTGGTCAGCCAGCTGCGCCGATAAGGCCAGATGGGCGGCATCGTTCTTGGCGGCGATGATCAGTCCGCTGGTATCGCGGTCGATGCGGTGGACGATGCCGGGGCGTTTTTCTCCGCCCACACCGGACAGAGAATCGCCGCAGTGGTGCAGCAGAGCGTTGACCAGCGTGCCGTCGGGATGTCCCGGTGCCGGATGTACCACCAAGCCGGTAGGCTTGTTGACCACGATCACGTCGTCGTCTTCGTACACTACGTCCAACGCAATGTCCTGCGCTGTGACGGTGGTTTCTACCGCTTCCGGCAAAGTAACGTAAATGGTTTCGCTGCCGATGATGCGCTCGCTCTTGCTCAGAATGTTTCCGTTGCAGAGCACCTGCCCATCCGCAAGCAGACGGGCCGCTGCGCTGCGGCTGACACCCTCCAAATGGGCGGAGAGAAAGCTGTCCAGCCGCGTACCGGCATCTTCACTTGTCGCTTGCAGAATCTTCGGTTCCATCAGCGCTCTCCTTTTTCTTTGCGTCGTATTTTTCGTACAGCCACAGGTAGTAGATGCAGCCGAGGATGGCGCCGACTACCACGAAACAGTCAGCCAGATTAAAGATGGGGTAGTTAAATAGCAGCAGATCAAACATGTCCACCACATAACCCAGAGTGATGCGGTCGATCATATTGCCAATACCGCCACCCAGAACCAGCACGCAGGCAATGACACCCAGCGGATGGCGCACGATTTTCTTGAAAAGCAAAGCGGCGACGCCAATTAACATGACGGCGGTGAGAACCACCAACAGCACCGTTTTGCCCGAGAGCATAGACCAGCCGGCACCGTAATTGTGCAGGCGGGTCAGCTGCATGATGTGGGGCAAAAAGGGCGTAGACTCGCCCAACTCCAGTGTGTTGACAGTCCAATATTTCAGCCACTGGTCAGTAGCGATCGTGGCAACAAAAAGCAGTAGATACAGCATGTGATAAGGGCCCTTTCCCGAAATCTTTTTACCTATCATATCCCAAACGGGGGGAATTTGCAACCGCGCAATGATGGGGAAATGCGTCGGTTTTCTTTCGTGCATTTCTTGTGCTGTCGGGCAATGTATGTTATAATATTTAAGTTAAATTCGGACAGTATCGCCTTTTTTCAAAAATGGCGGTCGGGAGGTCAAATTTGGATAGAAAAGAAGTTCTGCTCAGCGATGCGCAAATGCAGCGTCAGCGGGCATTTGAAGAAAAAATTAAGGATATCCACGATGGTTGGGGAAGAACGCCCAAAGCCATGGTAGATACCTTCGGCTGCCAGCAGAATGTGGCCGACAGCCAGAATATTATGGGAATGCTGCGTGCTATGGGCTGCGAACTGACGGACAAAGCGGAGCAGGCTGACATCATTGTGATGAATACCTGCGCCATCCGTGACCATGCGGAAAAGCGGGTGTACGGCATGCTGGGTGCGCTGACCCACACGAAAAAAGCTAATCCGCAGCAGATCATCTGCCTGTGCGGTTGCATGGCCCAGCGCTCCGAGGTGGCGGAAAAGGTACGCCAGTCCTATCGCCATGTGGATTTGGTGTTTGGCCCTCAGGCCATGTGGAAGTTCCCGGAACTGTTGTATCAGGTCTATACCCGCCGCGGCCGTGTGTTCAGCGTGGAAGATGAACATGGCCATATTGCCGAAGGCATGCCTGTGGTGCGCGAGGGCGACATCAAGGCATGGGTGTCCATTATGTACGGGTGCAACAACTTCTGCTCGTACTGCATTGTGCCCTATGTACGCGGCCGTGAGCGCAGCCGCGACCCGGAAAAAATCATCGCCGAGGTGCGCGAGCTGGTGGAAGCCGGCTACAAGGAGATTACGCTGCTGGGCCAGAATGTCAACTCCTACGGCAAGGATCTGGGCACAGGATATAATTTTGCAACGCTGCTGCGTGCCATCGACGAGATCGAGGGCGACTACCTGATCCGCTTCATGTCTTCCCAGCCCAAGGATGCCACCTATGAGCTGTTTGACGCCATGGCCGAGTGCCGCCATGTGGCCAAGCAGCTGCACCTGCCGGTGCAGTCCGGCTGCGATCGTGTGCTGCGTGCCATGAACCGCCCCTATGATAAGGCGAAGTATCTGGATCTTATCACTTATGCCCGCAAGGTCATGCCGGAGCTGGTGCTGACCAGCGATGTGATCATCGGCTTCCCCGGTGAAACGGAGAAAGAAGCCATGGAAACGGTGGAGCTGGTGCGGCAGGTGGAGTTTGAAGCTCTGTTTACCTTTATCTTCTCTCCCCGTCCCGGTACGCCGGCGGCGAAGATGGAAGACCCTGTTCCCAGAAGTGAAAAGCAGGTGTGGTTTGATCGTCTGTGCGATGCGCAGAACGAGATTTCTGCCCGACTCCACAGCGAGTATGTGGGTAAAACCGTCCGCGTACTGGTGGACGGAGAAACGGACGATGCGCGTTGGCCCTTGTCCGCCCGCACTGCCGGCGGCCGACTGGTGCATCTGGTGGGCGATAAGCGTGCGCTGGGAACCTATCAAATGGTAAAGATCACCGACAGCAACACATGGGCGCTGTTCGGCGAGATGCTGTAACGTGATTTAACTGATCAAAGGAGGTTATTGCATGGCAGAACTGACCCCTATGATGCGCCAGTATCTGGAGATCAAGGAGCAAAATCAGGACTCCATCCTCTTTTTCCGCTTAGGCGATTTTTATGAAATGTTCGGTTCTGACGCCCGCACGGCGTCCAAGGAACTGGACTTAACGCTGACCAGCCGCGATAAGGACAAAACCAAGTCTGCGGAGGAACGCATCCCCATGTGCGGCATCCCTTATCATGCCAGCGATGCCTACATTGCCCGCTTGATTGCCAAGGGCTATAAGGTGGCTATCTGCGAACAGACGGAAGATCCCGCCACGGCCAAGGGGTTGGTAAAGCGCGATATCATCCGTGTTATTACCCCCGGCACGGTGATCGATTCTGCGTGTTTAGAGGAAGGCCGCAGCAACTTCTGCGCTGCCCTCTACCTCGATGACGATAACGCTGCGTTGTGCGCCTGTGATATTTCTACCGGCAAGACCCATGCCACCGCTTTTTCCGGCGCGGAGCGCGTGAGCCATTTGCTCAACGAACTGGGACGGTTCTCCCCTGCTGAGGCAGTGGTGAACGAGGGCGTGTATTTCAACGAGCAGCTGCGCACTGCATTGCAGGACAAGTTCCGCTGCCACGTGGAAAAGCTGCCGGTTGGCCGCTTTAAGATGGAAGATGCGGAAAAGACCATCCGCGCCCAGTTTGGTGAGGAAGGCTTTGCTGCCCTGCCCCGTAACAACGGTGCTGCGGCGCTGGCGCTGGGTGCGCTGCTGAGCTATGTGCACGAGACGCAGAAGACCGACCTGAGCCATATTGATGCGCTGGACTACTACGAGCAGGGCCGCTTTATGGAGTTGGACCTGACATCGCGGCGCAACTTGGAGCTGACGGAAACGCTGCGCAGTAAGGAGAAAAAGGGCAGCCTTCTGTGGGTGCTGGATAAAACCAAAACTGCGATGGGTGCGCGATGCATGCGCTCGTGGCTGGAGCGTCCGTTGCTGAGCGTGACGGAGATCAACCGCCGCAACGCCGCCGTCACGGCGCTGGTGGACAACACGGTTGCCCGGGAAGAGCTGATCCTCGCCCTTAGCGGTATCAGTGATATGGAGCGGCTCATGGGCCGTATCGTCTACGGCAGCGCCGGTGGCCGCGATTTAGTGGCACTGCGCAGCGCCATGGAAAAGCTGCCTGCTGTGAAAGCGCAGCTGTCCGGATTTGCCAAGGGACGTCTGGCGGCGCTGCATCAGGAACTGGATACGCTGGACGATCTTGCCGAGCTGATCGCCACCACGCTGGTGGACGAGCCGCCCTTCTCTGTCCGGGAGGGCGAGATCATCCGCGATGGGTACGATGCCGAAGTAGACCGCCTGCGCGGCATCCTCCACGGCGGCAAGGGCATCATCGCCTCCATGGAAGCGGAGGAGAAAGAGCGCACCGGCATCCGTACGCTGAAGATCGGCTACAACAAGGTCTTCGGTTACTACATCGAGGTGTCCAACTCCTTCCGCGACATGGTGCCGGAAACCTATATCCGCAAACAGACGCTGGTCAACGGTGAGCGTTTTATTACCCAGGAACTGAAAGATCTGGAGCATGATATCCTCTCCGCCGCCGACCGCGTAGGTGCGCTGGAGTATGAGATCTTCAACCGCGTGCGTCTGCAGATCGCAGCCAATGTGAGCCGCGTGCAGCAGACCGCCGCTGCCATTGCAGAGCTGGATTGCCTGTGCTCGCTGGCAGCTGTGGCGGTGAAGAATAACTACTGTTGCCCTGTGGTGGACGATTCCGGCGTTATCGAGATCCATGCCGGCCGCCATCCGGTAGTGGAGCGTATGCGTTCGGACAGTCTGTTTGTGCCCAACGATACATACATGGGAAAGACCGAGGATCGCGCTGCCATTATCACAGGCCCTAACATGGCCGGTAAATCTACTTACATGCGCCAAGTGGCGCTGATTGTGCTGATGGCACAGATCGGCTCTTTCGTGCCGGCATCCTCTGCCCATCTGGGCGTGGTGGACCGCATTTTCACCCGTATCGGCGCCTCCGACGACCTGAGTGCCGGTCAGTCCACTTTCATGGTGGAGATGACGGAGGTCAGCGAGATCCTTCATGCTGCTACGGATAAGAGTTTGCTGATCCTCGATGAAATCGGCCGCGGCACATCCACCTTTGACGGCATGTCCATCGCCCGTGCGGTGTTGGAATACTGCGCTGACCCCAAAAAGCTGGGTGCTAAAACCTTGTTTGCTACCCACTACCACGAGCTGACCGACATGGAGCACCAGCTGCGCGGTGTAAAGAACTATAATATCGCTGTTCGTACCCGTGGTGAGGAGATCATCTTCCTGCGCAAGATCATCCCCGGCGGCGCTGACCGCAGCTATGGTATCGAGGTGGCCCGTCTGGCCGGTCTGCCGGATTCGGTACTGGGCCGCGCCAAGAAGATTTTGCGCGAACTGGAAGAGGAAGCCGGTAAACCCGCCGCCGTCAGCGCGGTGGAGGACGATCAGGTGTCCTTTGCCGCCATGGGCGAAGCGGAGGCCATCGCGGCGCTGCGCCGCACGCAGGTGGACAGCCTCAGCCCCATCGAGGCGCTGAATTTGCTGTATGAACTGAAGCAGAAACTGTAAACGGATATTTGACTCACGAAAGGAGGCGCTGCGATGCCTCAGATTCAATGTTTGCCCAGCCATGTGGCTGATTTGATCGCCGCCGGTGAGGTGGTGGAGCGTCCGGCCAGCGTGGCCAAGGAGCTGCTGGAAAACGCTATTGACGCCGGTGCCAGCGCTATTGTGGTGGAGCTGGAACGTGGCGGACTGACGTATCTTCGCATCACGGACAACGGCTGCGGCATTGCGCCCACAGAGCTGCCTACCGCCTTTTTGCGCCATGCCACCAGCAAGCTGCGCACGGCGGGCGACTTGGCGGCCATCGGCACGCTGGGCTTCCGCGGTGAAGCTTTGGCGGCTATTTCCGCTGTCAGCCGCGTGGATATTTTCTCCCGCCAGAAAGGTGCCGAGAGCGGGGCTGTGCTCCATTTGGAGGGCGGTGTTCCCGGCGAGGTAACGGAAGCCGGCTGTCCGGAGGGCACCACCATCTGCGTGCGGGATTTGTTCTACAACACACCTGCCCGCATGAAGTTTATGAAAAAGGATAGTGCCGAAGGTGCTGCCGTCAGCGGCATTGTGCAGCATTTGGCGCTGAGCCATCCCGATATTTCCTTCAAACTGATTCGCGACGGTGCAGAAGTACTGCATACCCCCGGTGACGGCAAGCTGCTCAGCGCTATCTACGCTGCCATGGGCCGCGATTTTGCCATGGGTCTGCAGGAGATTCGTGGCTGCGGCGGTGAAGTAGAAGTCAGCGGCTTTGTGACCAAGCCTTTGAACGGCCACGGCACTCGCGGACGTCAGGTGTTCTTTGTCAATGGCCGCTTTGTCAAATCCCAACTGCTGCAAGCGGCGCTGGAGGAGGCCTATCGCAACCAACTGCTTAAGGGCAAATTCCCCGGCTGTGTGGTGCATGTGACGCTTCCGCCTGATATGGTGGATGTGAATGTCCATCCTGCCAAGACGGTGGTGAAATTTGTGTCCGATAAGGCGGTATTTGACGCGCTGTACTACACAGTGCGCGACGCGCTGGATGCGGAGAACAAGCCTGCTGTACCTGCTCCCAAGCAGGAGAGTTTTTACCAGAGTATGACGGTGCAGCAGTACAAGGAAAAGACTGCTGCCGCTGAGATGAAGAAGCCCTTGGGCTCTTATACGCAGCGCCCTGCCGCGCCTGTGCCTAAGGCATCGCTGATGGGCGAAGTGCGCGATGTGGTGCAGCCCCGTCCGGCGCCCCCTGTCGTACCGGTGGCAGAGAAGAAGCCTGCACCCCCTGTGAAAAAGGAAGAACCGGTGCAGCAGGCGGAAATGGTGCTGCCATCTTCTCTTGTGGAAGAGGCGGTACAGCAAACCATCGAGAAAAAAGAAGCGCCTTGGCGCATGGTAGGAGAGGTGCTGCGCACCTACATCATCTGCGAGGATGAGCGGGAAAACCTCTGGCTCATTGATAAGCATGCTGCCCACGAGCGTATTCGTTTTAATAAGCTGAAAGCAGATGACCATCCGCTCATGTCTCAGCTGTTGCTGACGCCTTTGGCTGTGACGCTGGCGGCGGAGGAATATGCCGCCGTGCTGGAGCATTTGGATACGCTGCAGCGCTTTGGCTTTGCCTGCGAAGATTTTGGTGACGGCACGGTGTTGGTGCGGGAAATCCCCGCCGATATCCGTACCGGCGATGCAGCCTCTACGTTGGAGGAACTGGCACAGAAGCTGCTGCTGGGTCGTATTGACCCGGAGGGAATGCGGGACGAGCTGTACCACACCATGGCCTGTAAGAGCGCTATCAAGGCCGGTATGGTCAGTGACGCTGCAGAGCTGGCGGCTCTGGTGGAGAGAGTGCAGAGCGGCGAAATCAAATACTGCCCCCATGGCAGACCTGTGGCGGTGCAGATGACCAAGTACGAAATCGAGAAGATGTTCAAAAGAGCGTAAAAGGAGTTTCCTATGGCCCCGAAAATCGTCTGCGTGGTGGGTCCCACTGCATCCGGAAAAACGAAAATGGGCGTTGCTATTGCTAAAGCGTTTGGCGGCGAAGTGGTCAGCGTGGACTCCATGCAGATTTACCGCGGCATGACCATCGGAACTGCCGCGCCCACCGCGGAGGAGATGGAGGGAATCCCCCACCACATGATCGCTGTGGCAGATCCGGCGGAGAGCTGGTCGGTGGCCCGGTTTACCGAGGAGGCTGACCGCTGCATCCAGGACATCCTGCGCCGCGATAAACTGCCGGTGCTGGTGGGCGGTACGGGACTATACCTTGATGCGCTGGTGCGTGGTAATTCTTTTGCCGAGGGTCATGCCGGCGGCGAGATCCGTGCGGCGCTGCAAAAGCGCATGAAAGCAGAGGGCGCTGCCGCGCTGCTGCAGGAACTGCGCACCATTGACCCTGTGGCTGCGGAAAAACTGCATTTGAAAGACGAAAAACGCATTTTGCGCGCGCTGGAAGTGTGGCAGGAGACGGGAAAAACCATTACCGAGCACAATCTGGCCACGCAAGCCGTGCCGGATAAGTATGATGCGGTGTATATCGGTTTGGACTTTGAAAACCGTGACGATCTGCGTGCGCGGATCGACCGCCGCGTAGATATCATGGTGGAGCAGGGACTGCTGCAGGAAGTGGAGGCGCTGCTCTCGGCTGGCATTCCCGCCACGGCTACCTCGCTGCAGGCCATTGGCTACAAACAGTTTTTAGCCGTGCAGCAAGGAACGGCTACGATAGAAGAGGCGGTGGAGGAAGTCAAACTCCGCTCCCGCCAATATGCCAAGCGGCAGCTGACATGGCTGCGCCGCAACGAGAAGATCCACTGGATCCGCTGGGAAAAAGTGCCCGATTTCCAAGCCGCTCTCCAAAAAGCGACAGAAATCCTTACCGCCGAGGGATTATCCTAATCTCAGGCGGACGGGCTATATCGTCCGCACAAAGAGAAAAGGAGCAGACGATATGTCCCAGAAATCTAATTTGCAGGAAATTTTCCTGACCCGTGCCCGTAAGCAAAACGTACCCGTGACGGTATTTCTCGTCAACGGCTTTCAGCTGCGGGGTAATGTGACCGGCTTTGACAGTTTTACCGTAGTGCTGGACAGCGACGGCAAGCAGCAGGTCATCTATAAACACGCCATATCCACCATTGTGCCGCTGCGTGCCATCTCTCTGCAGGAGACGGCGGAGGCGTAAGCTGTCGGCGGCACCTTTTGCGAGGTGAAGCTATGAAACAAACCGGACCTATTTTCAAAATTCTGGCCACCGTGATTTTGGCAGGTGTACTGCTATTCTTCGGCGTCCAGATGTATCAGTACTATAGCGACCCCTTCACCACCACACTGGTGTATGCCGCTGAGACGGATGACGCCATCAGTGTGGACGGCTGGATGGTGCGGCAGGAAGAGACGATCCACGCCGCAGGAACGCTGGTCCACGAATTGCTGGAGGGCGAAAAAGTGGGCGCCGGACAGGTGATTGCTACCGCCTACAGCAGTTCCGGTGCGTTGGAGACAGTGAGGGAGATGGAGGCAAAAGAACTGCAGCTGCAGCAGCTGGAGTTTGCGCTGGCCTCCTATCTGGATCCCGACGCAGCGCTGAAGCTGGACAGTTCCATCTTTGAGAATTTGCTGACGCTGCGCGGCGATCTGGCAGACGGCGATTATGCCAATGCGTCGGAGCATCTTTCGCAGCTGAAAGGAAATATCCTCAAGCGCAGCCATTCTTATTCCTCGGCTCCGGAAATTCAGGCACAGATTGGACAAGTACAAAGTGAACTTGACGCGCTGCGTGCCCAGTTGTCCGGTGCCAACGTGATTTACGCACAGCGACCGGCCCTGTTTTCTGCTGTATGTGACGGCTACGAAACAATGTTGACGCCGGGCATGTTGGCGGATTTAATGCCCTCTCAGTTGGAGAAGTTGAAGGCGCAGGCCCTGAAAGACGAAGTGGGCAAGCTGGTATACGGCGATACCTGGTACTATGCAGCTGTGATGACGCAGGAAGATGTGGCCCGGTTGGAAGATAGGGAACAGGTGGCGCTGCGGTTGGGCAAGGGAATGGAGATCGATATCACCATGCAGATCCTTGCCCCCGGTGAAGTAGAAAACGGAAAGCAAGTGGTAGTGCTGCGCAGCGACAAATATCTGCCGCAGGTGACGCAGCTGCGGCACTTAACGGCAGAACTGCTGCTTAACAGCTACAGCGGTTTGCGGATTCCGGCCAATGCGCTGCGGTTGGACGAAAATGGACAAAGCGGTGTATACTGTGTGGTTGGTTTTACCGCCGCTTTTAAGCCGGTAGACGTGGTATACCGCGGTGACGGCTATACCTTGGTGCGTGCCGCAGACGGCGCCACCGGCAGTGATATTCTCCGTGCCGGCGATGAGGTGATCGTTACAGCCGGGGAACTGTACGATGGAAAAGTAGTGCGCTGAGGCGCCTTGCAGAAAGAGAGGAAAGTGACCATGTCTATTGCAGAAAATATTGCCGCTATCCGTGAGCGGATCGATGCGGCCGCCCGCGAGACGGGACGTACCGGCGCAGACATCACGCTGGTGGGTGCCAGCAAGATGAACGATGCTGCCGCCTGCCGCGAGGCCATTGCCGCCGGCATTGATGTGCTGGGTGAGAACCGCGTGCAGGAAATGACGGCCAAGCTGGCTGACAACGCTTATGAGGGCCGCCCTCTCCACTTTATTGGCCATTTGCAGCGCAACAAAGTGCGTCAGGTGGTGGGTAAGGTAGACCTGATCGAGTCGGTGGGCAGCGAGGCACTGCTGCGGGAGATCGAAAAGGAAGCTGCCAAGCAAGGGCTGGTGCAGGATATCCTGCTGGAAGTCAACATCGGCGGCGAAGAAGCCAAGAGCGGTTTTGCTCCCGAGCAGATGTATGAGGCGGCAGCTCTTGCTAAGACGCTGGAGCATGTCCGTGTGCGCGGACTGATGACCATCCCGCCCGTTGAAAAGTCGGCAGGCGAAAATATGGTGTATTTCCGCAAAGTGCATGCACTATATGTTGACATAAACGAGAAAATATATGATAATAAAATGGAATATGTCTCAATGGGTATGAGCGGAGATTTTGAAGATGCCATTCGCGCCGGCAGTAACATGGTGCGTGTCGGCACTGCAATTTTCGGCCAGAGATACTACGCCAACTAAAGCAGGAGGTCAAAGCCATGAGTTTGATGGACGAGTTCAAGAAAATCATCCACCCCTACGATGATGAGGACGAATACGAAGAAGAACTGATCGAACCTAAGAGTCGGGAAAGCGCTCCTGCCTATTTTGATGAGCGCCGCGAAGAGCGCAAGGCGGAGGATCGCCGCAACAAAGTGGTGAACATCCATGCCACCGCGCAGTTGAAAGTGGTACTGGTGAAGCCGGAGCGGTTTGAAAATGCCTCGGAGATCGCCGACCACCTGCGCGAAAAGCGCACGGTTGTGCTGAATCTGGAGTCGACAAACAAGGATATTGCCCGCCGCCTGGTGGACTTTTTGTCCGGCGTGGCTTACGCCGGCGATGGAAAGATCAAAAAGGTTGCAGCCAACACGTACATCATCACACCCTATTCTGTGGATATCATGGGTGATCTGATCGACGAGCTGGAGAGCAGCGGCCTGTATCTGTAAAAATAGAGATAATCGGAGGGATATCGTATGTTGACACCGCAGGAAGTTTCCGGAAAAGTATTCCCTAAGGCCTCTTTTGGCGGCTATGCCATGAATTCTGTGGACGAGTTTCTCGACACGCTGACGGAGGATTATACCAATCTTTATAAGGAAAATGCCACGCTGAAGGCCAAGCTGAAGGTTTTGGCGGAGAAAGTGGAAGAATACCGCGCTACCGAGGACGCGATGCGCTCCACACTGCTGACGGCGCAGCGCATGGCTGCCCAGATGGTGCAGGATGCACAGGTGGAAAAGGACATGATGCTGGCATCGGCCCGTGAAGCAACGGCTGCACAGGTGGCTGAGCTGGAACTGGAGACGGCTCAGGCACGCCAGAAGCTGGCGCTGGCTCAGCAGGAACTGGCCGCTTTCGTCAAGCACAGTCAGGAATTGTGCGCTGCACAGGCTGCATTTCTGGCACAGCTGCCGGAGATGGAGCTGGCTGCCAAGGAGGAAGAGCCTTCCGTGACGCAGGATACTATTCGCCTGATCGAGCAGGACATCATCCGCAACTATGCTGCTGCACAGGAAGAGACGGAAGCTGCCGCCGAGGAAGTGCCGGAGGAAGAAAGCGCAGCTGTCGCGGAAGAGGTGCCGGCAGAAGAGCCCTTTGATCCCGACATCAATCTGAATCTGGATGAACTGAAGTTTGGCCGCAACTATACCGGCGAATGATCATTGGATGAAAAAGCGGCTCAGATGAGCCGTTTTTTTCTGTAAAGGAGAACAAAACATGCAAAGACCCATCGTTGCTCTGCTCTACGACTTTGACAAGACCCTATGTACGCAGGATATGCAGAACTATGCTTTTATTCCTTCGCTGGGCATGCAGCCGGCAGACTTCTGGCGCGAAGCCAATACCTTTGGCTGGCAGGAACACATGGATGGCATTTTGGCCTACATGTACACGATGCTGCGCAAAAG
Source organism: Oscillospiraceae bacterium (assembly GCA_015067975.1). Classification (GTDB taxonomy): domain Bacteria; phylum Bacillota; class Clostridia; order Oscillospirales; family Oscillospiraceae; genus Vescimonas. Next base: position 9,937 of record SVLK01000012.1, on the reverse strand, counting down.
CAAAGAAAAAGGGCTGTCTATCCGCCGCGAGAATCTGGTGGAAATGGGTCGGTCTATCGAACTGTTTCCCGGTGTGAGGGAGTGGTTTGCGCGCATCAACGCCTTTGGTGAGAGTCTGGGCGTGGAAGTGGAGCACTATATCCTTTCTTCCGGTTTGCGGGAGATTATCGAAGGGTCCGGCATCAGCCATGAATTTAAAAAGGTCTACGCCAGTGAATTCTATTATGATGAGAACGGTGTGCCCGTCTGGCCCAAACTGGATGTAAACTTTACCGCGAAAACCCAGTTTGTCTATCGCATCAACAAGGGTGTACTGGATGTGTCCAATGATAAGGACCTCAACGCCTCCATGCCCGATGACAGCAAGCGCGTGCCCTTCACCAACATGATTTATGTGGGTGACGGACTTTCCGATGTGCCGTGCATGAAGATGATGCGTTCTTACGGCGGACAGGCCATCGCCGTCTACCAGCCTGAGAGCCGCAGTGCAGTGGAAGAGTTGCTCTATCGCGGACGTGTGGATTTCATTTTCCCGGCAGACTATCGGGAGGGAACGTCGCTGGACACCACGGTAAAGAACATCATCCGCAAAATGGCGGTTACCGATGTGCTGGCAGAGGAGCATGCCCGCCAGTGCCGCCAGATTGGTAAGGGAGACCTCCCCTATCAGGCCAGTTTGTTTGAATAAAAAAGAAAGCCGCCTCATGGCGGCTTTCTTTTTTAGGAGAGGAAAACATGTCAACGGGATTTTATCCCTCTTTGCGTGTAAATTTGTCACCGGGGCAGCCGCACAGGGGGCATACATACCCATCGGGCAGCTTTTCGCCGTAGTAGACGAAACCGCACCAGGGGCATACCCAACCGCCCACTTCTTCCAGCGTGCGGTATACGGTGGCGGTAGGGGGCGTAGAGGACTTATTCTTGCCCAGATACTCATCGGCGGTCAGCATGCGGCCTTCGCCCAGGAGCTCGCCATCCACGCTGTCACACAGGAACAGAACGTAGCGACCTACATCCATGGTGTCCACTACCTTGCAGCTGACGCGGGCCACCATGCCCTCTTTGATAAAGGGATTGCCCATACTGTCGGTAAAGGTTTCATAATCGGTGTATTTATCGCTGACGCGGCTGGACTTGTAGCCAAACAGGTCGATCAAGGTCTTGGGGCAATCTTTACCGATCAGCGTGACGGCGAAGCTGCGGCTTTCCAGCAGCGCCTTGCATGTCTCGTTATCGCGGTTAAGGGTGATGGTAAACTTCTGAGGCATGTTGCTGGTCACCTGTGCAAAAGAGTTGACCACGCAGCCGATGCGCTTACCCTGCCAAGCGGTACCTACCACAAAGAGACCGTAATTCATCTTATCCAATACTTTGCGATCCATAACATATCCTCCTGTCAAAAGAGTGAGTTTTTATAGTGTTATTATATGCAGGTAACAGGAAAAAGTCTGTGACATATGCAACGGAAGCAAAAAAAAGAACCGGCAAAGCCGGTTCTTTTTCTTATGACAGATAGTTCATAGGATCCACCCAAGTGCCGTTCAGCTGGATGCCAAAGTGACAGTGCGGGCCGCTGGAGACGCCGGAGGAGCCCATGGCGGCGATGCATTCACCCTGATAGACCTTGTCGCCATAGGACACATACAGCTCGCTGTTATGGCCGTAGGTGGTCTGGAAGCCATTGCCGTGATCGATGATCACGCAGTAACCCAGCGAGCCGTACCAGCCGGAGTGCACCACTGTGCCGCCGTCGGAGGCATAAATGGGCGTACCGTAGGAGCGGGCAATATCAATGGCGCGGTGATAGTAACTGGCGCCGGAGATACCGGTGTTGCGGTAGCCGAAGTAGTCGGTGATAATTCCGCTGCAGGGCCAGATGAAATATCCGTTGGGGAACCAGGAGGGACGGGGCTTCGTGCCGCGGGCCTGCAGCTCGGTGACAGGCTCCTGCAGCGTGACGGAAGCCACGATCTGGCGGGAAGATTCCATGCCGTTGACATAGGTGACATTGGCGGTGATATCAGCCTTGCCGTAAACACCGGCGGAGAGCACCTTATAGTCGCCCTCATACATGGAGTCGTCGTCCTGATAAATGATATCGTAAGGCACATCCTGTACATAGGTCTGGCGCTCCACGTTCGTGACGGTCAGATAGGGAACGGCGTTGCTCAGGATCAGAACGTCGCCGGGATGCAGACCCTTGGAGGAATAGCCGGGGTTCATGTCCAGCAAGTCGTCGACGGACAGATCGTGGGACACGGCAATGCCGTACAGAGAGTCACCGCTGACAACGGTATACTCCACGGCACCGGACTTGGTGGCGTACAGCTTTTCGGCAATGTGGCCCAGATTCATCATATAGGACTTATCCACATAACCTTCGCGGAGCTCTACCTTCTCCACAAAGTCACACTCCACGGTGTTGGGCGTGCGGTAACCTTGCTGAAGCTGTCCCAGCAGCTCGTCTAACGCGCCGGGGAATGTGGTAGCGGCGATCAGCTGATCGTCCACATACAGGGCATAGCCATATTCCACCAGACCCAGCTGATCGGAAAGTGTATCACCCAGTTCTTCCGAGGTTTCGATCTGGGAGCGGGGCACAACGCTGGTTTCCAGCTCCAGCAGCGCGCTGTCCACAGTGAAGTTTGTGTCGCTGAGCGTTTCGCGAGTGATTTCTTCCACCTGCGTGACGGCCAACTGGGCGGCGCTATTGCTGCTGACCGTACCCAGTTCCACACCGTCATACCTGGCGGTAACGCCCAGGGTGTACAGCGACAGCAGCACAGCCACGGCGGCTACGCTCAAAGCGCTGACAAGAAATGCCGCGGGATGAAAGCGCATGTGCTCAAAGAAGGAGCGGCGCTTGCCGCCGGTGTGCACAGAGCGCTTGCGGCGACGCAGAACCCGTTCGCGGATATAGCAGCCTAGGCGAGGAGCACTGCCCCACAAAAACAGCAGCAGCTGTCCGATGCGGCTTTCCGTTTCGGGTACGCGATGTTCCCGACGTGCGCGGATCAGTTCTTTCAGGTGTTTTTTCAGCCGGCGCACGGGTGCGACGAATACGCGGCAGAAGGCAGCTTGGATATTGATATCATACCAGTGGGGATGTTCACCGAACCACCAGATCCAGTCCTTCAAGTTCTGGTGCCATTTGGCCCAGATACTCCGGCGGTCCTTGGCAGATATTTCATGTTTATTCTTCAACTCTTTGTTCATATGTGTATCCAATCCAAAGGTTACAAAATCGTTACAAATGGTATCATACATGTTTTTTTATTGCGCGTCAAGCAAAAATCGTCCATTCTTTCGTGGAAATAATGGAAATGTTTTATGAACGGGATAAAATAGTGCCTGCTTTCTTTTGAAAACACAAGATGATGTGGTATAAAAAAAGAAGCCGTTTGACCCAAAATGCGATTTACTTTTGGTATAAAATAATATATAATTTACTTCCTGTATAAAAAAAGAAAGAGAATTTGGGTGAAGATATGGCAAATGATTTTTCCCGCACTTTGAGCCTGCTGCGGCAGGAAAAAGGCGTTTCACAGCGAAAAGCTGCCGCAGAGCTGGGGATTAGCCAAGCGCTGCTGAGCCACTATGAAAATGGGATCCGTGAGCCGGGACTTGCCTTTGTGGTAAAGGTGTGCTCGTATTATCATGTGTCGGCCGACTATCTGCTGGGACGTACGCTCAGCCGCGACGGCGCCATGATTGATGCTGACGACTTGTACGACTCCAGCATGGAAAAAGGTACGCTGAAAGGCAGCATTTTGGCAACACTGCAGAAGAAACTGGTAGTCAACACAGCCAGCCTGCTGTTTGATGCGTTGGGTAAACTGGGTAACCGCGAGGCAATCACTGCTGCCGGAGACTATCTAAGCGCGGGACTGTACCAGATACTGCGCGCATTGTATCGCCGCAGCGGCGCCAATGAGGAGTATTTTTCTATCGACCATGAGGTATACGATGCCGGAGCGGTGAGTGCAGACATGGAACTGAGCAAGCTGCGCTATTTGTGTGCACTCAACGACAGCGTGAAAAAAGGCGAGGAATTCCCCGCTTTGGACGCAGAGAATCTCAGCGCGAATTATCCCGGCTTGAGCCAGAGTGCCGCGCAGGTGTTCCACAATGTGGATGAGCGCTGCCGCACCCTCACCGAAAACCACTGATCCCCGGAGGTAATAAGAGTATGTTTGATCAATCGAAAATTCGCAATTTTTCTATTATTGCCCACATAGACCACGGCAAGTCTACGCTGGCCGACCGCCTGCTGGAGAAGTGCAACGCCGTGCCGGAGCGCAATATGGAAAACCAGCTGTTGGACAATATGGATCTGGAAAAAGAGCGCGGCATTACCATTAAGTCCCGCGCCGTGCAGATCTTCTATAAGGCGCAGGATGGCGAAACGTATGCGCTGAACCTGATCGATACCCCCGGCCATGTAGACTTCAACTACGAGGTGTCCCGCTCTCTGGCCGCCTGTGAAGGTGCGCTGCTGGTGGTGGACTCCAGCCAAGGCGTGGAGGCGCAGACACTGGCCAATACGTATCTGGCCATGGAGCACGAACTGGAGATCCTGCCGGTGTTCAATAAGATCGACCTGCCTGCTGCCGATCCGCTGCGTGCCAAGCAGGAAGTAGAAGAGATCATTGGCCTGCCGGCGCTGGATGCACCGGAAATCAGTGCCAAGCAGGGCATCAATATCGAGGCTGTGCTGGAGGACATCGTGCAAAACGTGCCCGCGCCCAGCGGAGATCCCAATGCGCCGCTGCAGGCGCTGGTGTTTGACAGCCAGTACGACCCCTATGTGGGCGTCGTAGTGCTTTTCCGCATCAAACAGGGTACGCTGCGCAAGGGACAGACGATCCGGCTGATGGCTACGGGTGCAGAGTATACCATTCTGGAATGCGGCTATCTTAAGCCACTGGGCAATGAACCTACCGATGCACTGCAGGCCGGCGAAGTGGGCTACTTTACTGCATCTATCAAGAACGTAAAGGATACGCAGGTGGGCGACACCATTACCGGTGCAGACAATCCGGCCACCGAGCCGCTGCCCGGCTACCGTCCTGCCCAATCCATGGTGTACAGCGGCATTTACACCGAGGACGGCTCCAAATACCCCGATCTGCGCGACGCGTTGGAAAAGCTGCAGCTGAATGATGCCTCGCTGACTTTTGAACCGGAATCCTCCGTGGCGCTGGGCTTCGGTTTCCGCTGTGGTTTTCTGGGAATGCTCCATATGGAGATCATTCAGGAGCGTCTGGAGCGTGAGTTCAACTTGGATCTGGTCACTACGCTGCCGTCGGTTATTTACCATGTTTACAAAAATGACGGTACGCTGGTGAAGGTGGACAACCCCCACAACTATCCCGATCCCACCCATATTGAGCACGCTGAGGAGCCATATGTCAAGGTATCCATCATTGCGCCCAACGAGTTTGTGGGCAATATCATGCCTATGTGTCAGGACCGCCGCGGAGAGTTCAAGGATATGCAGTATCTGGACACCCGTCTGGTGGAGCTGCACTACCAGATGCCCCTCAACGAGATCATCTACGACTTTTTCGATACGCTGAAAGCCAACACCAAGGGATATGCCTCGCTGGACTATGAACTGTCCGGCTACCGTACCAGCGATCTGGTGAAGGTAGATCTGCTGCTCAACGGCGACGGCGTGGACGCGTTGAGCTTTATTGCCCATCGCGATAAGGCTTATCCCCGTGCCCGCCGTTTGTGCGAAAAACTGAAGGAGAACATCCCGCGTCAGCTCTTCGAAGTGCCTATTCAGGCAGCCATCGGTGGCCGTATCATCGCCCGTGAGACGGTAAAGGCCATGCGTAAGGACGTGCTGGCCAAGTGCTACGGCGGCGATATTACCCGTAAGAAGAAGCTGCTGGAGAAGCAGAAAGAGGGCAAAAAGAAGATGCGCAATCTGGGTACGGTACAGGTGCCGACAGAGGCGTTCATGGCCGTCCTCAAGCTGGACAGCGAGTGATTTTTGCCCTCGCCGCCGTGAGAAGCGGCGTCAAGCGTTTTGCCGCAGGCAAAACCTTGAAACGGTCGGGATTCACTTCCGACCGTTTGAGTCAAGTGCGGGGTCCCCGCAAAAGCGGTGCTTTTGTGGGGCAGGCAAAAAGAAGATGCGCAATCTGGGTACGGTACAGGTGCCGACAGAGGCGTTCATGGCCGTCCTCAAGCTGGACAGCGAGTGATTTTTGCCCTCGCAATCTGAATGGGACAGGGTGTATTTATATGGACATTATACAGACCTTTTATGATAATATGGCCTCCCAATACGATAAGCTGTTTTTCGACTGGCAAGCCACAACGCAGGAGCAAGCCTTGATTCTGGATCAAATTTTTAAGGATCATGGTTTTGACAAATTCGCAAGTGTTCTTGACTGCGCCTGCGGAATCGGTACGCAGGCCATCGGGCTTGCGGCCCTTGGCTACAAGGTGACTGCATCGGACATCAGCGACGCAGAAATTGCGCAAGCAAAGACGCGTGCAGAAACAAACAATGTGGACATTTGCTTTGCGCACGCTGACTTTTGTGCCTTATCAAAAACATTTTCTCAAAAGTTTGACATTGTGATCTGTATGGATAACGCTCTGCCGCATATGCTTTCCCATGCTGCTTTGGAGGAGGCCATCAAGAGTATCACAGGGCAAATGGCGGCAGGAGGCATATTCGTTGCCAGCATCAGGGATTATGATGCGCTGCTGAAGGAGAAGCCCCCCTACTCTCCACCATATATCCATACCACCGAGCAGGGCAAGAGAGTTTCGTTCCAGACGTGGGCTTGGGAAGGCGAGCATTACAAACTGACCCAATATATCATCGATGATGAAGAAACGCTGCAAATCAGCAAGTTTGACTGCGCGTACAGAGCAACGCGCAGAGAAGAACTGACAGAATTGTTGGAGGCATACGGCTGTGACGAGGTGGTTTGGAAATTCCCGGAAGAGACGGGGTTCTACCAGCCTATTGTCATTGCAAAAAAATAAATCGGGATGTCAAGAAAAAACGCCAAGCTGCAAGCGCAGTTTGGCGTTTCCTGTCTTATCGAAGAGCCCTAAACCTGTGAGGGGGTTTTATTTCACCGAGAAGCGATATATCGTCTTGTGTCGGTAGATATCCCCTGTGTGCAGCACCGGAGATGGGAAATGGGGATGATGAACGGCGTCGGGCCAGAACTGGGTTTCAAGGCAAACGCCGTGGTGGCAGTTGTAAACCGAGCCGCGCTTTCCCTGCCGCTCCGACAGGAATCCCGCGGTATAGACCTGCAGTCCCGGCAGCGTAGTTTCCACCGCCATACAGATGCCGCTGCGAGGACAGTAGAGCTGTGCGGCATCAGAACTGTTCAGAGCAAAGTTGTGGTCGTACCCATTATATTCTCGCAGCTCCGGAGCGCCAAACTGCCGGCCCAAAACGACACCGCTGCGCAGATCCAGTGCCGTGCCGTCTACGGCGCGAACTTCTCCGGTGGGGATCGTACCCGGCCCGCAGGGCGTATAATAGTCGGCCGATACGCTCAGCACATGGTCATCTATCGCGCCGCTCTCCTGTCCAGCCAAATTGAAATAGGCATGATTGGTGAGGTTGACAACTGTATCGCGGTCGCAGACCGCTTTGTAATCCATACTCAGTGCACCACCGGATAGGGTATAGCTTACCCAAACCTCCAAAGTACCGGGAAATCCGTCCTCGCCGTGAGGAGAAACGGTATGGAGCGTGACAGCGTTTTCTGCCGTTTGGTTATAGTCCCACACTTTTTGATGCAGGCCCGAAAAGCCGCTGTGCAGCTGATTTGTACCTTCGTTGGCCGTCAGCTGCCATATTTGACTGTCCAATACAAGCTGTACACCGGCAATGCGGTTGGCGTTGCGCCCCACGGTAGCACCCAAATATCCATCATGCCGCTGATAATCGGAGAGGTTGTTGTAACCCAGTACTACGTCGCGCGCTGTGCCATCGCGGTCGGGAACGTAAAGGGAGTGCAGCGTTGCGCCGTAGGGTAAGATCTGTGCGCAAAATGCGCCGTCATGCAGGAAAATCCTTTCCATAAGCAGCCTCCAAATGTATATGTTGATCAATTGGCGTGTTGACGGAGCGGGAAGGCTGTGGTATGATGCAGAAAACCGCATCATCACCTCCCCTTTCACCGGATTGGGGGCAAAAGGGCGTTCAAAACTCAACCGTAGGTACGGCATGCCGCAGGCGTGTTACAAGGTTGGGCTTTGAATGCCTTTTTTCAATAATCAAAAGGAGAAACGGAGTATGAAAATCAAAGCGTTTGCAGTGGAAGAATGGATGAACGAGTATGAGGTCAATGCCCGCTACAATATTGCCGAGACCTGCGTGGATTCGGTCAGCGTGGATGAGCTGTTTGCCTTGACCGGCAGCGACAAGGAGGCCTTTTTGCAGCAGTTCTGTGCCCGTCGCTTGACTTATGGCGACATTTTGGGCGCTCCGGCATTTAAAGAAGGTGTGTGTTCGCTGTATCGCACACTGCAGCCGGAGCATATCGTCACAACCCATGGCGCTTCCGGCGCCAGCCACCATGTATTCTACTCTCTGGTAGAGCCGGGTGACAGGGTGATCAGCATTATGCCTACCTATCAGCAGCTGTATTCGATTCCGGAGAGCTACGGTGCCGATTTGCAGTTGCTGCACCTGAAGCAGGAGAATGACTATCTGCCCGATTTGGATGAACTGCGTGCGCTGGCAACACCGGGCACGAAAATGATCTGCATCAATAATCCCAACAATCCTACCGGTGCGTTGATGGATACCACACTGCTGCGCCGGATCGTGGAAATCGCCCGCGGTGTAGATGCCTATGTGCTGTGTGATGAGGTGTACCGCCACTTGATGCAGGAAGACATCTGGAGCGAATCGGTAGTCGATATGTACGAAAAAGGCATCTCGCTGGGCAGCATGTCCAAGGTGTTTTCACTGGCGGGATTGCGCCTTGGCTGGGTAGCCACCCGCGACAAAGCGGCGCTGGCGGCTATGATCTCCCACCGCGACTACAATCACATCAGCTGCGGCTTGTTTGATGAGGCTCTGGCAGCGGAAGCGCTGGCGCATAAAGATGTACTGCTGCAGCGTAATTGTGCTATCGTGCGGGAAAATCTGGCCATTCTGGATGCGTGGGTGGCATCGGAGCCCCACGTCCGTTACACCAAACCGCAGGCCGGTACGACGGCGTTGGTGTACTATGACTATGACATCCCCTCTCGTGAGCTGTGCCATGAGATGTACCACACCACCGGCGCCTTTGTGGTGCCCGGTGACTGCTTTGAACAGCCCCGCAGCATGCGCATCGGCTATGCTTGCGACAAGGTGGAGCTGCAATGTGGCTTAGCAGCCATCAGCGAATATTTTGCACTGCTGGATCAGAGATAACGAATGATCGTATCGGGAAAATCCTGCTGCAGGTGGGAGAATATCTTTTTCATGGCCTGACAATCGTTTTGTAAGTCATCACTCATGGTGTCAAAGCCCTTGATGTGGATGACACGGCAGACACCGTTTTCCATAAATACGTCCGTCAGGCAGTCCCACATGGCATCCCAGTTTTTTCCGTAATAAGCGGGAAAATCAAAGGTGCTTTGAATGCGCCGATGCAGTGCTTCCCGATTGCTGCAATCCGTCAGATCCAGTACGATAGGCGTATAAGCGTTATGATCCATACTCTCACCTGCTTTCTCCTGTACTATACCACATGAGCAAAAAAAAGAAAACAGCTGCTTCGCTGGTGTGGCAGGCGCTGAGAGAACTGTAAAAAAAGATAAGCCTGCGGCGAATGCTCATGTACGGTAAGGAAGCAAGCAACCGAAAACAAGAGATAGACCGCCAGCACTACACTATTCCGAACCAAAGACCAAAAGATAAGCATTGTGGGAAAATCTAAACTTTTGGATTTTC
>SVLK01000011.1 GCA_015067975.1 Oscillospiraceae bacterium | reverse complement strand
AGCGGATTTTCCAATCCGCTTACTTGTCATGCCCAAATTGCAGAATGAGTGCATCCGTCGACGGATGCACTCATTCTTTTTTGGATGCCACCCTACAGGTAATGCCACTAACTAAGTGATATTACCCATTTGGGTGTCCTTTTTCCGTTGTTTTGTAGGAAATCCCCCTTGACGAAGGGGGGAAAAGATGCTATTCTTGCAAAAGAGCAAAGGCTGTGACCGGGGGTGGCGCCCCGTGAGCCGCGGGAGGAAATGCCCGCCGTATGCCGCGTTAAGGCGCAAGAGTGTGGACAAATGTCCAAATTCAGGTGGAACCACGGATCGTATGATTCGCCCTGAGCTGCAAGGCAGCTTGGGGTGTTTTTGTTTTTGGAGGGAAAATGGAAAAGAAACTGAAGGTTCTTTCGGTACTGGCAGCTGATTTGAACGAGAGCGATATTCTCTGGGCAGTAGGCGCATCAGCCATGCTGTTTCTGGGTGGCATTGTGCGAGAGTTCCGGGATATCGACCTGCTGGTATGCGAGGAAGATATTTCCACAGCGCAGGAGATTCTGCAGCGCCACGGAAAGCAGCTGCCGGTCGGCGATGATTGCCGGTTTGGCAGCCGCCATTATCGAAAGTTTGAAGTCGATGGTGTAGAGATCGATTTGATCGCCGGCTTTGTAGTCAATTCCGAAGATGGGCAGCAGCACATTTGCCCCCTGCAGATGGAAGAAGTGGACGGCTGCGTGGATGTCTTTGATCAGGCGGTTTCGCTTCACTCGGTGCAGACATGGTATCAGTATTATACCTGGATGGGCCGCGCGGACCGCGTGAAAACCATTGAGGATTATTTTGAGATCAAATAAATTCAGATAAAAGGAGAAACCAACATGATGAAAAACACTGAAAAGACGATGGAAAAGATCGTCGCTCTGTGCAAAAACCGCGGCTTTATCTTCGCCGGCAGTGAGATTTACGGTGGTCTGGCCAACACCTGGGACTACGGCCCTCTGGGTGTGGAGCTGAAGAACAACGTGAAGAAGGCTTGGTGGAAGAAGTTTGTGCAGGAGAACCCCTATAACGTGGGTCAGGACAGCGCGATCCTTATGAATCCCCAGACATGGGTGGCGTCCGGCCATTTGGGCGGCTTCAGCGATCCTCTGATGGACTGCAAGGAGTGCAAAGAGCGCTTCCGTGCCGATAAGGTGATCGAAGACTGGTGCGGCGAGAACGGCTTTGAGCTGCCCAAGCCCATCGATGCCTTCTCTCAGGAGGAAATGGCGGCGTTTGTGGCTGAGCACCAGATTGCCTGCCCCAGCTGCGGCAAGCACAACTGGACCGATATCCGTCAGTTTAACCTGATGTTCAAGACCTTCCAGGGCGTTACGGAAGATGCCAAGAACACGGTGTATCTGCGCCCCGAAACAGCACAGGGCATCTTTGTCAACTTCAACAATGTCCAGCGTACCACACGCCGCAAGCTGCCTTTCGGCGTGTGCCAGATCGGTAAGTCTTTCCGCAACGAAATTACCCCCGGTAACTTCACTTTCCGCACTCGCGAGTTCGAGCAGATGGAACTGGAGTTCTTCTGCAAGCCCGGCACAGATCTGGAGTGGTTCCAGTATTGGCGCAACTTCTGCCATCAGTGGCTGCTGGGCCTGAACATGGCCGACGAGAACCTGCGTCTGCGTGACCATGATCCCGAGGAGCTGTGCTTCTACTCCAAGGCCACCACGGACTTTGAGTTTATGTTCCCCTTCGGCTGGGGTGAATTGTGGGGCGTCGCAGACCGTACTGATTACGACTTGACCCAGCACCAGAATACCTCGGGCGTGGACATGACCTACTTTGATCCCGAGACCAACGAGCACTACATCCCCTACGTAGTGGAGCCTTCTCTGGGTGCTGACCGCGTGGTGTTGGCCTTCCTGGTGGAAGCTTACGATGAGGAAGTGGTGGACGAGGCCAAGGGCGACACCCGCGTGGTGATGCATTTCCATCCTGCGCTGGCTCCTTTCAAGGCTGCCGTATTGCCCCTGAGCAAGAAGCTGAGCGAAAAAGCCCGCGAAGTCTATGCCGATTTGGCCAAGGAATGGATGATCGACTTTGATGAGACCGGCTCTATCGGTAAGCGTTACCGCCGTGAAGATGAAATCGGCACGCCTTACTGCATTACGGTAGACTTCGATACCGTGGGTGATGCGGAGAAGGAAGGCGACAACTGCGTTACCGTTCGTGAGCGCGACACGATGGAACAGGTACGTATCCCCATCAGCGAGCTGAAGGATTACCTGCGCGAGAAACTGGCCTACTAAGCTTTGTGAATAAAAAAGAGAAGCCGCAAGGCTTCTCTTTTTTATGTAAAATCTTATTTCCAAAAATCTTCTTCGCGGATTTCTACAATATCTCCGTCTTTAAACCCTGCAGCGGCCAAATAAGCTTCGGCCTTCAGATGAACGGCGCCGTAAGAAGAGTGGGCATCGGAGCCGTAGGTGATGGGAATTCCCATCTCATGCAGTTCTCTCAAAAATTCGGCATATTGGTGCCGGAATTTTTCGCTGGCTCTTTGCGTGCAGAAAAAATGAGCATTGCATTCTGCGTATTTTCTGTTTTCTTTCAATGCGGCGGCAATATCCATATTCATGGAGTGAGGGATAACGGAAAAGTCCTCGTACCAGATGCCCTTACCGTGATACCAAGGGTGACCGAGAACGGTGACGCGCTCGTCGCAGGCCATCCACAGCTGCTGACGATACCACTCTTCAATGCACTCGTCCAAATCTGCCGGAAGATGCCGTGCGTCGGGAACATCGACACGCCAATGAGAGGCTCCGATCGCAAATTTAACGCCGTAGAATATCAGCTCTTCTTTGGTCAGTGCAAATTCAATGCCATAAGGATGGGAAGAGATGGGAGGGATATAACCTTCGCGGGTACCTGTTTTGGCGATATATTCAAACTCCGGCCGCTCGATAGGGGTGAGTTCAACGCCCAATACCACGTGAGGATGCTCTTTTTGGAACGCCTTTACTGCTGTGGCAGAATTTTGTAAATCACTTAAAAACGGGCCGTCATTGTAGTTCAGGTGATCGGTAATGCCGATTTTACAAAAACCGTGTGATTTGGCATCGAGTGCGATTTTTTCCAAAGAAAGCGTGGCATCATAGGAAAACTCGCTGTGGATATGCCAGTCGGAATGTATCATTATAAAAAACCTTCTTTACATAAAATCTTCGCCATTAGCCGGTAAGGCGCTGAGAACTTTTTTTCGCAAGCGGGAAAAGAATATGAGAGAAATGATCAACGAAACGATTTCTGCCAAAGGATAGGACCACCAGACCAGATGGCTGTTGCCCGCCTCGCGGCCAATCAGCGCCAGTACAAAGGCGGCGGGAATCAGGAAAATCAGCTGGCGGACAAAAGAAACGATCATGGAGTAGACCGACTTTCCGGTGGCTTGGAAAGATCCGCCCATGGCAATGCAGATGGCGGCAAAGGGAAAACTGAGAGAAATAATTCGCAGCGCCGGAACACCGACCGTCAACAATGTGTCCGTGGCATTAAACAGCTTCAGCAGCAGATGGGGTATGGTCTGAAACAGCAGCGTGCCGAAGGTCATGATGCACAGGGCGTACAGTGCAGTTCGTTTAATCGTTTCTTCCATGCGCAGGCGTTTGCGGGCGCCATAGTTATAGGCCAAAATGGAAACTGAGCCGTTGTTCAAGCCAAAGACCGGCATAAAGATGAAGCTGTTGAGTTTAAAGTAGATACCGAAAGCAGTAGCTGCCGTTTCTTTAGCTTCGTGGTAGGAGATAAGAATCTTATTCATCAAGAAAGTCATCACCGAGCCAATGGCCATCATAACTACCGAAGGAAGTCCGATGGCATAAATACCGCCGATGATGTGCGGATTAGGCCGGAAGCCCCGGAAATTTAATTGAATATCCTGGTTGTATTTGTGGTTGAGGAAAATGGCCAAAGCTGCACCGCAAAGCTGGCCGATAACGGTTGCCAATGCGGCTCCTGCTACGCCCATGTCCAGAACAAAAATGCAAATGGGATCAAGGATAATATTGATCACGGCGCCGGTACCCTGCGTAAGCATAGAAAGAACGCTGCGACCGGTAGACTGCAGCAGCCGCTCAAAGGTGATTTGTACGAAGACACCGACGGAGCAGCAGCCGACGATCCACAGGTATTCGTTACCCATGTCAATGATGGCCTGTACTTTGGTCTGGGCAGAGAAAAAGGTATTAGAGAAAAGAGCGCACAATACACAGCAGACCAAGGAACTGACTACCGCCAAAAATAAACCGTTGCAGGCGACATCGTTGGCCCGTTTGCGATTACCGGCGCCCAAAGCGCGGCCGGTCAGCGCATTGATACCAACAGCGGTGCCGGAAGCCAGCGAGATCATCAGTTGTTGGGCGGGAAAGGCCAGCGATACAGCGGTTAACGCTTGTTCGCCAATCTGTGAAACGAAGATGCTGTCTACAATGTTGTAAAGTGCCTGTACCAGCATGGAGGCGATGATGGGCAGCGACATGTTCCAGATCAACTTGTTAATGGGCATGACACCCAGTTTGTTTTCGGTATTCATCAGATAAAACTTCCTTTTGACAGAATAAACAACTGAGTAAGTATATCATAATGAAGGGGAAAAGAAAACCCCGAAATAAAAGCGACAGGTTAAACCTGCCGCTTTTTAGCGTTCTTTAGCGTTCGCGATACTTTTTACATTCTCTGACCACGTCGGGATCTTCGTAAGTACCATAGGCCTCGCAGTGCCATTTGTGGCCGCTGCGCTCGGTGGGGTCGCTGTTTTCGCAATCTTTGCACTTGCAGTAGTAGTCCATTGTTTTGCCTCCTTGTTAAAATGCTTTATTTTTTGTTATAAAACGCTTCGTGTTCTTCTGTGGCGCGTCGGAACGCTTTTTGGATCTCCTCCGCCAACTCGGTTCCGGGAACATATTCGTATTGGAAGGAGCGGCTACTCCACGCGTAATAGGGATAGGTGCGGGCATAGCACTTGTGGCGAAGCTTCTTTGCGATTTCGGTGCACTCGGGAATACTGTAATAGGTCGAAAAAGCATAGACCAGAAAATCGCAGGCTTTGCCGTAGCGCTCTGCGCCCGCTGCTGTGGAAGGAGAAACGGTGTCGAGCGTGTGGAAGGCGTCAAGAATTTGCCGCTCGAGCTGCTGAGCAGCCGCCTGCCGATCGGCTTTTTCTTTGCGGATTTTAGGCTGTTGCTTCAGCGATTTGATATAGCCCACAATAGTGCAGCCAAACAGGCACAGAATGGCAATTTTACCGAAGGTGTTGGTAATGGAGTGTGCACTGGTCAAGGAAGCGACCAGTCCAAAAACAACGAAGAGAACAAAGCCGATCAGCAATCCGTACAGGGCTCCGGGAATGCAGGTAAAAAAGTCCTGAAAAATGAGCTTGCCATCGGCCTTGGTGTTTTTTGCGGCAGCTTTGGGTGCGGTCTTGGCCGTCGCCTGCTGGGGCCGCTGTTGTGTAGCGGTATGTACCGGACGGGCAGCTTGCGCGGCAGGGCTTGCGGTAGGCGCGGCTTTTTGCGGAGCGGAAGCTTGGCTGGAAGAGCTTTTTGCCTTTTTCTTCCCGAAAAGCTTGATATACCCCACAATAATGATGGCAAGATAGCCAAAGGACAACACGTTATAGGTGCTTTCGGAGACCATGTCGGAAAGCACGCCTCCGAAGAAACCGCCGCCGATGACACCAAAGGTGATAAGGATATAAAGGATTTTTTTCATGGTGAAGCTCCTGCGTTTCTTTTACTACAAGGTTTATTATATCTTATCCCTGTGAATTTGCAACAAAAAGTCACAAAGAGAGGGCGCTAAAACGCAGTCCCTCTCTTTGTGAAAAATGCCTTATTCTTCTTCGGCGCCCATGGCCTCCATAAAAGCATCGAATACGGCCTGCGTGATGTCTTCGTCAGCCACAAATTCCAGAGATTCGCCGTTCACGCTCTCCATGATCACAAGACCAACTTCAGCGCCTTCTTCGATGTCTACGGGGCAAAGAACGGCAAATTCGCGGCCATCCAGTTCCTGCCAGGCCAGTACCTGATGGGCTTCTTCGTTGCCGTCGTCATCGATCAGCATGATGGTGGGGACAGTCTCCTCGTCGGGGGTCGTCAGTTCCAGTTCAAAATCGCTCATATATAGTTCCTCCTTACAGGTTTTCAAAAAATGCATGTATTTGAGTATCCGTTGCCTGCACACTTCCCTGTGCAAAGCCGTCACGGCCACCGCCGCGGCCGTTGAGGGCAGCGTTCATATCTTTGATCAGGTGGCGGATGTCCTGTCCGGTGTGGATCACAGCGTACTTGTAGCTGCCCTCTTCACCGGAAAAGACGGCACAGCGGCCGCCGCATACCTGACTGACCGTATCACAAAGGCGGCGCACACCGTCACCTTGCAGCGGCGGCACGACCAGTAAAACGTCGCCGTAGTCGGCATATTTTGCAGCCGTATGGCGGAAAGACGCTTCTTCCAACGCAGCGGCACGCAGCTTTGTTTCGGCAAGCTCTGCCTGCAAGCGCTGTACAGCAGCAAATGTGGTATTACCCTTGACCGAGAGTGTCTGGCCAATAGCATGGTTCTGCTCCCAATGGCGGCTCAAATAGTCCAACGCCCGTTGGCCGCAGAGCAGTTCCAATCGCACACCGCTGCGGAACTTCTGGCAGGAGAGGAATTTCACCAGCCCAACCTCGCCGCTGTGCGCTACATGTGTGCCGCAGCAGGCACAGGTGTCCGCTCCGGGAAAGCTCGCGATGCGGACGCTGCCGGTCAGTTCTTTCTTGCTGCGGTACTCCAGCACCTGCAGCTCTTCGGCAGAAGGATAAGTGACCTCAAAGGGGTGATTCTCCCACAGATAGCGGTTGGCCTGAGCTTCGATGCGCAGTACGTCTTCCCAAGAGATTTCCGTGTTGTAATCAATCACTACTGTTTCGGCGCCCATGTGAAAACCCACGTTGTCACAATGAAAGGTGCTGCACAGCATTCCGCTGACGATATGCTCGCCGGAGTGTTGCTGCATGTGATCGAAGCGCCGCTGCCAGTCGATGACGCCGTGCACCGTTGTGCCAACTTCCAACGGGGCATCGCATGTGTGTAGGAGAACCCCGTTTTTCTCATGCACATCGCTTACCGCAACGCCGTCCAAAAGACCGTGGTCGGCGGGCTGTCCGCCGCCTTCGGGGTAAAACGCGGTTTGATCCAAAGTAACCAACCAACCCTGTTTTCCTGCTTCGCAGGAGAGAACAGCGGCATCAAATTCGCGCAGATATGCGTCGTTATAGTAGAGTTTCACTGTTTCCATAGTTTGATCGCTCCTTTAGCCATAGTGTGCCATAAACGCAGAGAAAACACAAGCGGCGGACGAAAATTTCGTCCGCCGCTGGATAAGGAAAGGCGTTATTCCTCCACGCCCACGATGGCGATGTGCAGTTCGTCCAGCTGTGCCTGTGTTACGGCAGAGGGAGCGTCCATCATCACGTCCTGAGCGTTCTTGTTCATGGGGAAGGGGATGATCTCGCGGATGGAGGCTTCGCCTGCCAGCAGCATGACCATGCGGTCTACGCCGGGAGCGATGCCTGCGTGGGGAGGTGCGCCGTAGGTAAAGGCGTTGTACATGGCGGGGAACTTGGCCTTTACGTCTTCCTCGCCCAGACGAACCATCTCAAATGCCTTGATCATGATGTCGGGATCGTGGTTACGCACAGCGCCGGAGCTGAGTTCGACACCGTTGCACACCAGGTCGTACTGATCGGCGGTAATGTCCAGAGGATCGATTTCGCCGCGCTCAGCCTTGAGCAGTGTTTCCATACCGCCGCTGGGCATGGAGAAGGGATTGTGGCAGAATTCCAGCTCGCCGGATTCCTCGCCGATCTCGTACATGGGGAAGTCCACGATCCAGCAGAACTCGTAGCGCTCGGTATCCATATGTTCGGGGCAGGCAACACCCAGCTTGCTGCGCAGCACGCCGGCGGTCTTTTGGGCGGCCAGCTTCTTGCCGGCAGTGACACCCACAAAGCAACCGGGCGTCAGACCCAGCTTGGCGGTCAGCACATCCTTAAGGGGGGCCATAAACTTGGCAATGCCGCCGGCGATCTCGCCGTTTTCGTCTACCTTGAACCAGTAGGCTTTGTTGCCGGACTGGATCTCCACATCGGCGCACAGCTTATCGATGGCCTTGCGTGCCAGTTTGCAGTTGTTGACAACGATGGCCTTGACGGTCTGACCGGCGAAAGGTTCAAAGCCGCAGCCGTCCACTTCGGCACTGATATCCTGTACCGTCAGGTCGATGCGCAGGTCGGGCTTATCGGAACCGTAAACTTCCATGGCCTCGTTGAAGGGAATGCGGCGGAAGGGAGCGGAGGAAGCAATGTCATAGGTACCGTACTTGGCGAAGATGGGGGGCAGCACATCTTCCAGCACGGCGAAGACGTCATCCTGTGTGGCAAAAGCCATCTCCATATCCAGCTGATAGAACTCGCCGGGGCTGCGGTCGCCGCGGGCGTCCTCGTCGCGGAAGCAGGGAGCAATCTGGAAATAGCGGTCGAAGCCGGAGGTCATCAGCAACTGCTTGAACTGCTGGGGAGCCTGAGGCAGAGCGTAGAATTTGCCGGGATGCTTGCGGGCGGGAACCAGGTAGTCGCGGGCACCCTCGGGAGAAGAGGCGGTCAGGATGGGGGTGGTGATCTCCAAAAAACCATGTTCGGCCATGGCCTGACGCAGAGCAGCCACCACGTTGCAGCGCAGAATGATGTTGTTCTTCACGGCGGGATTGCGCAAATCCAGATAGCGGTACTTCAATCGTGCCATCTCGTCTGCTTCGCGGGAGCGGTTGATTTCAAAGGGTAGGCTGTTGTGACGGCAGCGGCCCAACACTTCAATCTTGGTGGGGACGACTTCGATCTCACCGGTGGCCAGTTTCGCATTCTTGCTGGAACGCTCGCGTACGACGCCTTCCACGGAAATGGTGGATTCCTTGTTCAGACCGTGAATGGCGGCCATCATGTCTTCGCTTTCGATAACCACCTGGGTGGTGCCGTAAAAATCGCGCAGTACGACGAAGGCAAAGTTGTTGCCAACCTCGCGGACATTTTCCATCCAGCCGACGATCTTGACCTGCTTGCCGGCATCGCTTAAACGCAGCTCGCCACAGGTATGGGTACGGGATTGCATCATAATATAAGTCTCCTTTTAGGATTAAATTGATTACAGGTCGTAGTAAATAAAGTGGATAATACAGAGCGGACTCTACTTTTCCAGAATCACGCAGCCGGCATTCTTTTCAGCCAAACCGACGCGGATGCGCTGCAGCGTTTCGTCAAAGCCGAATTTGGTTTGTTCGCCACTGACCATGTCTTTGCAGGCAACGACACCGGCGTTGATCTCGTCTTCGCCAAGGAATACCACATAGGGGATAGCCAGTTTATCGGCATAGCTCATCTTGGCCTTGAACTTCTTCTGCTCGGTGTACAGTTGGGTGCGAATGCCGTTCTGACGTAGCTGAGTGGCCAACGCAATGGCGGGAGCAAGATCTTCGGTCATGGGCAGAATCAGCACGTCGGCCGGGGCGGTGGGCAGCGAGGGATTCAGCAGACCCTGCTCGCCCAACACGTAGAACAGGCGGGTCAGGCCGATAGAAATGCCTACGCCGGGCAGCTGGCGGTCGGTGTAATATTCGGCCAGATTGTCGTAACGGCCGCCGGAGCACACGGAGCCGATTTCGGGATAGTCCAGCAAAGTGGTTTCGTATACCGTTCCGGTATAGTAGTCAAGGCCGCGGGCAATGGTCAGATCCACGGCAAAGTTTTCCTCGGGTATACCGAAAGCGGCCAGATACTTCACCACAGTGTTCAACTCGGAAAGACCGGTGTCAAACACTTCGTTTTTCCCTGCATAACCCTGCAGTGCGTTCAGAACCTCACAATTGCTGCCTGTAATGGCAATGAACTTCAAGATTTCATCGGCCTGTGTTTCGCTCAAAGCGATTTCGCTGATCAGCAGGTCACGAACCTTCTGAGGACCGATTTTGTCCAGCTTGTCCACGGTGCGCATGATGTCGCCAGACTTTTCGGCCAGTTCCTGCATGGCATAGAAGCCGTTGAGGATCTTACGGTTGTTCACGCGGATCTGGAAACGCTTCAGACCCAGGGCGGAAAAGGTTTGGTAGATAATGGCGGGGATCTCCGCCTCGTTGGTAATGTCCAGCTTGCCGTCGCCGATCACATCAATGTCGGCTTGATAGAATTCGCGGAAACGGCCGCGCTGTGCGCGCTCGCCGCGGTAGACCTTGCCGATCTGATAACGGCGGAAGGGAAAAGCCAGATCGTTGTAGTGCAATGCCACATACTTGGCCAGAGGCACCGTCAGGTCAAAGCGCAGGCTCAGATCGGCATCACCTTTGGAGAAACGGTAGATCTGTTTTTCGGTTTCGCCGCCGCCTTTGGCCAACAGCACCTCGCTGGATTCGATGACGGGGGTATCCAACGGAGTAAAGCCGTAGCGGGAATAGGTGGTGCGCAGGATGTCCATCATCCGTTCCATCTGCTGCTGCGGTGCAGGAAGCAGCTCCATGAAGCCGGAGAGGGTGCGCGGAGTCATTTTAGCCATAAGAAATTCGCTCCTTTATGTGAAGATTCTTGGATTTTCGTTGGAAAGGGACAAAAAAACGCTCTCGTCCCCTGCATTGGGACGAGAGCGTAATGCTTCGTGGTGCCACCCAAATTCAGCATCTCAAAAGATGCCCTTTCGTGCGCCAAAACGGCGGCGCGCCCGCGTTTCGCTCAGTCGCTGTCTTCTCTGCTTCTGCCGCGGCGCGCTTCCAGCCAAAGGCGCGCCTCTCTGTGGCGGAGAGGAACAGATACTCCTGCGACGTCATTGCAAAACATCCTGTTGCATTGTATATAGAAATTCAGAAAAAGTCAAGCAGTGAAGGGCCGGGGCTTGGGGTTGACAATGCTGCGCCAATCCAGATCGCCGCGAGCCAAACCCAGTACCAGCATCTCGGCAGTTGCCAGATTGCTGGCATAGGGGATGTTGTTCTGGTCGCACAGACGGAAGATGTAGGCGACATCTTCGTTAAATGTCTTCGTATTGGGATCGTCAAAGCAAAGTACCATGTCGATCTCGTTATAGGCGATACGTGCGCCGATCTGCTGTCCGCCGCCGTGTGCAAAGGCCAGGAAACGATGAACATTTAAGCCGGTAGCTTCACTGATCATCTGCCCGGTGGTAGATGTGGCGCACAGCGTGTGCTGCGCCAGAATACCGCAGTAGGCAGTGCAGAATTGGGTCATCAGTTCTTTTTTGTTGTCGTGTGCGACCAAAGCAATATTCATGGGGGGAGTTCTCCTCTCTCTTGGATGTTGTGTTAAATGCGCATCAGGGGAACCTTTTCGCCGGTGAGACGCCTTGCAATATTTTCATAAGCGTGCGCGGCATAGAAATTAAAGTCTCGCAAAGCAATGCCGCGATTCAACGCGGCGGGGACTTCGTTGTCTTCGGGGATTACACCGATCAGCGGCAAGCCAGCCGCATCAATGGCGTCGTCAATGGTGGAGTGCAGAGACCGCAGCATCTTTTTCTGTACGCGGCCCACTGCCAGATGAACGCATCCCTTGGGGAAACGGTGCAGCTCCATGACGGTGCGCTGTGCGTCCCGCAGTGCGGAGTTGTCGGTGGTGGTGACGACCACCACGTTGTCGGCGCAAAAGGTGGCAAGGCGGAAACCCAGCCCCAGTCCTGCGGGAGCGTCAATAAGACAAATATCATAGTCCTGATGGATCTGCTCCACCAAATGACGCATTTGTCCTTGTGTGACTTCCAGTGCTTCGGTGGTTTGAGGTGCTGTCAGTAAATGGAGCATTGGATATTTCCGGTGCGGCACTACGGCCTCACTCAGAGCGCAGCGGCTGCGGGCCACATCGCAAAAATCCATTATGGCGCTGTCGCTGAGGCCCAATACTAGGTCCAGATTGCGCAGTGTGATGTCACAGTCCACGCACAACACGCGCTTTCCCATATGTGCCAGTGCCAGACCGACGTTGGCGGTAAAGGAGGTTTTTCCTGTTCCGCCTTTGCCGGATACTACTGCGATGATTTTACCCATAACATCACCTCTTTGCAAGAGAATCTGCCAAATTTTCCAAAACTCAATTAAATCAACGGACTTTTTTTGATTTTCGCAAAAGTTCGGGGGAAAGTGGCCGGTGTCGGCTTTACCTTACGAATAACTACCAGTCGATGGCTTACATCTGTGCCGGGAATTGTGTAGTCGTGCACGGACTCCACGGCGCCGCCCAGTTGTGCGATGGCGCTTTTGGCCTGTCGCAGCTCTTCGTCGCTGTCTACGGATTTCATGGCCAGAAATGCGCCGCCTACTTTTACCAATGGCAACGCCAATTCACACAGAACATTCAAGGCGGCTACAGCGCGGGATGTGGCGAAGTCAAAGCTTTGCCGGTGCTCGCGGGCGAATTCTTCTGCCCGTGCATGGATGCACTTCGTTTTCTGCAGGCCCAGCACATCGCACACTTCCTGCAAAAAGTTGATGCGCTTGCCCAGGCTGTCCAACAGCGTTAATTTTGCCTGAGGTTGCAGGATCTGCAGCGGCATGCCGGGAAAGCCTGCACCGGTGCCTACATCCACGACAGATTTGCCAGCCAGATCTGCGAATGTCAGTACGGCGGCACAATCCAACAGATGCAGCTGCGCCACATCAATGGGATCGGTGATCGCTGTCAGGTTCATTACCTGATTCTTTTCCAGCAGAAGTTCGGCAAAAGTAATCAGCTGTGCTGCGCGGCTGACATCCAGTCCGTATTGCTGCAGGCCTTGCTGCAGTAGCGGTAGTGTGTTTTTCACTGGCGCTCCTTCAGCAGATCGCGGATCTCGGCCAGCAGCTCTTCGCTGGTGGGAGCGGCGGGGACTTCTTCTGCGGGAGCTTCCACAACTTCTTCTTCCTTCTTGCGGTGCAGGGCGTTGAGCGCTTTGACCATGCAGAATACGGCAAAAGCGATGATGATAAAGTCCAGTATAATGGCAATCGTGTTGCCGAATTTGACAGCGACTTCCGCTGCCTCTACTTCACCGGCTGCGTTGAGGACTGCTTCTTTCAGCACCCACTTCCACTCGCTGAAATCAATGCCGCCGATGATCATGGAGATCAGGGGCATGATGATATCGTTGACCAGAGAAGTGGTGATTTTGCCGAATGCGCCGCCAATCACAACGCCGACTGCCAGATCCACCACATTACCGCGCATGGCAAAAGCCTTAAATTCTTCAAAAAACTTCTTCATATGCAACAACTCCGATTACGAATGGTATAAATTGTGAAGATTAATACGAATGGGAATTATTTCTTGGGAACCAGCTTCTCGGTGCCGCCCATGTAAGGACGCAGAACCTCGGGAATCAGCACGGTGCCGTCGGCCTGCAGGTTGTTCTCCAAGAAGGCGATCAGCATGCGGGGAGGAGCTACGCAGGTGTTGTTCAGGGTATGGCACAGCTGAGGTTTGCCGTTTTCGTCCTTGTAGCGGATCTTCAGGCGGCGAGCCTGTGCGTCACCCATGTTGGTGCAGGAGCAGACCTCAAAGAACTTCTGCTGGCGGGGAGACCACGCCTCGATATCACAGGACTTGACCTTCAGGTCGGCCAGGTCACCGGAGCAGCATTCCAGCTGGCGGACAGGGATATCCAGATTGCGGAACAGCTCCACGCTGTAGCGCCACAGTTTTTCGTACCATTCCTTAGAGTCCTCGGGCTTGCAGACCACGATCATCTCCTGCTTTTCGAACTGGTGGATGCGGTACACACCGCGCTCTTCGATGCCGTGGGAGCCCTTTTCCTTGCGGAAGCAGGGAGAGTAGGAGGTAAGGGTCTGGGGCAGCTTCTCGTTGGGGACGATCTGGTCGATAAAACGGCCGATCATGGAGTGCTCAGAGGTGCCGATCAGATACAGGTCTTCACCCTCGATCTTGTACATCATGCCGTCCATATCGGTCTGGGACATAACGCCCTCCACCACGTTGCCGTGGATCATGAAGGGGGGGATGCAGTAGGTGAAGCCCTTGTCGATCATAAAGTCGCGGCCGTAAGCCAGCACGGCTTCGTGCAGGCGCGCGATGTCGCCCAGCAAATAGTAGAAACCGGAGCCGGAAACGCGGCCGGCGGCTTCCAAATCAATGCCGTCAAAGGACTCCATGATGTCAGTGTGATAGGGGATGGGGAATTCGGCCACTTTGCACTCGCCAAAGCGCTCCACTTCTACGTTGTAGCTGTCATCGGGGCCGATGGGCACGGAGGGATCGATGATCTGAGGAATGACCTTCATGATCTGCATCAACTGATCGGCCAGCTTCTCTTCCATCTGCTCCAACTGTGCCAGACGGTCGGCGTTGGCCTTCACCTGTGCCTTGACGTCCTCAGCCTCAGCCAGCTTGCTGGGATCCTTCTTAGCTTGCCCCATCAGCATACCGATCTTTTTGGACAGGGTATTGCGGCTGGCGCGCAGCTCGTTGGCTTCGGATTCTGCGGCGCGCTTTGCGGCATCCAAAGCGATGGCTTCATCTACCAGAGGGAGCTTGGCAGTCTGGAACTTTTTACGCAGGTTTTCCTTAACGACTTCAGGGTTTTCCCGAACGAAACGAATATCAAGCATGATAATTAACTCCTTTGAGATAGTATCTTTTGTAATGTTTCACGTGAAACAATTATTCTGTTTTTAGTTTATGCAGGGCGTCCAACAAATCGTTTAGATCATCCACGCCGTAGTATTCCAGCTCGATGCGGCCCTTTTTGCGGCCGGTGACGATTTTGCAGCCGCGCCCCAGCTTGCTGCCCAGTTCCTTGGCTGCTTCTTCGGCGTAATTAACGGTGATACCGATTTCTTTTGCCGGTGCAGGTTTTTTCTCGGCGGTCAGTTTTTTGACCAAAAGCTCAGTCTGTCGCACGGAGAGGTCGTTTTTCAAAATCGTTTCTGCTGCCTTCTCCTGCACTTCGGCAGAGAGGGGGAGCAGTGTGCGCGCGTGGCCTCCGGATAGACGTCCATCTTCTACCATGGCGCGGACAGCGGGGGTTAGCTTCAGCAGGCGCAGTGCGTTAGCCACGGTGCTGCGGGACTTGCCTACGCGACTGGCGGCTTCTTCCTGCGTCATGTTGTAGTGGTCCATCAATGTCTGGAAGCCTTCGGCTTCTTCGATGGGGTTCAGATCCTCGCGTTGCAGATTCTCAATCATGGCCAATTCCATAGCCTTGCGGTCATCTGCTTCAATAACAATGGCGGGGACCTGTGTCAAACCGGCCATCCGGGCGGCGCGCCAACGACGTTCGCCTGCGATAATTTGGTAGTAGCCGGACTGGAGCTTGCGCACCGTCAGCGGCTGAATGATGCCGTGCTCGCGGATTGAATCGGCCAAGTCGGCCAAAGCATCGGGGTCAAATTGCTTTCTGGGTTGGGTAGAGCAGCTTTCCACTTGAGAGATAGGCAGATATAAACTGCTTTTTTCCTCGTGGTTGTCCATCACATCATCGCCCAACAGGGCGGCAAGGCCTTTTCCCAGTCCTTTGGATGTACTCGCCATAGGAGATACTCCTTTCACGAATTCTTACGCAGAAATTCCTGCGCTAACTGCATGTAGGCTTCTGCGCCGCGGCAGGCGCGGTCGTAAGCGGTAATGGGTTTGCCGTGGCTAGGAGCCTCAGACAAGCGCACGTTGCGAGGGATAACGGTTGCATACACTTTGCCGGGGAAGAAGCGCTTTACTTCTTGCGCAACCTGAATAGCCAAATTGGTGCGTCCGTCGAACATAGTCAATAAAACACCCTCGATTTCCAGCTGCGGATTCATGCTGCGACGCACAATGCGCACGGTATTCATCAAGTCGCTCAAGCCTTCCAAGGCGAAGTATTCGCCCTGCAGCGGCACAAGCAAAGAGTCGGCGGCGCAAAGTCCGTTAAGTGTCAGCAGTTCCAGCGAGGGTGGACAATCAATCAGAATAAAATCATAATCGCCTGCTACCGTTTCCAGCGCATTCTTCAGCAAAAATTGACGATTGTCCATTTCAATCATTTCAATGCCGGCGCCGGCCAAAGCCTTGCTGCTGGGCAAAACGTCGCCGTAGGGGGTGGAGCTGATGACCCGACGGACATCCACGCCATTGATCAGCGCGTCGTAAACGCCGTTGGAAACAGACTTATCTACACCCATGCCGGAAGTGGCGTTGGCTTGCGGATCGAAGTCGCAGAGCAACACACGCTTACCTGCCAGCTTTAGTGCCGCGGTCAAGTTGACGCAAGTGGTTGTTTTTCCCACACCGCCTTTTTGATTTACAATTGCAACAATTTTAGCCACAATATGCACTCGCTTTCTCTAAGCAATAATATAACAAATTAAGTATATCATAAAGAAACGAGGATTCAACCTAAATTTTTAAAAAACAGTGTTTCACGTGAAACAAAGATGAAAAGAGGAGATGTTTCACGTGAAACATCTCCTCAAAGGTCAAATCAAAATCGTTCCGCTGCTGGCTGGTAGATACAGGTGTAGCAACTCGTCGCGCACGCAGAACTTCTGTCCGGTCAGAGCGTCAGTGGCAAAAGCACCGTCCCAGGGCAACGTCAGTTCCAAAGGCTCGTCGCCGGCGTTCAAGGCCGTTACGGTAACTTCGTCACCCTTAGTGCGGCGGAACACCAGTCCACCGCCACGGGCATACAAATAAGAGATGTCGCCGCTTTGCATGGACGGACGTTCTTTTCGCAGAGCACCTAACTTGCGATAGAAGGCCAACATAGATTGATCCTCACCACCCCAAGGGTAGGTACCACGGTTCAGCGGATCCTCAAAGCCCTGCATGCCGACCTCATCGCCGTAAAAAACTGTGGGCGAGCCGGGGAAGGAGAAGGCCAGCATAGCTGCCAGTCGTAGCCGCGCCGTACCGCGCAGCAGCTCTTGCGCGCTGAGACGGTAGTTGGCCCTATGCTCCTTGCTGTCAAGCTTTACTTCGGGGTCGACACCCAACAGCGTTAAAATACGAGGTGTGTCGTGCGTGCCTAAAATATTGAGGCTGGAATAGAACGCCTGCGGAGGATAGTTCTCACGCAACGTTTCCATGCTTTCATAAAAGTCTGCGGCGTCACCGCCGGTCAGCCACGCCAGCGCGGCGGTGCGGAAAGGATAATTCATCAAGCCATGGGTCTCATTGCCCAGCAAATAGCGGCGGCGGCGACTGTATGCAATTTTGGTGGTACCGTCTTCCCAAACCTCGCCTAACAGGAAGCTGTCGGGGTTCTCTTCTTCCATCACGCGGCGGATATCGGCAATAAAGTCATCGGGCAGCTCATCTGCCACATCCAAGCGCCAGCCGGAGGCTCCGGCGCGCAGCCAATGCCGTACCACGCTATCTTCACCGGTAATAATAAATTTGCGGTATGCCTCGTCGTTCTCGTTAACCGCCGGCAACGTATGAATGCCCCACCAGGAATCGTAATGGGTAGGCCAGCGGGAGAAATTGAACCATTTAGCATAAGGGGAATCCTTGCTCTGTGCAGCTCCGACTTCGTCATAAAAACCGTCCGCATTAAAATAACGGCTGTTGCTGCCGGTGTGATTAAAGACACCGTCCAGCATAATGCGGATCCCGCGCTCCTTAGCATCAGCACACAGCTGGCGAAAATCCTCTTCCGTGCCCAACATGGGGTCTATCACCATGTAGTCTGCCGTATTGTAGCGATGGTTGCTGGCTGCCTCGAAAATAGGACAAAGATATAACGTAGTCACGCCAAGACTTTGCAGATAATCCAACTTGGAGCGAATACCTTGCAGACTTCCTGCAAAGTAGTCGTTGTTGAGAATCTCACCCTTTTCGCTGGGTTGATAGACCATCTGCTCGTTCCAGTCCTCGTGTACGACGCGGTTTCCAACCATATTACTGACATCCGGGACGGACAAGCGGCAGAATCTATCTGGAAAAATTTGGTAAGTTACGCCGTTGCCAAACCATTCAGGTGTAGTAGTTGTTCCGTCATAGACCGTCAATTGCCAGCTGAGCATTTCCTGTTGTTTGCAATAGCCGTTTTTACCCAGCCAGACTTTCTCTCCGTTGGCACGGGTGAAACGGAAACCGTACCAGATCAGCTCCGGCAACTCCGGTGCAGCGAACGTGCCGGAAAAGACGCCTTCGCCAGGGGAAGGAAGATCGATTTCCTGTGCATGGAAAGCAAATTCCTGCCAGATCAGCAGCGTGCAGCTGATAAACTGCTCACGCACCAACGGGCGCAAGGTAAAAGAAACAGTTGTGCCGCAGGATACGGCGCCGAAAGGTGATTTGTATCGGATGTCGCGGGGATCGAATACATAGCGTTCAGACATATGCGAGGGTCTCCTTATTGAATCAGTGTATTTTCTCCGATGATGGTAGTGCCGATTTCACTGCGGGAGAAATACGCATTGATGATATCTACAGCAATGGGAGCCAGATCACCGCCGGCCTCGGCCTTTTCGATAGCGATAGCCACAGCGATCTGAGGATCTTCGTACGGGGCAAAGGCGATGAATACGCCATTGAGGTCATCACCGCCCACTTCGGCGGTGCCGGTTTTAGCTCCGGCGGATACAACGCAGTCTTTAAAGTTGTAGTATAGACTGCCTGTGGTCAGGTTGTGCATACCGCTGAGCACCGCATTGAGCGTGCTATCGCTGATCTCTACGGTATTTAATGGCTCGGCATCATAGGCGTAAATCAGTGAAGTGTTGTCGTAGGACTTAACATTCTTCAAAAGATGTGCCTGATAGTGCTCACCACCGCCGGCCAAAGTGGCAGTATAGTTGGCCAACTGTAAAGGCGTAAACAGGTTGTAGCTCTGGCCAATGGCAGCGGTCAAAGTTTGACCGTCAGTCCATTCCAATTCATTTGCCTCGGCGTATTCCGGTGAGGCCAGTGCACCGGCGCTGTCACCGATTTCGATGCCGGTAGATTGGCCGAAACCAAACTGACGGGCATAGCTTGCCAGCGTGTCAATGCCGGTCAGCCGACCTACTTCATAGAAAAAGTAGTTGCAGGATACGGTGATAGCGTCCGTAACATTCACATATCCGTGGGTACCGCCGTACTGGTCGTAAATCCAGCATTGAGGCTGCGGAAAGGCATAATAAGTGTATCTGCCGCGGTCGCGGATTTCTGTATGGGGAGTAATAATACCGCTCTCTAAAGCGGCCACCGATGTCATGGGCTTAAAGGTAGAACCCGGTGCATACGTGCCGTAGGTGGCGCGGTTATAAAGCGGAGTCCCTACTGTATCATTAACCAGCGAGTCGTACAGCTCGTCGAAACGGGACAGGTCATAGGTGGGATAGGACGCCAACGCCAGAACTTCGCCGTTGCCGATGCCGATGACGGCAGCTGCGCCGCCGCGGCGGCGTCCGTCGCTTCGTTCCATAGCGCCGATGACCTGTGCCAAAGAGTTTTCGGTAGCAGCTTGCAGATCAATGTCAAGAGTCAGCGCTACTGTGTTTCCCGGCTGTGGCTCCACCATGTAGATTTCGCCCGTAATTTTGCCGTCGCTGCTGGTGGTTACCAGCTTTGTTCCGTCGGTACCGTGCAAATAGGATTCAAAGGCCTGTTCCACGCCGTCTTTGCCGACCAGAGCGTTCATGGCGTAGCCAAGATCTTCGTAACCGACAATCCCGGCCTCCTCATCGCCGGCCCATTCCTCGTGATAAATGGGGCCGATACGGCCGAGAATGTGGGCAGCATAGGTGGTGTTATATACGCGGGCGGAGGCAGTACCGGTGCTGACGCCCTCAAAGCGTCCGTCAGTTACCTGACTGATCAGCTCCACCGAAACATCGTCGGCAAAAGTATAGTAATTGCCCAACAGCTCGTGTACAGCCAGTTCATAGCGCACACCGGCAATCAGCCGGGCCTGCTGCGGCGTATAGCCGTTGTCAAGTCCATACAGGGTAGTCAGATGATCCATCAGCTCCTGCGCCGTCATGTCCAGAGAAAAGACTTTTTTCTCGCTGCCGGGCAGTTCTTCATCTTCGGCCCACATCACAAAACGCTCATCAAACGTTTTGTTCTGCAAAGCGACAGGAAGAGTTTGCGTTAAAGGGAGAGAATCGTTCCACGACACCCCATTTTTCTGGCACAGTTCCATCAGGCGCCAGATAGCGGCATTGAGCGCGGCATCGTCGTCAAAGGAGTCGGCAGAAAAGCGCAAAGTGTAGGTCAGGCGGTTGGAGATCAGCTCTTTGCCGTTGCGGTCAGTAACAATACCGCGGGAAGCTTCCACCACCTCACTGGCGGCATTGCTGGACAGAGATTTTGCGCGATATTCTTCTCCGTGCAGGATCTGGGTGTTGTACATCACAAGTGCAAACAGCAGCGAGATCGCGCCCCAGAAAAGACCCAGCATGATCAAACGCCGGATAAATGGGTGAGAAGTCTTCACAAAGAGCCTCCTTTCTTTGGGTTATTCGTTGTGCAGCCGCCGGCTGATTCTGCGAAAAACCAAAAAAATCAGCGGTGCGGCAGCAATGGACAACAGCAGTTCCTTACCCATCAGCAAAAGGGCATCGGTAAAAGAAAAACTGCCATAAAAGGTAAAAAACAGCATTTGCAAAAGATCGGTCATCACCATGGCCAGCGCTCCACAGACAAACGAGCATAGAAAGCCCGGCATGATCACGCGTCCGGCCAGCAGGCCGCAGAGCAGAGAACAGACCAGAAAGGCGATGGTATAAAAACAGGGAATTACTGCCGGAGAAAGGAGGTCACAGAATAACCCCATACCTACTGCAAAAAAGGCACTTTCTTTTTGCCCCTCCAGAATCACGGCCATCGCCGGTAGCATAGGCAAAAGATAGGGGTGTACTCCCCCAATTTCCAGATGATTGAGCACCAGCTGCTGCAGCGCAATAAAGAAAAGAGCGGCGCAGCTGAAAAAGGCCCACTTGATCGTCAAATCCCGTTGCGTCATAGATGCCTCTCAGTCTATCACTTGAAAGTCCACAATGACGAAGACCTGTGTCAGATCCGCCAGAGAAACTTTCGGCTGCAGCACGGCATATTTGGTCAGACCGTTGTCATCGGTGTAAATGGCATCCACAGAACCGATGACCAAATCGGAGGGATAGAAGCCACCCAGACCGGAGGTAACGACCAGATCGCCGTTAATGGCGCTGGATTCATCAGCCAGATAGGAAAGCTTCAAAAACCCGCTGTTCATTAAACTCAGATCGCCTTGGGCCACCGTCGTTTCGCCGGTACGGAACACCTTGGACCCCAGCTGAGAGCTTGTGTCCAGAATCGTAGTCACCGTACTCCAGTTCAGTCCTGCGTCAGTGATCACACCTACTAGAAAACCTTCTTCATTTACTACGCAGTCGCCCACAGCAACCTGCGCAGAAGTGCCCTTATTCAAAGTCAGGGTAGAGGCCCAGTTGGAGCTGCTTTGCGCGACGATTTTGGCAGACTCGAAAACAAAATCCTGCCGTTGCTGCCGCAAGTTCAGCAGCGTCCGCAGACGGCGGTTCTCCTCGCTGTCTTCCTGCGCTTGCCGCAGCTGACGCTCCAGTTCGGCTACCTGCTTGCGCAGCTCGTCATTTTCCAGCTGCAGCGATTCTACGGATTCAAAATGTTCGGAAATACTGCTGACCCAGCCGGTAACTGCACCACCGGCTGCGCGGAACGGCGAGGCGATCACGCCCAGCGCATTGTGCACAAAGCCCGTGCCGCGGCTGGCAGCAGAAACAATGCACAGCGCCACAGCCAGTACCGTGATCACCGTAAGAAGAATGATTCCGTTTTTGGTGAAAAAGTTTTTCATGCAGACTCCTCAGTCCAAAAGATTTACGCCAAACTGCCGCAGCATCTGGCTTAAAAGAAGTACCGGCAGGCCCATTACATTGAAAAAGTCGCCGTCGATTCGCTCCACCAACAGTGCTCCTTGCCCCTGTACGCCGTATGCGCCTGCTTTATCCATGGGTTCGCCACCGCGGATATAAGCCAATAGTTCGGAGCGTGTCGCCTCTCGAAAATAGACCTGGGTGGATGCGCTGCGGGTAAGGACAGTATCGCCCTGCCGTACAGTCACCCCGGTACAGACGGTGTGATGCCGTCCCTGTAATGCAGTCAGAATCGCCAAAGCGTCAGCTTTGTCTGCCGGTTTCCCTAACCGTTGGTCATCCAGAAACACCATGGTGTCAGCGGTAATAACGATTTCGTCTTCGGCGCTGCGCAGAGCCATGGACTTTTTTCGGCTAATGTGCTCTACAATCTGCTGCGGCGTCATTGTTTCCGGGTAAGATTCGTCTGCGCAAGGGACACGCACCTCAAAATCTGTAATGCCGATGCGCTGCAGCAGCTCCTGCCGCCGCGGCGAACCGGATGCCAAAATGATTTTCGCCATGTCTGTCACCGCCCCGTAGAGCCAAGACCGCCTGCTCCGCGCTCCGTTTCGTCCAGTGTGTTCACAAAAGACAAGGTGGGGCAGACTACGGGTGCGATCATCATCTGCGCAATGCGGTCGCCGGGCATCACGGTATAGTCTTCGCCGGAAAGATTGGCAAGTCCCACGGCAATTTCACCGCGGTAGTCGCTGTCGATCACACCTACCCCGTTGGCCAGGCAAATACCCTTTTTGATGCCAAGACCGCTGCGGGCAAACAACAGCGCCACATAGTCCCGGCTGGGCAAGGCGATGGCAATGCCGGAGGGGACGACCTTCCGTCCGCCGGCGGGTATCACCACCGGCTCGTCAATGCAGGCGCACAGATCCATGGCGGCAGCGCCATCGGTAGCGTAGCGGGGGGCGGGAATGTCTTTGCCGATGCGGGGAGAAACGGCTTTGATTTTCAGTTCCATCATGACAATCAATCCTTTAATCACTCTTAAAATAAAACAAATAGGATAATTCAAACAGAAATATACAAATCGAAATCAACTATTCCACACCGCGGTAGAAAAGACCGCGAGTGATGTCGCTGGGGGTGTAGTCATTTTCTCCCAGATAGCGGCGGAATACCTGCACGCACTCCTTCGGCGACTCGGTGGTAAAGCGCAGCCGCGCCAACGAAAGACCGGCCTTGCGATAATCCGGCTTATCGGCCAGGAACAGCGTGTGGCTATTCTGAATTTCGTTACGGCAGCCGTAAGCGCGCAGCAGCGGAAACCGCTCGCCGGTACGGTCGGACAAATAATTCTCGTTTTGGCAGTTGCATCCCACGTTGTTGGTGATCACGCAGTTTTCCATGATCATCAGCGGCAGACGCCCATAAACGATAGCCTCACAGGGGAGATATTTTGTCAGATCCCGGATCTGCGCCTGCCGCAACTCAAAGGAAACGGTGGCGGTATGCAGCCCTTGTTCTTTCAGGAACAGCAGCGAGCGGGAGTTGAATACGTTCATGCCAAAATCGCCGCGCACTTCCAGAGCCAGTCCGTCAACAATGGGCAGATGTCCCAGATTGTTGATGGCCACCGCTGAAATGTGAGGGGTATTTTGCAAAATACGGCGGAACTTCTCCTCGTCAGCCGTGCGGAAGACTCGAGGCAGTACGGCACAAAACCGGGTGCGACCGGCATAAGGTGCTAAGTCTATCTGCTCCAGCAGTTCCAACGGAATGTAGATCATCTCCGGTGCGCAGTTGACCAGTGCGTCGGTCAGCTGTTCTGCCTTGGCGATCGAGCAGGTAAAACGCAGCTCCTGCTGCTGCGGCAGCACTGCGGGCAGCGGCGCTGCGTCAAAGGTGCGTCGGTGCTGCGTGCCGCGCTGTTCCAGCAGCTGCTGCAGCTGCTCCAATGCATCGCGGCGCATGGCGTTGATGGCGCCGGCGCTGAGCATCAGCCCATCGTCCAGTTCCACGTCAACGTGCTCAACGGAAAAGACAGTGCCGCCGGTTTTGCGCAGCCGTGTTTCCAGTTCTTCGGCGGTCAATGCGCGGTTCCGAGCCGCTTCCGGAACGGTGCCCTCTATGCAGATTTCCATATCTTCTGTGCGTACAGTTAGCACAGAAGGAGCATCCGAGCGTACAATACAATGCATCGTTACGCCCACCTCGCGGCGCTCACCCTTTTCGTAGGTTTCTCTGGCTGCGGCAAACAATTCTTTTGGCTCAGGTGTGTTTTCCGGCCTTGTTCCAAACATACTCTTGCCCTTTTTGCCCAGATAGTATCCCTGCGTAAAGCCGCTGCGGGAAAAAGCATCATAGAGCTGCTGCGCTTCCTGCTGGGAAGGTGCACGTCTTTCATCCAGCAACCGGCGATAGATGCCGGTCACTATAGCCACATATTCCGGCCGCTTCATGCGCCCTTCCAGCTTCAGACAGGCTACGCCCATCTCTTCCATCTCCTGCAGATAGGCAGAGAGATTGGCGTCTTTCAAGCTCAGCGGATAGGTGTTCTTGGCCGGGGCATTTACGCCGTAAGGCAGGCGGCAGGGCTGGGCACAGCGGCCACGGTTACCGCTACGCTGACCGATCAGTGCGCTCATGGCACACTGTCCGGAGTAGCACATGCACAATGCACCGTGAGCGAAAGTCTCTACTTCTATGCTGCACCCGCGGCAGATCTCGCCGATTTCCCCGGCAGACAGCTCGCGAGCCAAAACGACCCGCTCCATACCGAGTCCGGCAGCGTAGTTGGCGCCGCCCAGACTCATCAGGCTCATCTGCGTGCTGGCGTGCACCGGCAGATCCGGAGCCACTTCCCGTGCCAGCGTCAAAGCTCCCCAATCCTGTACCAGTACAGCATCGGCTCCGTAGTCGGAGGCCATACGCAGCACATGGGCGGCCTCATCCAGTTCGCGGTCGGTCAGCAAAGTGTTCAGTGTCAGGTAAACTTTTACGCCCCGCAAATGGCAATAACGAATCGCCGCCAAAAAATCTTCATCGGAGAAGTTTTTGGCGTTGCGGCGGGCGTTAAAAGCGCCCACGCCCATATAGACGGCGTCTGCACCGTTCTGCACCGCCGCGACCATGGACTCCCACGATCCGGCGGGGGAAAGGATCTCGGCCATCAGCGGCGATTCTGCTGCTTAAACAGCTGGCGTTTCAATTCGGAGATCTCGTTCTTGGCCTGCGTGGCCTCGTCCAGATAACCCTTGAGCTGACGGCGCAGATTCTCTGCCGCTTCCTGTGCCTTGAACAGTTCATCGGCAATATTCACGGCAGCCAGAACGGCGGCATCGCTGCGGCCGATGTGGGCGCTGTCCATTATCTCGGTCATTTTCTTATCCACCAGCGCCCCTACTTTTTCCATGTAAGCGGCGCTCTCTTCTGCTACCAGGATATATTCCTGAGAGCAGATGTTCATCGTCACACGATTTGCCATAGCGACCTCCTGTCATATGTATGGGTATCGATAGTAATACAGAATTTATTATAACACAAATTTCCTGTTGTGAAAGCCATTTTACATCTAAAAGAAGAAATTTGTGAAAAAGTCATCCCCGCCCTTTACGAAAAGTGGGTTATCGTGTAAAATGAACTATACTTTTTGAGGTTTGTGATGGGAAGGAGGATGCGTGTGAGCGGATATATCCTGCGCAGTGAAGAAAAAACCGTGGTCATCGCTGCTGATGCAGTAGAGCGTCTGGTGCTTTCGGGCAATGGCGATGCGGCGCTTTTGTATCTGGAACTGATGCGCGTATCCTCTGCCGTAACGCCGCAGCAGCTGCAGCAGCGTCTGCGCTGGAGTGAGCTGCGTTTGGACAGTGCCGAGCGAGCACTGCAGCAAATGGGCCTTTTGCAGCAGAGCGCTGTCCGCACGCCTCCCGAACCTGCGGAGGAGCGGGCGGTCTATACCACTGCCGATGTCACCGAAATGCTGCAGACAGACGGTGATTTCCGTATGCTGGTACCGCAGACGGAGGAAAAACTGGGCAAAAAGCTGAAAACGGCCGACCTGCAGATTCTGGCAGGCTTGTATGACGACCTTGGCCTGAGCGCAGATGTGCTGTATCTGTTGGTGAGCCATTGCGTCTCCCGTGCCGAGCGCCGCCATGGTCTGGGCCGCCGTCCTACTATGCGTCAGGTAGAGAAAGAGGGCTACTACTGGGCGCGGCTGGGTCTTTTTGATCAGGAAAGTGCCGCGGCCTATTTAAAAACCTGTGCCCAACGTGATGAACAGATCGGCGCATATATGTATGTTTTGGGCCTGGGCAACCGTCCTGCCGTAGAAAGTGAAGAGCGCTATATCCGCAGCTGGATGGATCAGGGATTTTCTCCCGAGGCGGTGGCGCTGGCCTATGATAAGACCGTGTTTTATAAAAAAGAACTGAACTGGCGCTATCTCAACGGTATCTTGCGCCGCTGGAATGAACAGGGTTGGCATACTGCCGAGGAAATTCGCCGCGGTGATGTGAAAAAGGCAGTAAAGACTGCCGATGACGGGATGGACCAGTATCTCAATTGGTAAGGAGGGTGTACATGTCTTACGATGGGAAGATCATGCGTCGTGCGCTGCAGCGTTATGAGGAAGATAAGCAGCGTCGGGAGCAGATGTATCAGCAGCGTCGGGATCAGCTGTACAGCCGCATCCCTCGTTTGGGTGAAATTGAAAAAGAGCTCAGCGGCACGATGTCCCAGATCATTGCCTCTGCACTGCAGCGCGGAACAGATCCGTTGCCTGCCATTCGCGTGATCCGTGATGAAAATTTGCAGCTGCAGCGTGAGCGCGCCGAACTGTTGGTGTCTTACGGCTATGAAGCTGATTATCTGGATGAGCAGCCCAACTGTCCGTTGTGCCGCGACAGCGGTTACCGCGGCAACGATGTATGTCGCTGCCTGCAGGAGTACTATGCCCGCGAGCAAATTGCCGAGTTGTCCCAGCTGCTGCATATGGGTGAGGAGACCTTTGATACGTTCAGTTTTGATTGGTATACCACCGACCGCGGCAGCCGCAGCCGCTCTCCCCGTGAGGTGGCTGAGCGAAACTTCGATACCTGCAGCGACTATGCCCGCCACTTTTCCGAGCGCAGCGGAAACCTGTTGTTGTTTGGCCCTCCCGGTCTTGGAAAGACCTTTTTGTCCACCTGCATTGCCCGCGTGGTCAGTGAAAGCGGGCATAGTGTAGTTTATGATACGGCCAGCCACCTGTTTGGACAGTTTGAAACGGCAAAATTTCACCGCGATAATGAAGAGGAAAGCGAAGAAGATGTGCAGCGCTATCTCCGTTGCGACTTGCTGATCATTGACGATCTGGGCACAGAGATGCTGACCTCTTTTGTGCAAAGTACGCTTTATCAGATTCTCAACACCCGCTTGCGGTCGAGGAAGAAGACC
Organism: Oscillospiraceae bacterium; assembly: GCA_015067975.1. Lineage (GTDB taxonomy): Bacteria > Bacillota > Clostridia > Oscillospirales > Oscillospiraceae > Vescimonas. The sequence goes on along the minus strand of SVLK01000011.1, from coordinate 21,065 downwards.
ATCATCAATACAAACTTGAAACTGGACGAGATTTCTCAGCGCTACGGTGCACAGGTTCGCTCCCGTATAGAAGGTGAGTTTGATTTGCTGCCCTTTATCGGCGAGGATATCCGCGTGCAGAAAAAGAATAAAAAATAAGAAAAAGCTGCCCTTCAAGGGCAGCTTTTTTACGTGTGGCAAAAAAATTTCAATTTCCCGACACAATCCAACCGTATCTGCACAGAAAAACGGCTATGATAGGGGAAAGGAGGGATGCGTCGTGAAAATCGCACAGAAAGGTGATTTTTTGTCCTCCCGTGTTCGATATTTAGCTATTGATGAGATCGTGCCCAATCCCCGACAACCACGAAAAACATTTGATGAGCACGCGCTGCACGAATTATCGGAGAGCATTCGCGCTTATGGGATTTTACAGCCGCTAACCGTGCGCCGTAAAGGGAAAGGCTATGAGCTGGTAGCCGGAGAGCGGCGTTTACGAGCGGCCACGATGGCGGGACTGCACCAAGTTCCTTGTCTGTTGGCACAAGTGGGCGAGGAGGATTCTGCGCTGCTGGCGCTGATGGAAAATCTTCAGCGCCGTGATTTGGACTGTTGGGAAGAAGCAGAAGCCATTGCCCGATTGATCACAGACTACGGCTTAACACAAGAAGAGGCGGCGGAGAAGGTAGGTAAATCTCAATCTGCGGTGGCCAACAAGCTGCGCTTACTGCGTCTGAGCCAACCGGTGCGTACTGAGCTGCAGAAAAATGGTTTGTCCGAGCGTCACGCCCGTGCGCTGCTACGGCTGTGTGATGAAGAGGAACAGCTGCAAGCGCTGCGGCAAATCGTAGCGCACGGTTATAATGTGGCCCGCACGGAAGAGTATATTGAGCAGCGTCTGCAGCAGCTACATACTACGCCGCCCAAAGGTCGGAGTACTTATGTGATCAAAGATGTGCGCTTGTTTCTCAACAGCATCAACCGTGGTATGCACTTGATGCGCAGTGCCGGTGTTGATGCGGCGCTGGGGAGAGAAGACACCGACGAGGAGATTTTGCTGACCATCCGCATTCCTAAGCGGGGGAAAATGGGCGCATAGAAAAGAAGACCGCAACGGCGGTCTTCTTTTCTATAGCATTTGCTTTATTTGTGTGATAAAATGAAGCAAAACAGATGAACATGAGGTAAAATCATGAGTGATACCATTGCTGCTATTTCCACAGCTCGTGCTCCCAGCGCGATTGGCATTTTGCGCCTGAGTGGTCCTGATACGGTTGCTATTCTTGACCGCGTATTTCGCCCCAAGGGACGCTCCGTTTCACAGCGAACGGAACGGCAAATGGTGCTGGGCGATGTGTTGGATCGCACCGGTGCGGCAATCGATAACGGTCTTGCGGTGCTTTTCCGCGGCCCCAACAGCTATACCGGTGAAGATTGTGCCGAGATCCATTGTCACGGCGCGCCTGTCGTGCTGCAAGAAGTGCTGCTCGCCCTGTTTGCCGCCGGTGCAAGACAGGCCAAAGGCGGTGAGTTTACCCAGCGTGCCTTTTTGAACGGACGAATGGATCTTATTCAGGCAGAGTCGGTGGCGGATCTCATCGATGCTGAAACCGCAGAAGCTGCCCGCAATGCAGCCGGCCAGCTGGGGGGCGCCATCAGCCGTGGGATCGATGTGATTTACGACAGCTTGATGGATATTACGTCCCGCTTTTATGCCGTGGTGGACTACCCTGACGAAGATATTGAAGATCTGCAGCGCCAAACCATGGTTGATACACTTGCCTGCGCTGAAGAGAAGTTGACGGCGCTGCTGGCCACCTTTGATCGCGGCCGTGTACTGCGGCAGGGTGTGCCTGCGGTGATCCTTGGCAAACCTAATGTAGGTAAATCCTCACTCCTCAATGCGCTGCTGGGTTATGACCGTGCCATTGTTACAGATGTAGCGGGTACGACCCGCGACACGGTAGAGGAAAAGGTGCGCGTGGGCCACGTGCTGCTGCGCCTTTGCGATACGGCGGGCATCCGCGACACGCAGGATACGGTAGAGCGTATCGGCGTGGAGCGCAGCCGTGCTGCTGCCCAAGGCGCGGAACTGGCACTGCTGGTACTGGATGGTTCCCGCGAACTGAACGAAGAGGACTACGCTGCGGCGGATCTGGCAGAGAAGGTGCAGCGCTGTATTGTCGTACTGAATAAGGCGGACCTTCCCTGTGCGGCGGACCTGAGCGCACTGGCCGCCCGCTTTGATACCGTTCTTTCCGTTTCTGCCAAGGCCATGTCGGGCATTACGGAACTGGCCTCGGCGATTGAAGCGCTGTATCCTGCCGGCCAGACAGCGTCGGGCGAGCTGCTGACCAATGCACGTCAGGCGGATGCTGTGCAGCGTGCGCTGCGTGCCGTATCTGCAGCGCGCTTTGCGCTGGAGCAGGAGTTGACCCCTGATGCTGTGCTGACAGATACCGAAGATGCGCTGGAGGCACTGGGTGAACTGAACGGCAAAAGCGTTCGCGAAGATCTGGTGGCTACCATTTTTTCACGGTTCTGCGTTGGAAAATAAAATATACAATATTAGGAAGAAAAGTTTTTTATAACTCTTCCTTGTGCTGACAAAATATGCTATACTAAAGCATCTATTCCCGAAGGAGGAAATACTAAATGCGTGAATATGTCATCATGACCGATAGCTGCGCCGACCTGACGGCTGCAGAGGTTGCCGATCTTAACTTGTGCGTAGTCCCTCTGAGCTATGTGATGGACGATATTACCTATGTCAATAATCCCGACCATTCTGAGCTGGATCCCAAGGAATTTTTCCGCCGTGTAGGCGATGGCGCCATGTGCTCTACCTCTGCGGTCAGTGTAGGTGCATTTGCCGATGCAATGCGCCCGATTCTGGCGGAAGGAAAGGACATCCTCTACATTGCGTTCTCCGGTGCTCTGTCCACCACCTATCAGTCTGCCTGTATTGCTGCTGATGATCTGCGTGCTGAGTTCCCCGATGCAACCATCGAGGTAATTGACTCTCTGTCAGCCTCCCGCGGACAGGGTCTGCTGGTGTATTATGCCGTGCAGGAAAAGAATAAGGGTAAGACACTGCAGGAAGTGGCGCAGTTCACCCGCGAGCTGATCCCTCACAACATTCATTGGTTTACCGTGGCTGACTTGAATCAGCTCAAACGCGGTGGTCGTATCAGCGCTGCTACGGCGCTGGTGGGCACCATGCTGAACATCAAGCCCGTGCTGCGCGTCAATGAAACTGGCCATCTGGAGAGCGTCTCTAAAAGCCGCGGCATCAAGGCGGCCTTGACGGAGCTGGTGAATCAGATGGAGAAGACCGGCAGAAAACCTCTGGCGGACCAGACGGTGCTGATCTGCCATGCCGACTGCGAAGATTATGTGGATTTTGTCAGCAAGTTGCTGCGCGAGCGCTTTGGCGTCACAGATATTCGCGCCGAGTATATCGGCCCTGTGATCGGTAGCCACACCGGCTTGGGTACGCTGGGTCTGTTCTTCATCGGCGAGCATCGATAAGCTGTCAAAGGGGGAGTGTGCTCCCCCTTTACTTACGTAACAGGGAGATGAATGTATGCAGTGGTTGGAATTAAAAGTAGATACGACGCCGGCAGGCATTGATCCTGTGAGCCAGCTGGTAGAAAGTCTGGGCATTACCGGCCTTGTCATTGAAGATGAGGGGGATTTCCACGACTTTCTGGAGAATAACCGCCAATACTGGGACTATGTTGACGAGGAATTGCTGGCCGAGAAACGCGGCGTGTGCCGGATCACCTTCTATGTCAGCGCCGATGACGAGGGCTGGGATCTGGTGGCAAAAACCCGACTGGCGCTCAGTGAGCTGAAAAAACAGCGCAGCGACTGCGGTACGCTGCTGCTGACCATGGCCAACATGGATGATGCGGATTGGGAGAATAACTGGAAGCAATTCTATAAACCAATGGAGATCGGTGATCGATTGATCGTAGTGCCGGAGTGGGAAAGTGCCAAGACGCACGGCCGCATCGCGCTGATCCTTAACCCCGGTCTGACCTTCGGCACCGGCAGCCACGCTACCACCCGCTTGTGCCTGACGGCACTGGAAAAACATGTGGCACCCGGCCAGCGTGTGCTGGATCTGGGCTGCGGCAGCGGCATTTTGTCCATCGCCGCGCTGCTGTTGGGTGCTGATCACGCTTTCGCCTGCGACATCGACGAGAAGTGCGTGGATGTGGCTTATGAAAACGCAGCGCTTAACGGCATTGGCCGCGATCGCTATACCGTCCGCTGGGGCGATGTGCTGTCGGATCGGCAGCTGCAAAAGGAGATGGGTGGCCAGTATGATATCATTGTGGCCAATATCGTTTCCGATGTGATTATCGGCCTTGCGCCGCAGGTACGTCCCTTCCTGAAAGAAGGCGGATACTTCCTTACCTCTGGTATCATCGATACCCGTGCTGCCGAAGTGGCAGAAAAGCTGCGTCAAAACGGCTGGGAGATCGTGGAGGAGCGGCAGAGCGAAGGCTGGTTCTCTTTCCTCTGTAAGTAAACAAAAGAAATAAAAACACCCGAAATGCTCAGCATTTCGGGTGTTTTTCGTTTAAAATGGATACTTACTTCACGGTTTCGCCGGCGGCTTCCTTGGCCTTGATTTCGCGGACGGCGTCCTTGTGGCTCAAGTTCACACGACCCTTTTCATCGATCTCAGTCACTTTGACCCACATCATGTCGCCGATCTTGCAGGCGTCTTCCACCTTCTCGATGCGCTTTTCAGCCAGCTTGGAGATGTGAACCAGACCGTCCTTGCCGGGAGCCAGTTCCACGAAAGCGCCGAAGGTCATCAGGCGTACGACGCGGCCATAGTACAGAGCACCCACCTCGGGCACGAACACGATGTCATCAATGCACTTCTTAGCGATAGCGCAGCTTTGGGCATCGGGGGAGGCGATGTGAATGGTGCCATCGTCATCGATGTCGATCTTGGCACCGGACTCAGCAACGATCTTCTGGATCACGCTGCCGCCCTTGCCGATGACGTCGCGGATCTTGTCGGGATCAATGTGCATGGTGATCATCTTGGGAGCGTACTTGCTCACCTCGGCACGAGGCTCGGCGATCACAGGCAGCATGATCTGATCCAGGATCTGCACGCGGGCATCGTAGGTGGTGTCCAAAGCTTCCTTGATGATGGCCATGGTCAGACCGTCGTTCTTCAGGTCCATCTGGATGGCGGTGATACCCTTCTTGGTACCGGCCACTTTGAAGTCCATCTCGCCGTGGAAGTCTTCCACGCCCTGAATGTCGATGAAGGTGGTGAAGCTGCCGTCGTCATCCTGGATGAGGCCGCAGGAGATACCGGCAACGGGAGCCTTGATGGGCACGCCAGCGTCCATCAGAGCCAGAGTGCTGCCGCAGATGGAACCCTGAGAGGTGGAACCGTTGGAGGAAACCACTTCAGACACAACGCGGATGGCATAGGGGAACTCCTCGGCGGAGGGGATCACGGGCAGCAGAGCACGCTCAGCCAGAGCACCGTGGCCGATCTCGCGGCGGCCGGGGCTGCGGGCGGGCTTGGCCTCACCGACGCTGTAGCCGGGGAAGTTGTAGTGGTGCATGTAGCGCTTCTCGGTCTCTTCCCAGATGGTGTCCAGCTTCTGGTTGGCGCTCAGGGTATCCAGCGTGGCAACGCTGAGCACCTGGGTCTGGCCGCGGGTGAACAGGCCGGAGCCGTGCACGCGGGGCAGCACGCCCACTTCGGCGTCCAGAGGACGGATCTCGTTCTTGGCGCGGCCGTCTACGCGGTGGCCTTCCAGCAGCCAAGCCTTGACGATTTTCTTCTGGAACTTGTAGGTGAACTCTTCCAGATACTGATCCATCTCGGGATACTCTTCCAGATACTTCTCATGCCACTTCTCGATCATGGCATTCCAGCGGCTCTCGCGGATGTTCTTGTCGTCGGTATCCATGGCAGTCTTGGCTTCTTCCATGAATTCAGCAACGATCTTGTCGAACAGCTCCTGATTGAAGTCGGCGTGGGGATAGTCGAACTTAGCCTTGCCAATCTCGGAAACCATCTGGTTGATCAAAGCGATCTGTTTCTGGTTTTCCTCGTGTGCCTTCTGGATGGCGTCGAACATGACGTCATTGGGCACTTCGTTGGCGCCGGCTTCGATCATAACCACCTTGTTGGCGGTGGAGACCACGGTCACGTCCAGATCGCTGATGGTGCGCTGCGCAGCGGTGGGGTTGAACACCAGCTGGCCGTCCACCAGACCCACCTTCAGTGCGCCCACGGGACCGTTCCAGGGAATGTCGGAAATGGCCAGAGCGGCGCTGGTGCCGATCAGGGCAGCGATCTCGGGGGAGCAGTCGTGGTCAACGCTCATGACGGTGCACATCACGGACACGTCATTGCGGAAGTCACCGGGGAACAGAGGACGGATGGGGCGGTCGATGACGCGGGCGGTCAGAATGCCCTTCTCGCCGGGACGACCTTCGCGGCGGTTGAAGCTGCCGGGAATACGGCCCACAGCATACATCTTTTCCTCGAAGTCAACGCTCAGAGGGAAGAAATCGATACCGTCGCGGGGACGGGGAGCGGCGGTGACGCAGCACAGCACGCTGGTCTCGCCGTAGGTGACCATAACGGAGGCGTTGGCCAGCTCAGCCAGCTTGCCTAATTCCAGACTCAGGGGACGGCCAGCCAGTTCCATCTCGTACTTGCGGTACTGGTTGAATTGTCTTTTGGTAATAATGGTAGACATGGTAAAACTCCTTTTCTTGTTATTTTTCTGTGTATGAGGAGCCCACCATTTAGCACTTGAAATCAGGTCAAAAACACGTTTTTTGGCCCACTTTCAACTGCTAAAGGCTTTGCGTGGCTCCACATACGGGGTGTGTGAAAATGTGAAAGAAGGGTGGTGCGCGCAGCACACCACCCTGTTTTCGCTTACTTACGCAGACCCAGCTTGGCGATCAGGGCACGATAACGCTCGATGTCCTTCTTGGCCAGATAGTCCAGCAGACGACGGCGCTTACCGATCATCATCTGCATGCCGCGACGGCTATGGAAGTCGTGGGGATGAACCTTCAGGTGAGCGGTCAGCTGGCTGATACGCTCGGTCAGGATAGCGACCTGGACCTCGGGGGAACCGGTATCGGTCTCGTGAGTGCGGTTGGCCTCGATGATAGAGGTCTTCTGATCTTTCAGCATCATAGTGTGTTTCCACCTTTCTCAAAATGTTGCCCGCAGGCTGAGTGCCGGGACGGTGAAGATCCGCGAGACTAAGCACAGGGGCGAATATTACGCAGATTCGCGTACTCAATGAGAATAACACATGAAATGCCGCTTGTAAAGAAAAATTTTAAAAAATGCGAAATTTTTGCGCATTTTCTGCGCAAAAAAGCAGGTGAAACAGGCATGAATGGCATCAATAGGTGCGAATTGCGTCTACAGGACAGCTGTTAGCAGCTGTTTGTGCCGCCACAAGGCATTCCTCCGGCACCGGATCGGTGATGGCTATCGCGCTTTCGCCGTCCTCCATGGAAAACACCTGAGGGCAGAGCTGAGGACAAAGACCGCAGCGAATACATGTTTTTTGCTCTACCAAAGCATGCATGAAATGATCACACTCCTATTAAGAATACGTACAGTATGCGCCGATTCAAAAAGTTTGATACATTGGCAGCGAAATACTTGACAGGCAGGAGCAGGTATGTTATTTTGAGTGTACTAATACAGTTAGTACACTTGGAGAGGAGAGAGGACGTATGATCCATTTAGATTATCGGGATACACGCCCGATCTATGAGCAGGTAAAGGATGGACTGCGCAAGCTGATGGTCACCGGCATGCTGCGTGCCGGCGACAAGCTGCCGTCAGTGCGGACACTGGCGGTGGATTTGGCCATCAATCCCAATACCATCCAGCGTGCCTATTCTCAGCTGGAGGCAGAGGGGTACATTGTATCCGTTTCCGGCAAGGGAACATTTGTGGCGCAGATGGAGAACCAAAATGAAGTGCGTCGCGCGGAAGTGGAGGCAAAACTGCGGCCGCTGCGTGATGAGCTGCGCAGTCTTGGTATGACAGCGCAGGAATGGACGCAGCTTTGGGAAGGAGGTAACGAGTGATGCTGGGAGTAAAAAACCTTGTGAAAACCTTTGAAGGTTTTCGGGCGTTGGATGAGGCCACACTGACAGTGCCCAAGGGCACGGTTTACGGCTTGGTAGGCCCCAACGGCGCCGGAAAATCTACGGTGATCCGCCATTTGACCGGCGTATACCGTCCCGACAGCGGCGAAGTACTGCTGGACGGTCAGCCTATTTACGAGAATCCGGTGGTAAAGCAGCGCCTGACGGTGATCGGTGACGACTGGTACTATTTTACGCAGGCGTCCATTGCCGAAATGGCAAAGCTCTATGCCGGCATGTATCCCACCTTTAGCTGGGAACGCTATGAAAAGATGAAGCAGGTGTTCCCCCTGAATGACAAGCAGATGATCCGCCGCATGTCCAAGGGTATGCAGAAGCAAGCGGCTTTCTGGCTGACCATGTGCTGCCTGCCGGAATATCTGATTCTGGACGAACCGGTGGATGGTCTTGACCCGGTGATGCGCCGCCAGGTGTGGTCGCTGCTGCTGGCCGATGTGGCCGAGCGCGGCACCACGGTGCTGGTATCCAGCCATAATCTGCGCGAACTGGAAGATGTATGTGACCATGTGGGCATCATGAACAAGGGTAAAGTGCTGCTGGAACGCTCGCTTTCCGACCTGCAGGACAATACGGTGAAGCTGCAGGTGGCCTACAAAACGGAAGAAGAGCCTACGCTGCCTGCCGAGCTGCAGATCCTGCACCGCTCGCAGGTGGGCCGCGTGCATACTTATATTATCCGCGGTAACGCCGAAACGATCCGCCGGCGCATGCAGATCACGGATCCCTTGCTGCTGGAGGCCATCCCCCTGACGCTGGAAGAGATCTTTATTTACGAGATGGGAGGTGCTGACTATGCGGTCCGCGACATCATTCTTTGACAAGACCCTCGTCCGCACCGATGTGCGGCGCTACTGGCCCTTGCTGTTTGTCTATACCGGCATCTGGACCATTCTTCTGCCGGTGATCCAGTGGAGTGACTTGTCCTATCGCAACTATGCCGGCGACTATATTTATCAGATGATGGTGGGCAGTCTTGCCATGTCGGTGGCTTTTGGCCTGCTGATGGCCATGAGCCTATATTCCTATTTGATGAACGCCCGCTCTGTCGGCTTGATGCATAGCCTGCCGGTGACGCGGCACACCCAGTTCTTCTCCCACTTCTTTGCCGGTATGGGTATGCTGACGGCGGGTAAGGCGCTGGTGGTGCTGCTCTCGCTGGCAGTGCAGATGCTGCACCACAATGCGGACGTGAAAGCAACGCTGCTGTGGTTCGTGGTAACAACGCTGTTGGAACTGTTCTTCTTCTCGCTGGGCATTCTGTGCTGCATGCTTACCGGCTGGCTGCTGGCCGTGCCGGTGATCTATGCTGCCGCCAACAGTTTTGCCATCATCATGACGGTGCTGCTGCAGGCGCTGGGTGAGCTGTTCTATTTCGGCTATCACTCCGGTTCCATGCCTGCCATCACCCGTTGGCTGACACCGGTGTATATGCTGGGTGACGTGTTAGGAGATTCCGTCTACACAACGGAAACCTACGAGTATGTTAATGGTGTATATTATGATTGGGAAACGGGACCGCGCGTGATGAACTCCGATGCATGGCCGGCGCTGACCGTTTATACGGTGCTGGCTCTCGTATTTTTGGCATTGGCATACCTGCTCTATCAAAAGCGTGCCAGTGAATCCGCGGCTGACCCTGTGGCTTTCAGCTGGGCAAAGCCCATCTTCCGCTACGGTATCGCCGTCTACGGCGGCATTTCCTTTGGCTTCGGTCTTTACAGCCTGCTGGTGATGAACAGCAACGACAGTGTTCATACCGTGCTGTTGCTGTTTTGTGTGGTGCTGATGGGCGTACTGTGGAGCTTTGCCGCGGAAATGCTGATCCGTAAGTCCTTCCGTGTGTTCCGCACCGGTTGGAAGAGTGCTGTGATCCTGAGCGCAGCGCTGGTGGCGGTGTGCGTGGCAGTGCGGATGGATATCACCGGCTACGAAACCCGCGTTCCCGATATGGCCGATGTGGTGAGTGTGGATATCAACATGTCTCATGAAGACGTGCGTGTCTATGACGCGACGACACCGGAGAGCATCGCCGCTGTGCTGGATCTGCACGAGGCTATCGTGGCAGACGGCCGGGTGCCGGAAGGGACGGAAGAGGGCTACCGGGTCAACATTACCTATGAACTGAAAAACGGCGCGATCTTCAGCCGCCGCTATACACTGGCGTGGGATGATGCGGCGGAGAGCGAGCTGATCTACGATGCGGCCAAAGCGGTAATTGCTGCCAAGGAAGTTCGTTATTATACGATATTGAACGAGAATAGCGCTGTCAGCATCAGCCAGATCCGTGGCGGATATCTGAGCGGAAAGGCGTTCGAGATGGAGCGGCAGCTGACGGCGGCAGAAGCCCAGAAACTGTATCAAGCCATTCTGGACGATTTGAACGCCGGTGCCGGAGTCCGCCAGCCTCTGCAGAAAGAAGGAGTGCAGAGCACCGTCTATATTGATGTGGACGTTGAACCACATGGTGCGTGGATCGATAACTTCTATCCCGATTTTACCAGAACCATTGCCGTATTGGTGGAGCTGGGTGTGAAGCCGGAACAGATATTTACCGATCACTACGGCAAGTACGTTACCTGGGCCGAAGGTTGAGTCGCGATAAAGAGGAGGCTATATGATGAAACGATGGTTGGCTGCGCTGCTGGCGGCGGTATCCATGCTTTGTCTGGCCGGTTGTGGCGGAAAGGTGTCCAACGTGGGCATATTGGAGGTGCCGTCGAATCTCTACACCTTTGAAGAGATCGACGATGCGGTGACGGTGGTGCTCAGCTATTTCCAGAAGAACTTCAAGGGCTGTGAACTGCTGGAACTGCAGTATGCGGGCGACGAGAAACAGAAGGAATATGATGCGTGGGCTGCGCAATACGATGCAGAAGATGCGATTGTTTTGACTTCCACCTTTACCACCGGGCGCTCCGGCGGCGACGGGTCTCTGAATCCCAACGCTACCTATGAGAACTGGAAGTGGATTCTGGTCCGCAATGAGAGTGGTGCATGGAACCACGTTGACCACGGCTACGGATAAGCAAAAAGAGGACGTCCTGCAGGACGTCCTCTTTTCGTTTTGTTATTATCTGCGGTACCACGCGGCGGGGATAAAGGTCAGCAGCAGCGGGAAAATTTCCAAACGGCCCAACAGCATGGCGAGGGAGAGCACGATCTTGGAGAAATCGGAGTAGGCGGCATAGTTTCCGGTGGCACCCACCATGTCAAAGCCGGGGCCGATGTTGTTAAAGCAGGCCACCACGGCGGAAAAGTTGGTTTCAAAACTGAACGGCTCCAGCGACACCAGCAGGAACGGAACAATGATGCACAAAGAGTAAAGGGCGAAGTAACTGGCGGTGCCGTGCAGGGTGTCCTTGTCTACGACTTTGCCCTCATAACGTACCACGGATACGGCGCGGGGATGGACCATGCGACGGATCTCGGACCAGATCATCTGGCCAAGGATTACCACACGGGAGACTTTTAAACCGCCGCCGGTGGAGCCGGCGCAGGCACCCATAAACATCAGCAGCAGTAAGATAGCCTTGGAGAAGCTGGGCCAAAGGTTAAAGTCGGTAGTGGCATAGCCGGTAGTGGTCACAATGGAGGAGACCTGAAAAGCAGCATAGCGCAGGCTGTCGCTGAGAGAGTCATACATAGAAGAGATGTTCCACGTAATGGCGGCGATGCTGGCAGCTACAATGCCCAGATAGGTCCACAGTTCGGTACTGCGCAGGGCCTCGCCGAAGCGGCGCAGCAGCAACAAAAAGTAGATGTTGAAATTGACGCCGAACGCCAACATGCCGAACGTAATGACCCACTGCAAATAAGGACTGTAGCCGGCAATACTGTCGGCTTTAATGCCGAAGCCGCCGGTGCCGGCGGTACCGAAAGCGTGAACTACGCTGTCAAACAGAGGCATACCGCCTGCCACCAACAAAACAATGACAATGGCAGTAATAGCCAGATAAATGAGATAGAGGATGCGGGAGGTGTCCTTAGCCCGGGGCACCAGCTTGCCCACGATGGGGCCGGGCATCTCGGCGCGCAGGATGTTCATAGAACGATCCGGCATCTTACTGGCGATCATGGTGACAAGAACCAGAACGCCCATGCCGCCCACCCAGTGGGTGAAACTGCGCCAGAACAGATTGGAGCGGCTCATAGCCTCCACGTCAGTAAGAATGGAGGCGCCGGTGGTGGTGAAGCCGCTGACAGTTTCAAAAAAGGCGTCCACGTAAGAGGCGATATCGCCGCTGATCACAAAAGGCAGTGCACCGATGGCAGAGAGCAGCAACCAGCTGATAGAAACGATGGTAAACCCCTCTCGGGCAAAAATGTCGTGCTTTTTGGGGCGGCACAAAACTGTCATGCCGCCGCCCAGTACAACAGCTACGGCAATCGCAATGAAATAGGACCCGACTGCATTTTCGTGGTAATAAAAACCTACCAACAACGGAAGCACCAGCATGGCGGCTTCCAGCAAAACCACCTGACCGATGGTGTGAATGACCATTTTATAATTCATAGAGCAAATACCCTCTTTTGCATCAAATGACGGTCGCAAAACAGAGCGGCCGACTTGGAAATCAACCACATCTTAGCACAAAGTGTCCCCAGCGGCAACCTTTTTGACAAAAAGTATGGGTTTTCTTACGGATATATGATATACTGAGAAAAAATTCCGCACAAAGGAGGCGTTCGGATGGCTCCGGAGAAGATGAAAATGCAGCAAAAGCAACAGTTGCGGCAGGAATTGCTGCTGACGCCGCAGCTGCTGCAATCGATGGAAGTGCTGCAAATGAACGCCCAGGAACTGTTGGATCATGTGAACGCAGCGCTGGAGGAAAACCCTGTGTTGGAGCGAGGGGAAGACACAGCAAAGCAGAGGGAATATGCTGCGCTGCGGAGCTGTGCTGTGTGGCTGGATGCCGATGGGATGCGTCTGGCGGAACCGGCAGCCGACTGGGGTGATCCGGCGCAGGATACAGAAGAACTGAGTGGATTTTTGTGCGAGCAGCTGGACCGGAGGGTGAAAGATAAAGCAATGCTGGCGTTGTGCCGGTATATGGCGCGGCTGGTGGACGAGGACGGCTACCTGCCGCAGGAGGATCTGGACAGTGTGTCACAGCTGCGGATACCGCAAGCGATGGTAGAGGAAGCATTGGAGATTCTGCAGAGCCTGGAGCCGGCCGGTGTAGCTGCGAGGAATCTGGAAGAATGTCTGACCTTGCAGCTGCAGCGTAACGGAGAGAAAGATCCGGTGGCGCTGGCGATCGTACAGAAGCACCTGCAGACTCTTGGCCGCGGACATTACGGGGCGATTGCCCGCGCGCTGCAGTGCAGTGAAAAGCAAGTGCGTGCGGCTGCGGAAAAGATCGCGCAGCTGCACCCTCGGCCGGGCAGCGGATTTGGCGGTGCAGAAAAAACGCTGTATGTGCGCCCGGATATTTTTGTGCTGGAACACGAGGGCGCGTGGCAGGCGGTACGCAACGAGTATTATATGCCAAATCTGTCAATTAACGCCTACTACGAAACACTGCTGCGGCAAGCCCGGGATGAAGAAACGAAGGAATATTTGCGTGAAAAATTGCGGCAGGCCCGGTGGCTGATACAGAATCTGGAACGTCGCGGCAATACGCTGCAGCGCTGTGCGGACTTACTGGTAGTGCGGCAGAAAGCCTTTTTCACAGGGCGGACGACGGAACTGGAACCGATGACGCTGCGGCAGCTGGCCCAGGAGCTGGAGATGCACCCGTCAACGGCGACGCGCGCTTTGCGAGGCAAATATCTGCAGTGCCGGCAGGGCACTTATCCGCTGCGCTATTTCTTCTCCGGAGTAACCGGTGGTGTGTCACGGCAAGCAGTACAGCAGAAGTTGCTGGCGCTGCTTCGTGAGGAAGACGGAGCGCACCCTTACAGTGACGAGAAGCTGAGCGCATTACTGGCGCAGCAAGGCGTGGAGATCGCTCGGCGGACGGTAGCTAAATACAGAGAAGAAATGCATATCCCCTCAGCAACCAGACGGAGACGAAGGGAGAAATAAGCAGTGATTCACAGAACAAGGGAAGAAGAGCTGCGCTTTTTGAAACGGTTGTGGACAGAAACGCCGACGCTGTGTCCTCACTGTGGGAAAAGTGAACTGACTTATCTCCATAAGAAGGCAAAGAAAAGCAACAATGATTGGAAATGCCCTGTCTGCGGAGAAATTTTCCGAACCATGAATATGCTGATGGATTTGCCTGAGAAATAAGAAAAGCCTGACACTTCGGTGTCAGGCTTTACTAACTGTCAAAGGCTGATATCTTCGCCCTTTTCGCTGGCCTCGGAGAGCATCGGCGTGATTTGATGCAGGAACTCCGTGACCTGATCGGCGCAGCGACCGATGTACAGCTTGGGATCCAGAACCGCGGCCATTTCTTCCTCCGTCATGGAGAAAGCGCCGGTGGCAGCCAAACGGCTGAGCAAATCACAGTTTTCGCCCTCTTTCATGCGGGCAGTGGCCTCCATAGAGCACTTGCGCACAATCTCGTGCAGCTCCTGTCGGTCGCCGCCGCGCTTGACGCCTTCCATCATCAGGTTTTCCGTGGCGATGAAGGGCATGTATTCACGGCAGGTACGATCCACGATTTTTTCATTAACATGCAGTCCGTCTGTGACATTGCGGGCCAGACGCAGCACAGCGTCAGCGCACAGGAACCCTTCCGGCATAGAGATGCGACGGTTGGCCGAGTCGTCCAGCGTGCGTTCCATCCACTGGGTAGAGGCGGTCATGGGGGCATTCAGCGCATCGGCCATCAGATAGCGGCTCAGTGAACAGATACGCTCGCAGCGCATGGGGTTGCGCTTATAAGCCATAGCGGACGAGCCGATCTGATCCTTTTCGAAAGGTTCTTCTACCTGTCGGTCATGTTGCAAAAGACGAATATCGTTGGCCATGCGGTAGCAGCTCTGCGCAATAGAGCTGAGCACATTGAGGATGCGGCTGTCGGTTTTGCGCGGATAGGTCTGGCCGCACACGGCAAAACGCTTGTCAAAACCGAAGGCAGCACTGATGCGGCGGTTCATCTCGTCGATTTTTTCTCCGTCGCCCTCAAACAGCTCCATAAAGCTGGCCTCGGTGCCGGTGGTACCGCGGCAGCCAAGGAATCGCATGCTGTCGATGACAAAGTCCAGCTCCTCCAGATCTGCCAGGAAATCCTGCAGCCAAAGGGTGGCACGCTTGCCTACAGTGACAGGCTGTGCCGGCTGATAGTGCGTGTAACCTAACGTGGGCATGTCTTTGTAAGTGTCGGCAAATCTGGCCAGATTGCTCATCACGGCCAGCAGTTCACCGCGCAGATACTGCAGACCCTTGCGATAGATCACCAGATCTGCATTGTCGGTGACATAGCAGCTGGTGGCGCCCAGATGAATAATGCCGGCAGCGGAGGGGGCAGCCTTGCCGTAAGTATAGACATGAGCCATCACATCGTGGCGCACTTCTTTTTCGCGAGCGGCGGCCATGTCGAAGTCAATATCGTCGGTGTGAGCCTCCAGTTCGGCTACCTGCTCGGCGGTAATGGGAAGGCCCAGCTCGTGTTCGGCACGAGCCAGCTCCACCCACAGCTTGCGCCATGTGCGAATTCGCTCATACGCGGAGAACAGCTGCAGCATATAGCTGGAAGCGTAGCGGGAGGACAGGGGAGATTCATAGCGGTCTCTTGCCATAGGGAGAGCCGTCCTTTCCAATCAAACTTTAGCGCAGAATGATGCTGTCGCGCTCGGGACCCACGGAAACGTAGCCGATGTGGCAGCCGATGGCCTGTTCCACATATTCCACGTAGCGCTGTGCTGCGGCGGGCAGCTTGTCCCACTCGGTGATTTTGGAGATGTCGCACTGCCAGCCGTCCAGATACTCGATGACGGGCTTGGCCTTGCTCTGCAGCACGGGGAAGGGGAACTCATCGGTCAGCTGACCTTCCACTTCATAGCGGGTGCAGACGGGAATCTTATCCATGTAGCTGAGCACATCCAGCTTGGTCAGTGCAATATTGGTAGCACCCTGCAGCCGTACGCCGTAGCGGGTGGCAACGATGTCGATCGGGCCGACGCGGCGGGGACGGCCGGTCTTGGCACCGTACTCGGCACCGGCTTCACGCAGCTTCTCGGCCTCCTCACCAAACCACTCGCAGGGGAAGGGACCTTCGCCCACGCAGGAGGAGTAGGCCTTCACCACGCCGACGACTTCTTCAATGCGGGCGGAGGGCAGGCCGCTGCCCACACCGGCAAAGGCGGCGATGGTATTGGAAGAGGTGGTATAGGGGTAAATACCGTAGTCCAGATCGCGCAGTGCACCCAGCTGAGCCTCAAACAGGATGCTCTTGCCCTCAGCCTGTGCGTTGCGCAGGAAAGCACCGGTATCGCACACATAAGGCTTGATCTTCTCGCCGAAGTCATTGATCCAGTCCATGACCTCGTCCAACGTGTAGGTCTTGGCACCGTACACGCGGTCCAGCGTCAGATTCTTCCACTCCAGAATGTCAGCCAGATGAGCCTTCAAATATTCGGGATACAGCAGCTCGCCGGCCATGACGGTTTTCTTCTGGTACTTATCAGAATAGAAGGGGGCGATACCCTGCTTGGTGGAGCCGTACTTTTTATCTGCCAGACGGGCTTCCTCCAGAGAGTCCAAATCGCGGTGCCAGGGCAACAGCAGGGAAGCGCGGTCGCTGATCTTCAGGTTTTCGGGAGTCAGAGAAACACCCTGGCTCATCACATCCTGCATCTCGATCCACAGGTTTTCGCAGTCCATAGCAACACCGTTGCCCAGAATGTTGACCACGCCCTTGCGGAAGATGCCGGAAGGCAGCAGATGCAGAGCAAATTTACCCAGCTCGTTGACCACCGTGTGACCGGCGTTGCCGCCGCCTTGATAGCGGACGACCACATCATAGTCCTGGGTCAGCAAGTCTACCATGCGGCCCTTGCCCTCGTCGCCCCAGTTGATGCCTACAATAGCGCAGTTCTTCATATGGAAACCCTCCGGTTTTCGTCATAATGTTTTTAGTGTGGACACATAATCCAACATAATACATTATAGAACAACAATTAGGAGAAGTAAAGGGAGAATTTGTAATGGAAGAGAGAAGAAAAGGTTATGCTGTGCCAAGCTGCCGCTTGCTTATTGCGGTCGCAGCAGGTATAATAAATAAAAAACCAACGCTGGAGCAAGCAGAGGCGCATCTGCGCCGTTCGATGACGGTGCTGCGCGAAATTTTGAAAACCTATGGCTTGCCGGAAGAATAAATAACGGAGGAACGATATATGACCATCCGCTATACCCCCGAACTGCTGGAGTATATGGACAAGAAAAACAACCACACGATTTTGGTGGAACTGGTGGAGATCCAAAACACCGACTTGGAGGTGGTGGATCTGCATGTTTATCTGCCTCATCCGCGGCAGAAAGAAAAGTTTCTGCAGGAAAAGAAGTACCGCAAAGTAACAACCGACGTGGGCGATGTTCTTCTTCCGTCCTATCCTTTGCAGATTGAGGAAGAGGTCACATTCGGTCTGAAAAAAATGTGGATTTTTACCTCGCTCAGCTGCGAAGGGATCAAAATCTGAGAAATGCCGCCCCGGTGGGCGGCATTTCTTTGACTTGCGGCGGCTTGACCGCCTGTTGCTTTGATGATATTCTAAATAAAATTGTGCAAGTGTATGAAAGGCGGTGTGCGTATGGATCTGCAGGAAATTCGGGAAGATTTAACAGAGCGATTTCCTCAATGGAGTGAACGGATCCGTACGCTGCGCATGGAGCCCTCTGGCGCGGTGACTATGGCGGACAACGACGGCACCACGATTTTCTTTAACGAATCGGCGCTGCGCCGCCGCAAGAGGGAAGAGCGAACCTATTATATGGCTCGCCAATTACTGCATATCCAACTGGCACACGCTTATCGGCGCGGTGAACGGACACGCAGCACATGGAATCGTGCCTGTGACGCTGTGGTGGACGCCATGCTGCGCGAAGAAGGGTTTCAACTGCCTGAAGGTGTGCTTCTTCGCAGAGGGGCGCAGCAGTTGAGCGCAGAGAAAATGTACGATGTGCTGCTGGGATTAGATGAAAACGAAAGCAGCAGCGTCACAGTCGAAACCGTCGAAGTAGATTCTTTGGAGCATAGCCAATGCGGGGGAACGGAGAGCGGAGCGAAAGAAATTCCCCTTGACGATCCGGGCCTTGCCGCTGCGGTGGCAGGCCTTGCAGAGATGCTGGAGCCCAGTATGCAGGTGGACTTTGACTGGTTTGCGGGCAATACCATTCGCGACGGTATGCTGCGTTACGATTTTCGCCCCTATCCTGTGGCGCGGGCGGAGATTTTGCTGGATACCAGTGCGTCAGTAGACGGCGAATTGCTGCGCTGGTTTGTGCGAGCCGTCAAAGGGTTGCTGCAGCAGGACGCGGTGGTGCGTGTAGGCTGCTTCGACACACGTTTTTACGGATTTCAAGATGTAACCACCGAAGAAGACATTGAAAAGCTGGTGCTGCAGGGCAGCGGCGGCACCGATTTTACCGTAGCAGTGAACGCCTTTACTGGTGATGCGGAAAACCAAATCATTTTCACTGACGGTTATGCCGAAATGCCGGAACAGCACTGTGATGCGGTCTGGGTGGTTTACGGCAACATGACCATCCATCCCAAGGGCGGGCGTGTGATCTATGTGAAAGCAAGCGAGGAGAAGGAAAAATATGAAGTCGATTTTCTTATCACCTGAACAGGTGTTTGGACAGGGGCTGCCTGTGCTGGAAACGGTAGGTGCGGCTGCGCCGGCGGCAGACCTTGCGCTGCTGACAGCGGAGGATGACGGCTTTCTCGTTGATGGCCGCTGCATTAACTACTTTTTGAGCAAAGGTGTTGTCAGCCGCTTTGGCACGGCAGACCCCTGCAGCGTCTGTGCGGCGCGTCCGGTGCTGCGGCTGGATGAAGGCGATGAAGCGCTGCTGGGCCGTCGGCAGAATGACGGCAAAGTGACGATCGTGGAATACGGACAGTATCCCTATACGGTGCTGGATGAGAGTATGCGATCGCTGGCACAGCGGGAATATGCGCGCGGGGCGCTGCACAACACGGAGCGCACGGTATACGTTGCGGGCAATGACCGGCCTGTCTACCGCTTGGGAGCAAAAGAGATCATCTGCATTACGGCAGTACCTACTCAGACCGGCTTTGTGCACCTGAGTGACGGAACAGTTGTCGGTGAGGGCGAGGATGTTTTTCTGGAGATGCGTCCGGTGCGCTGGTTGTATGATGAGGAGCAGGGATTGCTGATCAGCTGTATGGCGTTGTTTGCCGGTCTTACGCGGGAAGAGGCGGAAGAATATCTGCAAAAGAGATTCCTGAGTGATGTGGCTGTACCGGAAGAGGATGCGGATTTTACCGATTTCCGCATGGGGCGCCACGATGAACTTTCGCTGATCCGTGCCTATGTGGAGGCCAATATCCCGGTGTTTCTTCACGGCTTGTCCGGTGACGGTAAGAGTGACCGCGTCCGGCAGATCGATCCGCAGGCACTGGACATTGAACTGGTCAACGAAACGCCGGAGACCATCAACGGCCGCGCTGTCTACAATGAAACGCGCAGCGAGATCGTGGATATCAAACCGGTATGGCTCATTAAGCTGGAAGAGCTGTGTCAGGACGGAAAGCTCCATATCCTGTTCTTTGACGAGCTGACCAATGCCACCAAGCAGACCCAATCGGTGATTTTTAAAATCGTGCTGGAGCGCTTTGTCAATAACCGCTGGCCGCTGCCGAGCAATGCCCGCATTGTTGCTGCCGGCAATGAGCGCAGCGAATCCAGTGCTGCCCACGATTTGGCAGAGCCGCTGTTTGGCCGCTTTGCCCACATTTACATCCGCACCACGGTAGAAAACTGGATGCCTTGGGCGGTAGAACACAGAATGAACCCCTTTGTCATGGAGTTTCTGGCCAATAATGACCTCTATCTGCGTACGCCCTATACCGGAACGGAAGGAAATGCCGATCCCCGCCGCTGGGAGATGGCCTCCCGCGTGCTGGATAGTTCCGGCAACGATTTTGCTCTGCTGGGGCCTATTGTGGGACAGGAAACGGCAGAGGCCTTTGTTCGGTTCTTTAAGACCCGTTGCCAACTGGAAAGTCTCGGCAGCTATACTGACGAGGAACTGGCTAAGATGAGTGTGGCGCGCAAGTATCAGCTGGCGCAGCAGTGTCTGCAGTTGTCTTCGACCCGCAAGGATGAGGCAATAGCGCTGATGAACCGCTTGGGCGGCGAATATCTGGCTTGGTTCGAGTATATGCACAGAAGAAAAGCGGACGTGTAAACTGTTTAAGCAAAAAAAGAACACCATCCATCGGATGGTGTTCTTTTTTTGGTGGACCTAATCGGGATCGAACCGACGACCTTACGGATGCGAATGAATAGAGAGCTATGATTTATACCGATTTTCAGCCATTTCTAACCCTTTCGTCTAATAATCGAATGGTCTTGTGACCTCTTTTGTCCATTGTTCGAGCGTATCCCGGCGGTGTCTGTGGTGCTTGTTGTGGTCATAAATCGAGCCTCGTTGGAATGCACCAACGAGGCTCGACTGCTGTCTGCGTGTTGATAGTAACTCTGGTTTCAAGGTTAGTCAACAGTTTTCTTCGTCAAGGTAACGCAAGGCGTGCGATGCCATAAACAAAGATAAACCCAGTAACCTTAATCCTCTTCCAAGAGCTTGGAGGGCGGGATATTAAGAATATCGGCTATCTTAAACAAAGTCTCCAGGGACACACCTCGAGTGGTGCCTGTGCCTTCGACCTGCGCGATGAAGTTGACGCTTTTGCCAATTTTTTCAGCAAATACTTCCTGCGTATACCCGGCCTTCTTTCGAT
>SVLK01000010.1 GCA_015067975.1 Oscillospiraceae bacterium | reverse complement strand
GGTGCTCTTACGCCCTTCGAAAAGCACAATCTATTTCTCGCTGCATAAAAAACGACTGGCAACAGATGTTGCCAGTCGCGAAAAACTTTATATTTTTTCATTGTCCGCTTGACGGGTTGCAGTTCAGGTCGGTCGGGGATTTTTCTCTTTGCTTAGTTGCAAGCAAGGGCGTCGGCGTAGAAGGCGTCCATCTCCTCACGAGTGGGGAAAGTAGCCACATACATCTGGTTGCCCATGGCACCGCTGAGGGCATCGGGCATACGGTCTGCCATACGCATATGGGCACTATACTTGGCCATGAGAGTCTCGTGGTCCAGCTTAAATTCCTTGCCGTCACGGCGGCCGGCGAAGGCGCAGAACTGATGCTCGCCCACGCTCATCTGGCTGGAGTCATAGGCAATCATGTCAGCCCAGATCTTATAAACGTTGGTGCTGTAGGCATAGTTGATCATGTCGGGAGTGAAGCCGCCGCAAGGACGCATATTCACTTCCAGCGCCATGACCTGACCCTTCTTGCCCAAACCCTCATGGTCTTCCTTCAGGCGGAAGAACTCGAAGTGGACGAAGCGGCTCTTGACGCCAAAGCTCTTCACCGTTGCGCGGCCGGCTTCGCGGACATCGTCGGCCAGATCCTTGACGATATAGTAGATGGAGTTATCGTTGTTGTTGACAATATCCATCACGGAGTCAGGGGTCACATTGCCGGTTTCAAAGATGGGTTCGCCGTTGGAGTCGATGATAGCGTCGTAGGAGTTGACCTCAGCGTTGACGAACTCCTCCATGATATAGGGTACGCCGGCGGGACGGGTGGCCATGAAGTTCACCAGATCCTCGTCACTCTTCAGCTTATAGGTAGCGGCAGCGCCCACACCGTTATCAGGCTTGACCACCACGGGATAACCAACCTTCTTCAGGAAAGCACGGCACTTCTTGATATCGTCGGTGACCAGATGGTAGCGGGCGGTGGGGATGCCCACCTTCTGGTAATACTTCTTCATCTTGGACTTATACTTGATGCGGGGCATATCCTCGGTCTGGAAACCGCTGGTGATATGAAACGCGGTACGCAGCGCGGCGTCCTTTTCCAGCCAGTACTCATTGTTGGACTCCAGCCAGTCGATAGGGCCGTACTTGAAGATGAAGAACGCCACAGCGCGATAGACTTCGTCATAGTTTTCCAGACTGCCGACCTTGTAGTATTCGTTCAGGCTGGCCTTCAGATCGGGATTCAGCTCATCGTAGGGCTGATCGCCGATGCCCAGCACGTTCATGCCGTTATTGCGCAGCTCACGGCAGAACTGCCAGTAGTTGGTGGGGAAGTTAGGGGAAATAAAAACCACGTTTTTCATGGGTATTGTCTCCTTTTTATGTAAAATTGTTTGTTGTTTCAGTCTTCCAACAGTTTGGGCAGGAAATACGCTACCTGTTTATACCACCAGGGCCAATCGTGGGCCACGTCATAACCCCAGAAATCCACCCAGGTATTGATGCCCTTGGCGCGGAAAATGTCTGCCAGCTGGCGCGTGGTTTCCGGCAGTTCCCAGTCGCCCTGGCCCACGCAGATAATGCTCTGGCCCCGGTTGTACTTTTCAATATAGGGGTGGCCGTCGCTGAGCCCCGCCAGATAGTGGACGGGGGAATTCTGATACACCACTTCGTCATGGTAGCCGCCAAAGCCATAGTCAGCATTGTAGATGCCGCTGAGGGCCAGCAGACCGGTGAAGTGATCGGGGAAGCGGAAATACAGGTTCACCGCATGGGTAGCACCCAAACTGCAGCCGAAAGCCACAATATCATTGCGGCCGGAAATGCCGCGGATGAAAGGCACCATCTCGTCGACGATATAGTGCATCCACTGCTCGTGGCGGCGGACACGCCAATAGGCATCACCGTGGCCGGACCAAGTCTCCTGATCCAGCGTGTCGATGGCGATGACCATCACCTCACCGTTATCGATCCACGGAGCGAACACTTCCGCCATGTGGAAGTCTTCAAAGTCGAAAAATCTGCCGTCCTGACAGGGAACGAACAGGAACGGTCTGCCGGCATGTCCATAGACCTTGCACTCCATATCCCTGCCCAGCACTGCGCTATATTCTCTGAAATATCGTTTTTCCAATGCTTTTTTCCTCACTCTTCCAAATCGTAAAAGAATGTCTCCATCATAAAGGGGATCTGCTGTTCCCAGCAGGCCTCACAGTGGTCACCGTGGGGCACGATGCGCGCCGTCAGGTGAACGTCCCGCTCCAGCAGCCGGGCAGTCACACGGGAAAACTGCTTTTTCATGTTGGGATGGAATTTCATCTCGTTGGAGCCGTAGTCCATATAGATCACCGTGTCGGGATCCAGCGGTACTGTGCGCAGCAGCCGGTCCAGCCGCTCGGTAGCAAACCAGATGGAGGGGCTCAGTGCAGCGGCGCGGGAGAACACGTGGTTATATTCCGTCACGGCGTACAGGCTCATCAGCCCGCCCATGGAACTGCCGGCAATAAAGGTATGCTCCCGATCCGGCAATGTCGGCAGGACTTCATCGATCAGGGGCTTGAACTCGTTTACCAGCCACTCCATAGTAGTGCGGCCGCGGCCAATAATACGGCCGCCGTTCAGCGCCGGTTCCGACACCGTGAAGGGAGAATACTCCGACAGTCGTCCGCCATCGGGGCTGTGGTTGCACTCGATACCCACCACGATCAGCGGCGTCTGCGTTTGCTCCATATACTCCGCCATGCGCCAGCTGCGGCCATAGGTGGCATCCTCGTCAAAAAAGACGTTGTGTCCGTCAAACATATACAGCACCGGATAGCGGCGCGTATCATCTTCTTCCCACCCCTCCGGCAAACACGCATAGGCCCGGCGGGGTTCATCGCCGGTCAGGGGCGGAATAGTAATTTCCCAACTTACGATCATAATGACTCTCTTTCGCTCATGGTATGTAAATAGTGTAACACAGCACAGCACAAAAGGCAATTCGCGAACTGCCGAAAATGCTTTCATTTGTTCGTCATAGTTCTTGGTTTCTTCTAAAAAACGTGATATAATTGTTCTATATCGACCGATACAGGGAGGGCTTGTCATGAGCAACATTAAAAATGAGCCGAAAATCCGTAATCCGCTGATCGTAGCGATTCGTGAACAGTTGGAACACCGTGCGCTGTGGATGTATCTGTTGTGCGACGAGGCCTCTAAAAAAGGTCTGGCGCCGCAGGAGTATGCACCGGCCGCTATCAAGCGCTGCGGCTTATATCAAGGCGCCAATCTGCGTCAAAAGGCCGGCGGCGGGGACTCTTTGAAAGGCTTGAAGAAAACCCTGTTCAGCAAGGCCGCCCAGTGGGTGTTCGAAATGGACATTAAGCGCTGCACCGATGACAATCTGGACATCGATTTCCATTACTGCCCGCTGGTGAAGGCTTGGCAGAAGCAAGGCTGCAGCGATGAGGAAATCCAGCTGATGTGCGACCATGCCATGTGCGGTGACCGCGGCATCGCCGAGAGTTTCGGGTGCGAACTGGATCTGCCCGCCACCATCGCCCGCGGTGACGATGTGTGCCAGATCCGTTTTGTGCGACGAGAGAAGAAATAAAGCAAGGAGGAATCCGCTATGATCTACAAACAGTTTCAGGATCTTAAACTGTCCATGCTGGGGTTTGGCACCATGCGATTGCCTCTGCTTGCCGATGGCGTCACCATCGATGAGGCGCAGGTGGAACAGATGACCGCCTACGCCATGGAACATGGCATCAACTATTTTGACACCGCCTATCCCTACCATCAGGGCAACTCCGAGCGGGTCATCGGCCGCGTGCTGAGCCAATATCCCCGCGAGAGTTTCTATCTGGCCACCAAGTATCCCGGCCACCAGATCGCCAGCAGCTACGACCCCGCTGCCATCTTTGAAGAGCAGCTGGAAAAGTGCGGCGTGGAGTATTTCGACTTCTATTTGCTGCACAACGTATATGAGCGTTCCATCGACACGTACATGGATCCCCAGTGGGGCATTTTGGACTATTTTCTGGAGCAAAAGCGCTTGGGCCGCATCAAGCATCTGGGTTTTTCCACCCATGGCAGCGTTCCCGTGCTGGAAAAGTTCCTCAACTACTGCGGTGAGCACATGGAGTTCTGCCAGATCCAGCTAAACTATCTGGACTGGACGCTGCAGGACGCCCGCGCCAAGTGCGCTTTGCTGAACAAGTGGAACATTCCCATCTGGGTGATGGAGCCTGTCCGCGGCGGTAAGCTGGCCAATTTAAACGATGAAATGCGATCCACACTCACTGCACTGCGCAGTGACGAGTCTGTCCCCGCCTGGTGCTTCCGCTGGCTGCAAGGCATTGAAGGCGTGACCATGGTGCTCAGCGGCATGTCCAATATGGCGCAGATGGTGGACAATGTAAAGACTTTCGAAGCGCCCCGCCCGCTCAGCGAAACCGAACAGGAAGCACTGCGCACCATCGCCGCGCAGCTGTCCAATTCCGTGCCCTGTACCGCCTGCCGCTACTGCTGCGACGGCTGTCCCCAGGGGCTGGACATCCCCACATTGCTGGCATTTTACAACGACCTGAAGGTGACGCCCTCGTTCCTGCTGGGCATGCGCGTGGAAGCGCTGCCGCCGGAGAAGCGGCCGGCCGCCTGCATCGGCTGCGGTGCCTGTGCCGCCATTTGCCCACAAAACATCGACATCCCCGCGGCGCTCTCCGATATGGCCCGCATTCTGGAAACGCTGCCCAGTTGGGAAGCCGTATGCCGCGAGCGGGAAGAAGCAGCGAAGCGCGGTAAATAACTTCTGCATAGCGAAAGAGTGACGCTTCCGTGAAGCGCCACTCTTTCTTATTGTTTTAGGAGAGAATCTCTTATTTGATAATACGAACGCCGCCCAGCAATTCTTCTTCGAACGCTTCGCGGTGATGGCGGGTATAGAGACCCGGGAAGCCGCCGGTGTGGAGGAAGATCACCTTTTCGCCCTGGGCGATACGGCCTTCTTTCACCATTTCCACAAGACCGGCAAACGCCTTGCCGGTATAGCAGGGATCCAGCAAAATAGCTTCCTTCTGGGCCATCAGGCAAATGGCTTCACGCACTTCGGCGCAGGCATTGTTGTAAGCACCGCGGGTATAGTCTTTGACGATGTCGAAATTCTCACGCACAGCGTCGATTTCCATACCGAACGTTTCCTTCATCTCGTTGAAATAATTCACGATGCGCTTTTCCTTATAGTCGCCAAAGGGAGAAATGGCGATGCCGGTCAGGCGCAGAGGAGAACCCTCGTTCTTCAAGCCGCAGTACAGACCCATATAAGTGCCCATCGAGCCCACCGCATCGATGACGCGGGCATCGGAGATACCCATTGCTTCGGCCTGCTCCGTCAGTTCCACAGCGCAGTCATAGTAGCCCAGCGCGCCCAACGCATTGCTGCCGCCCATAGGGATGTAGTACACCTTTTCACCCTTGGCTTCGTACTCGGCGATCAGCTGGGCGCACAACTCTTCAAACTGCAGGTTTTCATCGCGGCCGTCATCACTCTTAAGGATCAGGTCGCAGCCCATGATGCGATCCAGCAGGATGTTGGCGGACACCTCGCCGGGATACTCATCGATAGCGGCGATGGCACATTTCAGGCCGTATTTAGCGGCCACAGCTGCCGTCAATCGGCCATGGTTGGTCTGGGCGCCGCCCACCGTCAGCAGCATGGTAGCTCCCTGCGCCAGCGCGTCCGCTACCAGATACTCCAGCTTGCGCAGCTTGTTGCCGCCGGCACCCCAGGAGGTCAAATCATCGCGCTTGATATACAGTTCGATGCCCAGCTCGCGGGACAGCGCGGGCAGATATTCAATGGCGGTAGGTGCCACCAGGTTCAGCTTGTTAATACCAAAAGGCATAGGGATTGCTCCTTTCTTTTTGAAAAAGCGAGAGATATCTCCATATCTCTCGCTTTTTTTGATTTCTTACAGATCGTTGATGCACAAATCGGCGAAGGACTCACGGCGCACGGCCACATAGCTCTCGTTGCCGCCGCGCAGCATGACAATGGGAGCGCGAGGCAGGCGGTTATAGTTGGAGGCCATGGAGTAGTTGTAAGCGCCGGTGGTGCAGACGGCAACGGTATCACCGCGGCCCACGCTGGAAGGAACGCTGACGCCTTCCTGAATGATGTCGCCGCTCTCGCAGCAACGGCCCACGATGGAAGCCACGAAATCGCACTCTTCGTTCATCTTGTTGGCCACCAGGCAGGTGTACTTGGAGCCATACAGGGCGAAGCGGGGGTTATCGGGCATACCGCCGTCGATGGACACGTAGTTCTTGTAGCCGGGGATCTTCTTCACGGTGCCGCAGGTATACAGGGTCATACCGGCAGCGGCCACGATGCTGCGGCCGGGCTCCATATGGATCTCGGGCATCTCGATGTTCAGTCGCTCGCAAGCTTCCTTAATGGCAGCAGCCACCTGACCCACCTTGGTATCCACGTCCAGATAGGGATCGTCTTCCACGTAACGCACGCCATAGCCGCCGCCCAGATCCAGCTGAGGAGCCATGAAACCGTGCTTGGCCTTCATATCGGCCACGAATTCCAGCATGACCACAGCAGCGCGCTCGAAGATATCCTCGCCGAACACCTGAGAACCAACGTGGCAGTGGAAACCCATCAGCTCCACATGGGACTGAGCCAGCGTGAACACCGTGATTTCCTCGGCCTGGCCGGTCTCGATGGCGGAGCCGAACTTGGAGTCCACCTTACCGGTGGCAATGGCTTCATAGGTATGGGGGTCGATACCGGGCGTCAGGCGCAGCAGCACCTTCTGCTTGATGCCGCGGCGACCGGCCTCAGCCTCGATGGCCTTGATCTCTTCCACGTTATCAGCCACGAAATAGCCGATGTTGTTATCCATGCCGTAAGCGATGTCGGCATCAGTCTTGTTGTTGCTGTGGAAATAGGCGTGGCTCAGGTCATAGCCGGCCTGAATGGCCGTATACATCTCGCCGGAGGACACCACGTCAATGCCCATGTTCTCTTCGCGCATGATCTCATAGATACGCTTGAAGCAGTTGGCCTTGGAGGCGTACAGGGGGCGGGCATTCTCGCCAAAGTGCTTTTTGAAAGCCTCGGTATAAACGCGGCAGCTCTCGCGGATCTTATCCTCGTCCATCAGGTACAAAGGAGTGCCGTACTGCTTGGCCAGCTCTACAGTATCCTGGCCGGCGAAATACAGATGGCCATTCTGGCCGATCGTGATGTTGTCGCAGATCATTGATAGTTTCCTTCTTTCTCTTCGTTCTGTGTATAGAAAGAGTCGTCAAGCAAGGACGGCTCTGTATGCTCAAATTTAAATATAAAATGCGGATATTGCGGGATTCTCTTTACAAAAATGTGCCATTGGTTTGAGAAGGTGGCGGGCAGCCGCGGCTCAACCACACCGCGGCTCACCCGCCCCATTTTTTAAATTACTCTTGCAGTAAGAGCAGGGATATTGCTGTAGGAATTAGCCTTCCTTCTTGGCAGCCAGGGCCTTCTGCAGCCAATCCTTGCCGTCCACGAAGCGGGAGACGATGTAGCAAACCACATAGTCGCCGGCGGAGTTAATCATGGTTGCGGGAGGATCGACCAGGTTGCCGATAGCAACCAGGATGGGGAAGGCCAGTTCGATCTGGGTGGGGAAGAAGATGGAGCAGATGATGTACTCACCGATGTAGCCGCCGCCGGGCACGCCGGACATACCCACGGAGGACAGAACGGCGACCAGAACGATCAGAGGCAGGGAGGTCCACTCAACGGGCTTGCCGAACACGCCCCAAACGAAGATGATCTTCAGAACGCAGGAGAAGCAGGAGCCGTCCATGTGCATGGTAGCACCCAGGGGGCAGACCATTTCAGCAACGTCCTTGGAGATGCCGGTATCAGCAGCAGCGTCCAGGTTGGTGGGGATGGTAGCAACGGAAGAGCAGGTACCCAGAGAGACAACAGCGGGGCGGGTGATGTGAGCAAACATGGTCTTGATGCCGCCCTTGCCGCCGCCGAACCAGGCAAACAGGGGGAATGCAGTGAAGATGTACACGAAGCACAGGGGATAGTACACTGCCAGAGCGCGGCCATAAGCACCGGCCATCTGAGGACCATAGGTGGCCATCAGGTCGGCGAAGATGGCAAAGAAAGCCACGGGAGCGTAGTAGGTAATGAGCTTGACGAACTTCATCATCACGTCGCTCAGGGCGCTCAGCCACTGGGCAATGGGGCCCTCGGGACCGCCGGCCAGGTTGGCAGAGAAGCCAAACAGCACGGAGAACACGATCAGGGGCAGCATAGCGCGACGGCTCAGCAGACCGGAGAAGTCGCTGACGGTGAAGAAGTTGACGATCATGTCAGACAGGGAGGCATACTCGCCCATCTCTTCGCCGGCGATGTCAGTCCAGGGCTCCAGAACAGGGGGAACGATCTTCAGGATCACGAACATAATGACAGCGGCGATAGCACCGGTAACCACGAAGGTACCGACGGTGGTGCCCATGATCTTACCGGCACGTGCACGGCTCTTGGTGCAGGCGACGGAAGTGGAGATAGAGGCAAAAACCAGGGGAACGACCACACAGAACATCATGTTGATAAACACGGTGCCCAGAGGCTTGATAGCGGTAGCAAAGCCGGGGGCCAGCCAGCCGACGATGCAGCCCAGAACCATTGCGCCCAGCAGGATAGCCAGGAACGCATAGTTCTTCATGACGGATTTCTTATCCATAGATTGAAACTCCTCCTAACAGATTTTGTGGTTGATTTTTTATTTATGAAAAGCTGTTTTTGCTTAACATACAGTTTAAATGTTCAGATCCTCATCGGTGACCTCGCCGCAGCACACCATGTTGGTGGGGCCGGTGAGGTAGATATTGCTGATCCGGTCGCCTTCGTGATCCACATCGATGATCAGCTGGCCGCCGGTCATATTGACCTTCACGTTCTTGCCGCTGACCAAGCCCTTACGGGTCAGCACGCTGACCACAGAGCCGGTGCCGGTGCCGCAGGCATAGGTGAAATCTTCCACATAGCGCTCATAGGTGCGCTCGAAGATCTCGTCTTCGCCGGTGATCTCATAGAAGTTAACGTTGGCGCCCTTGGGGAACGCCTCGTGATAGCGCAGCTTGCGGCCCATATCGAACAGCAGGCGCTCAGGGAAGTCAGCCAGGCCCACGATAGGCACAACGGCGTGGGGAATACCGGGATTGCCCAGTTCCACATAAGCGCACTCCCGCATGGTGCCATCCAGCTCCACGGGATAGTTCACTTCCAGCACAGAAGGATCGTTCAGGCGGATTTTGTACAACCGTTCACTCATGCGGTAGCCGATCACAACACCGGCCGTCGTCTCCACCGTCTGCACTTCGCCGGCCAGGCCGGTCTCGTAGCCGAAACGGCAGATGCAGCGGGCGCCGTTGCCACACATCTCACCCATATTGCCGTCGGAGTTATAAAATACCATGCGGTAATCCGCATCGCCCTGCGGCTTTTCCACGAACATCATGCCGTCAGCACCAATAGACATGTGGCGCTCGCACAGCGTTTTGGCGATCACACCGTACTTCTCGGGGTTGATCTGACCGTTCATGTTGTTGATGATGACAAAATCGTTGCCTGCTCCGTTCATTTTCCAGAACTTCATTTGAAAGATCACTCCTTTTGACGAATCGGGGTTTGCCGTTTCGTACGTTTTTAGTATATAGCAATTTTTGTGCCAATTCTTTCATTCTGGTAAAACTTTGGAACAGGTCACAAAAAACTTGCCTCTTTTTTGACAAATCCAACGACGGAAAAATCGTTTTATTCCTGCATTTTTCGGCAGAATAAGAATAAGTTCTCGTCCTGCCTATAATTTTTTCGCAAACAGTTCTATTTTCAGAACTTCATTTCCTGTTTTTGGGACTATCGTTCTATTTTTCGGAAATCAACCCAGCCGGTACTCCTTCAGTTTCCCGTAAAATACCGTTTTTGACAGTCCCAGCTGCTCCATAGCAGCCACGCGGCTGCCATCACAGCGGCTCAGGGTCTGCTGGATGATCCGTTTCTCTTCCGCTTTCAGCTGTTCCTTCAGCGTCATGTGCACCGGCTCGCTCTCCAGACGGATATGCTCGGCATAAATAATGTCCGATTCCGACAGAGCCACCGCACTCTCCAGTACATTTTCCAGCTCACGGATGTTGCCCGGCCAATCGTAGGCCAACAGCCGGCTGAACGCCTCGCCGCTGAGACATTTATCCGGCATACCGTACTTTTTGCGGATGCTGTCCAACAAATTGTTGATAAGGAAATAGATGTCCTCCTGACTTTGGCGCAGTGGCGGCAGCTCCAGCGAAAAGGCGCTGAGGCGGTAGTAAAGATCCTGACGGAAGCGGCCCGCCGTCACTTCTTCGCGCAGGTTGCGGTTGGTGGCAGCCAGAATGCGCACATCCACCGGCACCGTCTTGGTGGAACCAACGCGAGTCAGTGTCTTATTCTGGATCACACCCAGCAGCTTCGCCTGAATATTCAGCGGTATCTCACCAATTTCATCGAGGAAAATAGTGCCGCCATCCGCTTCTTCAAAAAAGCCGGCCTTGCCCTTGGGATTTGCGCCGGTAAATGCGCCGCCCACATAGCCGAACATCTCACTTTCAAAGAGTGTGGGCGTCACCGTGGTGCAATCCACCGTAATGAATGGACCACGGCGGGGCTGCTGCTTTACGATTGCCTGTGCCAGAAAGGACTTGCCCGTACCGCTCTCACCGGTGATAAGCACATTACAGTCCAACTGAGACAGGCGGTAAGCATAGCGCTTTACCTCCGCCATGGCGGCAGAATTGCCAAATAGGGTCGCAAAGTCGTTCTCCTCCGCTGCATCCCCCTGCTTCGCCTCGCGATAACGGCGCTCCGCCACAGAAATGGCAGTGTTGCGCTCCAGAATGGTGGTCTTGATGTCTTCAAAGCGGCGGAATTTGACAATGACGCCCCCAACGCCATCCGTCTCTTCCACCGGAAGAATGGACGCCGCCAAGGCATAGCCGTTGATCTCATATTCCTCGTCCTCATAATGGGACACCTTACCACTCAGCACATCCTGCAGATGCTGCTCAAACCGGTCACCTTCGAAGAATTCGCGGAAATAGTATCCCACCACATCGATTTCGCCATCGGGATTTTTGGCCTGAAACGTGGCACCGCGCAGCAGATTTCCCGCGCCCTCCTTGCGGGCGGAATAACCTTTTTCCTCCCAAAACTTCACTTTCCGCGTCTTGGCACTGAGTACCACACACTGGCAGATGGACATGAAGTAGCTGATGGCATAGGTCGTTCCATCCACCGTGGCGGAAGCCTCTTTACCATCCACCGCGATGCGGATAGATATTCCTTCCCAATTGGTTTCCAGCGTCATCGCGCCGGCGTCACGACGGCGAAGAAACTTATAAACAGGGCGCGTGGCAGGATCGTCAAATACGCCCACTGCCGCCAGCATATCACCGGGCTGGATCTTTTTATCGCGGATGCCCAGCACCTCCAGATCCTCCTGCTGCAATCCGCCATCGTCGGCGCCCATCGCCGTGGTGGCCAGAATCACCAGATCCCCCTTTTCCAGCCGACCGGCTCCATGGGACTGCTGGCTGTGATTGTACAGGCCAAAGTGTTCCTTGGCCCGGCGGTTGATATGGGTCACGATGCCTTCGCGGTCCAGCGCAAAAATCGCGTGTGAGGAACTGTTCAGCAAGCTTTCCAGAATATCCATCGCCATCTTCCTTTCCTTCGCAGAAAATTCACATACGTTTTTATTTTAGCCTATCGCTATCTCTTTTGCAAGGCTCATCCCTGCCGTTCCCTTTTGTCGCTGCGCCGCATACCATAGTCTCGGAGATGATTTCTCCGGTAAGGAGGCATAACACAGGCATGATCATTCAAATCCGGAACGCCGCGCTGACCTATCAGTCGCTCAACGGCGAAGTGGAGGCTCTGCGCGATGTTTCCTTCGACATGGAAGAGGGGGAGCTTTGCAGCATTGTCGGTCCTTCCGGCTGCGGAAAATCCACATTACTGGGCGCCGTTGCCGGACTGGAACAGCTCAGCAGCGGCGAAGTCATTGTGGACGGAGAAAACGTCAGTGCTCCGTCGGCCAAAGTGGGACTGATGCCTCAACGGGATCAGTTGTTTGAGTGGAAGACGATCTGGGATAACGTAACGCTGGGTCTGCGGGTGCAAAAGCAGGATACGCCCGCCAAGCGCGCCTATGTGCGGGAACTGTTGGAGCGTTACGGACTCTCCGAATTCATGCACAAGCGTCCGGCACAGCTCTCCGGCGGTATGCGCCAACGCTGCGCCCTGATCCGCACATTGGCCACCGAGCCACGGATCCTACTGCTGGATGAACCGTTTTCTTCGCTGGATTATCAGACTCGTCTGGCGGTATCGGCGGATATCCATGCCATTTTGCGCCGCGAGGGAAAGACTGCATTATTGGTGACCCACGACATTTCCGAGGCCATCAGCATGTCTGACCGCGTCATCGTTCTCTCCCACCGTCCGGCAGTAGTGAAATCCATCCACGACATGGAAGAACTTCGTTCGCTGTCGCCGCTGCAGCGGCGCGACGAGGCGACTTTCCATATTCATTTCAATACTATCTGGAAGGAGCTGGACATTCATGCATGAACTCCCCACCCCTTCCGCAGCCCATCTGGCGTGGCTGCAGCAGCGCAAACGCCACACACGCCGTATTCGCTGGTGCCAACTGGCGTTGCTGGCCGCGTTGTTCGGTTTCTGGGAACTGTCCACCCGTCTGGGTTGGAGCGACGGGTTTTTGATCTCCAGCCCCAGCCGCATGGCGCTCACCTTTGTGCAGCTGTGCCGCGGCGGAGAGCTGCTTGTCCATATCGGCACTTCGTGTCTGGAAACAGTGGTCGGATTTACTCTTGGCACAGCGCTGGGCACACTGGTGGCCGTATGCATGTGGTGGAGTGATACGCTCTCACAAATCCTTGACCCGTATCTGGTAGTGCTTAACGCATTGCCTAAAACGGCACTGGGCCCCATTTTCATTGTCTGGATGGGCGCCGGCATCGGATCTATTATCGTCATGACGCTGGCCATTTCCCTAATCGTTACCATATTGAATATGCACGTAGGTTTTTTATCCACCGACGCCGAGAAGATCCGGCTGATGCGCTCTCTGGGCGCAAGCCGCTCGCAGGTGCTGTGGATGCTGGTGTTTCCGGCCAACTATCCCACGCTGTTCAATACGCTGAAAGTCAATGTGGGGCTTTCGTGGGTCGGCGTGATCATGGGCGAGTTCCTCGTCTCCCGCGCCGGGCTTGGCTATCTGATCGTCTATGGCTCACAGGTGTTCAACATGGATCTGGTGATGGCCAGTGTGCTGATTCTCGCCGTCGCAGCCGTGGTCATGTACCGGCTGGTGCTGCGGGCGGAAAAAATATTGCATCATTTTTGGGGGTTACAATCGTGAAAAAACTGTTTTGCTGTCTGTTGCTGCCGCTTTTGCTGCTGCCGCTGGCTTTGTGCGGCTGCGGCAGCGGAAGTGAAACCACTGTGGTTCGCCTCAACGAGGTCACCCATTCCGTATTCTATGCGCCGCAGTACGTGGCCATGAGTCAGGGTTTCTTCGCCGATGAAGGGTTGGAGGTAGAACTGACCAACGGAGGCGGTGCCGACAAGGTGATGACCGCCGTGGTCTCCGGCCAATCCGACATCGGTCTGGCCGGTCCGGAAAGCTGTATCTATGTCTATAATCAGGGCAAAGATGACTATCCTGTGATCTTTGCCCAACTGACCAAGCGGGACGGCTCGTTTCTCGTAGGGCGCACCGACGAGGATTTTTCCTGGGAAAACCTGCGGGGTAAAACCATCATCGGCGGCCGTAAGGGCGGCGTGCCGGAAATGACACTGGAATATGTGATGGCGCAAAACGGCGTCACACCCCATGCGGACGCCGTGGTGGATACCTCCGTGCAGTTCAACATGATGGCCGGTGCCTTCACCGGCGGTCACGGCGACTATGTGGCGCTGTTTGAACCCACCGCCACCGAGGTGGAACTGGCAGGGAAAGGACACATCCTCTGCTCCATCGGCGAAGAAAGCGGCGAGATCCCCTATACAGCCTATTTCGCCACCCAAAGCTACATGGCAGAGTATCCCGAGGTAATCCAGGGCTTCACCAACGCCATCGCCCGCGCCCAACGATGGATCGCAGAGCACAGCGACCGCGAAGTCGCCGAGGCCATTGCCGACCAGTTCCCCGACACCTCCATTGACCTGTTGGAAAAGGTTACTGCCCGCCATCGCCAGATCGACGCATGGAACACAACACCTGTGATGGAGCAGCAGGCACTGGAACGGCTGGAAACGGTGATGGAACACGCCGGTGAGCTGACGCGGGATCAATGGGTGGATTTCGGCAAACTGGTGAACAACAGTTTTGCCGAAACTGCCGCACAATAAGCAAAAAAAGAAGACGCCTGCGGGCGTCTTCTTTTTTTGCTCAGTCTTAGTCGAAAGCAGGCATCAGTGCATAGTATTTGCCGATGTCTGCCGCGCCGTGCCATGTCATGTAACCGCCGGTGTTGCCGGTGTCACGCAGTGCACGGATCTGGGCGCCCACCTCATTGGGGCCATAGTAAGTATACGGCTCGCGGATGGCGCTATAAGCCTGAATCCACGTGCGCACCACGGCAGGGGAGGCTGTCTCCGTCTGGCGCTGTGCCGCTTTGGCGCCGAAAGCATACAGGGTATCATAGGGATGTTCCCAGGGCAGGTAGTCGCCATAGGGAGCGTAGTGATCGGGATAGGGCATAGCAGAGATCACATCCGCCACATTGCTGATGGCCGGCCAATACTGACCGTAAGCGCACACATAGTCCTCGGCGCACTCACCGAACACGTCGGCAGACAGATATGCACCCGCGTCATGGATGCGATCGGCGGCGTACATCAGGAATCTCTGCACCGCCTGCGCCTTACTTTCGCCGTATGTATTGCGGTAGTCGATCTCCCAGTCCTCATAATCCCATGTGCCGTCGGGGAAGCGGACATAGTCAAACTGAATCTCGTTGAAGCCCATCAGCTCCACCGCCTCCAGAGCCAGATCCACCTTGTACTGCCATACCCAACGGTTATACACGCTGGGCCAATACATGCCCACGATCCGCTTGGGGCTGCCGTCGGGGTTGGCGATCAAGCACTCGGGATGGTCAATGGCCAGATTGGGATCGTTGAAAGCCGTAATGCGGCCGATGATGTAATAGCCGGCATCCTTGATCTTCTTCACCGCCGCCTGATACTCTTCCCGCGTGTTGTAGGCGCTCTCATAAGCGGAGGGGGAGTACTTTTGCATGGTGGGGGACGCATAGCCGATAGCGCCGCCATCCTGAATATCAATGACAAACGCGTTGATGCCGCAGTTGTTGGCGATATCCAGATAGGTGTCCACATTGGCCACAAACTCGTTGTTCAGGTACAGCGACTTCACCTCTGTGGGCATCACGTTGTCGGCAAACTTCGCCTTTTCCCGGGGGAAGTAGTCCAATCCCGCCGCGTCACCGCCGCCCCAGCTGTCACCGCGTTCCACATGCAGCTGATACGTCTGCTCATCATACTGCTTCAGCGCCTCTTCCTGTGTGCGGCACAGATAGCCGGCACGGACATAGCCCTCGTGGGTGGTGCCGTCCACTGTCATGGACACCTGATAGCGGCCCACGACACCTTGCTCGTCCAACTGTTCAAAGCCGGTCACCGTCAGCTCCTGTCCCTTATCGGCCAGATAGCCGGCGGCTTCGCCCGCTTGATCCAGCAGGTTCACGGCAGTACGGACATACATCTTTTGGGTAGTCACCACGGCAGAAGGATCATCGACGAGATTCTCTTTCTTCACCCACGCAAACTCCTCTTCGCCCATCACAAGGCGTACCAGACCGGGGTAATCCTCGTCCTCTTCCTCTACCACATAGGTGACCTGTGTGCCGCGCGCCGGTGTGCCGGCCACGCCGCCCTCTTCGTTGTAGATCTCCGCCCTTTCCAGATCGGCAGCAATATAGCCCGGCGCCGTTACCAACGGACGGGGCCACAACAGCACGCAGGCCACCACGGCTACGGCAACCACCGCCACAGCAGCTACGACCCACGGCCAAACCTTTTTCTTTTTTCGCTCCACGCGCGTTTTCGTTCTTGTTTCTTCCATAAAACCACCTCGGTGCATTTTCTCTGCGGACTATTATACGGGAAGTTTCGACAAATTTCCACCTAAATCTTGTGGTTACGATGCGAAAAATTTCCCTGTATTTTGGGGTTTTCGTCATTTTTATGTGGACAAAGGCGTTTTTTGCGTGATATACTGTCTTTGATTGGAATTATGTAAATCTATTGTTCGCATATCAGATTGGATGGTGCTATGAAGCTTACACATAAGTTCTGGATGCCCGCTGTGTGTCTGGCGCTGGTATTTTCGCTGCTGGCAGGGCTGCTTGCCCTACGGGCCGGCGCTACCGCCGCCGATGACTACGAGGCCACTATGCTGGGCTCCTTAAGCGAAAAATACGAGGCCTCCGGTGACCCGGGACGGATCTCCTCCGGCGAAGGCGATCCCGGCGGCAAGTCGTACGGCGCGTACCAGTTCGCCAGCAACTACAATATCCCCAAAAACTTTTTCACCTGGTGCCAAAGTGCCCCGGTTTATCGGAGTATGGGCGACCGGTTGGCCGCCTCCTACTGGGCAGACGGCGAAACCTACGGTGCATCTTTCGACGACACATGGCGGACCATTGCCAGCGAAGACCCCAGCTTTTTCCTGCAGGCGCAGTATGCCTACACCCGCAAGACCTATTATGACGGTGCCATTGCCGAGTTGAAAGCAAACTATCCCGAGTTTGACATTAGTAACTATAGCATCGCGCTGCGCAACGTCATCTATTCGCGCAGTGTACAGATCGGCGTGGGCAGCGTCCCCACGCTGTTTGGTGAGGCCCTGGCTCTACTGGGGGGCAAGTTCGTCAATCAGCCGGAAGCAGAATTGATTCACGCCATCTATCAGGCCAACAGCCTGGCCCGCACGCCCAACACTGCACGTCCCGACGGAAAAACCGAAAACGTGATGACCGGCCCCACCGCTGAAAAGTACGGTATTTCCGGCTTGACCATGGACTGGTTCTGGGGCAGCAGCAGCGATGTGCAGTTGGGCGTTTACAGCCGCTTACATATCAACGAACCCGCCAAGGCGCAGCAGATGCTGGCCGATTACGGCTACACCGACGCCCCTCTGGTAGAAGGTGTTTACCAGTTTTCCCCCAGCGATAACGCCTCGTTGGCTGCGCTGGTATCCGGCAGCGGCATGGTACTCAATGCGCCGGACGCCAACGCCACCAGTCATCAGTTCCGTTTGGTGTTTTATGCCAGTGGCTACTATACCATCACCAGCGTGACCAGCGGCCTGCGCCTTACCGGCAATGCCGACGGCAGTGTTACGCTGAACGAAGCCACCGCCGACAACAATCAATTGTGGAAACTGGAACTGAACACCGAAACCGGCCGCTACACAGCGAAAAACCGAGCCACGGAGTTGTATCTCTCCGCCACCAGCATGAGTGCCGGCGGCACGGTGCTGACTGCTGCCGAAGCGGCTGCATGGCAGGTGAATAAGTCCACCGGTGCGTGGACGCTCAGCGGCGCTTCCTACCCCTCCTATGCTAACGGTCTGCAAGTAGGGCAATCCAGCTATCAGTTCCTCGGTACGCTGCGCTGTTCCTATCCCATTCTCACCGTCACCGCCCGCGTGCTCAACAGCAACGGCTCAGACGCCTTCTCCCCTGTAACAGCCAGCGGCATCAACGCACTGAGCTATGACCTGTCCAACATGAACAGTCCCATGGCCTTCAGCCGTCTAGGCGCAGGTGCCTATAAGATGGTGCTCACCGCCACGGCCGACGCGCCCTCCGGCAACCAGTTCTATCTGGAGTCCGACTTCTATGTGTCCGACGGCGATTACCCGCTGACCTTTGACGCCTGCGGCGGTACCGGCACAGAGAGTTCCCGCGACCTGCTGCCCGGTCAGGCTTACGGCACGCTGCCCACAGCCACCAAGCCCGGTTACATTTTCCTCGGCTGGTTCACTGCTGCCGAGGGCGGCACACAGGTGGACAGTGCCACCATCATGACCGCCGGCCCGCAAACCGTTTATGCCCAGTATGAACCGGCACTGACCTACACCTTCGTTAACTTCGACGGCTCCACAGTCTATGCCGGAGAACTGCGCAGCGGCAGCGCTATTCCCGCACCGCCCAACACGCCTACCCGTCCTTCGGATGAAACGTATTACTACGTTTTCACCGGCTGGGAGGGTTACACCGCCGATATGACTATCAGCGAAAATGTCACTTTTACCGCCTTGTATGAGGCGAAAGAGCTGGTCGCTCTACCGGAGATGGATACTGGCTCGTTTGTGATCCGCGATGCGTTTCTGCGCTCCATCCCGCTGGGCACCTCCACCGCCGACTTACTGGCAGATCTGGTTCCTGTGGAGTATATCTCCCTCCACGCCGGCACCTCCACCGCCACCGACATCGTCGGCACAGGCATGACGGTGGAATATAAGGTGGGCGATGAGGTCAAGCAATCGCTGACCATCGTGGTCACCGGTGATGTGAATGGCGACGGAAAGATCACCATCACTGATCTGGTGCAGATCAACTCTCACCTCTTGAAGAAAAACGAGTTGGGTGGTGCTCACGGCAGCGCTGCCGATGTGAATGCTGACGGAAAGATCACCATCACCGATCTGGTACAGATCAACTCCCACCTTTTGAAGAAAACCTCTGTCACTCCGAACTAAAAGGAGCGTTTAAACCATGATGAAACGAATGAAAAAAACGATCACCTGCCTTACGCTGGCTCTGCTGCTGGTAGTTTCTCTGCTGCCTGTGCAGGCCCACGCCGCCGACGCGTCGCTCAGCGCCAGCGCCTCTACGCTGCGCGCCGGTAACTCGTTTGAAGTGTACTTCACTGTCAGCGGCAGCAATATTCTGGGCATTGAAGGCTCTGTGGATTACGATTCTTCTGCTCTGACTTTCGGCGGCATGGCCGATAATACGGGCAGCAACTGGAGCATGAGCCAGTCCGGCAATTACTTCACCATGTACAACACCGACGAGAGCAGTCCCATCAACGGCAGCGCCACGGTGCTGATCCTTTACTTCACCGTCAACAGCGGCGCAGCAGCCGGTGCAAACCTGTCCGTCAGCGTCAGCGGTGCTGCCTCCACCGGTGCTGAGGAAAGCGGTCTTTACGCCTCGTGGAGCAACACGGTGGCCGCGCCCCTGTCCGGCAACGCCAATCTGGACGGGCTTTGGTGCTCGCAGGCGGAACTGGGCTTCAACGGCTCCACCGAGTACAGCATCACTGTCCCCTATGACGTGTCCGAGCTGAGCATCGACTACTCCACCGAGCACGGCGGCGCATGGGCTGAGATTTCCGGCACATGGCTGTCGGTGGGCTCCAACACCGTCACCGTGACGGTCTACGCCGAAAACGGCGCCACCAAGCGCTACTACATCTACGCCACCCGTGAGCAGGACCCCAACTACGTGCCCAGCAGCGACGCGGCTCTGTCCTCGCTGGAGGTATCCGCCGGTACGCTGAGCCCCGCGTTCAGTCCCGACGTGAAAGAATATGTGGTCTATCTGCCCTATGAGACCGACAAACTGCAGCTGTCCGGCACAGCCCGGGACAGTAAGGCCAAGAGCGTGCAGCAGATCGGCAGCAACGTGCTCAAAGAGGGTGAAAACCTGCTGACCATGCAGTGTGTGGCAGAAGACGATACCGTGATGGAATACAAGGTGCACGCGATCCGCATGCCCCTGTTCGCCGGCGAACTGCCGGAGATCATCCCGCCCGTCACTGAAACGCTGACACCTGCCGATCCTGTAGAACCCACACCTCCGCCCGAGCCGGAAATTCCCACGATGGAACTGCCTTTACTGGTGGAGCTGCCCTACATCGGCGAAGTTTCGATCTGGTGGGTGGCCGGCGCAGCACTGCTGCTGGTGCTGGTGATCCTCTGGCTCATCGCATGGGCCATTGGCCGTCGCGGTGGACACAGAAAGGCTCTGCGAGAGCTGGCCGTTGCCGCGCCGACAGAGGAAACACCCCTGTTGGAGCGTTTGGCTGCGGATGATACCGCAAGTCCGACCGAGGATGATGCCGCAGAAGAAAAAACTCTTATGGAGGAAGCACCCTCTATTGAGGAAGCAGCCCCTGTTGAAGAAGATTCCACGCAGGAATGCGCTGAAGAAATAGCTCCTGCAGCGGAAACCCTCCCTGTAGAGGAAGCAGCTCCCTCCGCAGAGGAAACGCTCACCAAGGAAGATCCCCCCGTTGCAGACTCTCCCGCTGAGGAAGATGTTCCTGTTACGGAAGAGTCTCCCGCTGAGGAAGAACCTCTCACCGAGGAAGAAAGTCTTATCGAAAACACCCCTGCGGAAGAAGGCATCAAAGAACAGGCCGCTGAGGAAACGACAGCAGAAAAAGAAGCCGAGGATGTGGTCAATACCATGTCGCTGAGCGATCTGCTGGAGGATATCCGCAACATGTAAATAAAAAGTCGTTCTCCCGAGGGAGAACGACTTTTTATTTAGTAGTCTACTTTCATCAGGCACAGGCCTTCCGGCGGCGCGGTAGGGCCTGCCTGTTTACGATCC
Organism: Oscillospiraceae bacterium; assembly: GCA_015067975.1. Lineage (GTDB taxonomy): Bacteria > Bacillota > Clostridia > Oscillospirales > Oscillospiraceae > Vescimonas. The sequence goes on along the minus strand of SVLK01000010.1, from coordinate 29,091 downwards.
TTGGCGTCCAAAATAGTCTGCACATAGTCCACGTCCCAGTAGCCACGCCCCACTTCCAGCAGCGTGCCCACCAAAATGCGCACCATATTCTGCAAAAAGCCGGTGCCGTGGAAGGTAAAAGTAATGCGGTCTTTATTGCGCTCAATGACGATGGAATCCACCATGCGCACTGTGGATTTCTTCATGCGGGGGTTGCCGCAGAAGGAGCGAAAATCGTGCTCACCAGTCAAAATTGCCGCGGCAGCGCGCATTTTCTCCACATCGGGGCGGTAGTCCAGCATGGTGACATACCGGCGGTCAAACACCGGCTTGACCGGCCCGTCAAAGCAGGTATAGCGGTACGTTTTTCCAAGGGCGTTATAGCGAGCATGGAAGCGGTCTCCCGCCTCTTTCACCTCGCGCACAGCGATGGCATCGGGCAGATAGCGGTTCATGTAGTCCCGGATCTCCTCGCAGTTCTCCTTTACATCCATGCGCACGGAGGCCACCATGGCACGGGCATGGACGCCGGCATCGGTGCGTCCCGCGCCGATCACATCCACCGGCGCGCCGTTGAGCTTTTCCAGAACGCCCTCCAGCTTTCCCTGAATCGTCTCCCTGTCCGGCTGGCGCTCCCACCCAAAGAAACGGGTGCCGTCATAAGCAATGGTCAGTTTGTAGTTCTTTTCCATAGCAATTTCTTTTAAGCCACCCAGCCCATCAGCTGCACAAAACTCCACAGCAGCTTGCAGCCGTAGAAGATGATCACCGCGCCGCAAATTTTATTGATCACAGTGAGGATCTTATCATTAAACCGGGCGGAGAACAGGGAGATCAATGCCGAAATGCCCAAAAACCACGTCACGCTGGCCGAGGCAAAGCCGCCGATGAAGAAAGCGTCCGTACCGGCAGGCAGGCTGGCGCGGAACGCGCCCAACATCATGGTGCCGTCGATGATGGCCTGCGGATTGAACCAAGTGACCACGCAGGCAGAGGTAATCACCTTCCAGATGGGCAGGTTCACATTGGTGCTGGTATCCATTTGGGCTTTGGAACGCAGTAGTCCAATGCCGATCCAGATAACGATCAAGCTGCCCACGGCAAGAATCACCTTCTGCAGCCAAGGCAGCGCCTGCATCAGCGCTCCTACGCCCAAAAAGCAGGCAAGACCCAGGGTGATATCAAAAAAGATGACGATCAGCGCCGTCAAAAATACGCGGCTGCGCTTCTGGGTCAGCGCCGTGTTAATAACAAAGAGATTCTGAAGACCGATAGGGGCCACATAGGCAAGGCCCATGGTCAATCCCTGCAGATAAATATCCATAAAGCGTAATTTCTCCTTTTTCTTAGTGATCTGATACTAACATATTTTTGCAAAAATACAAGGCTTTCCTGCACCGTATAAGGAAAAAGGGTTTTCTTTGCACGGCAACAGTGCTATAATACACGCAGAATATTTTCCCTTGAAAGAGAGGCCTGTATATGTATCGTATCGGTATCGATCTGGGCGGCACCAACATCGCCGTGGGTCTGGTAAATGAAAAGTATGAGATCGTGGCGCACCACAGCGTCCCCACCGGAGCATCCCGCCCGGCAGAACAGGTAATTGCCGACATGGGCGACGCCGTAGAAGCCGTGCTGTCCAAGGCTGGTGTGGCCGTAGAAGCCTGCGAAAGCATCGGTATCGGCTCCCCCGGCAACTGCGACAGCGAGCGGGGCGTAGTCGTCCGCGCTTACAACCTCGGCTGGTTTGACGTGCCCGTTTGTGACATACTGCAGCGCCGCTTCGGCATCCCTGTCCGACTGAGCAACGACGCCAACTGTGCCGCACTGGCTGAAACGGTGGCAGGCGCCGCCATCGGCTGCGAAAACATGGTGCTCATCACGCTGGGCACCGGCGTGGGCGGCGGCATTATCATTGACGGCAAGATCTATGCCGGTATGCGCAGCGCCGGCGCCGAACTGGGTCACATGCTGCTGGTGCTGGACGGTGAGCCGTGTACCTGCGGCCGCCGCGGATGCTGGGAGACGTACGCCTCCGCCACAGCGCTGATCCGTCAGGCACGGCAGGCAGCAGCAGAGCATCCTGATTCGTTGCTGGCACGGACTGCACCCGACCAGATCACAGGCCTTGCCGTATTTGAAGCCGCCGACAAAGGGGACGCCGCGGCGCAGGCCGTCATCGACCGGTACTGCCAGTATGTAGCGGCAGGCTTTACCGACCTTGTCAACGCGCTGGCTCCGGAGATGATCCTGCTGGGTGGCGGCATCAGCCGGCAAGGTGAGCGAATTTTGGCTCCCATGCGCGACTATGTAATGAACAATTGCTTCGGTCAGAAGGACGGTGCCATCCCCGTGATCAAGGCGGCCGCCTTGGGCAACGAGGCCGGTATCATCGGCGCAGCTGCTCTGTAAAAACAAGCCAAAACCTCCTCAAGTCCGCTTGAGGAGGTTTTTGTCACACTTTTCCGTTTCATTCGTTATATAGGCAGAAAGGAGGGATGGTATGCACAGCGATATCCTGGACGAACTGTATCGGCAGTACTACGGCGCAGCGCTGCTGTACATACTGTCCCTGTGCCGCGACCAGTCTTTGGCAGAGGAACTGGTGCATGATGCCTTTGTCAAGGCGTATCTGTCGCTGCCGGACGATGCGCCATCGTTCCCTTACTGGCTGATGAAAGTGTGCCGCAATCTGTATTATGACTATGCGCGGCGGCGCAAATGGACGGCAGATGCACCAGTACCGGAGGGAATCAACGAAGAAACACCGGAACTTTTGCTGCTGCGCAAGGAGGAATCCGCCGCACTGTGGCGGAGCATCGGCGCGCTGGATCGCACCGACCGGGAACTGGTGGTACTGCATTACTTCGCAGGCCGTCCCTTACCGGAACTTGCGGCGCTGCTGGGGCTTTCCCCGGCGGCGGTACGGCAGCGGCTGCGCCGGGCAAGGGGAAAGATGCGCAAAATCATGGAGGAGGATGGCTATGAAGTTTGAAGAATTGCTGCAAAGATATAAAGATGGCACTGCCACACCGGACGAACGGCTGGCAGTGGAAGAAGAACTGGAAAAGGCGCGGCTGATTGAGGCATATCTGGCCGAGGCGGACACCCTGCCGCTGCCGGAAGCGCCGGAAGCAGACGACAAAAGCATCAAAACCGTACAGCGCACCATTACCCGCCGCACACGCCGCACCGCACTGGCAGTCGTAGCAGGCTTCTTAGCCCTGCTGGCGCTGCTGCAGTTTGTGCTGCTGCCGTTGATCAACGCACAGGTATATGACGCGCCGCAATACGACAATCCGGAGAAATACCACAACTCCGAATTCGAGCTGCTAATGGACACCATCACCCGTCTCTATCTGCCGGGGTACAGCTATCTGGGCACCTGGGCAGAGACCACTGGGTTCGGCCGCCAGACACTGAGCAGCTCTTTTTACGGTCAGCACGATTTGTGTCTGCCGGAATTCACGCTGACCTGCGGCGTGCTGAACGTGGACTCCCGGGAGTTCTGGGAAATGTTTTCGGGCGTATATCTGACAGAGATCCACACCTGCGACCATGCCGTCACAGCGCTGAACCGCATGGATGAGAGCGTTCGCGTTACGGCTTATGTGCGCTTTCAGGAGGAAATGAAACTGGAGGAGGTCGTGGCGTTTCAGCGAGAATGGGATGACGGTACACCGCAGAGTTCTCTGACCATTCCGGCAGCGATACTGGGCAACCGTACCTTCCGGACACTGTTCCTCTCTTTTGACAATATCGCAATCGGCTGGGGCGACACCATCAACAGCAAGGAGTATCCAGCGCTGTGGATCAATCCCGATACGGCCGATGCGGATACCTTCCGCCAGCATTTCAGCAGTCGCCTGCAGTTCCTCATTGACAACGAGCGGATTGTACGCAAATTTGACCCCCATCAGGACTACCGGAGATTGCTCCAGCAGGTGGAAAACGACGAAATCATCTTTGACGGCGTTTATGTCAGCGGTTCCCCGCAAGCTCTGCTGGAGCTGTGCGCTTGTGACGCGGTCATGGGTATGTGGCTGGAGGATGCCTCGTTCCGGCTGTAAATTGCCCAACAGATATAAAAGGAGCGCTTAGGCGCTCCTTTTTCCTTATCTCATGCCGCGGCGGAGAAATTCCTGCCGCTCCCGCTGCAGTTCCTGCTGCAGCGCCGGTGCCGCCCACGACACGTTGGTGGGGGTAAGCGCTGCTTTCAGCGATACATTAACGCCCGCCTGATGCATGCCCTGCAAAAAGAAGTCCAGCAGCACCCCGGGCAGGTCCATTACCAACATCTCTTCGCTCAGTGGCGGCTTGGCGGGACAATCTTCCCCCTCATCGCGCAGCACTTGGGCGATGGTACAGCCGTGGCGTCGGGGTGGAACTTTCACCATGCGCAGCGACAATTTTTCGCCCAACGCAAGCAATGCTGCTTCCTTTTCCGGTGCGATATGATACATCAAAACCGTAGCGTTCATAGGAAATCTCCTTCGTTTTTTCTTTATTATACCACGGTTTCACAACAAATCTGTCGCTTTTGCATCAGCCTAAACGCAAAATTTGTAAATTTTCTTCGTTTTTCCTTTTCTTTTGTCGATAATATTGATATACTGTTAAAAAATCACCGACAAGGAGCAGTTTTATGAACCGATCCGTTAAGTGGTTGGCGCTGGTGCTGACCGCGACAGTTTGTTTGGCCTGTCTATGGGGCTGCGGTAAAAAGTCCGACGAGGAGTTGCCCGAAACCCCCGACGATACTACAACACAATTAAATCAGCAGGAACTCCCTCCGGAGTCTTCCGACGGCATGGAGTTTTGCAACGGCTCTGTCACGCTGCGCCTGATCCTCGACGAAAATGATCATTGGGTATGGAAAGATGACCCCCGTTTCCCGTTGGACGAGACATATGCGCTGGAAATGCTGGCCACCGCACAGGAGGTGCTGCAGCTGACTCCCGTTCCCCTCACCGGTGAGCTGAGCGACTATGGGCTGGACAGCACCACCAAATATATTAAGCTGACCGGCAAACAGGGACAATTGGCCGTTTATTATCTGGGCAACCTGACCGATAACGGCCAGTACTACATGCGCCGCGCCGATGACGAGACAAATCATATCTATCTGGCGCCTGCCGCACTGACGGCACAGGTCAGCCGCAGCATTTATGACATGGCCGTACTGCCTCAGCTGAGCGCTATGTTACCCGATCATATAACTACCATCACCGTTGCCACCCACACGGAGCCGCAGCTGTCCGTACAGCTGCATAGAGATAGCGACGGTAAATGGAAATCCGGCACCACCGATGTAACAGAGAAGATCCAGCCACTGCTTTCGGCGCTGGAAAATCTGCAGTTGCTGGCCTGTGTAGACTATAAGCCTACCGCCGGTGCCACCGCCATCTGCGGATTGGATCCGGCGCAAATGTGCGTCGAGGTAAGCTTTCTCAACACAATGGGTGCAGAATCCTCCTTTAAAATGCACATCGGCACATCCCGTGCCAGCGGCTACCACGCCATGATTGCCGGCGACACCAGTATCTATGCCGTGAGCGGCGACATCACGGTCGGTGTCAGTAAAATGCTCCACTGAATTTTGAAAACCCCTCTGGAAGCACTTGCTTTCAGAGGGGTTTTGGGACACAATAGAGAAAACTTGAGAAAGGAGACCTGCCATGCGAATTCTCATTGTAGAAGATGAACAGCGGCTCTCAGCCACCATTGCCGATTTACTGCGTCGGCAGGGCTATACTGCCGATACCTGCCACGACGGCGCCGTTGGACTGGATCATATCGAGAGTGGCATTTACGATCTGGTCATACTGGATGCCATGCTGCCCGGGTTGGACGGTTTTTCTGTGCTGCAGCAGCTGCGCGGCAGCGGAAATACTATACCGGTGCTGATGCTGACGGCGCTGGGGGATGTGGCGGACCGGGTCAAGGGACTGGACAGCGGTGCTGATTACTATCTGACCAAACCCTTCGATGTACAGGAACTGCTGGCCTGCGTGCGGCTGCTGCTGCGCCGCAGCGGCAGTGAAGTACGCACCGACGACGCCATCGCCTGCGGCGATCTGCGTTTGGATCCGGGCAGTTTTCTGCTCAGCTGTGCCGACCGCAACGTGCGGCTAAGCCGCAAGGAATACGATTTGATGGAACTTTTGATGCGCAATTTTCGCATTATTGTCACCAAAGAACAGCTTTTGCTGAAGGTTTGGGGCTATGACTCTGACGCCGAGGACAACAACGTGGAAGTGTACATCTCCTTTTTGCGGCGTAAGCTGACCCATTTGCACTCTGCCGTGAAGATCCGCACCATCCGCATGGTGGGCTACTGTCTGGAGGTGGAGGAATGATCCGTCGTCTTCGCTGGAAAGTGGTCGGTATCACCATGGCCTTCGTTTCCGCCATCTTGCTTTGCGTCTTTGCCGGCATCTATTTTACGGCACAGGAGAACCTGCGCCGCAGCACCGAGCAGCAGCTGCACGACGCGCTGTTGGGCGGCGGCAGCTATTGGTTCCTCCCCGGACAGGGGGATGCCGCCGCGCTGCCCTGTTTTGTGGCTGAAGTTTACGCCGACGGCACAGCGCGTATCAACGGCAGCAGCTATTATCGGTTGGATGATGCCACGTTGAGCGAAATTGTCAACGCATGCCTCGCGCAGCCAGAAGACAGCGGGCTGCTGCGGCAATATCGACTGCGCTATTTACGGCAATCGGGATTGCTCTCTTTGCGCATCGCCTTTACCGACAGCACGCTGGAGCAGCAGACGCTGCGGGCACTGGTGCGCACCTGCCTTGGCATCGGTTTTGCCGCGCTGGCAGTTTTATTGGTGTGCTGTTATCTGCTGTCGGGGCTGATCACCCGTCCCGTGGAAAAGGCGTGGAACGCGCAGCAGCGATTTTTATCCGACGCCTCCCACGAACTGAAAACGCCGCTGACGGTGATCCTTGCTTCCGGCGATCTTTTGGAAGAGCATACGCCGGAGGACAGTGCCGCAAAACCTTATGTGGACAACATCCGCAGCGAATCCCGCCGCATGCGGGCATTGGTAGAGCAGATGCTCACCTTGTCCCGCGCCGAAAACCCGCAGCGCACCACCCAGTTTGCATCGGTGGATCTCAGCGATCTTGTCATGGATGCAGCGCTGCGTTTTGAGCCGGTTGCATATGAGGCAGGGCATACACTGCACTATCACATTGAAAAAGACGTGCTGCTACACGGTGATGCACAGCAGCTGCAGCAGCTGTTGGGCATTTTGCTGGACAACGCCATCAAATATGCCGGCGAGGGCTGCCCTATTCAGCTGGCGCTGCACCGAACAGACAAGCAGCTGATTCTGGAAACGGAAAACGGCGGCGCGCCGATCCCGCCGGAGCAACTGGCGCATCTGTTTGATCGGTTTTACCGGGCAGACGGCAGCCGCAGCGACCACGGAAGCTTTGGCTTGGGACTGTCCATCGCACAGGCCATTGTCAAATCTCACGGCGGTACCATCCGCTGCCAGAGCGATGCGCGCTCTACCCGCTTCACCGTCACTTTGCCGCTTAAGCGCTGAGAGAAAAGGAGTTTTATATGCTGGATAAAATCATTCGCGTGGTACGCGACGCCGGAGAGCTGATCCGCTGCGCCCACGATGTGGAACAGGACATTACCGAAAAGACCAATCCTGCCGACGTAGTGACCAAGTATGATGTAGCTGTGCAGAAATTCCTGCGCCGTGAACTGCTGCGTCTTTTGCCGGAGGCGGATTTTCTGGGCGAGGAGGGCGCGCAGTCCCAGCTGACTCAGCCCTGGTGCTTTATCGTAGACCCTATCGACGGCACAGCCAACTTCGTGCGCGGCATGGGACACAGCAACATCTCTGTGGCACTGGCCAAAAACGGACAGACGGAGTACGCCGTGGTCTACAACCCCTACCGTGACGAACTCTTCTCTGCCCGGCGCGGCGAGGGCGCTTGGCTGAACGCAAAGCCCATCCATGTGACAGATCACGACGCAGCTCATGCGCTGCTGATCTGCGGTTCCACCGCCTATGACCGGGAGTTGACCGACCGCCACTTTGACATGATGAAAGCTCTCTATAACCGCTGTGCCGATTACCGCCGTTTCGGTGCCGCCGCACTGGATTTCTGCTATCTGGCCTGCGGCCGGGCAGAGGTGTTCTTCGAGTGCCGTCTGCGCCCGTGGGATATCGCTGCCGGTACACTGATCCTCACCGAGGCCGGCGGACAGGTAACGCAGATGGACGGCTCTGCCATCGACGTGACGCAAAACTGCTCCATCTTTGCCAGCAACGGTATATGCCACGGTCTGCTGGACGTGATCCGGGAGATGTAAGAATGCAGCAGACGATGAAAAAGAGCCGCCGCATGGCTTTGTGCGGTGTTTTGGCCGCGCTGGCTGTGGTGCTGCTGAGTCTGGGCGGCATGATCCCCTTTGCCACCTTTTGCTGCCCCATTCTGGCCATGCTGTGCCTGATTCCCGTGGTGGAGGAGTTCGGCACAAGGACGGCACTGGTTTTCTATCTGGCGGTAGCACTGCTGGGGCTTCTGCTCGCTCCGGATAAGGAAGTGGCGTTGTTATTCGCTTTTCTGGGTTACTATCCGGCGCTGCGCGGGAAGATCGACGAACGTATAAAACTTCAAATACCGAATTATCTGGCGAAGCTGGCGCTCTTTGCCGCCGCCATTGCCATACTGTACGCAGGCTTACTGCGCCTGCTGGGCATGGAGGAGTTGGCGCAGGAATACGCTGCCGAAGGGCAGGTCGTGTTGGTGATGAACATTCTTCTGGGCGGCATCGTGTGGCTGCTGTGTGACCGCGTACTGCGGCAGTTCACCGCTCTCTACCGCACCAAGTGGCGCAAAATTCTGCTGCGTGCATAAAGTGCGCATCTTTCCCCCTCTTTTCGCATATACTGTCCGGTATAGCGAAGGGGGGATGCAAATGGAAGTAAGAAAACCGCAGGACATCGACGATTTGATCTATCAGGATGAATGGCAGATCAGTGAACGATAAAAGGAGGCATCCGCCGGATGCCTCCTTTTGTTTTATTCAATTGTGCCGCCGCCCAGCACCTCATCGCCGTTGTAGAGCACCACGGCCTGTCCGGCCGTGACAGCTCTTTGCATCTCATCAAACACCAGACGCAGCCGCCCCTCCGGCAGCGCTTCCGCAGTGGCTGCCGCCTCTGTCTGGCTATATCTTGTTTTGGCAGTGCAGCGAATCGGTTCTGCCGGTGCATGGCCGCTGCACCAGTTGACGCGGCAGGCCGTCAGTGTATCGGTATAGAGGTCTTCCTCATCACCCAGCAGAATTGTATTATCTTCCGCATTCTTGGATACCACATACACATGCTTGCCGGCGCTGACGCCTAAGCCTTTGCGCTGTCCCATGGTATAGCAGGGCAGCCCCTTGTGCCGTCCCAGCACCTTGCCGGTGCAATCGACAAAATTGCCCTCTGTCAACTCCACGCCGTTTTCGCGCAAAAAGGCGGTGTAATCGCCAGCGGGGATGAAGCAGATATCCTGCGAATCTGCTTTGTCGGCGTTGCGCAGGCCCGCCTCACGGGCGATAGCGCGGACGTCCGACTTTTCGTAGTCGCCCACCGGCAGCAGCAGATGCTGCAGCTGACGCTGTGTCAGTTGGCAGAGCATATAACTCTGGTCCTTGCTGCGGTCCAAGCCGCGCAGCAATACGCGCCGGCCGGTGGTTTCCTCCGTTGCCACGCGGGCATAGTGACCGGTAGCAATATAGTCATAGCCCATCTCCAGTGCGCGCTCCAAAAATGTGCCGAACTTCAGGCAGCGGTTGCAGTCAATGCAGGGGTTGGGTGTGCGTCCGGCGCAGTACTCGCTGATAAAGCGGTCCATCACATCGCGGCGAAACTGTGCAGCGCAGGGCAGCACATAGAACTGCATACCCAAACGCTCTGCCACTGCGCGGCCGTCTGTCGTATCATTGCCCTGCGGCAGCAAATCCAGCATTGCGCCATCACAATGGTAGCCCTGCCGCTGCAGCAGCAGCGCCGCGGCGCTGCTGTCCACGCCGCCGGACATGGCCACCAACACTTTCTTCTTTTCCATCATAACCCTCTTATTCCCGTTACGGGCCGTTTTCAAACAAAGCGGCCCCGGCCTATGGCCGAGGCCGTCACTGATTTAATCAATATGCCGCGAGCGAAACGCTTTATACGGCAGCGCATCCGACAGTTCCATCAGCACGCTCTGGAAACCGCCGGCATAGTGATAGGGAATATCCCGCAGCGTATCCTCACTGCCGCGTTTGTCAGGCAGCGCCACCGTCACGGTAGTGCCCTTCCCCTCCGCCGATTGCAGTACCAGCCGTCCTCCATGACCTTCGGCAATGCGGCGGCACAGCGGCAGGCCCAATCCCAGTCCATGGGGCAGCGGGTCCATGCGCCGGGTATGGAGATAGCGGTCAAATACCGTTTCCTGCAACTCTTCGCTGATCCCGCAGCCGGTATCGCTGACGCTCAGCAACAGTTGCTTGCCGCTGCTGCGCAGTGTAACTGTCACACTGCCGCCGCGGGGGGTAAACTTCATGGCGTTGGACAGCAGGTTCCACACCAGCCGCTCCATATGTGCCGGATGCGCCAGCGCCACATGGGCGCGCATCTGGCAGGAAAACGTCAGCGTGACACCGGCCTCTTCCGCCAGTGGCTGCGCCTGTCGGCACAGCTCATCCAGCCAAGCCACCCACTCCACATTTCTCGTGGCAAACAGTTCTGTTTCCAGCAACATGGGCGCTGAGGCAAGATTGGTGGTCAGGCGCATCATCCGGTAATAGCTTTGCTGGAAAATGGCCAGCTCTTTCTCACCGGCGCCGCCCTCCTGCTCCGGCACCAGATGGTCCACCGCAGCACGCATATTCCCCAGAGAGCCGCGCAGCTGTGCAGCCACGTGGGGTAAAATTTCGCTCAGCAGTTTCACTTCATTTTCATCATGCACAGCGCGGCACCTCCTCTTTCATAAACTTGCGGAAACCGAGGGATAATATGCGCGGTAAATCCCGCCATCCCTTTTGCTGCCGCCGTCCAAACTATACCAAAAAACAAGACAAAAAACAAGCACTTTCGTCTATTTTCGGCAATTTTGAAATTTTTAGAATTAAAGGGTTGATTTTTTCACAAATGGGCATATAATACTGAACGTACCATACATTTGTGATGTTTCGCTTTTTAAGCGCAATTCAAAATTAGGAAGGAAGAATTTACTATGAGCATCAAAGTTGCAATTAACGGTTTTGGCCGTATCGGTCGTCTGGCTTTCCGTCAGATGTTCGGCGCTGAGGGTTACGAAGTCGTCGCTATCAACGACCTGACCTCCCCCAAGATGCTGGCTCACCTGCTGAAGTATGACTCCACTCAGGGCAATTACGCCGCTCAGGGTCACGTTGTCGAGGCCGGCGAGGACAACATCGTTGTCGATGGCAAGAAGATCACCATCTATGCTAAGGCCAACGCTGCCGAGCTGCCCTGGGGCGAGCTGGGTGTTGACGTGGTTCTGGAGTGCACCGGTTTCTACACCTCCAAGGCAAAGGCTCAGGCTCACATCGATGCCGGCGCCAAGAAGGTCGTTATCTCCGCTCCCGCCGGCAACGACCTGCCCACCATCGTTTACAACGTCAACCACGAGACCCTGACCAAGGAAGACAACATCATCTCCGCCGCTTCCTGCACCACCAACTGCCTGGCTCCCATGGCTAAGGCCCTGCACGAGCTGGCCAACATCGAGTCCGGCATTATGTGCACCATCCACGCTTACACCGGCGATCAGATGATCCTGGACGGTCCTCAGCGCAAGGGTGACCTGCGTCGTTCCCGCGCCGGCGCTATCAACATCGTTCCCAACTCCACCGGTGCTGCCAAGGCCATCGGCCTGGTGATCCCCGAGCTGAACGGCAAGCTGATCGGCGCTGCTCAGCGTATCCCCACCCCCACCGGTTCCACCACCATCCTGAACGCTGTCTGCTCCAAGGCTGTTACCGTTGACGAGATCAACGCTGCCATGAAGGCTGCTGCTACCGAGTCCTACGGCTACAACGAGGATGAGATCGTTTCCTCCGACATCATCGGCATGCGCTTCGGCTCCCTGTTCGATGCTACCCAGACCATGGTCTGCGCTCTGCCCGATGGCAAGACTCAGGTGCAGGTCGTTTCCTGGTACGACAACGAGAACTCCTACGTTTCTCAGATGGTCCGCACCATCAAGCACTTCTCCACCCTGCTGTAAGCGGTAGAGAATACAATTCGCTTTTCTCCGAAGTTTTCCTTCTTTTTTGTTCCGCTGACAGCGCCGCCTATCGAGGCGGCGCTGTTGGCTTGCGGAAAATTAAAAAACAGGAAGACTTCTCACCACTATTTGGAAAATCGTTTTCTTAAATATCCGTTTTTGGTGGATTTTTCCGCTGTTTCATCATATTTTATCTACCATTTTCCAGTTCCCTGTGGTATAATCGAAAAGTGAAATCTTATGGTTGGGGAAAGGAACCCACATTTATGGAATACAATCCCATTTTGAGCAGCAAGCTTTCGCTCAGCAGCGATATTCCGCTGTATACTCAGCTTGTTGGCATTATCAAGCGACAGATCGCTTCCGGCACGCTGGCCGTGGGCGCTCTGCTGCCCTCCGAGGCGGAGCTGTGCCGCGCGCTGGATGTGAGCCGTAACACGGTACGTCAGGCAGTCGGCGAGCTGGAGGAAGAGGGCCTCGTCGTGCGCAAGCGCGGTAAAGGTACCTTTGTTGCCGATCCCACCACCAATCGCCGCGGCGTACGGTACTCTTTCACCACGGAAGTCTCCTCCATGGGCAAGACTCCCTCTTCCACACTGGTGGATTTTGACCTGATCGTCCCCTCTGCTGAGATCTGCCGCAAGATGGATCTGAAGGAAGGCACACAGGTCTACTGCTTCACCCGTATTCGTAACGTGGATGGAAAGCCGCTGATTCTGGAGACCTCTTACTATCCGCAATATATCTATCCCAATCTGACCAAGCAGATGGTGCAGACCCACAGCTTTTACAGCCTCCTGTATCATGTGGGCATCACACCCTTTGCCGCAGACGATTCCTACGAGACGGTAACGCTGGATGAGCAGCGCGCCCGTTTGCTGAAAGTTGACATCGGTTCGTGCGCGTTTTATCATCAGCGCCGTACCAGAACCGAGGATGGCCGCATCTACGAGTACACCTGCAGCTACATACGCGGTGACCGCGTGCGGCTGGATGTACATATGCAGAAGGGCAACATGACCTTTGTGCGCACCATCGACGAATAATCACTTTTTTCGCCCCGGACCCGATGGGTTCGGGGCGCTTTTTTGTAACAGTTTCGTGAACAATTCTCCCGCGACATTGAAATCTGGGTGCAGGGGTGTTAGAATACCAAAGTTAAATTGTATTTCGCAGAAAATGCCGCATTTCTTCTGAAGGAGCGATAGTTTATGCCAAAATTCAGCGCTAAAAAGCCGCTGACTGTGTATGTGTTGGTGCTGGCCGTTTTGATTCTGGGCGTGGTAGCCTATCTGAAAATGACGCCGGACCTGCTGCCCAACATGGATTTTCCCTATGTGATCATTGTGACCAGCGATCCCGGTGCCAGCCCTGAAGCCATTGAAACGGACATCACCCGCCCCATGGAACAATCCATGGCGACGCTGGATCAAATCAAGTCCGTTTCCTCTACCTCACAGAACAGTGTGTCTATGGTGACGCTGGAATTTGAGGACGGTGTCAACATGGACAGCATCAGTGTGGATATCCAGCAAAAGATCTCTGCACTGGAGAGCAGCTGGGACGATACAGTAGGTACGCCCTATGTGCTGGAGATCAACCCTTCCATGCTGCCGGTACAGGTGGCCGCCATTTCCTATGCAGGAAAAGACGTGCATGAACTGTCGGAATTTGTGGAAGACACGCTGAACGACAAGTTGGCCGGTATCAGCGGCGTAGCCAGTGTGGATGTCAGCGGTATTGTGGAGCGGCAGCTGCACGTACTGCTCAATCAGGAGAAGCTGGACGATCTGACGGAGCGGCTGAGTGACTCTATCTCTCAGGCGCTGGACGATGCGGAAGGACAGCTGCGCGATGCCCGCGCTCAGATTGAGGCGGTACAGGCTGCGATGGCCAATGCCACCGAGGAAACGGTGGCGCAGGCAGTGGATTCTATCGCAGGCGCGCTGGAGGAGCTGCGCGGCGCCGCCGATGCAGAGGCGGAGCGGCTGACAAAGCTGCAGCAGCTGCAGGAGCGGCAGACGGAGTTGGAGGAAGAACTGGCCGTTTACGAGGCAAACATAGAGGAAATTGAACAAGATCCCGCGTTGAGCGAGGCAGAAAAGGCGCTGCGCATCGCTGCAATCGAAACCGATCCGGAGTATATCCGACTGCAGGCAGATCTGGCAGCAGTGGAGTTGGAGATCTCCGCGCTGAACAGTTCCTCCGAGGATCTGGAGCAGGATATCGAGCAAAGCCGTGAAGAGCTGGAGGATCTGGCGGAGCGGCTGGACGCGCTGGAAAATCTGGATACCACCAAAATTGTGGATGAGATCAGCAGCGGCGCCATTTCTCTGGTGGACGGCATCACCCAGCTGATGACCGCCAACGTACAGTTACAGATGGCACTGAGCGAAATCGACAGCGGCCTCGCTCAGCTGGAGGCTTCCCGTGACACTGCGCTGGAGCAGGCCGACATGGGCGCAGCGCTGAATATTTCCACCATCTCCGCGCTGCTGACAGCACAGAACTTCTCCATGCCTGCCGGTTATGTGGAACAGGACGGCGTCAGCTACATGGTTTCCGTGGGTGATACCATCGACACCCAACAGGCACTGCAGGAGATGATCCTTTTCGATCTGGGAATAGACGGCGTAGAGCCCATCCGGATGCAGGATGTGGCGGATGTGTTCATCACCGACAACTCCAATCAAATTTACGCCCGACTCAACGGCGAAAACGGCGTAATTGCCAACTTTACCAAACAATCCACCCACGCCACGGCGGAGGTTTCCAACAATATCAAGGAGCGTTTTGAAGAGCTGGAGGCAGAATATGAGGGTCTGAGCTTTGTTCCGCTGATGGATCAGGGCGACTATATCTACCTGATCATCAACTCCATCCTCTCCAGCCTCGGCTGGGGCATCGTGTTCTCGGTGGTGATTTTGTGGCTGTTCCTGCGGGATCTGCGCCCCACCGTCATTACGCTGTGCTCCATCCCCGTGAGCCTCGTATTCGCCATTGTACTGATGTACTTCTCCGGCGTGACCATCAACATGATCTCCCTGAGCGGCTTGGCCGTGGCAGTGGGTATGCTGGTGGATAACTCGGTTGTCGTCATTGAGAATATTTATCGCTTGCGCAATAAAGGTGCCAATGTGATTCAGGCCGCCGTGTCCGGCGCACAACAGGTGATGGGTGCGATCACCGCCTCCACGCTGACTACCGTATGCGTATTCGTCCCCATTGTCTTTGTGGAAGGTCTGACTCGCCAGCTCTTTACCGATCTGGCGCTGACCATGACTTACTCGCTGATGGCCAGCCTGATCGTGGCACTGACGTTGGTTCCCGCCATGGCATCGGGTATGCTGCGCAAGGAAAAACCCCAGAAACCCAGCGTTCTGGACCGGCTGGCACCTGCTTACCGCAAAGCCGTCGCATGGTCACTGGAGCACAAAGCCGTGGTGCTGCTGCTTTCCGTGGTGCTGCTGCTCGGCTCTGCCGCGCTGGCCTTAGGCCGCGGCTTCACCTTTATGCCATCGATCGACATGAACACGGTGAATCTGACCATCACCATGCCGGAAGGTACAGAGCGTGAAAAGGCCATGGAAATGGCCGACGAAGTGTTGCGCCGCGCCGCTACGGTGGAACACGTAGAAACGGTAGGCGCCAGCATGACCGCTGACAGCAGCGGCATGATGAGCTCTATGGGAGGCAGCGGTTCTTATGACGTGACCGCCTATGTGATCGTGCCGGAGGATCAATCCGGCGCCGCAGCAGGCAAAAAGATCGAAGAACTGTGCGCCGACATGAACTGCACCGTCACTGCCTCCGGCGCGATGGACAGCATGACCACCATGCTCACAGGCAGCGGCGTATCGCTGCAGGTGTATGGTGAGGACATGGAAGCGCTGCAGCAGGCCGCCAAGGCATTGAGCGCCAAAATGGCAGAGGTGGAGGGTACTGCCGAGGTATCCGATGGTCTGGAAGAGGCCGTCAACGCACTGCACATTTCCATTGACCGCAACGCCGCCATGAAAAAGGGTATGACCGTGGCACAGATCTACATGCAGGTGGCACAGGCCCTGACTACCTCCTCCACCGGCTCCGACATGACGCTGGACGGCATGGATGTAGATGTTTCCATTGAGGGGGCCGAGGGACAGCGGCTGACACGCGATACGCTGATGGATCTGGAAATTTCTGTGGACACCAGCATGTCCTCCGCCATGGGCGGCAGCTCCATGGGTGCTATGATGGGCACTTCTTCCATGGGCGGCGGCATGAGCAATATGATGAGCATGATGGGCGGCGAAGCAGAAAGCACCGGCGAAGAGAGCGAGGAAACAGACGCCAAATCTTTCAAGCTCTCCGAAGTTGCCACCATTGAAGAGACAGTCAGCCTCAACAGCATCAAGCACAGCGAACAGCGCCGTTATGTGACGGTGTCGGCTGCCATCGCTGAAGGCCACAATGTAACATTGGTGACCTCCGCTGTACAGAAGGCTGTCGCTGACGTAGAGTTGCCCGCAGGCGTGAAGATCTCCTTCCAGGGCGAAAACGAGATGATCATGGAGGCCATGGGGCAGCTGATGCTGATGCTGCTGCTGGGCATCGTGTTGGTTTATTTCATCATGGTGGCACAGTTCCAGTCACTGCGCGAACCTTTCATCGTCATGTTTACGATTCCCCTGGCCTTTACCGGCGGCTTCATCGCGCTGCTGCTGGCCGGCATTGAAGTCAGTGTCATTTCACTGATCGGCTTTGTAATGCTGGTGGGCATCATCGTCAACAACGGCATTGTGCTGGTGGACTACATCAACCAGCTGCGCGCCGAAGGAACGCCCCGCCGCGAGGCGATCATCGAGGCAGGCATTACCCGCTTGCGTCCTATTTTGATGACCTCCATCACCACGATCCTCGGTCTGATCGTGATGGCCTTTGCCAAAAATGCCGGTACGGCTTTTATGCAGCCGGTGGCTTTGGTATGTATCGGCGGTCTGACCTATGCCACGCTGATGACGCTGTTGGTCGTGCCGTGCATGTATGACATGGTGGCCACCAAGGACGTCCATGTGGTGGACGAAGAGGATTTGAAGATTCTTGATATTTAAAGCGCCAAAAAACCGCAAACCCGTAGGTTTGCGGTTTTTTTTTACAGTACAAAGTATTCGGGAAAGCGGCGGATCAGTTCCGGCAGCGCATGGCGGTACCCGGCAGTCAGATGGCCGTGGAAGAACTCATCCATGTTCTTCTCGCTGCGGGACATGAGCGTATCCAGTATCTCCCAATGCTCGCGGTGGGCCTGCCACAGCTGCTCGTCGCCCAGCTGCGCCTGCAGCAGCCGCACGCGGTCATGGTGGGTCACGATGCGTGACACCGTTTCCCACACCCACGGCTTACCGGCCATGAGGTAGAGTTCCTTATGGAAAGCGTTATCTCTTTCAAAATAGCCGTAGAGGTCGCCGCTTTCCAGGCAGCGCTGCTGCTCCAGCAGATTGGCGCGCAGCCGGCCCACGGCAGCTCCGTCCACTTTATGGACAGCTTCGCGGAACACGGCGCACTCCGTATGATAACGCAGAAATACGCCCTCTTCAATGGCGTCCAGATCGATTCGCGACACGCAGCTGGAGCGCTGGGGATACACCTCCACCAGCTTGGCCTCCTGCAGCGAGACAATGGCCTCGCGGATGGGCGTACGGCTGATCTGCAGTGCCTGACTCAGCTCACTGTCGCTGAGCACCATGCTGGGCGGCAGCTGCAGCGACATGATGCCGTAATACAGCACGCGGTAGGCATACTGCCGGCCGCTCTCACCCTCTCTTTTGGGTGGAATGGCTAAATGGGTCATGGGATACCTCCCTTACTCGTTCACTACCTTATGCAGCTGCTCGCGCACGGCACCGGGGCCGGTGATGAGCTTGGCGAAATACTGCTCCACCTGCTCGCCCAGACCAATCTCATACAAATCGCTGCCCATGATGGTGGCATTGGACAAAATGGGCTGCAGCGTTGCATGAACGTCGCAGGGCTTGCCCAGCTCCACCTTTTCCAGCAGCGGCATGAGCTGCGGCAGCATGGGGTCATCGCTGGGCGTAAAGGCGGCACCGGTATCGTCGATAGCCATCAGGTAGCGGCACCACGCAGCCAGCACGAAGGAGATGCACTTCAAATCGCGCACATCCAGATCGTCGCGCGCAGCATACTTGCGGATGGTGTTGCCGAAGCGCACCGGGATCTTCTGGGATGTATCGGTGGCGATGCGGCGGGGATCATCCTGCAGGAAGGGGTTGGGGAAACGCTTGCCGATTACCTCGTCAATAAATGCCTTGGGATCGATAACGCCGGGATCCACCACTACGGGCAGGCCTTCCACATAGCCAACGCGGTTGACCAGCGCAGCCAGATCGGCATCCTTCATCTCCTCGTTGATGCGCTTAAAGCCCAGCAGGCAGCCCACCACGGACATGGCGGTATGCAGGGGATTAAGGCAGGTGCAGACCTTCATGGTCTCCACCATATCCACCGTTTCACCGTTGGTGAAGATGACGCCGGTCTTCTCCAGCGGAGGACGGCCGTTGGGGAACTTGTCCTCGATCACCAGATACTGAGCCTCTTCCGTATTGACGAAAGCGGCGGCGTAAGAACCGTGGCGGGTCACATGCAGCTCCATGCCCTCCAGTCCGTCGGCTTCCAGCATCTGCTGCACCGATTCGTCGGGGCGGGGGGTGATCTTATCGATCATGCTCCAGGGGAAGGCGATCTTGCTGCGGTCGCGCAGCCAGGCCACAAAGGTGCTCTCACACAGTCCACGCTGCAGCCAGCCTTCGGCAATGGCCAGCACGGCAGCTTCCAGACGCGTTCCATTGTGGGAGCAGTTATCCATACTCACCAGCGCAATAGGCGCGCCGCCGGCCACAAAGCGGGCGTGGCACAGCGCCGTGATACGGCCCAGATAGCCCACAGCACCGGCAGGACCGGCCTCCATATCTTTCAGTACGTTGGGCAGCACATTGCCCTCGCCGTCCAGATAGTTATAGCCCTTCTCGGTGATGGTCAGGCTGGCCATCTGCAGTGAGGGGTTGCGGAAAGCATCCAGCAGTCGCTCCCACTCTTCGCCGCCGTGGACCATGCAGATGGTATCGGCCATGCTGGCCACCACTTTCTTGCGGATCTCACCGTCGGCACACAGCGTTGCCACCACAGCCAGATTATCATAGGGACGATAAACGGCGTCCAGCAGCGAGGAGTCAAACCCCACCGCCACCACAATACCGGTATCCGTCAGGCCCTCGTTGAGCATCTGCTGGCTCAGCGGTGCCAAAAAGCCGCGGAAAATATTGCCGGCGCCGAAATGTACCCACGTAGGGCGTGCGGCGGTATTGGCTATCATGACTTCGCGGTCGAACTGAGGCATTTCGTAGCCCTTGGCTTCAAACAATGCGCGATTTTCCGCGATAGATGCGTTGGAGAGTTTCATAGACGAGTCCTCCTTTGTTTTTGTGTGGCGGCGTTCTTTTTCCGCCTCGCTTCCATACTCATCTACAGAGTATACCCGCCGCCGCAAAATGTCAAGGAAATATATCACCTGTATTTTTATTTTTTCCTTTATTTTCAAGGGTTTTAAGATTTTTAAAAAATACTATTGCTTTTCTGATATACCAGTGCTATACTGGCCTCAAGAATGGGGGCAAATGCCCACCGCTTTGCGAACAAAATGAAGAGGTGAAGCACAATGAAGCCGTTTATGGACAAGGATTTCCTGCTGCTCAATGACACGGCCCGCACGCTCTATCACCAGCACGCTGCACGCATGCCGATCATCGACTATCACTGCCATATCAACCCGGCGGAGATCGCCGAAGACCGGCATTTTTCGACCATCACGCAGGTATGGCTGGGTGGTGACCACTATAAGTGGCGCGCCATGCGCTCGTGCGGCGTTCCGGAACGCCTGATCACCGGCGATGGCAGCGACGAGGAAAAGTTCCGCGCCTGGGCCGCCACGCTGCCGATGCTGGCCGGCAACCCGCTGTATCACTGGACGCATCTGGAGCTGCAGCGCTACTTCGACATCTATGAGCCGCTGAGCGCCAAAAATGCCGACGAAGTTTATCGCGCCTGCAACGCTGCGCTGCAGCGTGAGGACATGTCCGCCCGGGGCATGATGGAAAAGAGCAACGTGCAGCTGATCTGCACCACCGACGATCCGGCGGATGATCTGCGCCACCATCTGGCCATCGCCGCCGACGCTTCTGTTAAGAGCGCCGTGCTGCCTACCTTCCGGCCCGACAAGGCCTCCCGCCCCGACAAGCCGGACTTCGGTGCCTACATCGAAAAGCTGGAAAAGGCCGCCGGCATCAGCATCACCTCTATGGACGATCTGCGGCAGGCACTTTTGAATCGCATCGAGTTCTTCCACGCTGCCGGCTGCCGCGTCAGCGATCACGGACTGGATAAGATCGTCTGCCGAACCGCCTCGGAAGAAGTGCTCAACAATATCCTGCAGCGCGGACGCGCCGGCGAGGCCATCAGCATGGCCGAGTCCGAGGCGTTCCAGACCGCCGTGCTGCGCACCTGTGCCAAGGCCTATGTGGAGAAGGACTGGGCCATGCAGCTGCACTTCAGCTGCGTACGCAACGCTTCTGCCACCATGTTTGAAAAGCTGGGCGCCGACACCGGTTACGATGCCATCAACGATGCCGGTGACACCGCACCCACGCTGGCACGGCTCCTGAGCCTGCTGGAGCGGGACGGCGCACTGCCCCGCACCGTGCTCTACTCCCTCAATCCTGCCGACAACGCTGTGGTGGCCACCATTATGGGCTCGTTCCAGACCAACAGCAGCGTGCCCGGCCGCATGCAGATGGGCAGCGCCTGGTGGTTCAATGACCACAAGAAGGGCATGGAACATCAACTTACCGATCTGATGGCGCTGGGCGCCGTGGGCACCTTTGTGGGTATGCTCACCGACAGCCGCAGCTTCCTCAGCTACACCCGTCACGAATACTTCCGCCGGATCCTGTGCAACCTGTTGGGCACTATGGCGGAAAACGGCGAATATCCCATGGATAGGGAGCTGCTGAGTTCTCTGGTGGAGAACATCAGCTACTACAACACACGTAACTACTTTGGCTTTGACAAATGGATCAAATAACGGAATGAAAGAGGAGAAAATAACTATGAAACGCTACGCACTTGTGGTGCCCACCAGCATGGGTGTCCGTATCACCCCCATCAACCGCCAGCCCGTACACATCAGCCACGAATTCTACATGCAGGCCACCAGCGCCGAGACCAACGTGGCTTCCGTTTCCGCCGCTCTGGGTCTGCCCGTCAAGGTGCTGACCACCTTTGTGGAAGGCTCTCCTATCGCTCAGTTCATCAAGAACGACCTGCGCAGCCGCGGCATGGAGTACGAGGGCAAGGAAGTGCCGCAGGGCGATCCCTGGGGTTACCGTCACCAGTTCAACATCGCCGATTCCGGTTTCGGTCTGCGCGGACCCCGCGTACAGAACGACCGCGCCGGCGAAGTGGGCCGCACGCTGAAGGTGGAGGACTTCGATCTGGAGCGCATCTTCGGTGAAGAGGGCGTGGAAGTGCTGCACCTGAGCGGCCTGATCGCCGCCCTGAGCAGCGAGACCAGCCGTTTCTGCGTGGAGCTGGCCCGTGCCGCCAAGACCTACGGCACCAAGATCTCCTTCGACCTGAACCACCGCGCTTCCTTCTGGAAGGGCCGCGAGGAAGAGCTGCACGCCGCCTTCCATGAAATCGCTTCTCTGTCCGATATCCTCATCGGCAACGAAGAGGACTTCCAGCTGTGCCTGAAGGTCAAGGGCCCCGAGGCCGGCGGCAAGGACCTGAGCGGCAAGATCGAGTCCTTCAAGGAGATGATCCTGCGCGTGCAGGAGCAGTATCCCAACGCCACTACCTTCGCCACCACGCTGCGTCAGGTCATCAACGCCAACGAGCATCTGTGGGGCGCTATCCTGCTGCGCGACGGCCAGTGGCACGTGGCTGAACCCCGTCCCATTCAGGTCATGGACCGCATCGGCGGCGGCGACGGCTTTGTGGGCGGTCTGCTCTACGGCATTTTGAAGAACTGGAAGGCAGAGGACTGCCTGCACTTTGGCTGGGCCACCGGCGTGATGGCTGCCACCATGCTCAACGACTATGCGCAGCCTGCCGACGAGGAGCAGGTCTGGGCTATCTGGAGCGGCAACGCCCGCGTGAAGCGCTAAAATCTCTCATATACTGACAAAAAAGGAGAATATAGTGATGAAAATGGCAGATATCGGCCTGATTGGCCTGGCAGTTATGGGTGAAAACCTGGTCATGAACATGGAGTCCAAGGGATTCACCGTAGCCGTATACAACCGCACCGGCGACAAGGTCACCAATTTTGTGGAAGGCCGCGCCAAGGGCAAGAACATCATCGGCACCTACACCATCGAAGAGTTGGTTTCCAAGCTGGAAAAGCCCCGCCGCGTCATGATGATGGTCAAGGCCGGCGACGCCGTGGACAACTTGATTGAAACGCTGCTGCAGCACCTCGAGCCCGGTGATATCATCATCGACGGCGGCAACAGCCACTTCCCCGACACCGCCCGCCGCACCGCTTATGTGGAGAGCAAGGGCCTGCTGTACGTTGGCTGCGGCGTGTCCGGCGGCGAAGAGGGCGCTCTGAACGGCCCCTCCCTGATGCCCGGCGGCTCCCCCGCTGCATGGCCCTTCGTCAAGCCCATCTTCCAGAGCATCTGCGCTAAGGTGGAAAACGGCGATCCCTGCTGCGACTGGGTGGGCGAGAACGGCGCCGGTCACTTCGTGAAGATGGTACACAACGGCATCGAGTACGGTGATATGCAGCTGATCTGCGAGGCCTATCACCTGATGCGCGACGGTCTGGGCATGACCGCCGAGGAAATGCACAAGGTGTTCGCCGAGTGGAACGAGGGCGAGCTGGACAGCTACCTCATCGAGATCACCCGCGACATTCTGGGCTACAAGGACGAAAAGGGCGAGACCACCGTGGACTACATTCTGGACGCTGCCGGCCAGAAAGGCATGGGCAAGTGGACCGTCATCTCCGCACTGGACGAGGGCGTTTCCCTGACCCTGATCGGCGAGGCCGTGTTCTCCCGCTGCCTGAGCGCCGTGAAGACGGAGCGCGTGGCCGCTGCCAAACGCTTCCCCAAGAGCATCCCCGCTTTCGAGGGCGACAAGGAAGCTTTCATCGAGTGCATCCGCAAGGCGCTGTATGCCTCCAAGATCATCTCCTACGCACAGGGCTACGCCGTAATGCGCAGCGCTGCCAAGACCTATGGCTGGAACCTGAACTACGGCGGTCTGGCCCTCATGTGGCGCGGCGGCTGCATCATCCGCAGCGTGTTCCTGGGCAAGATCAAGGAAGCTTTCGACAAGAACCCCGAGCTGCTGAACCTGCTGATGGACGATTACTTCGCCGAGGTCATCGAGAATCTGGTGCCCGCATGGCGCGAAGTCATCGCTTACGCAGTGAAGGTAGGCATCCCCATGCCCGCATTCTCCTCCGCCCTCAACTACTTTGACGGCTACACCACCGAGTGCCTGCCCGCCAACTTGCTGCAGGCACAGCGCGACTACTTCGGTGCTCACACCTACGAGCGCACCGACTGCCCCCGCGGTCAGGTCTTCCACACCAACTGGACCGGTAAAGGCGGCAGCACTCACTCCTCCACCTACAACGCCTGATGGCAGAGGAGCGCAGGATGGAACTTTTCTATCACGCACAAACGGAGCAGGGTCTCAGCGCGGAGGAAATCCGCGCTGCCCTCGTCCGTTCTCTGGAAGGCAAGCAGCCCAAGAAGGCGCTGCTGCTGCCTCCCGACTACACCCGCTATCATTCCAACGCCGGTTTTATCACCAACGTGTACTACCACCTGCTGACCGACATGGGCTGCGAGGTGGATGTTGTCCCCGCACTGGGCACCCATGTACCGGTGACGAAGGAAGAGGCCGCCGATATGTTCGGCGACATCCCCTTTGAGAAGTTCATTCCCCATAACTGGCGCACCGATGTGGTGCGGCTGGGTGAGGTCAGCGGCAAGTTCGTCAGCGATATCACCGAGGGGCTGTGGAGCGATCCTGTCAGCGTGGAGATCAACCGCCTGGTGATGGATCCCAGCTACGAGCTGATTTTGTCTGTCGGTCAAGTGGTGCCTCACGAAGTCATCGGCATGGCCAACCACGCCAAGAACCTGTTCGTAGGCGTCGGCGGCAGCGACATGATCAACAAGAGCCACATGGTAGGCGCCGTGTACGGCATGGAGCGCATGATGGGCCGCGATCATACTCCCGTGCGCAAAATCTTCGACTACGCACTCAAGGAGTATCTGGGCAACCGTCCCATCGTCTTCGCCCTCACCGTGACCACCGCGCCCGGCGGCAATATCCGCACCCACGGTCTGTTCATCGGTGATACCCGCCGTGTGCTGGAAGAGGCCGTGGCGCTGGCGCAGCAGAAGAACATGGACTATGTGCCCACCGGCATCAAAAAGTGCGTGGTGTACCTGGATCCCAAGGAGTTCCGCACCACGTGGCTGGGCAACAAGTCGGTTTACCGCACCCGCATGGCCATCGCCGACGGCGGTGAGCTGCTGGTGCTGGCCCCCGGCATTGAGCGTTTTGGCGAAGATGAGACCATCGATGGCCTGATCCGCAAGTACGGCTACCGCGGCCGACTGCAGATCCTGCAGGATTTCAAGGAAAACGAGGATCTGCAGCAGAACATGGGCGCCGCTGCCCATCTGATCCACGGCTCCTCCGACGGCCGCTTTACCATCACCTACGCGGTGAAGCACATTTCCCTCGAGGAAGTGGAGGGCGTAGGCTTCGGCGCTGTGGATTACGACGAGACGGCGCGCCGCTACGACCCCGAAAAGCTCTCCTACGGCTACAACACCATGCCCGACGGCGAGGAGATCTACTTCATCCCCAACCCCGCGCTGGGTCTGTGGATCGACAAGAGCCGTTTTGAAGGCTGAGCAATCTCCCATAAACACGAAAAGAGCTGTGCCTTGCGGCACAGCTCTTTGATTTTTTATCAGGCTTATTCCTCCGTCTCGATCAGGCCATAGCCGCCATTGTTGCGGCGGTAGACGACGCTGACAGCGTTAGTGTCCATGCTGCGGAACACATAGAAAGCGTGGTCCAGCAGGTTCATCTGCAAGATGGCCTCCTCGGTGCTCATGGGCTTGACGGCGAAGCGCTTGGTGCGCACCACTTCGTAATCGGCCTCTTCAGCCACCTCGAACTCAGGAACCACAGTCTCCACAGCGTCAGGACGCAGGTTCTTGGCAAGACGGGTCTTATTCTTGCGAATACGGCGCTCGATGAAGTTGACGGCCGCATCGATGGCCCCGCGCATATCACCGTCGGGATCCTCTTCCTGTGCACGGAAGAGCGTTCCGTTGGCGGCGCGGATGGTCAGTTCCACGACACAGCGGTTCTTCTTCTCCACGGCGAAGGTCACAAATGCTTCCGCATCCTCCTGGAAATACCGATCCAGCTTACTGATCTTCTTCTCGGCATATTCCTTCACGGAGTTATTGAGGGAAATCTTCTTGCAAGTAAATGTGAACTTCATATTGGTTGCTCCTTTCCTCTGTCCGGTCAACGGGGCGAAAAAGGGTCGGGGAGCGGTTTCCCTTTATCCTTTGATATATTATAACAGATTGTCCACGATTTGAAAAGTGGGCATCAACATTTTTGTTGGAAACCAACAAAAATGTTTGATTTTCGAGCTGTTCGACCTCATCACACAAAACCTCTTCTTTTTCGACAAAACCTCCTATTTACAAAAGGAAAACCATGGTTTATCATCATAATCGGAAGCTTTCCAATATCCCACCCGCTTGGGCCGCTCTGCTTGGCAGGGCGGCTCCTTTTTTGCATTTTGCCAAAAATACGTGCAGCCATGGCTTGCATTGATTTTTTCGCCGCAAACTGCTATACTGTTTCCACCAAATTTTTACTCTGCGAGGAGGTGCATCATGCGACTGATCACAAGGCGGGAAGAAAAGTTCCGCCAGAAACACCTCTCCTGCGTGCGCCACATCACACTGGATCCCCACGGTCCGGGCGTAGTGCGCATGCACCTGATCCCACCGCGGCCGGACGCGCCCCGCCAGCCGTTTTTGCTGCTGCTCAACGGCGCGCAGCTGGTGCCGCTGAACCTGTCCTGGGCGATCCTCCTCTCCAACTTTATGGATCAGCTGGAAGCCTACAGCGGGCAGGAACTGGCCGAATCGGACTGGGCCATGATCACCGTGACCACCGTGGCCAACACGCGCCTTGTCTATCCCCGCACCTCTGCTGAAGTGCTGGAGGGCGATCTGCAGCTGATGCTCTCCTCCCTTTTGACCATTGCCCGCGGCGAAGAGCCGGAGGCGGATGTCGAACTGCTGACGCTGGGCGAATATGCCCCCTATATGACAGCCCCCCACCGCATGGATCTGATGGTCAGCGCCATGACCAAAGGCGGCGCATGGCACTGTAACCAGAAATGTCTGCACTGCTACGCCGCCCAGCAGCCCATGGCCGAAGCGGAAGAACTTTCCACAGCGCAGTGGAAAGAAGTGCTGGCGAAGCTGCAGCAGGCCAATGTGCCGCAGGTCACCTTTACCGGCGGCGAGCCTACCATGCGCGGCGATCTGGTGGAACTGGTGCGCGAGGCTCAATGGTTTGTTACACGGCTGAACACCAACGGCCGTCTGCTGACAGAGCAGCTGTGCCGCGACCTTTACGAGGCAAGCCTTGACAGCGTGCAGGTCACGCTGTACAGCGCCGACGCCGATACCCACAACGCATTGGTGGGCGCGCCCGGCTTTGAGGACACGGTGCAGGGTATTCGCAATGCGGTGGAGGCCGGACTGATCGTATCGGTCAACACGCCGCTTTGCACTTTGAACGAGAATTATGCCCAAACGCTGCGCTTTGCCCGCTCACTGGGTGTACGCTATGCCACCTGCTCGGGGTTGATCCCCTCCGGTGAAGCACTGGGCGAAGACAGTCGCGCCACGCGCCTGAGCGCCCAACAGCTCACCGACATCCTCCGCGAGGCCGTTACCACGGCGGCGAAGCTGGGCATGGAACTGGACTTCACCAGTCCCGGCTGGCTGGACGAAGATACGCTGCGCACACTGGGACTGACGCTGATCCCCAGCTGCGGTGCGTGCCTGTCCAACATGGCGGTGGCGCCCGACGGCACCGTGGTGCCCTGTCAGAGCTGGTTGGGCGGCGTGACGCTGGGGCACATGCTGCGCGACGATTGGCACACCATTTGGGATAGCGAGCACTGCCGCGCTATCCGCGCAGAAAGTGCGAAAATGGAGCACATCTGCCAGCTGCACACCGGAAATACGGGAGGTGAGGGCGCATGAAGCGGTGTTTGACGCTCGTATTGAGTGCAGCGCTGACGCTGTGCCTGCTCCTCGGTTTTACCGACACTGCCCACGCCGGCGATCTGGATCTGATCCGGCAGTACGATGTCGTGGTGACGCCCCATGCTGCCGACGGCAGTCTGGACATCGAGGTGTCTTTCCAGTGGGAAGTGCTGGAGCAAGGGCCGGTGGAATGGCTGCAGATCGGCATTCCCAACGGCAGCATCCGCGATGTAGAAGCACTGACGGACAATATCGACTCTCTCTCTTATGACAACAGCTACATGTATATCTACTTCGACCGGGGATATGACGATGGCGAAGTGATCGAGTTTTCCTACCGCTGGACGCAGGAGTACATGTACGCTTTGGGTGACGGCACGGTAGTTTACGACTATACACCCGGCTGGTTTGACGAGGCACGGATTCAGTGCATGTCGCTCATGTGGAATGCTCCGCAGGAGCTGGGCGCACCGGAGTTCCACGTCGTCACCACCGACGGACTTTGGGAGGACTACACCGAAGCCAATGGCTTTCCCGTTTATGTGGGTCGCGATCTGGGACATGGCGCGCAGCTCAACGTATCGGCCATTTACCCCAACTGGCCCACGGAACTTCTGTGGGAGATGAGCCGCGACAATCTGCCGCAAGACGATTTTTACTACGACGACGATTACTATTACGATGACTCCTACTATGAGGACGATTCCGACGCCTTAGGTGCGTTCTTTATCATTCTGATCGTCATCATCTATGTGGTGATCCGCATTGCGCTGGTAGCAGACGGCTATGCCGGCGGTTTCGGCACCCACTATGTCCTCTGGCATGGGCTGTGGTATCCCGCCGGACGGGACGGACGACCCAAGCCCGGCAGCGTAGGAACACGCACCAAACCCAAAGCGCCTCCCCGCAGCGGCGGCTTTGGTGGCGGCAGCCGCGGCGGTTTCGGCGGTGGCGGCGGCTTTGGCGGCGGCGGACATTGTGCCTGTGCCTCCAGCTGCGCCTGTGCCTGCGCCTGTGCCTGTGCCGGCGGCGGACGTGCCGGCTGCAGCGCCAAAAATCTCTACGGCAGCGTGCAGCTTGATCAAAAACTGACCGAGCAGCTGCAAAAACAGTAAAAACGAAGGGACGGCAAGTGTGCCGTCCCTTTTCTTTGGTATTAGCCTATGCATATGCATGCATCTGATGCCAACTAAACTAAACTTAACTTAACTAAACTTAACTTATCTTAACTAAACTAATATACATGGCATATGCCGGATGCATATGCCTGCAAAAGCATAAATAGCTTTTCTTTTTCATGACAACACCCCCGAAAGAGTCTTTGATATGCTCCCTCTATAAGAGACAGTGAAAAATAAAACTGTCAATTATGGAGGGAGCATTGTTATGCCCAGAAAAATCGAGCCGGAAGAAAAAATACGGATTGTCCAACAATGTTTGTATGAAGC
>SVLK01000044.1 GCA_015067975.1 Oscillospiraceae bacterium | reverse complement strand
CGTTACAATCCTTCAAAATAATATGAAAGATTGTTGTCAATTTGTTGTCAACTCGGATTTGAGATGCCGAAAACCCTTGATTTTACTGGGTTTTTTAGTCGAGAGGCTTCATCGTGGGGAACAAAATCACATCGCGGATAGAATCGGTGCCGCACAGCATCATGGAGCAGCGGTCAATACCGAAGCCCAAACCGCCCGTAGGAGGCATACCGTATTCCAAAGCCATGACGAAATCTTCATCCATCATATCAGCCTCTTCGTCACCGGCAGCGCGCTTGGCAGCCTGTGCGCGGAAACGCTCATACTGGTCAATGGGGTCATTCAGTTCAGAGAAAGCATTACCCATCTCACAACCGCAGATAAATGCCTCGTAACGCTCGGTCAGGTAGGGGTCTGCAGGGCTGCGCTTGGCCAGAGGACTGACCTCCACAGGATACATCGTCACGAAGGTAGGCTGCACCAGCGTGCTCTCCACCTTCTGGTCAAAGGCCTCATACAGCGCATTACCCCAAGTAGCAGGTACGCCATCCATATCCACACCTACGCTCTTAGCCAGAGCCACAGCGGCTTCACCATCGCCTTCACAGGCCATAAAGTCAGCACCGGTAACTTCCTTAACTGCCTCGGCCATGGTCACGCGCTTCCAATTGGGCGTCAGATCGATCTCATTGCCCAGCCAAGTCACCTTGTAGGTACCCAGAATCTCCATGGCAGCGCCGGAAATGATGGCTTCCAAAATGTCCATCATGCCGTCCAGGTTGGTGTAAGCCTGATACAGCTCGCAGGTGGTAAACTCGGGGTTGTGCTTGGTATCCATACCCTCATTGCGGAAGATACGGCCCACCTCATATACGCGCTCCATGCCGCCCACGATCAGGCGCTTCAGGTGCAGTTCGGTGGCAATGCGCATATACATATCAATGTCCTGCGCATTGTGGTGGGTAATGAAGGGGCGTGCATTGGCGCCGCCGGCAATGGGGCTGAGAACGGGAGTTTCCACTTCCATAAAGCCCAGACCGTCCAGATAACGGCGCAGGTAGGAAACAAACTTGCTGCGGATCTCAAAGTTACGCTTGCTCTCGGGGTTGACGATCAGATCCACATAGCGCTGACGGTAACGGATTTCCTTATCCGTCAAGCCGTGGAACTTCTCAGGCAAGGGGCGCAGAGATTTGGACAGCAGCGTAATCTCCTTGGCGCGCACGCTCATCTCGCCGCGCTGAGTGCGGAACACATCACCCTTGACGCCCACGATGTCACCAATATCATACTTTTTGAAACGCTCATATCCCGCCTCATCCATCTCGTCCTTGCGGGCGTAGAGCTGGATGCGGCCGGTTTTATCCTGCAGATCGCAGAAAGAAACTTTACCCATGCCGCGTTTGGACATCAGACGGCCAGCGATGGTGATCTCCTGACCCTCCATGGCGTCAAAGTTGTCTTTAATGTCCTGTGTGTGATGGGATACATCAAACACGGTGATCTCAAACGGATCCATTTTGGCATCCTGCAGCGCCTTAAGTTTGTCGCGGCGGATCTGAAGGATTTCGCTGAGTTCCTGCTGCACGGTGTTGTTGTTTTGTTCTGCCATTTTGCAGTCTCCTTTCTATTTGCTCGAGCTTTTATCGCTCGATACGCTCTACACGGTAACGGATCACGCCACGAGGCGCGTCCACGCTGACTTCTGCGCCCACCTTGGCGCCCATCAGTGCCTTGCCAAAGGGAGAGTCCTCGGACACGGCGCGGCTCATCACATCGGCTTCCTGAGAGCCGACGATTTTATAAGCAGGCATCGTCTTGCCGGTTTCCAGATTGGTCACGGTAACCACGCAGCCGATGGAAATACTGTTGGAATCGGTCTCGCTCTCATCCACGATCACTGCGTGCAGCAAAATCTCTTCCAGCTCGGCAATGCGGCTGTACAGCTTGCCCTGCTCGTTCTTCGCCTCATCGTACTCACTGTTTTCGCTCAGGTCACCGAAGCCGCGGGCTTCCTTGATCAGCTCTGCGATTTCGTCTGCACGTACGGTTTTGCTATAGTCCAGCTCGCTTTTCAGTTCATCAAAGCGTTTCTGACTCATCTTGAATTCTTTTGCCATATCTTTTCCGTTCCTTTCATCTATCAATGCCGTGTTTGGCAACGATACTTATTCTATAATAATTCACATTGCATTATAGAGAGTTTCTTTCTGCCTGTCAAGCGCGGAATCTTTTGCTTTTTGCCGAGTTTTCCTTTCTTTCTGTGCCTTTCCATCTCTACTATATACAAATCCCCTGCACCGCAGCTGCGGCGCAGGGGAAGTTTTTCTGTTTTTCTTACCACCAGGGAATGTACCCGGGCAGATAGGGCATCGGGTCGATCCTTTCACCGTTGAGTCGCACCTCGTAGTGGATATGCGGGCCGGTAGATACACCGGTAGACCCGCACAGACCAATTACTTGGCCACGGCTGACATAGTCGCCCACATAGACATGATAGTCGTTCAAGTGGCCGTACAGCGTTGCCACACCGAAATCGTGGGCAATGGTAATGGAATAGCCATAGCTGCCGTTCCAGCCGGCCTGAATCACCTGGCCGGACTGGGCCGCATACACATTACTGTTATACGGCGCACCAATATCCACGCCTTGATGATAGCTGCTGGCACCGGCGGTAGGTGCATCGCGCCAGCCGAACTTGTCTGTAATGTAACGGGCATTAGAGGGCCAAATGAGGCCGTTCAGAACCCCTTGTGTATCGTCACTTTCAATATCACCTTTGTTCTCCGGATTCTGCTCAAGCCATTCTTTAAGAAAAGCTTCTTCCTGTGCAGCCCCTTCTTCTTCGGCATCAATCAGCTTCTGCAGCGCATCTTCCTGCTCCAGAAACTCATTCATCACTCGTGTAGCTTCAGCAATCTGCTCTTCCAACTCCGTCTGCGTCTCATCCAGACTCTCTTTCTGTTTCTGCAGGTCAGTCTTGCTCTGTGTCAGCTGTTCACGCAGCTGCCGCAAATCGGCGATGACCCGCTGGTTGTACTCCATCACTTCCGTGATAAAGTCCATGCGGCTGAGCAGGTCGGCAAATCCGGTGGCCTTAAACAGCACCGACCAATAGGAGATTGTGCCGCGCTCCTCTTCCTGCCGTACCTGCTTGCAAAACAGCTCATACTGTGCCTTCTCTTCCACCTCATAGCGGGCGATGACTTCTTCCGTGTTCTGGATCTGCAGCTGTACTGTGTCGATCTGATCCTGCAGCACCGCATTGCGCTGATCCAACAGCAGCTTATACTCAATGGCACGGTTTTTGTCGTCCTGCATTGCCTCCATCTGCTTTTTATATTCTTCAGCTTTTTTCTTGTACTGCTCTATGTTATATTCGCCCTCTTGTTGAGAATAGCCATATGCCTCCTCTACCGGAACAGAGATCGCCGCCACGCCACACAGCAGCAGCGCCGCGCACAGCAGTGCCATCCATTTCTTCATTCGTTTCATCGGCACTTCTCCTTATACGCGCAGGAACTTGCGGATAGCCGTCAAGCTGCCGCCTACACCCACCAGCACACCTACTGCCAGAAATACTACAGCTACCGGCAGCCAGATCTCGCCAAACGGCACCAGTCGCAACAACTGCATGGTATCGGAGTTCTCCACGCCGCGAACAAGCGCCTCATACAGCACCCACTGCAGTAAGAAAGCAATCGATGCACCGGAAATACCCAACAGTAACCCCTCATATACAAAGGGCCAGCGGATAAAACTGTTGGTAGCACCCACCATCTTCATAATGGCGATCTCATCGCGACGGTCAAACGTCGTCAGTTTGATGGTGTTGGACATGATGAACACCGAAACAACCAGTAATACCGTCACCAGCGCAATGCTGATCACGCCGGCAACGTTGCGCACCGTAATAAAACCGTTGGAAATCGCCTCATCGGCGCGGATTTTCACCACACCTTCCACCTGCTCCAGTTCGGCAACCATTTCATCCATCAGTTCCAGATCCGTCATGTGCAGCACGTAGCGGTGGCGGAAAATTTCCGCCTGCAGATCTTCGTACAGATCGTCTTCATCATACTGCTCCACATAGTTGTCGCGAGCCTCTTCGCGGCTGACAAAGGTGCAGCTGGCAACGCCTGTCAGCTTCTCCAGCTTGGGCTGCAGCGCCTTGGCTTCGGTATCTGTGTAGTTCTCATCCACAAAAGCCAGTACTGCGTTTTCCCGCTGCAGATCCTTCAGATTCTCGTTCAAATCATAAGCCACCAGAGAAAAAGTGCCCATGATCAACAGGCAGGCAACCGTCACACCGATAGCGGCGAAAGACATGAAACCGTGGGAGAACATATTGCCCACGCCCTCTTTGAAAAAGTAAGAAAAATTATGCTTCATGCCTTATACCTCATATCTGTGTACGCCGTCTACCGCCACAGCACCCTCGTCAATCATGATCACGCGCTTATCAAATTGATTGACCAGCGACTTCTCATGGGTGACCACCACCACGGTGGTGCCCAGCGCATTGATCCGCTGCAGTAGTGTCATGATTTCCAGCGAACGGCCGGGATCCAGGTTTCCGGTGGGCTCATCGGCTACAATGGTACTGGGGTTGTTGACCAGTGCACGGGCAATGGCCACACGCTGCTGTTCACCGCCGGACAGTTCGTCGGGATAGCGGTTCTCCTTACCGGCCAAACCCACCAACTCCAACACATAGGGGATCCGGCTGCGGATCTCTTTAGTGGATGCACCCACAGCGCGCATCGCCAGACTCAGGTTGTCAAATACGGTTTTATTCGTAATCAGTCGGAAATCCTGAAAAATCACGCCAATGGTGCGGCGCATCAAGGGGATCTGCTTGTCGCTAATGCGGCTCATGGAAAAGCCGTTGATCATTACGCGTCCGGCTGTGGGAATCACTTCTCCGGTCAGCAGTTTGATAATGGTAGACTTGCCGCTGCCGGACGGTCCTACCAGAAAGACAAACTCGCCGTCAGCAATCTCAAAGGAAATCCCTTTGAGGGCCTGTGTGCCGTTGTCGTAGACTTTTTCTACATTTGTCAGTCGGATCATACTATACCTCAATTCTATGTCAACGCTACATCTTGTGACCAATAGCGCCCTGATTCCTTACGAATCTACATTATATATAAAAAGTTACAAAATGGCAACAGGAAAGATATGAAAAAAACGTAAACTGTCACATTTATTTCCGACATGAAAAAAACACCGGAAGTGCAAGCACTTCCGGCGTCCCTTCTCTTTATTTATGCGTCGATTCCACGACTGGTCAGGTATTTCTTGACCATCAGCGCAACTTTGAAGGTGATCGCGTCATCGAACTCCCGCAAATCCAGTCCGGTCAGCTTCTTGATCTTCTCCAGACGGTAAACCAGCGTGTTGCGGTGCACGAACAACTTGCGGGCTGTCTCGGATACGTTCAGGTTGTTTTCAAAGAACTTGTAGATGGTGAACAGCGTCTCCTGATCCAGCGCATCAATGGGGTTCTTTTTAAACACTTCCTGCAGGAACATCTCACACAGAGTGGTAGGCAGCTGATAAATCAAGCGTCCAATACCCAGATTTTCATAGTTGATGATGTAGCGCTCGGTGTCGAAGACCTTGCCCACTTCAATGGCGATCTGGGCTTCTTTGTAAGCCTTGGCCAGATCACGCAGATGCAGTGCCAGCGTACCAATACCCACGAAAACACGGCTCTCGCCGTCCACACGCAGGACATCCTCGATCTGCGAGGCCACCTTCTCCATATCCTTGGCGGTAGCATTTTCGCTCATTTGGTGGATCAGCACTACGTCGTTCTCACCCACGCTCAGCACGAAGTCATTCTGCCGGTCAGGGAACATGTTCTGGATCACATCTACAGAAACAGCGTCTGCATGCTCATCTACGGGGCGTACCACAAATACGCCGCGAGCCATTTCCGCTGCCACATGCAGCTCCTTGGCGCGCATGTAAATGTCACTGATCAAGATGTTATCGGAGATAATATTCTTAATAAAGGACGCCTTGTCATGTTTCTCTTCATAGTAAGCCTTGGCAGAGTTCAGGGCTACCGCCGCCATAGCGCATACAGTGCGGCCCACGCCATCGTCACCGTTGGCAAACACAGCATAGTCAAAATGGCTTCCCCAACCGGGCATTGCCTTAAAAGTCTTGCCCTCCAGCGTAATGCAGCTGCCCTCAGCAGCATCAATTGCCTCTACATATTTCGTCCATTTTTTGCCGATACCCGTCAGCTCACTGCAAGCGATCACAGTACCCTCGGCATCGATCACGCCGATCGTACGGTCTGTCGTTTCCTTGAACTGCAGTACAACATTTTGAAAAATTCTTCCGGACATGGTTGAATCCTCCCGCTTACGTGCACTGGTTGTTTTGTGCAATCTGTCTCGTGCTTTTCTACATTATATCGTCATAATCACGATTTTGCAAGTATCTTTTTATATTTTTCACAAAATTTTTCTTTCTTTTTGGGCGTTCTGTCGATACTTACCAAGACATTCATCCACGTAGGCTTTCAATTTCCTCTCTGGTCAGCACTCTGAATTCTCCCGGATGCAGGCTTTCATCCAGTCGCAGCGTCCCCATAGACAGACGCTTGAGATATATCACAGGCTTTCCCCGGGC
Organism: Oscillospiraceae bacterium; assembly: GCA_015067975.1. Lineage (GTDB taxonomy): Bacteria > Bacillota > Clostridia > Oscillospirales > Oscillospiraceae > Vescimonas. The sequence continues at coordinate 1,259 of SVLK01000044.1, read as the reverse complement.
CGCCAGCATTCTCTTTACCTGATGGTATTTTCCCTCCTGCAGCGTTACCAGCGCCTCATGCGGTGACAGGATCTCCAACCCTGCAGGCATACACTCCAATCCGTCACCCAGCGTCATGCCTTGAGCAAAGGCATGGCAATCTGTTTTTTCCAAACAACCTTCCACTCGTGCATAGTACACTTTATCCACATGGTGTTTGGGACTGAGCAGCCGGTGAGTCAGTTCCCCGTCATTGGTCAGGATCAATAACCCCTCCGTGTCTTTATCCAATCGTCCGACCGGCGAAAGGCCACGACGCTGCAGTTCTTCCGGCAGTAAGTCCAGCACCGTCTTTTGTCGTTTATCTTCCACGGCGGACAAAACGCCTGCCGGCTTGTGCAGCATTATATAGGTAAACTTTTCGTAACCAATGCTTACCCCATCCAACAGAATTTCCGATTGGTCCGGGTCTACCTTCATATCTGCCGAGGAAGCCGCCTTACCATCTACATAAATGCGTCCTTGCCGCACCAGTTCTTTCACTTCGCGTCGGGATTTCTTTCCCGTTGCGCTGATCACTTTATCCAACCGTTCCATACATCCGCCTCCTTCTTTTTTCCATCTTATCATAATCGGCCTCCAAAAGGAATAACCTTCTCATAAGGAGGGATATATAATGTATGTCATTCATTTCAAACTACACAAACGCGCTTTGCTGGCTGCCATTGCTGTATTGGTGCTCTCCGTCTCCGCCGCTCTGCTGCTCCCCGGCTGCCGCGGCAAGGAAGAACAGCCTATTCCAGCCGGCACGGAAGAACAACGACTTGCCTATCTGGCCGATTTAGGCTGGGCGGTCAATGCAGCCCCTGTGGAAACGCTGGATCTGCAGTTGCCACAGCCGCTGACCGAGGATTGGGTAGCGTATGCCCAACTGCAAAAGGAACAGGATCTTCCCTTTTCTGATTATTCCGGCCAATCTGTGCGCCGATATACCTATACTGTGACCAACTATCCCGGTGTGCAAAAAGGGGTACAGGTGAACCTTTATGTCTGCGGTGATCAGTTGATTGGCGGAGATATTATTTCCCTCGGCGAAAATGGATTCCAGTCAGGACTTGCGTTTCCGAAAACATAAAAAGAGGAGCCCGAAGGCTAATATCACTTAGTTAGTGGCATTACCTGTAGGGTGGCATCCAAAAAAGAATGAGTGCATCCGTCGACGGATGCACTCATTCTGCAATTTGGGCATGACAAGTAAGCGGATTGGAAAATCCGCTTAA
>SVLK01000002.1 GCA_015067975.1 Oscillospiraceae bacterium | reverse complement strand
CTCCCGGTAATTGACTAAACCCGGTACTGACGCAAGCTTTTCAGTCGCACTTTTCTGTGCTCCCGTCTGGTGCTTTTCGTTTCGTTCATTGTTTAATTTACAAGGTACACGTCCCAATCGCGGAACATTACAGATGTTACCACATCTTGTTTCGCTTGTCAACACCTTTTTTACAAAAGTTGTCGATTTTTTCGGACCCGCCGTCCGCTCTCGCAGACAGCTTTGTTAGATTACCACGCTGACCTCCTTTTGTCAACACCTTTTTTTAAGTTTTTTTGATTTGTATATCCTGTCAATTGTTTCCAGTTTCCGCGCCGCTCCTTTGGGCGTTTTATCGGCAGTTGCACGCTTTGACGCACTGTGATATACTAAACCAAAAACCGACAGGAGGCTACCGCCTATGAGCCGCTATCCCTACCTGCTCTTTGACGCAGACAATACATTATTTGATTTCGAAGCCGCCAATCACAATGCCTTCGCGCAGGTTTGCAAATATTGCGATTTAGAGTATTCCGAGGAGCTGTACGAGTTCTACGAGTCCATCAACCGCCCGCTGTGGCACCAGTTGGATGCAGGTCTGGTGACCAAGGAATTTCTGGTGGTGGAGCGCTTCCGCCGCTTTCTTGCCCAAAAGGGCATCGACCGCGACCCCGCCGAATGCAACCGCATCCAGCTCTCCGGCCTCGGCAGCAGCACTGCATTGCTGCCCCACGCGCTGGAGGTGGTACAGGAGTTGAGCAAAACGCACCAGCTCTACATCGTCACCAACGCTGTCGCTTCTGTGCAGCGTTCCCGTTTGGCCGCCAGTGAGCTTGCCCCCTATATCACCGATGCGTTCATTTCCGAGGATGCCGGAGCCAGCAAACCTAACAAGGCTTATTTTGATTATGTCTTCGCCCGCATCGACGGCATCACCGCCGATAACTGCATCGTCATCGGCGACGGTTTGTCCAGCGACATCCAAGGCGCCAACAATGCAGGCCTGCCCTGCTGCTGGTACAATCCCCACGGCGAGGCTCGCCCCGACGATTTGCGTATCGACTACGAGATTCGCGATTTGCGGGAGCTATATAATATAGTATAAGGAGCTCACTATGTCCATGAACTGCACCCGCTGCGGCGGCGAAATGAATCACATTAAAACCGAAAAGCTGCAGCTGGGCCAAACCAGCTGGCTTCTGGGCGATTGGCCCAACCTGCTGGCAGGCGGATTGGAGGTAGCCATTTTCTGCTGCAGCAAATGCGGAAAGTTGGAATTTTACCGCGCAGACATGCATGCAGAGCACATTTTTACACCACAGCAGCACGAGCCCAGTGAGCTGCCCCAGAAAACCTGTCCCCACTGCGGCATTAAGCACGACTTCGATTATCCCGCCTGTCCCCTGTGCGGGTACAAATACTACGCCGATTAAGAAAGGAGATCACTATGGCATTTTCTTTGGTCAGTATTCTTCTTCCGGCAGCAGCCGTTGTGCTGATCGCCATCGCTGCCATCTGGATCAGCCACCGCTAACGACACAAAAACGCCACCCGAACGGGTGGCGTTCTATTTTATTGCATCCGCCGCCTCGGCGGTGGACAGATCAAATCATTTTTCGTCGCAGCGTGTACGTGAGGAAAAATACTTCTCAGAGCGCAGGTGTGCGAGCACAGCAAGTGCGCAGCAGCGCTCTGCAACCCTCACTGAAAACCATCTGGTTTTCAGTGACTAAAGAAACATCTCCACTTCGGCGCGCCGGGCATACATCTCCTCCAGCTCATGCTGGTGGTAGAGATACCCCGCGTCGTCGTAGTATTTCGCACCGGTGGGGCAGCCCTTGACGCAGGCACAGCACTTGATGCAGATACCGTTCACTTGCGTCGGGTCAGCCAAGTCAATGGACCCCATGGGACATAGCCGGGCACACAGACCGCAGGCGTTGCACTTATCCGGATCGGTCTTAGGCTTCACCTTTAAGATGTTGATGAAGTTCCCCTCCCGATCACGGGGCTTGTAGTAGGGGCGGATGGGTTCTTCTCCCTTCACCGCCACCGGCTCTTCGGGAGCAAAGGGCAACCGTGCCACTTTGCGTGCCACCGCCTCGCCAAAGCCCTCCATCAGCGTGCAGTCCTCTGTATCGGGGCGTCCTGCACCCAGCGTGCGGGAGAAAGAGTGCTCGCCCACAAAGGCAGCCGCCGCCACCACGGCAAAATGGTTGTCACGCAGAATGTTGCGCAGCTCCATCAGCGCATCGTCGTAGTTGCGGTTGCCGTACAGTACCACCGGCACTGCCAGCGCACCGCCGCCCAGCAGCTTTTCCGTCAAAAACGGCAGCAGCACGTTGGGTACACGTCCGGCATACACCGGCACGCCCAGCACCACCAGATCGTCGATGGAAAAGCGCAGTTCACCCTTGCGCTCCTCCGGCAGTGTAAAGCTGACGGCCTCCCACGGCGCGTTCAGGCGCATAGCCGCTGCTTGGGCAATGGTTTTCACCGTTTTCTCCGTCGTTCCTGTGCCGCTGAAATAGACGGCCCAAACTTTTCTCGGTTTCATGTTAGGGAAAAGTCCTCCTGCTTCAGCTTTTTCGTCTCCAGCTTCACAGGGCGGGGCGGCACGCGCTTAAAGGGGTCATAGCGGAACGCACCGCAGTGGTGCTCTGCCGCCACGATGCCTTTTTTCACGCAGGCCACTTCCGTATCGTTGATCTGGCTGCCCTTTTCACAGTAAGCGCAGCGCGGCTCGATCTTTTTGCGAAACAGGTTCATATCCTCTCTCCTCTCACAGTGTGTAGAGCTGGATCTCTCCGTTCTCTGCGGTGGCTTTCAGCTGGGTAATGGGATTGTCGTAGCTGTCGATGATCCGACTGGCCATCTTGTCTTCCAGTTCCTTCTGGATGGTGCGGCGCAAGTTGCGCGCGCCGTAGGTGGCAGAATAGGACTTCTCCACCAGCACATCCAACAGCGACTCATCGTAGGTGAAATGGTAGCCTTTCTCCTCCAGCGACTCCTTCAGTTCCTCCAGCATAATGGAGGCGATGGAGCGGAAATGCTCCTCGCTGAGGCGGTTGAAGTAGATGATCTCGTCCACGCGGTTGATAAACTCGGGACGCAGGAACTCCCGCAGCGCCTTCATCACACGCTCACGGTCCTGATCTCCTGCGCTGCGGCCGAAGCCTACGCTGCCCACGCCCTTGTCGGAACCGGCATTGGAGGTCATGACGATGACGGTATTTTCAAAATTCACCTTGCGTCCGTGGGCATCGGTGATCTCACCGTCGTCCAGGATCTGCAGCAGTACGTTCAGCACATCGGGGTGTGCCTTCTCGATCTCGTCAAAGAGCACCACGCTGTAAGGCTTGCGGCGGATCTTCTCGGTGAGCTGACCGGCCTCATCGTAGCCCACATAGCCGGGAGGCGAACCCACGATGCGGGAAACGGAGTGTTTCTCCATGAACTCGGACATATCCAGCCGGATCAAAGACTCCGGTGCATTAAAGAGGTCGTCTGCCAGCTGCTTCACCAGTTCCGTTTTACCCACACCGGTGGATCCCACGAAAATAAAGCTGACGGGCTTGTGCTTGGGGGAGATGCCCACGCGGTTGCGGCGAATGGCGGCGCTGACGGCGGCAATGGCCTCGTCCTGTCCCACGATGTGCTTTTTCAGACGCTGATCCAGCTCGGCCAGACGTTTGAACTCCTCCTCGCGGATGCGGCTGGCGGGGATCTTGGTCCACAGCTCGATAACGCGGGCGATGTTCTCCATGGTCAGTTCCGGTGTGCCCTTGGCCTCCAGCTCCTCCAGTTCCTGCTGCAGACGCATTTCCTGGCTGCGCAGCTCGGCAATGCGGGCGTAACGCGCATCCAGATCGGCACCTTCCGGATCGGCGCTCATCAGCGTTTCACGCTCAAAGGTCACATTCTCCAAATCGCGGCGCACCTCCATCAAACGGTTGATGTCGGCGTCTTTCAAGTTCAGGTCGGAGCAGGCCTCGTCGATGAGGTCGATGGCCTTGTCGGGCAGGAATCGGTCGGTGATGTAACGCTCGCTGAGCACCACCGCCTGACGCAGCACGCCCTCGGGAATACGCACACCGTGGTGCTCCTCGTAATAGTGGGCGATGCCCTTGAGGATCTTCAGCGTATCCTCCATGTTGGGCTCGTTGACGGTCACGGGCTGGAAACGACGCTCCAGCGCAGTGTCCTTTTCGATATGCTTGCGGTATTCGTTGAAGGTGGTGGCACCGATCACCTGGATCTCGCCGCGGCTCAAAGCAGGCTTGAGGATGTTGGCGGCGTTCATGCTTCCCTCGGCATCACCGGCGCCCACAATGTTGTGCACCTCGTCGATGACCAGAATGATGTTGCCCAGCTTGCGGATCTCCTCAATGAGGCCCTTCATGCGGCTTTCAAACTGTCCGCGGAACTGGGTGCCGGCCACCAGAGCCGTCAGATCCAGCAGATACACTTCCTTGTCGCGCAGTTTGAAAGGCACTTCACCCGCAGCAATGCGCTGGGCCAAGCCTTCGGCAATGGCGGTTTTACCCACACCGGGCTCGCCGATCAAGCAGGGATTGTTCTTCTGGCGGCGGTTGAGGATCTGCACCACCCGCTCGATCTCCTCTTCGCGGCCGATCACGTTGTCCAGTTTGCCGTCCCGGGCGCGCTGGCTGAGATTGATGCAGTAATTGTCCAAAAACTTGCGTTTCTTGTCACCTTTGCGCTCCTTACGCTCGTCACGACCGCCGGCAGGCTGGTCATTCTTCTCCGCAGGCGCAGCACCGCCGAACAGACGGTTGAGGAAGGGGAAAGTAGCGGTCTTGCCGCTCTCTTCCTCCTCATCGCTGTCCATCTCCGGATCGATGCCGTCCAGCTCTTCCGCGCCGCCGAAAGCCTGCATCATCTCGGTGTTGATGCCCTCCAAATCCTCGGGCGTAATGCCCATTCGCTTCATCATGTCCTGCACTTGCGGCAGATTCAGCTCCGCGGCGCACTTGAGGCACAATCCCTCATTCACAGGCTCGTTCTTCTCATTCAGGCGTGAAATAAAGACCACGGCCACATTCTTCTTACATTTGGAACAAATTGTCGGTTGCATGGTTTTCCTCCATCTATGGGTTCATCCGGAAGAGTTTTCCGGTCAGTTTACAGATAACAGCGCCAACAGGCTCAAAGGCGTGTTGGTGGCAAAAAAACGCAGGATGTACGACCGATCCACCATCTCCTGTGTGATCAGCCAGCCGAAGCGGCCCATGGCCCACACCGCCAGAAACACCAGCAGTGTGCCCCACACCAAACCCAGTGCGCCGCCGCCGATGGCGTTGATGGCGTGCAGTCCCGGCAGCTTGGTCATCAGCTTCAGTGGCAGCATTACCAGCCACAGCACCAGCGCCAGCACGATAAAAGCCACCACAAATACAGCCGCATGAGCGATGGAGAGCGTTACGCTGTCCATCACGGTGTCTACTGCCGCCGCGCCGGTTTCCTGCATCTCCTGCATGATCTGCTCAATTTGCTGCTGCAGTGCCAAACCGTCCAGTTGGAACGAGCGCAGCAGATCTTCCACTCCGGCGTTTTGCTGTTGCTGGGCAATGGTCTGTTGCAAATAGTCCTCCAGCATCGGGCGCATCCACTGCGCTGCCGCCTCATCAAAGGTATTGGCCGCCCAAGACGCACCGAAAAAGGCCGCCACCACGATGATCACGCCGGCAAGACTTTGCAAAAGTCCCCGCTTGGCACCGATCCACACGGCCAACACCAGTACCGCCGCGATCACAATATCCGCAATCATGGGTGTCCAATCCATACGTTTCTCCTTAAGGCAAATACAATTTCGTGCTGTCTGCACCCACCAGAACGGCACTGCCGTCGGCGCGCATCAGCACCTGTTTGGCGCTGCTGACATGGCTCAGCCGGGCGCATACTTGCAGCGTACTGTCGTAAATCACCAGCTCGTCGCTGTAGAGCACTGCCACATATCGGCCGGCCGCCGATACGCTGAGCACCTCGCGCTCCACGTCGGCTTCGCCCAGCACCTGTCCCTCTTCATCCACACTCACCAGCCGCGCCTGCATACCGGCCTTGTGCCGCCCCAGCAGCACTACGGCAAAATCGTCGCTTAGACAGCAGCGGCGCAGATACGTACCTTCAAAGCCGTAAAAAGACGTGGTGGTTTTCGTCTTGCCGTCGGTGATAAGGAACAGTAATCCGTCCTCGCCCACGGCGCACCAGTGTTTATTCACCGTGCCCAGATCGTACACGCCGCCCAGATCATACGCGCCGTCCACACGCATAGCCGCGTCCAGCAGCGGCTCCGTGCCGGTCAGTTCGTAGATCACCAGACTACTGAGGAACTCACCCTCCGTCTGACTCATAGTCACCGCAGCCATCAGCTTGCCGCTGCGATCCACCGCCGCGCTCATCAAAAAGCGGTCGGAGGAGTGGAAAGCAAAGGTCTTCTCTCCCGCGGCGTCGTATACTTCCACGCTGGCCTTGTAGCCGCTCTTGTTCACCGTGACCGCCAGCATATCCTTCTCATTGATCGTGCACGCGATGATCTCCCCGCTCAGCTGCATGTGGCGCACCAACCCCTGCGCATTCAGCACAAAGATGTCCGTACCGCCCACATCGTAGACCGCCGCCGTCTTTTCGTTGGCACATGCGGCCGCTTTGCGCCACTTCACATCGGCACTGTAGCGCACCGTGCCGTCCTCGCCCAGCACCTCCACCGATTGGGTGGAGCCGCGGACCAGACTGCCTTCCAGCAGTGCAAAGCAGCTGTCCTTTTCCGCGGCGTAGCGGTAGAGCGTCACGCAGCCCGTCTCGTCCTTCTCGGCCCGGGCGTAAATGAGACTGCGGCGCAGCCCGTCAAAGGCGGTGGCGTCCCACAAGAGGGCCACAGCCACACCTGCAAGCACCACCAACGTCACCAATACCAGATACAGCCATTTGCGGCGCTTCTTTTTTGCAACTCGCTTGGGGCGATCCTCCTGTGGATTGCCCTGCTGAAAATCCATTTTATCCATTGAGCCGTTCATCCTCATACCATACACGTGTCAGGTACAATCCGCCGGGCGGCACCGTGGGGCCGGCCAGCGTCCGGTTGCCGGAGTCAAGAATCAGCGGGATATCCTCCGGCGTCAGCTTGCCCTCGGCGGCGTAGAGCACGGTACCGGTAATGGCCCGTACCATATTATACAAAAATCCGTTGGCGCATACCTTTAATTCCAGCAGTTCCCCGCTGCGCTCCACATGGCAGTAGTGAATGGTACGCACCGTGCTCTTCACATTGGTGCCCACAGAGCGCACCGCCGCGAAGTCGTGAGTCCCCTCAAACATGCGGGCGGCGCGGTCCATCACCGCCTCGTCCAGCCGTTTGGGGTAGAAATACGCCCGATTGACGTAAAAGGGGTTCTTAATGCGGGAATTGTAGATGCGATAGGTGTATTCCTTTTTGATGCAAGAGCCGATGGCGTTGAAATCCTCCGCCACCTCGTAGGCCGCCTTTACCACAATATCCTCGGGAATGTGAGTGTTCACGGCAAAGGGGATACGGTCCACAGGAATGCGGGACTCGGTGCGGAAATTGGCCACATAGTGCTCTGCGTGAACGCCTGCATCGGTGCGGCCGCAGCCCACCACCTTGATTTTCTCGCCGCAGACCATGGAAAGTCCCCGCTCCAGCGTTTCGGCCACGGTCACTTCCGTTTTCTGCACCTGCCAGCCGTGGTAGGCCGAGCCGTTATACATCAAAATGAGTGCGATGTTGCGCATCCCGCCCCACCTTTCCTTTCCAAAAAATCAATACCCCAGCACTTTCAGTGCAATAATGCCCGCCGTCAGCACAGTAAAGCCTGCCAGCACAGCAAAATCCTCACCGCGCAGACGCAGCACATGCAGCGCTGTGCGGCCATCGCCGCCGTGATAGCAGCGGCACTCCATCGCCGTGGCCAGCTCGTCGGCACGGCGGAACGCGCTGATGAACAGCGGCACCAGAATGGGCACCAACGCCTTGGCACGCTGCAGGAGATTGCCCGACTCAAAGTCGGCGCCGCGGGCCTTTTGGGCCGACATGATCTTATCCGTCTCCTCAATGAGGGTGGGGATAAAGCGCAGCGCGATGGACATCATCATCGCCAGCTCGTGCACGGGGAAGCGCACCTTCTTCAGCGGCGAGAGCAGGCTCTCCAGTCCGTCGGTGAGGCTGATGGGGCTGGTGGTGTAGGTCACCAAAAACGTACCCATGATCAGCATCACGATGCGCAGTACCATGTAAATGGCGTTGGTCAAGCCCTCCACCGTGATGCTGCGCAGCAGCCACACATCGGCAAGGGGCGTGCCCTCGGTGAAAAACAGGTTCATCACCGAGGTGAAAATCAAAATCACAATAATGGGTTTCAAGCCGCGTGTCAGCGCCTTAATCTTCACCTTCGACACGGCGATACACGTCACCAGTACCGCTGCCATGATGGCATAGGTCAGCACGCTGCGCGCGGTGAACAGTGCCACGATGTAGAGCGCCACCGCCGTCAGCTTGGTGCGCGGGTCTAAGCGGTGCACCAGCGTGGTTCCCGGGAAATACTGGCCCAGCGTAATGTCCTTAAGCATGTGCCCCGCCCCCTTTCAGGCGCAGCAGCGCACTTTTCAGTTCCTCCACCGTGTACACGGCGGTGTCGATGTCTACGCCGCGGCGGCGCAGCGCCATGGCCACTTTCGTCACCTGCGGCACGTCGAGACCCACCGCCTCCAGTTCCTCGGCCCGGGCAAACACTTCCCGGGGCGTGCCGTCCATGTAGTTCTTCGCGCCCTTGAGCACCACAATGCGGTCCACGTTCTGGGCGATCTCCTCCATGGAGTGGCTCACCAGAATCACCGTGTTCCCCTGCTCCTTGTGATAGTTGCGGATCTGGCGCAAAATCATCTCACGTCCGGCAGGATCAAGACCTGCCGTCGGCTCGTCGAGGATCAGAACCTTGGGCTCCATGGCGATCACACCGGCGATAGCCACGCGGCGCTTCTGTCCGCCGGACAGTTCAAAGGGCGACTTGTTCAGCAGCTCCTCCCGCAAGCCCACAAAGGCGGCTGCCTGACGCACGCGCCGGTCGATCTCCGCCTTGTCCAGACCCATGTTGCCGGGGCCAAACGCAATATCCTTGTAAACGGTATCCTCAAACAGCTGATACTCGGGGTACTGAAACACCAGACCCACCTGAAAGCGCACCTGCCGGATCTTTTTCGGCTCAGCCCAGATGTCCTTGCCCTCCAGATATACATGGCCCTCGGTGGGCTTCAGGAGTCCGTTGAGATGCTGGATCAGCGTGGACTTGCCCGAGCCGGTATGACCGATGATACCCAGAAACTCGCCGGGCATCACCTCAATATTCATTTGCTCCACCGCGTTGCGCTGGAACGGCGTTCCGGCGCTGTACGTGTGGGTCAGGTTTTCCACTCGCAAAATCGGTTCCAAATCTTCGTTACTCCTTTATGCCTGCGCAGATGGCATCGGCACATTCTTCCACGGTGATGGCGCTCAGCGGCAGATCCATCCCTGCGCGGTTCAGTTCATCCATCAGTTCCACGGTGTGGGGCGCCGCAAGGCCCATGGCGTGCAGCTCCTCCACCCGGGCAAAGATCTCCCGGGGCGTGCCGTCCATCGCCACCCGGCCGCCGTTCATCACGATGACGCGATCGGCGTTTTCCGCTTCGTTCATATGATGGGTAATGAGCACCACGGTGATGCCCAGCTTCCGGTTCAGCTCGCCGATGGTGCGCAGCACCTCCCGCCGACCCACCGGGTCCAGCATAGCGGTAGCCTCATCCAACACGATGCACTCCGGCTCCATGGCGATGACACCGGCAATGGCGATGCGCTGCTTCTGTCCGCCGGAGAGGAGGTGGGGCGCATGGCGGGTATACTCCCCCATGCCCACGGCTTCGAGGGCATCATCCACACGCCGGCGGATCTCCGCACTGGGCACACCCAGATTTTCCGGAGCAAAAGCCACGTCTTCTTCCACTACATTGGCTACGATCTGGTTGTCGGGGTTCTGGAACACCATGCCCACCCGCCGCCGGATTTCCAGCAGCAGCGCTTCATCGCAGGTATCCATATTCTCCACATAGACCTTGCCGTTAGAGGGCAGCAGCACCGCGTTCATATGCTTGGCCAGCGTGGATTTACCGGAGCCGTTGTGCCCCAGCACCACCACAAAGCTGCCCTTTTCAATACTGAGCGTTACCTCCTGCAGCGCAGGCACGGCCTCGCGACCTTCCTCCGCCGGATAGTAAAACGTCAGGTTTTTTGTTTCCAACATTGTTGCCATGTGACTGATCACTTTCTTTTACTTATTCGCTGAACCAGCGGCCGGTAGCACCGCAGGGCAGCGCCATGCCCGACTCGGTGCAGGGCAGACCCAGCTCGTCCCACGTCACCTTGCCGCCGTACTTCTCGCCCACCAGCATCTGCAGAATGTAGCCCAGCACCGAGGGTGCAAGGCCGGTGGTGTAGGAGTTGATGATCACAAACAAAGGCTTGTCCGAGAGCACCTGCGCACACAGCTTCACGAAGGGGAACAGATTCTCCTCCAGCTTCCACACCTCGCCGCCGGGACCGCGTCCGTAGGAGGGCGGGTCCATGATGATCGCGTCATAGGTTTTGCCGCGGCGGATCTCCCGCTCCACAAACTTGGCGCAGTCGTCCACGATCCAGCGGATGGGCGCCTCGGTGAGGCCGGAGCACTTGGCGTTCTCCTTGGCCCATGCCACCATGCCCTTGGCCGCGTCCACGTGGCACACTGTGGCGCCGGCTGCCGCGCAGGCAACGGTAGCACCGCCGGTGTAGGCAAACAGGTTCAAAACGCGGATGGGTCGGTCGGCATTGCGGATCTTGTCCATGGCAAAATCCCAGTTGGCCGCCTGTTCCGGGAACAAACCCGTGTGTTTGAAGTTCATGGGCTTGACCTGAAACTTCAGTTCTTTATAGCTGATCGGCCAGCTCTCCGGCAACTTTTTCTTATCCCAGTGACCGCCGCCGGTATTGCTGCGGCTGTAACGGGCATTGGCGGTGCGCCAGCCGCGATGGGTACGCTCCGACTCCCAGATGGCCTGCGGATCGGGACGCACCAGAATCTGGTCTCCCCACCGCTCCAGCTTTTCTCCGCTGCCGCAATCCAGCAGCTCATAATCTTTCCAACCATCGGCGATCCACATTTGGGTATACCTCCGCATAATAAATCAATGTATTATACAATAAAATTCCCCTTGCCGTCAACCGCTCCACCGGTGGTGAAATATGTCGGAAGTGTAAAATATCGCCGCTTTCTTTGTCTTTTTCGCCGTCTTGTCATTTGTTTGTCGCAATGTTATAATCAAAAAAACACTTGCAGGGAGGCCTGCCTCTATGACAGAATCTACCAGACATCCGTTAGCGCCCAAGGAACTTTGCACCGGCTGCGGTGCCTGCGCCAGCGGCTGCCCCAAAAATGCCATTCATCTGCTGCCCAACCGTGAGGGTTTCCTCTACCCCACGGTAACGGACGCCTGCATCCAGTGCGGCCATTGCAGCCATATCTGCCCGGTACTCAAGCAGCGGCAGCCCCGCAGCGAGCCTGCCGCTTTCGCCGTGTGGAACAGCGATGATGCCACGCGCCGTCTGTCCGGTGCCGGCGGAGTCTTCTCGGTGATGGCCGAGTTCATTTTGGATGATGGCGGCGTGGTGTGCGGCGCGATACTGGACGAAAAGCTCCATGTGTGCCACAGCGTCATCACCGATAAAAAAGACCTGCACCGCCTGCGCGGTGCCAAACCGGTGCAAAGCCGCATGGGTGAGAGCTATCGCCGCGTGCGCTATTATCTGGAGCAAGGACGCCGCGTGCTGTTTAGCGGCACACCCTGTCAGGTGGACGGTCTGTACCGCTATCTGGGCGAGCATCCGGAAAAGCTGCTGACCTGCGACATTCTCTGCACCGGTGTCGCCTCCCCCGGCGTGTGGGAACAGCTCCTGCACTCCATGGCCTATATCAAGCGCCAAAAACCTACCGCCGTCACCTTCTGCGCCAAGCTGGACGGGGAAAAAGACCGCCGCTTCCGCGTGGAGTTCGAGGGCGGTGCCATCTATGATGCGCCGCTGCCCAAGTCCGAGTTTGGCTACGGCCTTGCCCGCCGGCTGTTCCTGCGCCCCGCCTGCCACACCTGCCCCTATACCTGCAGTGACCGTGTGGGGGATTTGTCTTTGGGCCCCTACCCGAGGCTGCCCAAAGATTTCTATCCTGAAGAGCAGAAAAAAGGCATCTCGCTGCTGCTCATCAACTCCGCCAAGGGCGCCCATTTCTTCGATACATTGCCGCTGAAGAAAGAAAAGCGCCCCCTGAGCGAGGCCGTGGCCGGCAACGCCGCCCTGTCCGCTCCCATAGCTCCGTCGCCGGAACGTACAGACTTCTTTGACGCCTTTGCCCTCCAGCCCTTTCAGCAGGTGCGCAACCGCTATCTGACACCACCTGCTTTGGGCGTACCCGCCAAGCGCGGCATTTCTGTTTTGAAAAAATTTTTCCGAAAAAGGAACGCTGAGAAATGAATCAAACACTGCTGCACTGCTGCTGTGCCCCCTGTTCCGTGTCATGCATCCAACAGCTGCGCGCTGAGGGCATCGAGCCGGTGGCCTACTGGTACAACCCCAACATCCACCCCTATCAGGAATATAAAGCCCGCCGCGACACGCTGATTTCCTATGCCCCCACCATCGGTATGGAGCTCATCGTGGAGGAGGACTACGGTCTGCGTGAGTTTGTCCGCGCCGTGGCCGAGGATATCGACCACCGCTGCGCCCACTGCTATCGTCTGCGGCTGGAGCATACCGCCGCCTATGCCGCCGCCCACGGCTTTGACTCTTTTACTTCCACGCTGTTCGTCAGTCCCTACCAGAACCACGAACTGATGCGCGCCGTGGCCGAGGAAGCCGCCGCCAAGTACGGCGTCACTTTCCTCTATCGCGATTTCCGCCCCGGTTTCCGTGCAGGGCAGGCCGAGGCCCGGGAGAAAGAATTCTACATGCAGAAATACTGCGGCTGCGTGTTCAGCGAGGAAGACCGTTACCAAAAGCAGATTCAAAGAGATTTACAGCAAAAAGAAAAGCATATCTAAGGTGAAAGAGCCGTTCCCCCGCAGGGAAACGGCTCTTTTTATACCGGTATCGCCAGCGTAGGCACATGGAGCGGCTCGGTAAACAGTGCCCCTTGCGGCGGCAGTACCGTCAGCAGCAGATAGGCAATGCCCAGCAAAATGGCCAGCGTGTACCACAGCAGTTCCCCGCCCCACAGATGATGCCGCAGCACAAAAGCGTACAGCATCATGCCGGCCATCAGCACAGCGCACCACGCCGCCGCGATTTCCCAGCGCTCCGTCAGATGCAGCATTTGACACACCAGCGTCATCATCAGCGGCATCACCAGCAGCAGCACGCAGTGTCCGCCGCGGCTGTCCTGTCCGTCCCCTAAGCGCCAGATCAGCAGCGCTCCTGCCAGATAGGGCCAGAAGCACAGCTTCCCCTGTTCCCACGCACTACCGTTCACCGGCACCAGCGTAGAGAGCACCGGGCCGCCCATTTCCTCATATAAACATTGCAGAAGCACTCCCGTGATCACACTTACACAAAAGGCGATCACATACCGCGTTCCCCGTTTTTCCATTGTCTCGCCCCCCTTATCCACACCATATGCACGGCAAAGCGCAAAAATACAGCCCCTTTCCTACGTGGAAAGGAGCTGTATTCTTCTGCATAAACTCTGTTATCCGGCCAGAATGTCAAGGCGCAGCACGCCCTCCACAGCGGAAGCACGGTGCATCAGCGCATCCAGATCCTCATGCATTTCACTGGTCTCGGCACTGATGGTCACGCCGGCACAGCCGTTGGTGGGAATGGTCTGGTTGATGGTCAGTATATTTGCGCCGGAATTGGCAAAAATAGACAGGTAGCTGCTCAGCACGCCGGGATTGTCCTTCAGCAGTGCGTAAAAGGTGATGATCCGGCCGGCCTTCATATCCTGAAAGGGCTGCACCGCATCCTTGTATTTGTAAAACGCACTGCGGCTGATGCCGGTGAGCCGTGCCGCCTCACCTACGGTGGATGCCTCGCCCACCTGCAGCATGCGCTTGGCCTCTGCCACCTTGATAAAAATCTCCGGCAGTGCCTCGGCCGATACGATGTAGTATTTCTTCTTACTCATAGGCTCTCTCCTTTGTGTCCGTCCGTTGGCGACACATGTATATATTTATCGTACCATGTCCCCCGAAAAAACACAACTGTTTTTTGTTGAAAGGAGGTTTCCCGCTTGCCCGAAACGCAACTGCGCTTTTTACTGCGCGTCGCCTATGTCGCTGTGCTGGCGGCACTGATCTGGTTTGCTGTCCGCTATCTGCTGGTATGGCTGCTGCCTTTTATCATTGCGCTGGGTCTGTCGGCGTTGGCAGAGCCAGTCATCGATTTCTGCCGCCGGAAAATGCAGCTGCGCCGCTCCTTTACCGCCGCGGTGCTGACGCTGGCGCTGCTGGGTGCGTTGGCGCTGTTGGTGTCGGTGCTGCTGGTGCAGCTGCTGCGTCAAGGCTACGCGTTTCTCTCCGGTCTGCCGCAGCAGCTGGAACATCTGCCGCAGCTGCTAGATGCACTGCAAACACGCTTTGACCGGTTCTGTGCCGCCTGTCCCGAGGCATTGCGGGTTCGGCTGGAATCCTTTCTCGATGAAATATCCACCCCGCTGACCTCCCTGTTTCAGCACTTCAGCACATGGTGTCTTTCCTTTGTCACCGAGGCGCTGGGCAAGGTGCCGCAGCTGTTCCTCTTTTGCCTGACCACAGTGCTGGCCCTCTTCTTCACTGCCAGCAGCTACCCCACCATCATGGCCTTTTTCCGCCGGCAGCTGCAGCCGCAGCGGCTGGAAACAGCCCGCGGCGTGAAAGCCAATCTCTTTTCCACGCTGGGTATGTGGCTGCGCTCGGAGCTGACGCTGCTTTTCATTACTTTTGCCCAGCTGTTGTTGGGTTTCTTCCTGCTGCATGAACCCTACGCGCTGCTGCTGGCCTTTGTCATCTGCCTGATCGATGCGCTGCCGGTACTGGGCAGCGGCACCGTACTGCTGCCGTGGGCCATCGGCTGCTTTCTCCTCGACCGCGTTCCCCGCGGCATCGCGCTGCTGGCGCTCTATGTGTCAGTCACCTTGGTGCGCAGCATTATGGAACCGCGCATCATGGCCTCGCAGGCAGGCCTACCGCCGCTGGTGGCACTGGTGGCGCTGTATGTTGGCTTTTGTGTCATGGGCGTAGGCGGCATGCTGCTGTTCCCCATCGCGCTGCTGTTCATCAAGCAATTGCATGACGGAGGATATCTGAAACTGTGGAAATAGCGGTTTCTTTTCCGGAGAAAGTATGGTATCCTGTCCTCAAACGATGTTTTGAGGAGATGAGGCATATGAGCAAGCAGCGTAAAGCGGATTTATTGTTGGTAATGGTCACCGCTTTTTGGGGCTTTTCCTACTTTTTGATGGACTTCAGCCTCACAGACCTGCAGCCGATGAATCTCAATGCGTTCCGCTTCTTAGTCGCCTTCGTGGTGCTGGGCCTCTTCTACTTCCGCCGGATGAGTAACATCTCCCGCGCCACGCTCAGGTATAGTCTCCTCATCGGCTTATCCCTCGCCGGCGTGTATATTTGCTGCACCTACGGCATTTTGTACACCTCCATCTCCAATGCCGGTTTCATCTGCGCCCTTCCGGTGGTGACCACGCCGGTGCTGGAGTTCCTCATCGCCCGCAAACGTCCCGGCCGCAAGCTCTTTGCCGCTCTGGTACTGTGCACCATCGGTCTTGCCCTGCTGACGCTGGGTGACACGTTCCGCCCCGCGCTGGGCGATATCATCTGCATGGGCGTGGCCATTTTCTATGCCATCGACCTGGTGCTCACCGACCGCGCCGTCCACCGTGAGGATGTGGATGCGCTGCAGCTGGGCATCTGCCAGCTGGGCGTGGTGGGTATCATCATGCTCCTCTTAACGCTGTTACTGGAGCAGCCTCACTTCCCCTCCACCCCTGCCGTCTGGGGCAGTTCTTTGTTCCTTGCCATCTTCTGCTCCGGCGTGGCCTTCGTGGTGCAGGCCGTACAGCAGCAGCACACCACCGCCAGTCATGTGGGGCTGATTTTCACCCTCGAGCCGCTGTTCTCCGCCATTGTGGCCTACTTTCTGGCCGGCGAACGGCTGGGCTGGCGCGGCTACGTAGGAGCTGTGCTGATGATGGCCAGTTTGGTGTTGATGGAACTGGATTGGCCCACGATTACATCCAAATTACGCAAAAAACCGTGATCGTCACCGATCACGGTTTTTTATGTTCGCTGATCCATGCCAGCAAGCTTTCTTTTTCATTGGGCAGCGCGCCCTCCAGTACCTGCTCCAGTGCCGCCTCCAGTGCCGCACCGATTTGTGCGCCCTGCAGCCCCAGCGCCAGTAAGTCCCGTCCGTTCACCGCCAGCTGCGCCACGCGGAAGCAGCTCTCTTTTTCCAGCAGTCGCTCCATGATTTCTTCCGCCCGGTCGATTTGCTGCTGCATGAACTCGCGGCAATCGGGATGCTGCGCCCGGTTGTCGGCGCGCTTCACCTCGATCAGCTGGCGCAATGCCTCTTCGCCCAGCGCATGCAACGCGCGGCGCACGCCCCTTTCCGTCCGCGGAATCTCCCGGTCATGCCACGCTATCAGCGTTTCGATGCGCTGCTGTGAGCGCTTGTCAAAGCGCAAGCGGTGCATGATTTCCTGCGCCATTTCCACGCCGCGCTGCGGATGTCCGTAAAAGTGTCCCGCACCGGCTTCGTCCTGCGTGAAGCAGACCGGCTTAGCGATATCGTGCAGCAGCATCGTCCAGCGCAGCAGCGGCTGGACAGGAGCAGCATCCACGCTGCGGCAGATATGCTCCCACACATCGTAACAATGCCAGCGGCTGTGCTGCGTAAATCCCACACAGGGCAGGATCTCCGGCATAAATACGCCGATGACCTGCGGAAAGCGCAGCAAAATCTCCCCCGCATCACGTCCGCACAGCAGTTTCGTCATCTCCACCTGCAGCCGCTCGGCGGCGATCTGCTCTAAACGATAGCGGCAGGCAATCATGGCCTGCGCCGTCTGCTCCTCGATAGAAAAGCCCAGTACGGCGGCAAAACGCAGCCCCCGCATAATGCGCAGCGCGTCCTCTGCAAACCGCGTTTCGGCGTTCCCCACGCAGCGGATGACACCTCGGCGCAGATCCTCCTGTCCGCCATAGAGATCTGTCAGCTGTCCGCGCCGATCCATGGCCATGGCGTTCACGGTAAAATCCCGCCGCTGCAAGTCATCTTCCAGCCGTCTGGAAAAGGTGACCGCATCGGGATGCCGCCCATCGCTGTACGTGCCGTCGGCACGGAAGGTGGTGATTTCAAAGGATTCCCCGCCCCGGCGCACCGTCACCGTACCGTGCTGCAATCCCGTGGGGATGGCGTGGGGCGCAAACAGCGCAAGCACCTCTTCCGGGCGGGCGGATGTGGTCATGTCGTAGTCATCGGGCTGCTTGCCCAGCAGCAGATCGCGGACGCAGCCGCCCACCAGATAGGCACTGTAACCCGCCTCTTCCAGCTGCTGCAGCACCGCCTGTGCCGATGTGTGGACCATGACTTTCCCCTCCTTTGCGCCTGTTTTGTACCTTTTCGCTCCTTGTTCGCCGTCAAAAGGCAGTTGCACTTCTTCTTATATCGTATTATAATATAGGGTACGAAAAAATGCAATCTCAGCGCAGACTCTGCGCTTTTGGGAGGATCTCACTATGTTACATGATGTGGATATCCATCATTATATGAAGCCTGGCGTGCGCGTGCATCTGGCCGGTATCGGCGGCGTGTCCATGTGCCCGCTGGCTGAGGTGCTTCAGGGCATGGGCCTTGCGGTGCAGGGCTCGGACATGTCTGAGAGCGCTACGGTGCAGCGTCTGCGCGCACGGGGCATCAACGTCTGCGTAGGACACAGCGCCGACAATCTGGGCGATTGCCAGCTGGTGATCCGAACCGCCGCCATCCACAACGATAACCCTGAAATCGCCGGTGCACTGGAGCGGGGTATCCCGGTCTATGAGCGTGCCGAGGCATGGGGCGCCATTATGCGCCAGTATGAAAACGCCCTGTGCGTGTCCGGTACCCACGGCAAAACCACCACCACCTCCATGGCCACCCACATTTTCATGGCCACGCAGGCCGACCCCACCGTCATGATCGGCGGCACGCTGCCGCTGCTGGGTGCAGGCTATCGCGTGGGCAAGGGTGACACCATCATTCTCGAATCCTGCGAATACTGCAACTCCTTCCACAGTTTCTTCCCCACTGTGGCGGTGATCCTCAATGTAGAGGCCGACCATCTGGACTTCTTCAAGGATCTGGAGGACGTGGAGCGCTCGTTCCACAAGTTCGCCGCACTGGTGCCGGAGAACGGCTATGTGGTGGTCAACGCCGACGATCAGGGCGCCATGGACTCCGTCAAGGGTCTGGATCGCCAGATGTTCACTTTCGGCGTCGCCAGCCCCGATGCCGACTGCCGCGCCGAGAATGTCTCCTTCCACGACGGACTGCCCTCCTTTGATGTGGTGATCCGTGGTGAGCTCTACACCCATGTGGAGCTGCAGGTGGCCGGAAAGCACAATATTCTCAACGCATTGGCCGCCGCTGCCGCCGCCTGGGTGCTGGGGGTGGACGGCAAGGCCGTAGCGGAGGGTCTCGGCTCGTTCCACGGCGCCGGACGCCGCTTCGAGTTCAAGGGTAAGTTCCGCGGCGCCGATGTGTATGACGACTACGCCCACCATCCCGGTGAGCTGCACGCACTGCTGACCACGGCGCGCACGCTGCCCTACAAGCGCGTGATCTGCGCTTTCCAGCCCCACACCTACACCCGCACCCACGCCTTGTTTGATGAGTTTGTGAACGAGCTGCAGCTGGCGGATGTGGTGGTTTTGTCCGAGATCTACGCCGCCCGCGAAAAGAATACCATCGGCATCTCTTCCGCCGACCTGGCCGTCCACATTCCCGGCAGTATCTACTGCCCCACGCTGGATGCTGTCACCGATGTGCTGGAGCAGGTGGTACAAAGCGGCGATCTGGTGCTGACTGTGGGCGCCGGCGATATTTACCGCGCTGGTGAAGCTTTGGTAAAAAGAGGATAATTTCATGAATATTTCTCCCGTATATACCGGCGCACCGGAGGATGTGCGCCAGAGCGTCGAACAAAGCATCTACGAACTGCTGCAGCAGCTGCAGATCCCCTTCACCCGCGTGGACCACGACGAGGCCCACACCATGGAGGACTGCGCCGCCATTTCGCAGGTGTTGGGCGTGGATATCTGCAAGAATCTGGTGCTGACGCCCCGCAATCGCAGCGCCTTTTATCTGCTGGCGCTGCCCGGTGACAAGCAGTTTCTCACCAAGGATTTTTCCAAGCAGATCGGCTCGTCCCGCCTCAGCTTTGCCACCGCCGAGGATATGACCGAGCTTCTGGGCGTGCAGCCCGGATCGGCCAGCGTCCTCGCGCTGATGAACGACCCCGACCACCGCGTCACGCTGGCGCTGGACCGCCAGGTGGTGGAGAGCGAGTATTTCGGCTGCCATCCCTGCCGCAACACATCCTCCCTTCGCCTGAAAACGGCGGATGTGCTGGAGATCTTCCTCAAACACACCGGCCACGAGCCAATTATTGTGGATCTATAAGTCAAATTTTCCCATGTTTTTGGACATGGGAAAATTTTTTCGAAAATTTTTTCGTAAAAAAAGAGGAAATCCGTTTCTTTTTTTGTATATTGAGTTGTCAACACCTGTATAGTTCTTTGGCTTACAGGCGAAACTTTCGGAAAGGAGGGGTCCCATGGCATTTCCCCAGAGTTTTCTGGACGAGCTGATCGCCCGGAACGACATCGCCGACGTGGTCAGCAGCTATGTAACGCTGACGCGTAAAGGCTCCAATCTCTTTGGCCTGTGTCCCTTCCACAACGAAAAAACCGGCTCGTTCTCCGTCTCGCCGGACAAGCAGATCTACCACTGTTTCGGCTGCAAAAAAGGCGGCGGCGTCATCAACTTCGTTATGGAGATCGAAAACCTCTCCTATCCCGATGCCGTGCGTTTCCTCGCCAAGCGGGTCAGCATGCCGGTACCGGAAGACGATCGGGACGGCACAGAAAAGCTCCGGATGCGGATGCTGGCGCTGAATAAGGACGCCGCGCGCTACTACTATCAGGTTCTGCAGAGTGAAGAGGGCAAAGCGGTGCAGGAATACTTGGACCGCCGCCGCATCTCCAAAAAAGTTGCCGTCAATTTCGGCATGGGTGCCGCCCCCGACAGTTGGGATTCCCTGCTGCGCGCCATGACCCAGAAGGGCTACACGAAAACAGAGCTGATCAACGCTGGTCTGGTGGTGAAAAATAAAAACGGCGGCTTGTACGATAAGTTCCGCAACCGCCTCATGCTTCCGGTGATCGACGTACGCGGCGACGTGGTAGGCTTTGGCAGCCGCGTCATCGACAAGTCCGAACCCAAGTACATGAACACCACCGAAACCCTTACATACAGCAAGCGCCGCGTGCTGTACGGCTTGAATCTGGCCAAGAAGACCAAGCGTCCCAATATCATTTTGTGCGAGGGAAATCTGGACGTGGTCACGCTGCATCAAGCCGGTTTTGACAACGCGGTGGCCTCTATGGGTACAGCGCTGACGGTGGAGCAGACCCGTCTTTTGAGCCGCTATACCAAGGAACTGGTGCTGTGCTACGATAACGACAACGCCGGTCAGCTGGCCACACAGCGCGCACTGGAGATTTTGAACAATTCCGAGTTTTCCGTCAAAGTTCTGCGCCTGCCCCGCCGTATGGTGGATGGCGAGGCCGTCAAGCAGGACGCCGACGATTTCATCAAATACCAAGGCCCCGCCGCCTTTGAGCGATTGCTCAGCGGCAGCGAGAATGGCATCGAGTTCCGCATGGCACAGGTGGCCGGTAAGTACGATCTGTCGGATGACCAGTCCCGCATCGCCTACGCCGCCGAGATCAGCGAAGTGCTCTCGCAGCTGGAAAATGCGGTGGAGCGTGAGGTCTACACCGTCCGCGCCGCCGAAGCGGCCAAGCTGACGCCGGAAGCCATGCGTCTGGAAGTGCAGCGCGCCCTCAAGCGCCGCATGGCCAAAGAGCGCAAGGCACAGCAACGCAAGGAACTGAATCCCGCCGTCACTGCCCAGCCGCAGCAGCGCAGCATCCGCTATGAAAACCTGCGCTCGGCCATGGCAGAAGAGGGTGTACTGCGTCTTTTGATGCGCGACGAGAGCATCTTTCCCGACATCTCACCTCTGCAGGAGAGCGACTTCTCCTCTCCCCTGCTGGGCAGGATCTATACACAGCTGTGGCAGCAGCGGCGTGCCGGTTCCGCCGGTAGTATCGCTTCGCTGGGCGGTATTCTCTCCGGCGAGGAGATGAGCCACCTGACCACCTTGCTGCAAAAACCGGAGTCTACCTCGGCTGCCGCCCAGGCGCTGAGTGACTATATCCGCATCATCCGCGAGGAACAGCAAAAACGAGACGGCGCCGGAGCAGATCCTTTGGCCGCCGCGATGGATAAATTCAAAGATAAAAAGGGTTATGGAGGAAAGCGAAATGACTGAGAAAATGACCGCCGCTGAACTGGAGCAGATGGCAGACCAGCTGCTGGCGGAAGATGCCGCCAAGGCAGCCCCTGCGGCAGAAGCCCCCAAGAAAAGAGGCAAGCTGGATGAAAAGACCATCGCCTCTCTGCCGGCCGCCGCGCTGCTGGGCGCCCATGAAAAGCTGAAGGATCTGTTTATCAAGGGCAAGAAAAAGGGTAAGCTGGATGCCAGCGAACTGAGCGAAGTGCTGGAAGAGATCGATCTGGACACCGAGCAGATGGATCGCATCTACGACTCTCTGGAAGTGCTGGGCATTGAAGTGAATACCGAGAACTTCCTGGTAGACCTCCATGAAGACGGTGAACCTCCTTTGGCTGAGATCGCTGAGATCGAGGAAGAAGAACTGGTAGATCCCAACACGCTGGTGGACAGCTTCAACATCGACGATCCGGTGCGTATGTACCTGAAGGAGATCGGCAAGGTAGCACTGCTGACCGCCGACGAGGAAATCGAGCTGGCCACCTCCATGGCTGCCGGCAACGAGGCCCGCGCCCGTCTGGCCGCTGCTGAAGCCGGTGAGGAGCCGCTGAGTGATGAAGAGATCGAGCAGCTGCGCGACGATGTGGAGCGCGGCAATGAAGCCCGCAAGTTCCTGGACGATGCCGAGGCCAACTGCAAACCCTTAAGCGAAGAGGAAGTGGATCAGGCTCACGATCTGATCTCCGCCGGTGAAGACGCCGCGCTCCGTTTGGCCGCTGCCGAGATGTCCCGCGAGCCGCTGACCGATGCGCAGATCGCCGAGTGCAAGGCCGCCATCAAGAAGGGCGAGAGCGCCAAGCAGAAGCTGGCTGAAGCCAACCTGCGTCTGGTGGTGTCCATTGCCAAGCGCTATGTGGGCCGCGGCATGCTGTTTTTGGATCTGATCCAGGAGGGCAATCTGGGCCTTATCAAGGCTGTGGAAAAGTTTGACTACACCAAGGGCTATAAGTTCTCCACCTACGCGACGTGGTGGATCCGTCAGGCCATCACCCGTGCCATCGCCGATCAGGCCCGCACCATCCGCATCCCCGTGCATATGGTGGAAACCATCAATAAGGTGATCCGCGTCAGCCGTCAGCTGCTGCAGGAACTGGGCCACGATCCCTCCCCCGAGGAGATCTCCGCCGAGATGAACATGCCGGTGGATAAGGTGCGCGAGATTTTGAAGATCGCACAGGAACCCGTCTCTCTGGAGACCCCCATCGGCGAGGAAGAAGATTCTCATCTGGGCGACTTCATCCCCGACGAGGGCGCATCCGAGCCCAGCGAGGCCGCCAGCTTTACCCTGCTCAAGGAGCAGCTGGTGGATGTGCTGAGCACGCTGACTCCCCGCGAGGAAAAGGTGCTCAAGCTCCGTTTCGGTATCGAGGACGGCCGTACCCGCACGCTGGAGGAAGTGGGCAAGGAGTTCAACGTCACCCGCGAGCGTATCCGCCAGATCGAAGCCAAGGCGCTGCGTAAGCTGCGTCACCCCTCCCGCAGCAAGAAGCTGAAAGATTTCCTGAACTAAGAGGAGGAGCAACACATGCTGCTTGATATTTTCAACATGGAGCCCAATCCCATGGCCAACTTCAAAGGCGGTGAGGGAGAAGCGTTGGTACGCATGCACAACGATGAGATGGGCAAGGTCGCCCAGATCACGCTGCCGGTGGGCGCCTCCATCGGCTACCACACCCACGAGGACAGCTACGAGGTCATCTACGTGCTCTCCGGCTGCGGCACCTGCTACGACGGTGATCAGGTCTATCCCGTCAGCGCCGGCATGGTGCAGTACTGCCCCCAGTTTGACGGTCATAGCATCGTCAATACCGGCACAGAGGACCTGCGCCTGCTGGGCATTATCCCCAACCGATAAAGCGAAAAACGAAAGCCGAGGCTATATGCCTCGGCTTTCGTTTTATTCGCCGCCTTTACTCTTTAGTCCACATTGTTGAACACTTCTAAGCCAAGAATCTCAATGATTGTGCCCTCCAGATAGCCATTCTCCGTCTCCAGTGCCAGTCGATGCACATCCTTCACACTGTAGAGCACCGCTCTATACTCCACTGTGCCGCCATCTTTCAATCGCAGTGGAATGGGAACCAGCAGCACCAGCGCCAGCGCGATGCAGATCCCTGCAAGCAGTCTTTTCATCTTTGGCACTCTCCTTTGCATGGCGTGCTCCAAATTCTCCTCGGCTGCCGCTCGGTATTCCTCTTCGCTGAGTCTCTTTCCGCTAAGAATCTCATTGATGCTGACGGAAAAAAGGTCACTCATCGCCAGCAATGCTTCTGCCGGAGGTAAATAAGCACCTGTCTCCCAGCGTGACACTGTTTTATTGGTCACACCAAGTTTTTCACCCAGCTGTTCTTGTGTGAGTTCCTGTTCTTTTCTCAATTCTGCGATAAATTTCCCTATGAGCAGCAAATCCATACCGATCACCTCAGGTGCAGTATAGCAGAATTCCCGCTGGCTGTCTTTCCCATAAACAGCGAATCTTGTCAACATAAGCAAAAAAGATGTGACTCTTTCGAGTCACATCTTTTTACGTATGTTGAAGAATTAACTTACTTCAGCTCGACCTTGCCGCCGACTTCCTCGACCTGCTTCTTCAGAGCCTCAGCGTCCTCCTTGGACAGGCCTTCCTTCATGACGGTGGGCACACCCTCAACAGCAGCCTTGGCCTCAGCCAGACCCAGACCCATGACCTCGCGGACAACCTTGATGACCTTGATCTTGGCAGCAGCATCGAAGCCAGCCAGGATGACATCAAAGTCGGTCTTCTCTTCAGCAGCGGGAGCAGCAGCGCCGGCAGCGGGAGCAGCCATAGCAGCGGCGGACACGCCGAACACTTCCTCCAGAGCGTGCACCAGCTCGGACAGTTCCAGAACGGTCAGGCCCTTGATTTCTTCGATCATAGCAGTAATCTTCTCAGACATTGTAATAGCCTCCTAATTTTAAGATAATAAGTTGATCTTGTTGATCCGGACGACGCTCGTCCGTAGGGGTAGGTTGCCGAAATTATTCGGCAGCGGCCTCCTCGGCGGGAGCGCCGTTCTTCTCGGCGATCTGCTTCAGCACGCAAGCCAGAGCGGAAATGGGAGCCAGCATGGTACCCAGAACCTGAGCCTGCAGCACGGGCAGAGCGGGGATGGAAGCCAGAGCATTGACGGTATTCATGTCGACAAACTTGCCTTCCATGAAGCCGCCCTTGATCTCGAACTTACCGTTGAGCTTCTTGGCATACTCGGCGATCACGCGGGCGGGAGCGACGGGATCATCCATGCAGATAGCCATGGAAGTAGTACCGTTCAGCTGCTCGTCCAGCTCGGTCATACCGACATTGTGGAAAGCAAAGCGCAGCAGGGTGTTCTTCACAACAGCGTAATCGATGTTGTTCTGACGGCACTCGGCACGCAGAGCAGTATCCTCAGCGACGGTAATACCCTTGTAGTCCACGATGACACCGGCAGCGGCGTTCTGCACCTTTTCGGTCAGAGCAGCCACGATTGCCTGCTTTTCAGACAGAACTTTTGCGTTGGGCATTCTTTGATTTCACCTCCGGTTAGATTGTAGGTGCGTTCAAAAAGAAAACCGTCCTTATGCCACAAGACACAAGGACGGTGTAAGCAATCGAAACGATTTGCCATCCTCGGCAGGACTTACGGCTTGCGCCACCTGCTGTCTTTGGAACGCATCTGGTATTATATCGAAGGAATGACAGCTTGTCAACCCTTAGATATACAAAATGGGGAACTTTTTACAGATACTCAGATCTGCTTGTTGGCGTTCAGCTTCACGCCGGGGCCCATGGTGGAAGCGGCCACGCAGGACTTGATATACTGACCCTTGGCAGCGGCGGGCTTAGCCTTGATGATAGCGCCGACCAGAGCCACATAGTTCTCGTGCAGCTTCTCAGCACCGAAGGAAACCTTGCCGATGGGGCAGTGGATAATATTGGTCTTGTCCAGACGGTACTCGACCTTACCAGCCTTGACTTCCTTGACGGCCTTAGCCACATCGGGAGTCACGGTGCCAGCCTTGGGGGAGGGCATCAGACCCTTGGGGCCCAGGACCTTACCCAGACGACCGACAACACCCATCATGTCGGGGGAAGCGACGACCACATCGAAATCGAACCAGTTTTCCTTCTGGATCTTCTCGACCATGTCCATATCGCCAACATAATCTGCGCCGGCCTCACGGGCAGCGTCAGCCTTGTCGCCCTTGGCGAAGACCAGCACGCGGGCGGTCTTACCGGTACCGTTGGGCAGAACGATGGCGCCGCGGACCTGCTGGTCAGCGTGACGGGAGTCAACACCCAGCTTGACATGCAGCTCGACGGTCTCATCGAACTTAGCGGAAGCGGTCTTGCAGATCAGCTCCAGACCTTCCTTGGGATCGTACAGCAGGGCTCTGTCGATCTGCTTGGCACTCTCTTTGTACTTCTTACCTCTAAACATATCTTACACCCTCCTTACTCTTCGACGACAACGCCCATGGAGCGTGCGGTACCGGCGATCATGCTCATAGCGGCTTCCAGAGAAGCAGCGTTCAGATCGCGCATCTTCATCTCAGCGATCTTCTGGACGGAGGCCTTGGAGATGGTGGCAACCTTGGTCTTGTTGGGGACGCCGGAGCCGGACTCAATGTTGCACTCCTTCTTGATCAGGACCGCTGCGGGAGGGGTCTTGGTGATAAAGCTGAAGGAACGGTCGGAATAGACGGTGATCACCACGGGGATGATCAGGCCCATATCGTTCTTCGTGCGCTCGTTAAACTCCTTGGTGAAAGCGGCGATGTTGACGCCGTGCTGACCCAGAGCGGGGCCAACGGGGGGTGCGGGGGTTGCTTTACCTGCAGGGATCTGCAGCTTTACATAACCAACAACTTTCTGTGCCATGAGAGGCACCTCCTTCATTAAAATGTGGTAGCGGCCGGCCAGTTACCGGAATCCGCTCTTGGCGAGACGCATTTCGTCTCTCCCACTTGTGCCGGAGGGGTTTTACTCCGGCCCTTCATGCTGCGCGAATACTGCCGCGCGTCAGGACAGAACTTCCACCTGATCGAGTTCCAGCTCGACGGGGGTTTCTCTGCCGAACATGGAGACAACCACGCGTACCTTGTTCTTCTCGGGCTCGATTTCTTCCACCACGCCGTTGAAGCTGGCCAGGGGACCGTCCGTGATTTTCACGGTGTCGCCCACATGGTACATCACCACGATTTCGTGCTTTTCCATACCCAGTGCGGTCACTTCCTCCTCGCTCAGGGGGATGGCCTTGTTGGCCGAACCGACGAAACCGGTCACACCGCGGATGTTACGGATCAGATGCCAGGTGTCATCTGTCATCACCATCTTGATCAGCACATAGCCGGGGAACACCTTGCGCTCCACTTCCTTCATGACACCGGCTTCGGTTACTTCCGTCACCTTCTCCATGGGGATCTCGATACGCAGGATCATGTCCTCCAGATTGCGGTTGGCTACGAACTTCTCGATGGCGGCTTTCACCGCATTTTCATAACCGGAATAGGTATGAGCCACATACCATTTAGCGTTCTCAGCCATTGCTTGTTCCTCAGGCAGTGAACAGACCCAGCAGGGTCTTCACGCCCAGCGTAGCAACTGCATCAAACACCCAGATGCAGACGCCCACCACCAGCGCAACGGCCAGAACCGTCAGCGTGTTCTTCAGGGTCGTCTTACCGGAAGGCCACACGACCTTCTTCAGTTCGCTTCTCATTTCGCGGAACCACTTACCGTAGTCCTTCTTCACTTTCTTTTCCTCTGCCATAGCTATTCTCCTTCCCGATTACTTGGTCTCGGTGTGAACCGTATGCTTTCTGCAGAAGCGGCAATACTTGTTCATGGAAAGCTTGTCAGGGGTATTCTTCTTGTTCTTCATCGTGTTGTAGTTTCTCTGCTTGCACTCGTTGCAGCGAAGAGTAATTTTCACGCGCATCTAACGGCACCTCCTTATTAGATTAGGCACTCTTCGACCTTCCGTCGAAGGCACCCGCTGCCTCCCTGATCGTCAGGTTCTTTTTGCCCACTCGAAGCGAAAAAGCGCGCAAAAAAGAAAGCCCCACTCACAGGTAATTACGATGATAACACACTTGCAAGTGCAGGTCAAGAGATTTTTTGCCGCAAATGAAAGAAATTTTGCGCTCTTCTGCCCCGTTTTCGGTTGCGATGGTGACAAAAATCGTGTATGATGGCTTTGATAACGAAATCCCCGCTGAAGGAGAAGTTTTTTTAATGAAAATCATGGCCATTGACTACGGCGATGCCCATACCGGCATTGCCATTTCCGACCTGATGTGTACGCTGGCCGGTTACACCACGGTGATCAACAGCCGTAAGGCAGAGGTGGTGGTGCAGGAGGTGCAGCGTCTCATTGCCGAGCACGGTGTTACCGAGCTGGTGCTGGGCTATCCCAAGAATATGGACGGCACGCTGGGCCCCCGTGCCGAGAAGGCAGCCGCTTTCTCCGAGGTACTGCGCGAGGCCACCGGACTGCAGGTCACGCTGTGGGACGAGCGGCGCACCACCATCGATGCCCATAATATCCTCATGGCTGGCGGTAAAAACGCCAAACAGCGCAAAAAGACGGTGGATGCCGTGGCTGCCGCGCTGATGCTGGAGGGTTTCCTGACCCGTCGGAAACTGGGAGGCAATGTATGACAGTTTGTATCATCGGCGGCGGCGCTGCCGGCATGATGGCGGCGCTGACAGCCGCCCAAGGCGGCCATCGCGTGGTGCTGCTGGAGCGGCAGGCGCGGGTGGGCCGCAAACTGCTGGCCACCGGCAACGGTCGGTGCAACCTGACCAACCGCCATGCAGCACCGCAGCACTATCACGGCGAAGCGCGCGACTTCTGCGCCACCGCCCTCGCCTCTTTTGATGTGGACGCCACGCTGCAGTGGTTTTCCCAACAAGGGCTCGTCACAGTCACCGAGGACAGCGGCCGCGTCTATCCTTATAGTAATATGGCAGGCAGCGTGCTGGACGTGCTGCGCTACGCACTGGAGCAGGAGCATATCGAGCTGCACACCGGCTGTACGGTCACGCGCATCCGCCGCAGAGGCAGTGGCTTTACTGTGGAAACGGAGCAGGGCGCATTCAGCGCCGACAAGGTGATTCTTGCCGCCGGCGGTGCCGCCGGCAGCAAAGTAGGCGGCGTGATGGACGGCTATCAGCTGGCCAAGGCGCTGGGACACCACCGCACGGCTCTCTACCCCTCGCTGGTGCAGTTGAAAACTGACCCTACGTACCCCCGCGCCCTCAAAGGCGTGAAATCCGAGGCCGCCATCCGCATCCTGCGCGGCAACGAGGTTCTGGCAGAGAACAGCGGCGAGGTCCTCTTCACCGAATACGGTGTCAGCGGTCCTGCCATCTTTGAAATCTCCCGCGCCGCCGCCACCGGTGGTGACGGTTTGTCCGTAGAACTGAACTTTCTGCCCGATTGGGAGGACACGGCCGTTCTTACATGGCTTCAGCAGCGACAAGCTGCGACCGGCACGCGGGAAACCGGCACACTGCTGACCGGTACACTCCACAGCCGCTTAGGGCAGATGGTATGCAAAGCGGCCGGCTTCACCAATCAACCGGCAGAAATGCTCAACAAAACCGATCTGCGCAAAATTGCCGCTCAGCTGCAGCACTTCACCCTGCCGATTCTGGGCGTTTGCGGCTTCGACCAGGCACAAGTCACCGCCGGCGGTCTGCGTACCGACGAGTTCGACAGCGCCACCATGCAGAGCAAGCTGGTTCCCGGCTTCTACGCCTGCGGCGAGGTACTGGATATCGACGGCGACTGCGGCGGCTATAACCTGCAGTGGGCCTGGTCCAGCGGCTATCTGGCAGGTCTGCTGATGGATTGAGGCAAAAATCCTCCGGAAAATTCCGGATTCCCGTAAAACAGTTTCATTCTCGGCAGTAAACGCCCATGAATATGTCTGTGTGGAGGTTCAGGTGACGAAAAAAGGCTTGACCGGCAATCAATTGAAACTCATCGCCATGATAACGATGACTGTTGACCATATAGGCTTGGCACTATTTCCTCAGCTGGTTCTGTTTCGCATCATCGGCAGGGTATCTTTCCCCATCTTCGCTTTTATGATTGCAGAGGGCTGTGTGCACACAAAAAGCATTCGCCGGTATTGGGGAACACTGAGCGCAGTTGCCGCACTGTGCCAAATTGTAAATTTTGCGGCGCTTGGTTCTTTATACCAGTGTATTCTGGTGACATTTTCCATGTCTGTAGCGCTGATCTTTTTACTAAAAATCGCAAAGGAGAAGAAAACCGCCATGGCTTGGGCAGCAGTTGCCTGCGGGATAGCATTGGCATTTTTTATCACCGAGGTGTTACCGGGTCTGTTGGCTCATACGGATTTTTCTGTGGATTACGGTTTCTTGGGTGTTATGCTGCCTCCGGTGGTCTATTGCGGAAAAGGAAAGGTGCAGAAACTGGGTTATGAGTTGGCAATGCTGCTGGCTCTGAGCGTTTGTCTGGATAAAATCCAACTGTGGGCTCTATTGTCATTACCACTGCTGGCGCTTTATAACGGGCAGATCGGTAAACGGAACATGAAGTATTTTTTTTAAATCTATTATCCTGCCCACCTGGCACTTATCTACGGTGCAGAGCTTCTCCTGCGCCGGTAGTTCCAACGATCAACACAATACGAAAATCCTCCCTATGCATTGCCATAGGGAGGATTCGTTCTTTTTCACCCGCCGGAAATTTCCGGAGGATCTCTTTTTATGTGGGTTTACGCCGTCAGCTTTCTTTCCTTAGCCTCAGGCAGCTGGCCGTAGGCGCTCTTTTCGGAGCGGGCACGGCTGGTCTCGTAGGTCATCACGCCATCCTTGTCAGCCGTCACATGGATATAACCATCCTCAGAGTCCATCAGGACGGTGGTGTTCTTCTTATAGTTGCCATACACCATAATGTCCACGGGGTCATTTCCGGTGGCAACACCCAGCACGGGAGTAACGGCCTTGACAAGCGTAATACTGTTGGAAGTATCGCCGCCGTGGTGGGGCAGCTTCAAAAAGTCCACATCCAGCAGACCACTTTCCTTGTACTTCTTCACCAGTTCCGACTCGGCAGCGCGGTAGATGTCACCGGTGAACAGAGCGCTGTGCTCTTCGAAATCAAAGCGCATCACCAGAGAAGCGTTGTTGGTCTTTGTGATGCTGCCGGTCTCGTCACTACCCGCAATGGTGGTGCCGGCTACTTCACCCGTGGGATTGAGCACCTGAATCTCCACACCGCCGATGGTCAGCTTATCGCCTTCCTTAATGATATCACAGGGAATGCCCTTTTCCTTGCACAGGTCGGGCAGGATGGTGGGATTGCTCCAGCCGGCGTTGAGCACGCCGCTGTAATACACATGGCCCACTTCGATGTTCTCCAGCAGGCCGCCGGGGCGCACAGCGCCGTAGCCGTGGTCATCATGGGGATGAGTCAGCACGAAATAGTCCAGTTTCTCAATGCCCATCAACTTCAGGTTCAGCACCAGAATGGGGCCATACCCCTCAACACCGGCATCGATCAGCATGGTGGTGCCATCGGGATAGACGATCAGACAGCTGTCGCCCCACTTGATGGCGTTGTGGTCGCCGGCGTTAGCCACATAACCCTCGGAAGCCATGAAGTAGTAGTGCATCTTGCCGTCGGACTTGGCCTTCTCCACCACGTTTACATTGTAGGGGGTCACAAACTCTTTGTACTCCTCCGGCACTTCCACATTCACCTTGATGTCGCTGCTGCCGCTGCCGCCGCAGCCGGTCAATCCCAGCACCAGCACCAGTGCCAGCAAGGCACACAGCCATTCCCTTGCACACTTTTTCATCTTTTCTCCTCCTTGTCTTTTTGTACGACACGCCACAAAAATGATACACAACGTTCATTTCTCTATTGCTTTTTATTATAATCATGAACGTTTATGATGTCAATGATAAAAGAACCTGCAACCACCGGATGCAGGTTCTTTTATCGTTTCTTATCGTGGATTGATGTTGACCATTTCTGTACGCATCTTGGAATAGACGATGGTCTGGCTGCTGTATAGCCCGCAGTAACCGGACAGCAAATAGCTGATCGCGCAGCCCAGCGCAAAATACAGGATTCCCTCGGCGCCAAACAGCTCTATACTCAAAAATACAGAGGCAATGGGGCAGTTGACCGCGCCGCAGAACACGCAGATCATACCGATGGCCGCACCCATACCCGCCGGCAGCCCCAGCAAACTTCCGGCCACGCAGCCAAAGGTAGCTCCCACAAAGAACGAAGGGACTACCTCACCGCCTTTGAACCCGCTGCCAATAGTCAGCGCGGTGAACAGAATCTTCAGCAGCCATGCCCAGCCAAAGGCCTCACCGGCAACCGCACGGTCAATCACTTCCATGCCGGCACCGTTATAGTCCGTTCCCAACAGCAAGGTCAGCACCACCAGCACCGCGCCGCCCAGCGCCACCCGCAAAAAGGAATTCTTAAACCAATGGGCCAGCAAATGTTCCACTCCGTGGATGATACGGCAAAACAGGATGCTGACCAGCGAGCACAATATTGCCAGAATCGCGGCACGCAGCAGCAGTGAGATCTCCAGTCCCGGCATCACCACGGTAAACCGGGTGGGCGGAACGCTCATAAGCCCCGCAATCAGGTAGGCACTGAGCGCCGAAACAAGGCATGGCACCAATCCTGCATAATGCATTACACCGACGCTGACTACCTCCAGCGCAAATATCGTCGCCGCCATCGGTGTACCGAACAGCGCGGCGAACACGCCACTCATACCGCATAAAGTGGCCAGCGGTAGCTCTTTTTCGCCCAAACGAAGCAAACGACCCGTCCGATAGCCGATACCGCCGCCGATCTGCAGCGCTGCACCTTCCCGTCCGGCGCTGCCGCCGCCCAAGTGGGTCAGTATGGTGGAAAGGAAAATCACCGGCACCAACAGCCACGGAATCTCTGCGCCGAAATGCACCGAGTCAATGATGTCATTGGTACCTTTCCCCTCTGTTTTCGTCAGCCGGTACAAGCCGGCAATGGCGATTCCGACCACCGGCAGCAGATAGAGCACCCACGGGTGTTCCACACGCAGCTCGGCGGCATGGTCTACGCCGATGTGAAACAGTGCCCCTACTACACCGCCAATGCCACCGATCAGCGCCCCAATCAGCACCCATTTCAACAGCGTCACTCCATAGCGGGCAGGATTTGTCCATCGTTTTTTAACCGTTTCTTTCATCTCTCTTCCATCAACCTTCCCCTTATCTTTACCTTTTATTATAAAGTCGTTAATATTTTATTGTCAATTTGTCGCTTTGCGCAAAGAACACATTCATTTTTTGTGCATTATTGTTAACTCGTTGTTTTTTCCCTGTTGCACCTATTCTTATTTTGCCGTATACTGTTAGCTGATTTATTGATCCTAAGGAGGATTTTTCCATGCAATATCAGCGTTCTTTCAATTTCTCCGCCGGCCCGGCCATGATGCCCGAGGCAGTACTGGAGGAGATCCGCGATGAAATGATGAACTACCGTGGCAGCGGCATGTGCGTGATGGAGATGAGTCACCGCTCCAAGGTTTTCCAGCAGATCGTCGAAGAGGCCGAGGCCGATTTGCGCGCACTGATGCAGATCCCTGACAACTATCGGGTGCTCTTTGTACAGGGCGGCGGCACGGTGCAGTTCGCCATGGTGGCCATGAATCTGATGAAAAACGGCAAAGCCTGTTACGTTGAAACAGGCGCATGGTCCAAGAAGGCCATTGCTGAGGCAAAAAAATACGGCGAGGTGCAGGTGATCGCCTCCTCCGCCGACAAGAACTTTTCCTATATTCCCGATTGCAGTGATCTGCCCATTCCCGAGGATTGCGATTACGTTTATATCTGTGAAAACGAAACGATCCACGGCGTCACATGGAACACGCTGCCCAACACCAAGGGGCATGTATTGGTCTCCGATCAGTCCTCTATGTTCCTCTCCCGCCCCTGCAACGTTTCTGATTACGGACTGATCTGGGCCGGCGTGCAGAAAAACATCGGCCCTGCCGGTATGGCTGTGGTGATCATCCGCGAAGATCTTCTGCGCGACGACCTGAACGCCTATGTGCCTACCTATATGAATTACAAAGTGCATGCCGACAATGACTCCATGTACAACACCCCCAACTGCTGGTCCATCTACTGCTGCGGCAAGGTGTTCCGCTATCTGCGCAATTTGGGCGGTTTGGAGGAGATGCAGCGCCGCAATGAGGAAAAGGCAAAGGTCCTCTATGATTTCCTCGATACCTCTTCCCTGTTCCGCGCTGCCGTGGTTCCTGCCGACCGCAGCGTGATGAACGTCCCCTTTGTCACTCCCAGCAAGGAGCTGGACGCCGAAGTGGTGGCCGCTGCCAAAGCCGCCGGTTTTGACAACCTGAAAGGCCACAAATCCGTGGGTGGTCTGCGCGCCTCCATCTACAACGCCATGCCCAAAGAGGGCGTAGAGGCGTTGGTATCTTTCCTGAAAGATTTCGAAGCGACCCATCAATAAGCAAAAGGACGGCCTGTTGGCCGTCCTTTTGCACAGAAAACAGCACCGCGTCAAGGCGCGGTGCTGTTGTTTTTTATCCAGTTGTAGAGCTCTTCCAAGCCTTTTTCCACGTCTTGCTGCGTGGGTACCCTTCAAGCACCACCGGAGCCGTCCGTGCTGCCGGAACCATCCGTACTGCCGGAGCCGTCCGTGCTGCCGGAGCCGTCCGTGCTGCCGGAGCCGTCCGTACTGCCGGAGTCAGGCGTAGGCGTAGTCGTACCGGAGTCAGGCGTAGGCGTGGTCGTGCCACCCTCAGGCTTTCCACCGGGCTTCAAACCGTCGAGAATATCGCCGATGATATCGTCCTTATCCTCGTCGTCCGGTTTTTCGACCTTAATGGGCTCACCGGTAATATCGTCCAGACCGTCGCCGTCCTGGTCTCTCTTATCTTCCGGAAGATCTTCCTTATGGGCGGGACACTTCTCACCCAGGCTGGCAACCTTCAGGATAAAGGGATTATCCGCCGCTGCCACCAAATTGGACAAATCCTCGGCAATAGCGCCGCCGTTGGTGGTGATCAGCTCACGGTCGTAATCTACCAGAGCCACTTCCTTCACAGATTTCAACGGGCAGAACTCTGTGGCAACATGCTTACCCTCTTCGCAATACTTCACCACTTTGTGCAATGTACATGTGCCCTTGGGTACATTGTCTGCCGCCACAGTCACCGTGCGCACACGGTCACCGCGGGGATCCTTCGTGCAGGCGTCGGTAGCAACCAGACCGCTGTCGGCACAGACACTTACCTGCGTCAGTCCGCCGCAGTCATTGAAGTAGCCACGTTCCATGCCCTCGTGGATCTTCTGCATCACGTCATGCCACAGCACGGGTGCCGGGTTGACGCCGCCCACACGGATGATCTCGTTGGATTTATAGCCGCACCAGACGGCGGCGCAGTAGTAAGGCGTAAAGCCGACGAAGTAGTAGTCACGCTCGTTATCGGTGGTACCGGTCTTACCGGCCACAGGCTGACCGTAGAAGTCGGCGTTATAGCCGGTACCGCTGGAGACGACATCGGTCAGGAACTGGCGCATCAGATACGCGGTGGTCTCCTTCATGGCCACGTTGGTCTCCACGGTGTTGTCGATCAGCAGTTCGCCGCTGTTGCTCTCCACGCGGGAGAAGGTGCGGGTAGTGGTGTAAATACCGTCATTGACAAAGGCAGAGAACGCCGCAGCCATCTCTTCCGTGGTCACGCCGTATTCCAGACCGCCCAGCGCCATGTTACCCACCTGCTCACTGTCGGTATAGGTGAGCGTGCTGAAGCCCAGATTCTCGACCATGAAGTTGTAGGAAGCTGCGGTGCCGTATGCTCTGTTCACCGTCACAGCAGCACAGTTGGAGGACACACGCAGTGCCTGCTGTACCGTCACCAGACCGTCAAAGCCGCTGTAAGCGTTGCGGGGATAGACGCCGTGGCCGGGCAGGTACAGAGGATAGTCATCCACTGCAGAAGCGGCCGTAATGGTACCGTCGTCCAGCGCAGGAGCGTAAGTGGAGATGGGTTTGATGGCACTGCCGCACTGGCGAGCCTCGGTCGCCCAGTTCCAGCCGCGGTCATATTCCTTAGCGCCGGTGCCGCCCACCATAGCCACGATATCGCCGGTGTAGGGATTCATCACCGTGATGGCAGACTGCAGAGGCTGGCCAAAGGAGTCGGTCACATCGGTGTAGTCGGTATTTTCATACACGTCCTCAGCAATCTCCTGGAACTTGGGATTCTGAGTGGTGTAGATCTTCAGGCCCTTGCCGTAGACCATGTTGATGGCCTTATCAAACGCGGTACGGATGTTGCCGTCGGAGTCGGCAGGATCATCCTTGATGCCGTACAGATCAATGAGGGCATAGGCCACATCTTCGATCACAGCGTCGGTAAAGTAAGAGTTGTTGGCGGTGCTGACCACTTCAGGTTCGCCATCGCCGTCGCCGTCACCCACATTGGGAGGAGTAACGGAATTGCCAAAGCAGGTGTAGCCGTTGGTAAAGACAATCTCTTCTGCCACAGCCGCATCATGGGTGGCCTGATCGATCATCTCCTGCTCCAGCATCTTCTCCAGCACCCACAGCTGGCGGTTGCGGTTCTCCTCACGGCACCAGTCGGCGCGGAGAGGATCGTACATGGAGGGGTTGTTGGTAATGCTGATCAAACTGGCACACTCTGCCAGCGTCAGCTCCGTCACATCCTTGCCGAAGTACATATCAGCGGCGGTCTTCACGCCGTAGCACTGATTGCCCAGGAAGATGGTGTTCAGATAGATGGTCAGCAGCTCATCCTTGCTGTATCCCTCTTCTTCCAGCGCCAGCGCGCGGTAGATCTCGGTGATCTTGCGCTTGACGGTGTTCTGCTTATCGCCGGTAATATTCTTGATCAGCTGCTGGGTGATGGTGGAACCGCCCTGTACGTCGCCGCCGGTCACGGTGCTCAGAACGGCACGTACCGTACCCTTCCAGTCCACGCCTGCATGCTCGTTGAAGCGCTTGTCCTCCACGGCGACGGTGGCCTGCTTCAAATACTTGGGGATGTCCTCGCTGTCCACCCAGATACGGTTCTCGTTGGCAAACAGCGTCTGATACATGACCCATTCCTGTGTATCAGGATCCTGATAGTACAGCTCGGTGGAAACTTCCTGGGTGTACTCGGTCAGATCCACTTCCACATGGCCGCGCATAGCGGTATCGATATACTTGAAGAAAATACCCACAAAGATAGCCAGTGTCAGGATGCCTACCAGGCACAGCGTACCGAACGCGCCCAAAATCCGCATACCCAGCGGTTTCTTGGCGCGGGGTTCTCTGGGAGCCTTAGGTGTCTTCGGAGCCTTAGGCGCCTTGGGCTCTTTCTCCGGTGCAGCTTCTTTGGCAGCTTTGGCCTTCTCCTTTGCCGCCTTTGCCTTATTTCCTATGTCACTGGCGCTCTGCTTGATTTTCTTTGCCAGACCGTCAAACTTCTTACCACGGTTTTCTTCACTCACGACAGGGCACCTTCCTTTCTTGTGTATTATATGGAGATCGCGGCCTTCTTTTCTTATGCCGCACAGATCCGCATACCAATTCCAGTATAAAAATCATTTTACCATAGCTGTCAAGTCCTAAAAAGGCAGATTTTTCAAAAAATAGTTTCATTATATTTTTATTATCGCGAAATATCCGCATTTTAACAACCTATTTGTGCCCTTTTTTACCCAAAAGCCACTTCTGATGCTCTTGCTTTTTATCACAAAACCCGATATAGTTACATTATAAAGTACTTTTTAATCGGAGGTTTTACCATGAGCAACGAATACGGTCCCAATTTCATTACCCTGACTGACGACGAAGGCAACGATATCGAGCTGGAGTATGTAGACGCGCTGGAACTGAACGGGCAGACCTACATGGCCTTTTTCCCCGTGGAAGAAGAGGGCGAGGACGTGGACGGCGAAGACTTTGGTCTGGTGATCCTCAAGTCCGTGGTGGAAAACGGCGAAG
Organism: Oscillospiraceae bacterium; assembly: GCA_015067975.1. Taxonomy (GTDB): domain Bacteria; phylum Bacillota; class Clostridia; order Oscillospirales; family Oscillospiraceae; genus Vescimonas. Next base: position 142,873 of record SVLK01000002.1, on the reverse strand, counting down.
AGATGCTCTCCACGCTGGACAGTGAAGAAGAACTGGAGCAGGTCTACGACCTGTTCATGGAGCAGCTGATGGAAGAGGAAGAAAATTCCTGAGCTTTGCGCCACAAACAGACTTTTCAAGACGGCAGATCTGTGCTATCATAAAGCCATCACCCAAGGGTGATATCCTGCGCGGTGCGTGATGAGCCTTTTTTATCCTCACATTTCGTTATAGGGGATGTCGGATCAGTATGCGGTTTGCAGGCCTCCCGGCTGCCGTTTGCGGCTGGATGTTGGAAGCAGTAAAGCAAGCTGGAGACAACCCACCTGCTGGATCGGTGCAGGTTATAACTCGGCTCACACGGCCTGGCGGGATACAATGCCTTTCGGCGTGCAGGCGGATCCGGATTTCCGGGTCCGCCTGTTTTTTTCAGCTTCACTTCAGTTATACCAATTATGATAAATAAAGATTTCCCCTTGCTAATATAAAAGTTTTCTTGTATAATAGCTTGGTAACTTTATCAACAAGGGTAGAAATACCTGTTTTTTGAGAGGATTGACACAACATGAGCGCATCAAGAGAAAAGAAAATTCGTCAGGAACTGGCCGCACAGGGCATTCCCGACATCAAGGAGATCCGCGCCGCGGAAGAGAAGCAGCAGCAGCGCCGTGCCAACTGGCTGTACGGCAGCGTAGCCGTGATTTTTGTGGTGGTTGCCGCAGCATTGTTGCTGTGGAACTCCCAGATCATTCAGCGCGGCAGCAACGCCATCTCCGTGGACGGCGAAAAGTACTCCGCCGCCGAAGTAGGCTACTATTACAGAGCTGCCTATAATTCCGTGGTCGGCGGCAGCTATGCCGCTTACCTGAGTCTGGATACTTCCCTGCCTCTGACGCAGCAGAAGCTGGAGGATAACGACTATCTGTTCCTGGGTCTGACCAAGGAAGAGGGCGCAGAGCTGACCTGGCATGACTACTTTGTCGACAAGGCCAAGACCTCCCTGATCCAGCTGACCGCCCTGCTCAAGAGCGCTGAAGCAGACAAGTTTGCTTTCACCGACGAGATGCAGGCCGATATGGATGCCACCAAGGAGCTGCTGAACACGTATGCGGCACAGAACGGCATGCCCATCGCTTCCTATATCAAGGCCATGTTTGGCGACACCATGACCACGAAGATCTTTGACAAGATCCTCAAGGATAATACTCTGGCCAGTTTCTATGAGCAGAGCAAGATCGATGCTCTGACTTATACCGATGCCGAGATGGAATCCCACTACAACGAGAACAAGGATTCTTTCGACGTGGTCGACTGTGACTACATCTATTTTAAGGGCACCGCCGACTCCACTGTGGATGCCGAGGGCAAGACCGTCGCCGCCACTGACGAGCAGAACGCCGCTGCCAAGCAGGCCGCCAAGGAAGCTGCTGACGACGCACTGGCTCGCTACAATGCCGGCCAGACCGATATCGAGGCTCTGTCCGCTCTGTACACCATGGCCAGTTTCTACTCTCAAGACGACATCTCCATGTACGGTGATGTCCTCAGCACGTGGCTGTTTGACGCCACGCGCGAGGAAGGCGACGTCGCCGTTCTGGAAAGCGGCTCCAACTACTATCTGGTACGCTTCAACAGCCGCGCCCGTTACGAGTACAGCACCGTGGATGTTCGCCACATTCTGGTGAAGCTGGATGTCGAGGATCTGGACAAGACCGCTTCCGATTACCAGACCAAGCTGGACGCGCTGAAGACTGAGGGCAATGCCGAGGCAGAGCGCATTCTCAACGAATGGAAGTCCGGCGCCGCCACGGCCGAGAGCTTCGGCGAGCTGGCCAACAAGGAAAGCGACGACGGCGGCTCCAACACCAAGGGCGGTCTGTACACCGGCGTTGTCGAGGGCCAGATGGTTGCTCCTTTCGAGGAGTGGTGCTTTGATGAAAGCCGCAAGGTTGGCGACACCGGCATCGTCTTCGTGGAAGCCAGCAACTACACCGGCTACCATGTGATCTATTTCCAGAACCGCAACATCGTGGACTGGAAGGTGCAGGTCACCAACGCTCTGGCCAGTGCCGATCACGCCGAGTGGGCTGAGGCTCTGGTGGAAGGTCTGGAGGCCGAAGAGCACAGCGGCATGAAGTATGTGGGCTAATCCAGCCTGACAAAACGACGCAACAAAAGGGCTGGCGCCGATGCGCCGGCCCTTTTTTATCATCGTTAAAGGAGTTTTCCCATGAACGAACGTTTCTTGCGCACGGAAATGATGCTGGGCACCAATGCCATGCGAAAACTGCAGCACAGCCATGTGGCCGTTTTCGGTCTGGGCGGAGTGGGCAGCTATGCCGTGGAGGCCTTGGCCCGCAGCGGCGTAGGTGAGCTGACGCTGATCGATCAGGATACCGTGAGCCTCTCCAACTGCAACCGCCAGCTGCTGGCTCTGCAATCCACCGTCGGCCTGCCCAAGGCAGAAGCTGCCGCAATGCGCTGCCGCGATATCAACCCCGATATCGTGGTGCACCCGGTCTGCGCCACCTACGACGCCGCCCACCGTGATGATTTCTTCACCGCACACTACGATTATATTGTGGATGCCATCGATCTGGTCTCCTGCAAGCTGGATCTCATCCAGCAGGCACAGCAGCGCGGCATCCCCATTCTCTGCGCGCTGGGTACCGGTAATAAACTGAACCCCGCCCTGCTGCAGATCACCGATATTTCCAAAACTTCCGGCTGTCCGCTGGCCCGCGTCATGCGCAAAGAGCTGCGCGAGCGCGGTATTCGCCACTTGAAGGTGGTGTTCAGCCCCGAGCAGCCTGCCCCCACCGACCAGTTGGAAGCCCCGCCTCCCGGCCGGCGCAGCGTACCTGCCAGCGTGGCATGGGTCCCCTCCTGTGCCGGACTGATGATGGCCGGCGCCGTCATCGAAGACTTGATTCTTGAAAGGAGTGAGCAGCCATGATCCTTACCGGCGCTCTTATCAATTTTGCTACCGTGGTAGCCGGCACATTTGTCGGTCTGTTTGCCGGCAAGCTGCTGAACGAACGCATCCGCACCGCCACCATGTCTGCCGTGGCACTGATTACCATTGGCATTGCCGTACCGGGTCTGCTGGATAGCTCCAAGCCGTTGGTACCCATTCTCTCTCTGGTCATCGGCACGGTGATCGGTGAGGCACTAAATATCGACGCCTTTGTCAACCGCATCGGCGATAAACTGCAGGAGAAATTCCGCGGCCACGGCAAGATCACCGAAGGCTTTGTCACCGCCACGCTGGTGTTCGCCGTAGGTGCCATGACTATCATGGGTTCTCTGGACAGCGGTCTGAAAAACGACCACACCATCCTGATCGCCAAATCGGTGATCGACGGTATCAGTTCCATCATCTTCGCCTCCACCATGGGCATCGGCGTAGCTTTTGCCGCCATCAGCGTGCTGGTGATTGAAGGCGGCATTGCACTGTTGGCCTCTCTGGTAGCTCCGCTGCTGACCACCGCCGTGATCAACGAGATCACCTTTGTCGGTTCGCTGCTGATCCTTGGCATCAGCGGCAACCTGCTGGGCATCACCAAACTGCGCCTGTTGAACATGATGCCCGCCATGTTCCTGCCCATTTTGTTTTGTCAGTTCATGTAAGCCGCACCATCTCCTGCACAGAGAGAAACGGAGGTCATTTTATGTGGTTTATTTATGCACTTCTATCCGCTGTTTTTGCTGCTGTCACCTCGCTGTTGGCCAAAGCCGGCATTGAGGGCGTCAACTCTCATCTGGCCACCGCCATTCGTACCGCCGTGGTTCTGGTCATGGCGTGGGCTATGGTGCTCCTCACGGATGCGCAGACCGGTATTGGCGATATCAGCCGCCGCAGCTGGCTGTTTTTGATCCTGTCCGGCGCCGCCACCGGTCTTTCGTGGCTGTGCTATTATAAGGCATTGCAGATGGGCGAGGTAACCAAGGTCGTTCCCATCGATAAACTCAGCGTTGTGATCACGCTGGTTTTGGCCTTTATCCTGTTCCACGAAGCATTTACATGGAAATCCGCTGTAGGCATTGTACTGATCACGGCCGGTACGCTGATCATGGTCCTGTAAACAAAAAGAGCTGACCTCGGTCAGCTCTTTTTTATATGACACCGTCGTGCCAACCGATTTCCGGCCACTATTCTTGGCCGCCAATCGGGGCACTTCCTCGAAACCGCCTCGCTTCATCCGCCACCGGCGGCGCTTCGGCGCTTTCCATGTAAGGCTTTGCTCGCTCATTCAGCTTGCGGTACACCCGCTCCACCATCCACGGTTCTGTGGAAGCCTGAAGCGCCTCTTCAGGCGTAAACCACGCCACACCGCTGTTCTCATCCGGTTTCTCCTGCAGGTCTTCATCCTCCGAACGCAGCAGATAGGTCACGTTGTGATGGATGTGGCTGGGCACATACGCGCCCTTCTTTTCGTGTCCGTCCACCGTCAGGCATTCCAGCGAAATGATGCCGTCTGTCACCGGCACCAGATGCCGCAGCCCCGTCTCCTCCTGTGCCTCACGGATCGCCACCGCCAGCAGATCGCTGTCACCGTCGGCGTGTCCGCCGGTCCACGACCAGGAGTGATAGATATTATGGTAAACCATCACTACATGCCGCCCGTCAGGACTGATGACCCAACTGGAGGCAGTCATGTGAGCCATGCTGTTGCTGCGCTCATAGGCATCGGGATTGGTGCGCAGAAAGTGCAGCATGATCTCCTTATCCCGCTGCTCCTGTTCACATTGCGGCACAAACCGTTCGATTTCTCTGATCATGCGCTTTTCTTTCTCAGATAGATTGCCCAGTACATAGCACCCAAACCGGCGCCGCCCACGATGTTGCCCAGCGTCACAGGAATCAGATTGCGCACAAAGCCCCACAGGTGCAGTCCCTCGGCAGCAATCCCGGCGCGCACAGCGCTCATCATGCCGGCAGGTATGTAGAACATATTGGCAATGCAGTGTTCATAGCCGCAGATCACAAAAGCAAATACAGGGAAGAACAAACCGATGATCTTGCAGCTGACCGTCTTGCCGGCCAGACCCATCCACACGCCTAAGCATACCAAAACGTTGCACAGGATACCCCGCAGGAACAGGGCACTCACAGGCAGGGTGGCCTTCGTCAGCGCCGTGGCCACCACCGTCTCGGCAATAGCGTCAAAGGTACCGCCGTAGACGGCGCAGGCGGATACCAGTACACCGCCCACCAGATTGCCCAGATACACCACGCTCAGGTTACGCACCACTTGCCCCAGCGTCACCTGCTTTTCCAGCAGCGGAATGATCAGCAGGCAGTTACCGGTAAACAGTTCGCTGCCGGCGATGAGTACCATGGCCAGGCCGGCAGGAAAAATGGCCGCACCGACGGCTTTATTCACATATACATTGCCAAAGGTGGCAGCAGCTCCGGCCAAAGCGATAAAGGCACCGGCCAGTACAGCCAGCAAGAACATCTTTCCCAGCGGAAGATTGGCTTTCCCTTTTCCGACAGCCACATAATTGGCAGCCGCTTCTGCAGGAGTAAACATAGTGGAAACCTCCTTAGATGCAATAAGAGAGGCGGACAATGCTGCCCGCCTCCTTACAGCAGATCAAATCAATAATTCTCTTTACGGACTTCGAAGTAAGCCTGAGGATGTGCGCACACAGGGCAGATCTGGGGGGCCTTCTTGCCCATGACCAGATGGCCGCAGTTGCGGCATTCCCACATGGTCTCCTCTGCCTTGGCGAACACAGCCTGCATCTCCACGTTGCTCAGCAGCTTGCGATAGCGCTCTTCATGGGTCTTCTCGATGGCAGCCACCATGCGGAACTTGGCAGCCAGCTCCACAAAGCCCTCTTCCTCGGCCTCTTTGGCCATGCGGTCATACATATCGGTCCACTCGTAGTTCTCGCCGGCAGCAGCGCTGGCCAAATTTTCCTCTGTGGTGCCCAAAGCGCCCAGAGCCTTGAACCACAACTTAGCATGTTCCTTCTCGTTGTTGGCGGTTTCCTGGAAAATAGCAGCAATCTGCTCATAGCCAGCCTTCTTGGCTACGGAAGCAAAGTAATCATACTTGCTGCGGGCCTGAGTCTCGCCGGCAAATGCCTCGCGCAGGTTCTGTTCGGTCTTGGTTCCTTTCAGTTCCATAAAAAAGTCTCCTTTATTAACAATATTGGGTACTTGCATCATACCAAGTTTTCCCCAAAATGGCAATCCTATTTTTCAGTTGCACAATTTTTTTCTTTGGTATATGATGAAAAAAAAGCAAGGAGGTTTTCCTTATGACTGTTGGATTCATCGGCACCGGCCATATGGGCGGCGCGCTGGCCAAAGCCGCGGCGAAAGTGCTCAGCGGCAGCCAGATTCTTCTTTCCAATCGCACCGCGGCCAAGGCGGAAACGCTGGCAGCGCAGATTGGTGCCACTGCATCGGATAATGACACCATCGCCGTAGAATGTGACTATATTTTTCTGGGCGTCAAGCCGCAGATGATGGCAGGCGTGCTCTCCGATCTGCATTTACTGTTGGCCGCGCGGAAAACGCCCTGCGTGCTGGTCAGTATGGCCGCCGGACTGACGGTCGCGTCTATCCGCGAAATGGCCGGTGTTCCTCTTCCGGTGATCCGCATTATGCCCAACGTGGCCTGCGCCGTAGGACAGGGCCTGACGCTCTATGCCTGCTCGAAAGACGTCACCGAGGAACAGGTGCAGGGTCTTCTCTCCATTTTGGCCGCTTCCGGCCGCTTGGAAGCGCTGGATGAGCACTTGATCGATGCCGGCAGTGCTGTGGCCGGCTGCGGCGGTGCGTTTGCCTGCCTCTTTATGGAGGCCCTGGCTGACGGTGCCGTAGTGTGCGGTCTGCCCCGTGATAAGGCATTGCGCTACGCCCAGCAGATGCTCTTGGGTACGGCAGCACTGGCGCTGGAGAGCGGCAGCCACCCTGTCGTGATCAAGGATTCCATCTGCTCTCCCGGCGGCACCACCATCGCCGGCGTACAGGCACTGGAGGAAAGCGGCTTCCGCGGCGCCGCTATGGATGCTGTGGTGGCCTCTTATGAGCGAACGCTGGAACTCAAGAAGTAATGAAAAAAGGGATCTCCTGACGGGAGATCCCTTTTTTCATTATCGCTCCATGCGGTCAAACACCTTCATCATACCTTTCACCAACGTGGCCGCACCGCAAACCGTAAATAATAACGTCATACCTTCCATCTTCTGTACCTCCTGTTATTTTTCTGATTGAGGCCAGTATAGCAAGGGATGCGTCCTAAAAAACGGACAATCCCCGCTTGTTGCGGGGATTGTTTTCTTATTTTATGTATTTAGACGGAAATACGGGTAATGCCGACGTGGCTCTCCAGCAGCTCCACTGCCTCGGCGTGAGAAATGGGCGTATCCACGCGAATGGCCAAATGGATGTGGATCATATCGTTATCACGGCGAATGTCGCTCTCCTGAATCTGACCCTCGTGCTTTTCCACCAGACCGTCAAAGGCAGTGCGCAGCTCCGGCAGATCCTGCATGCTGATGTTGATCTCCTGCACGGTGGCCGAATCGTGGCCAATAGGATGACGGTGCAGGAAAATCTGGGTGATCATCATCACCAGTGTGACGAACAGTCCCATGATGTAAAGACCGGCGCCTACCGCCATGCCTACGGCTGCTGTGGCCCACATGCCGGCCGCCGTGGTCAGGCCCTTGATGGTCGCCTTGCCCTGCTTGAAGATCACGCCGGCACCCAGGAAGGAAATGCCGCTGACTACCTGCGAGGCAATACGGGAGGGGTCAACACCCTTGCCGCCTACTGCGCCGATCTCCACCACATCGATAAACGCATATTTGGACAGGATCATAAAGAGGGCCGATGCCACTGCCACCATGCAGTGCGTGCGGATACCGGCCTCCTTCTGCCGATGGGTACGCTCCATACCGATCACCGCACCCAACAGCGCCGATACAAGGATGCGCAGCACGAACTCCACGACATCATATGCCGACAGCAAGCTCTCCGGCAAATAATTCGTCAACCCAACCAGCATAATAATGTCCTCCCAAAATATAATTATTGCGCCCATCGCCGCAGTCACGGCGATGGGCGATATTGGTTACAGTTTCATTAAGTGTCCCTGTAATAAGCACAGATTATAGTCTCTTGTTACAGGATTGTCAATTCTTTTTTAACATTTCAAAAAGATTCTTTTGGGGAGAATTTTTTCTCCTTTTCCGGCGTTGAAATGTGAAAAAACAAATTATATCAACAGCCCGGATTCGACTGGTTTTGTTTTTCCCAGCCTCGCAGCAAGATCTTCGCCATGCGCACACCACGCTCTGCCAGATCGAAATTGCTCTCATAAATGCGCCACTCAAACAGTATACCGCGGTGCATCGTCACCAACTGCTCCACCACCTCATCCACCGTATAGCAACGAGAGATACTGCCCTCATTCTGACAGTCTATCACCATCTGGCGCAGCATCCGCACGTGCACACGCTGCTCACGGTTTTCTTTCATCGCCCCCCGCTCGGGATACTTCAGCCCGTGGATAAAGCTTTTGTACAGCGCCTCTTCTTCCGAGCTGATCCGCAGCGTTTGGGCAACAAAATCCAATAATTTTTCCTGCGCCGTGTGGACGGTATCTGCCTCATACTGTTTTTCCAACTCCAGATATTTCCGCTTCACATGGTCGGTCATCTGCAGCGCCAGTTCATCCTTACTTTTGAAATAGTGGTAGATGTTTCCCACCGAGCACCCTACCGCCTGTGCCACATCTTCTACAGAAACATTCTCAAACCCATGCTTATCAAATAACTGCAGCGCTGTTTTTTGGATCTTTTTTTGCATCTGCAGCGCCTTCATTTTTCTTGAAGTCATTCTTTCCGCCATGGGTTCTCTCACTTTCTTAACGGTTTCTTTACCTATACTATAGCGGTTTCATTCTCACCGCGTCAAGGATTTTCTGTCTTTTCGGGTCATTATTTTCTTAAAAGCGGCTAATTCATTGGCAATAAACAAAAAACGCGAAGGAAATCCTTCGCGTTTTCGTTTTATTCCTCCTGTGACTGTACGGCCGCACCGCCCAGTCCAAAGTCGTCTTCCACATAAGCACCGTCCCGACGCAGCATGGTCTCCATCACGCGGATATCGCTGTCGATATCCATGGCATCGGTGCGGTACAGTTCATCCAGCTGCCGCTCAAAGCCGGACACGATGTTGTCCATGGTCTGCTCGATCTTGCGTTTGGCCTGCGAGAGGTTGCCGCCGCTGACGCCCGCTTCCTCAAACTCCGCGTAGGAGTCCAGCAGTTTCTGCGTTGTCGGCAGATAGTAGTTGAGGAACGTACTGGCCTTAGCTTTCTTTTCCGGCGCCTCTTCAATCAGGCGAAAAATGCGTCCGGCAATCTCCTCCAACCGGTCAATCTGCCGACTGAGTGTCTCATCGGCAATGCGATCATTGGCTCGGCGGATCTTGCGCAGCATGCCGGAATACCCATCTTCTGCCTCCACAGGCACAACGGGCTGCACCGGCTCTTGCTCCTCCGCCGCTTCTGCGCTGCGGAACAGCTTGCCCTCGCCCAGATCCAGATAGGCTTCCTTGCCCCACATGCCCCGCTCGATCATCATGTCCAGATCTTTCACCACCCGGCGCTCCGACACTTCAGCGGCGCTGGCCAGACGGGTAATGGAAATACTCTGCCGCTTGCCTGCCGCCGCCAGATACTTGGCAAAGCGGCGCATACGGCGCTTCATCCCGCGGCCAAACAGCAGCAGCGATATACCGCCGCTCAGCAGGCCCAGACAAACAAACAAGTCCTCTAAAAACCACATCAAATCGCCGTATTCGCCGAAATAGAAACCGAAATCAAGGAGGATGCTCCACCCAACAATGCCGCCTGCCACCGCCAGCACCGTGCCGACGATATTCAGGATACGAGCGCCCTTGCTGCTGTCATTGGGCGTTCTGGTCACCGCAGCAGCCTTGCTTTTCACCGTCTTGGTGCTCCCCTTTTTCGCAGCAGAGGCGGTGTATTGCTTTCCGTCCTGCGACAGTTTTTTGATCAGCAGAAATAAGCCAATGGGCCACGCCACCATGAACATGATGCCGATCAGCAGCCAGCTTCCCAAATCGCTGTCCTTTTTCTGCGGTGCAGGCGGCTGATCCTGCGCAAAGCCGCCGTTTCCGTCGTAACGGTAACTCATTTGGTTTCCTCCCCGCCCTTCAGCTTACGCTTGTTGCCCTGCTCATCCACCACATAGGTGTTGTCCAGCTGGCTGCGCACGTTGCCCAGTACTGCATTCACATACTCGCGGCGCAATACCTCGCGTTCCGCCTTCTCCTCTTCCGTCAGCCCTACGGTTTTGGCCTTGTGGGCCAGTTCATTGATTCTCTCCAATCTCGTCATGGTCGTTTCCCCTTACAAATATCGTTGCATAGACACAAAGATGCGTCCTTTTTTCGTCTGATTGCCCACTTCTTCCAGCACGCACTTGCCCAATCCCCGCAGGCTGATCACATCACCCTGCGCCACCGCGCGGTCGGCTTTGGTGCACAGCGCCCAGTTCAGCTGTACCCGGCCTGCGTTAATGGCCTCGGCCGCCTTCCCTCGGCTGATGGAAAAGCCGGAAGATACCACGCTGTCCAACCGCAGCGAGGACACGGTATCTCGGATGGTTTTGGTTTTCTTCTCCGGTATGTGGATCTCGTGCAGCGCCACATCGCGCACCTGCAAATGTGCCCGTCCTGCGCTGTCCCATCCGGAGCGCAAAAACTCTGCCACACCGGAGGACACCAGCACATCGGCGCTGTCCTGCGCCACCAGTATATCTCCGATGGACTCCCGGGTCAAACCTAAACCCATCAAACTGCCCAAAAAATCCCGATGGGTCAGTCCGTCCTGATGGGGCCAGGTACAGCGCAGCGCACAGATACTCTCCTCATCGGGAGCATCTGTCCACTCCGGCAAAAAGTGTAATTGGCAGCGCTCCGCGCCGTCATAACCGCCGAAGAAGATAAATCCCTCTGTTACGCCCATAGCAGATAGCAGCCGACGGGCCGCCGCCTGCTCCTGCGGGCTCAAAAAAGCAGTGGCTGCAGGAATATTTTTGCGTCGGCACTGATCATATTTGTCCCACACGCGCCCCAGCAGCAGCCGCTCTTCTGCATTGACAGCTACACGGTCCAGTAAGGCGCGCTTATCCATGATGCCGCGCCCCCAGATTCTGCGTGCGGTACAGTCTTGCGTACGCACCGTCCAGTGCCATCAGTTCTTCGTGGCTGCCCTGCTCGGCGATTTTCCCCTCCTGCACCACCAAAATCCGCTGCGCAGCGCGGATGGTGGAGAGGCGGTGGGCGATGATCAGCGTGGTGCGTCCGCGGGACAGTTCATCAAAGGCACCTTGAATTTTCGCCTCCGTCACGCTGTCCAGCGCCGAGGTGGCCTCATCAAGGATCAGAATCGGAGGATCTTTCAAAAAAATCCGGGCGATCGCCACGCGCTGCTTCTGTCCGCCGGAGAGCAGCGTACCCCTCTCACCCACATAGGTGTCAAAGCCATGGGGCATGGCCATGATATCGTCGTAAATCTCGGCCCGCCGTGCCGCCTCTGCCACTTCCTCATCGCTGGCATCTGGTTTGCCGAAGCGGATATTCTCCCGAATGGTATCAGCGAACAGAAAAACATCCTGCTGCACCACGCCGATGTTGCGGCGCAGCGAGCGTTGCTGCAGCTGCCGCACGTCTACGCCGTCGATGGATACGCTGCCCTCGTCCACGTCGTAGAAGCGGGGCACCAGCTGGCACAGCGTACTCTTGCCGCCGCCGGAGGGACCTACGATGGCCACCGTTTCGCCGGGCTGCACCGTCAGGTCGATGCCATGGAGCACTTCGTCACTGTTTTCGTAGGTAAAACTGACGTTGTCGATGCGCACTTCGCCGCGCACCTCACGCAGTTCCTGCGCATTTTCCGCATCCTGAATGGCAGGTTCGGTAGCCATCAGCTCCACAAAGCGGTGAAGTCCTGCAAATCCGTTGGAGAAAAGTTCGGTAAAGTTGGCCAGTTTGCGCACCGGACTGATAAACGTAGCCACATACAGGTTGAAGGTGATGAGGTCGATATAGTTCAGCGTCTCGTCCATGATCAGCCAGCCACCCACGGCAATCACTGCCACCGACAGCATGGTCACAAACAGTTCCATGGAGGCGGTAAACTTGCCCATTTCCTTGTGGAACTCCCGCTTGGCGGTTTTGAAAATCTGGTTGGCCGCGTCAAAGCGCCGCTGCTGCTGCATTTCGTTGGCAAAAGCCTTGGTGGTGCGCACGCCGGACAGCCCCGACTCGATCTCCGTATTGATGGCGCCGGTTTTTACCTTGGAGGCGCGGGACGCACGGCTCATGCTTCTGCGGCTGTAGGCGATCAGCAGCAAAAACAAAGGAACAAGGATGGCCACCACCAGCGCCAGGCGCCACTCCATGCGGAACATGGCGATCATAGCTCCCACAATGGTCACCACCGAGATAAACAGATCCTCCGGTCCGTGGTGAGCCAGCTCCGTCAGCTCAAACAGGTCGGTGGTCAGGCGGCTCATCAGCTGGCCCGTGCGGTTCTTGTCGTAAAAGTCAAATCCCATTTCCTGCATATGGTGAAACAGATCCCGCCGAATATCCGCCTCCACGCGGATACCGAAGGTGTGTCCCCAGTAGGCCACAACAAAATACAGTACCGCCCGCAGAGCAAAGGCCAACACCACCACGCCCATCACAATAAAGAACATGCGGTACTGCTTGTCCGGCAGCCACTGATACATGGCGGCGCGGGATACCAGCGGAAAGGCCAAGTCGATCAGCGCAATGCAAAGCGCGCAGAACATGTCCACCGCAAACAGTTTGCGGTGAGGTTTGAAATAGGAAATAAAGATCCGCAGCGCAGAGCGGCTCTGATAGTCTTTGGCGGTCATAGATTCACCTTCCACACGGAAATTTCTTCGTAATAATTAATTATATCATTCTTCTCTCTTAATAGCAAGAAAGCGGCGCCCCCTTTTGGGAGCGCCGCAGGTAATTTAGATTGGTTAACCCACACGGACGATACACGTCAGCGTTTGACCTTCCACCTTGGCGATGACATTGCTCTTGCCGCCGCCCACGCCGGTAATCACACCATCTTCCGTCACTACCAGCACATCGCCGTCTTCCACAGACCAGTCGATGTGGGCATCGGTGCCCTCCACCACCATCTGCACACTTTGGCCATAGCTGATGGAAATATCACCGCTGGAGCCGTAAATGGATTCCAGCGTCAGATGCTTATCGGAGGCCTTCACCGTCACCACGCAGGCGGCGGAGGAAGCGCCGTTGGCAGAAGCCGTAATGGTGGCGCTGCCGGCATCCAGTGCCGTCAAGTTACCGTTCTCATCCACCGTGACAATGGCCTCGTCACTGCTGGCCCAGGTGATGCCCTCTGCGCCGCTGGCCGTCAGCGTAGCGGTGTCTCCGGCCGTCAGCGCCAGATCGGTCTTATCCAGCGTGATGACAACGGGATCCACCACAGCAGGATCGTCCTGCTTATCATCGGGATCCACGGGATCCACCACAGGCGGCTTCTCGGGTCTGTCAAACAGAGAATCAAAGGTGCCGGCGAAGAAGCCGTAAACCACAAAGCCCACCAGCAACAGGATCACCAGGATCATAGCCGGGCCAAGGATGCTGGGACTCTTTTGCTTTTCCACGCGGCGGCCGGGATTCTTGGGTTTTTTTCCGCGGTAAAACTCCTCATCCTCCAGACAGAAGGGGCACTCTTTATAACTATCGGAAAACATTTCTCCGCATTTGGGGCATTTCAAAAGACTCATGTAAATTATCCTTTCGCTAATGGGTCGTGGTGGCAAGCACCGATGGATCGTTAATTTCTCCTGTAATATCATAACGATTTTCCCGTCGACAGTCAACCGCATTTCACCGGAAATTCCTCCTTTTTTTACAAGATGCCCCGCCCGGCTTGCTTTTCTACGCATCTTTTCCTATAATAAAAAATAAGCACTGGCCCCGTTTGCAGGGGGCGAAAGGAGCGGCATATGAACACTATTTTCATTGGCATTGCCGGCGGTACCGGTTCCGGTAAAACCACGCTGACAGAGCATCTGGCCCATCGTTTCGGCAGCGATATCAGCGTGGTCCATCACGACAATTACTATAAGCGGCAGGACGCTCCTTACGAGATCCGCTGTCTGCAGAACTACGATCATCCAGCTGCCTTCGATAACGATTTGATGGCAGAGCATCTCAAACTGCTCAAAGCAGGTGAGGCAGTGCACTGCCCCGTCTACTCCTACTCCGAGCATAACCGCACCGATGAAACGGTGGAGATCCGACCCACCAAAGTAGTTTTGGTGGAAGGCATTTTGATTTTCGCCATTCCTGAGCTGCGAGAACTGTTGGATATCAAGATCTTTGTAGAAACAGATGCCGACGTGCGTATTCTGCGCCGCGCACTGCGCGATGTGGAAGAGCGGGGCCGCTCCATGCAGTCTGTGGTACAGCAGTATCTCACCACCGTCAAACCCATGCACGAGCAATTTGTAGAGCCAAGCCGCAAGTTTGCCGATATCGTGGTGCTGGAGGGTGGATACAATCTGGTAGCGCTGGATATGATCATGCAGCGTATCGCCAACCACATTGCGGAGAACTGACCATGAAGAAGTTCTTCCGTTTTACAGCCGCCGCGCTTTGTCTGGCAGCCATCGTCTATTTTCTCATGCCACTGGGACTGGGCATCTCCCACATCGGCATGTACTATCCCTGCGCCGTACTGGCCATTGCCACTTTTGTGTTACTGTTTCCCCGGATGGTGCAAAAGCTGCTGCACAGCCGCTTGCGCAAGTGGCTCATTGCTGCAGCCTCTCTGCTGGGTGCCGGTATTGCCTGCATTGTTATCACCCTTGGTTTCATCGCCTTCGCCGCAGCCGACGCGCCCGCGGAGGATGAGGACGTCACCGTCATGGTGCTGGGCTGTCAGGTGATCGGTGAAAAGCCCAGCGTCATGCTACGCGACCGCATCGAAACTGCCTATGAATATCTCGTTGCCCATCCGGAAGTCAAATGTGTGGCCACCGGCGGCAAAGGCGGCAGCGAAAACATCAGCGAGGGCGAGTGTATCCGCCGCGAGCTGGTAGCCATGGGCATCGACAATAGCCGCATTTATGTGGAGGAGCAGTCCACCTCCACCGCCGAGAACATGATCTTCTCCTCCGAAATCATCCGCCGTGAAGGTCTGCCCACTACGGTGGTGGTAGCTTCGGACAATTTCCACCAGCTGCGCGCCGGCATCTACGCAGCACGCAACGGACTGGATGCCCGGTCTTTGGGCTGCCCGTCTGTCTGGTTCTTAGGGCCGGGCTACTGGGCGCGGGAAGTGCTGGCGCTTTATGCCGCATTTATCCGCGGATATTGAGCATAAAAAAGGCACCGGAAAGTGATACTTTCCGGTGCCTTTTTTATGCTTTAGAACTTCAGCAGCGCGCCAATCACGCCGCTGGCAAGGATAAAGATAATGGGGTGGAGCTTCTTGGTGGGTTTCACCCAACGCGTCAGCACCAGCAGCACTGCCGCCAGTACCACGGCCTTCCAGTGTACCGTCTCCAGCGACACCACGCCGTCTTGGAACAGCGTCACACCCAGCACTGTCAATCCCGCTGAGGCCACCATGGCAGTGGAGGCAGGGCGTAAACCATAAAAGGCGGCGTTGACAAAACGGTTGTCGCGGAACGCCTTCAAAAAGGCGGCAATGATCAAAACCACGATCACCGACGGAGTGATCAATCCCAGCGTAGCGATCAGTGCCCCACCCACGCCGCCGCTGACATAGCCCACATAGGTGGCCATGTTGACACCGATGGGGCCCGGTGTGGACTCGGATACGGCGATCATATCCGCCAGCTGCGCCGCGGTGAACCAACCGGTACGCTCCGCCATGTCGTAGAGGAAGGGCAGTGTCGCCATTCCACCGCCTACGGCGAACAGGCCCGTCTTGAAGAATTCTAAAAACAGCTGCAGATAAATCATGCCTTCTTCACCTCCAGCGTCTTGATCACAATACCGGCCACGGCGGCAAACAGCACGAACACCACCGGCGACAGATCCAGAAGCACTGCGCCGGCAAGCACCACTAAAAAGATGCCCAGCGCCCACACATCCTTCACCGCGCTCTTCCACAGTTTTACCACCGCGTTGAAGATCAGCACGCACACGCACACACGTACACCGGCAAAGGCGTGCTGCACCCATACCAGATGGGAAAATGCATCGATCACACCGGCCAGCAGCGTAATGATCATAACGGAGGGAAATACCACGCCCAGCGTCGCCACAATTCCGCCGATCACGCCCCGCTTTTTCTGTCCAATAAAAGTAGCCGTGTTCACAGCGATCACGCCGGGCGTACACTGGCCGATGGCAAAATAGTCGGTCAGCTCTTCATCGGTAGCCCAACCTTTATTCTCCACCACTTCCCGCTGCAGAATCGGCAGCATGGCATAGCCGCCGCCGAACGTCATCACACCCACCTTGGCAAAGGTGAGAAACATAGACAGTAATTCTTTCATCTTTCCCTCCTGTGATCACGGCGCATAGCCGTATAGTCCCCGTACCGACACTTCGCCGGCGTACACCGTGTTTTGTGTGCCGTCACTCTCTCGCACCACAAGGCCAAAGTTCTCATCCACCTCCAGCGCTGTGGCAACACGGCGCGTATCTCCGGTAATAATCTGCACTTCTTTGCCCGTTGTCAGACAGCGGCGGCGGTATTCTGCCAGCCATTGCGCCTGCTCCGCCCATGCATCTGTGCGGAGAAGATCCAGCTCTTCTATCAGCGCTGCCGCCAGTGCGCCGCGGGAAATTTCTTTTTCCAACAGCATCTGCAGCGAAGCGGCCATTCCACGAAGCTCCGGCGCAAAATCTTCTGTCCCATGGCAAACATTGATGCCGATTCCTGTAACGGTGGCGCTTTTTCCACTATTCCACACCGATTCGGTGAGGATGCCGCCCACTTTCCGTCCGTGCAGCACCAGATCGTTGGGCCATTTGATCTCCAGCGCACAACCACCTACTCTTTCCACGGCGCGGCAGGCAGCCACCGCTGCCAGCGCCGGCAGCACCATCAGCTGCTGCGGTGTCACATCCATGCGCCACAATGCGGAAAGATAAATCCCCATCGGATTATCAGACTGAAAGCTGCGTCCCAGCCGTCCGCGCCCAGCCGTCTGTCGCTCCGCCAACACTATCGTGCCGTCCGCAGCGTCTTGCAGCGCCAGCGTTTTACAGTACGTATTGGTGGAGTCCACTTCTTGGAGCACCTGCAAGTTCTCCCGCGGCATACGCAGATGTTCCGCGATTTCTCTTTGCAGTATTTCCATGGCTCCACCTCCTTTTTCGCCTTGTACTTTACCACAAATCCGCGCCCTTGTAAACAGCGCCGCAGTTGACAAGCTGCCGCCTATTTTGTAAAGTATAGTCAATCTTTTTGTGAGGTACTTTCTTTGGCCAAAATCCGTCCTTTTATCCGCGCCGCGCTCTTTGCCGCACTGACCGCCATTGGTGCGTGGCTGCGTCTTCCTTTCTCCCCCACAGCCATCACACTGCAGTTCTTCTTTGCTGTTATGGCCGGTATTCTGTTGGGCGAAACATATGGAGCGCTGTCTCAGCTGCTTTACATGGCACTGGGACTGTTGGGTTTACCCATTTTCAGCAGCGGGGGCGGCTTTGCTTATGTCCTGCAGCCCTCTTTCGGTTTTCTGGTCGGTCTGGTCGCTGCCGCATGGGTTGCCGGGCGTTTGAGCGGCCGGTCCCGGTCTTCTCTCCGCATTGCCGGGGCTTGTGTGGCATCTTTGGCTATCCTCTACTGCATTGGGTTGCCTTATATGGCGATGATTCTGTCCATCCATAGCGGCCAGTCCCTGTCTTTCTCCCGTCTTCTTTGGATCGGTATGCTGCCGTTTCTGCCCGGAGATGCAGTAAAAATTGCGCTGTGTTGCCTGCTTTGTCCACGGATCATCGCCCGCTTAGGTAATATGTACGAATTGACGGGATAAAATTTTTATCCCAACAGGCATATAAAAGCTTGCTTTTTGTCGCTGTCGATTTTATAATGAGCAAGATGCAAGGAGGTGACAATCATGATGTTTTCTGCCGTTTCTGAAAGCCGCATGGTCGTTCCCTCTATTATTATCTTTTGACCGGTATTGTTACCGGTTCTTTTTTTGTCCGTTTGCAACGAAAGTTACAATAAACATGAGAAAGAGAGGAAATCCCCATGAAGAAGAATCTTGGCCAGGAGGCCATCTACGACGCCAGAGAACTGGGCACGCCCCGCATGCTGGTGCTGGGTCTGCAGCATCTGTTTGCCATGTTCGGCGCCACCGTTCTTGTCCCCATTTTGGTCACGGGCTACGGCCTGCCCCTGTCCATCCAGACCACGCTGCTGTTTGCAGGTCTGGGTACATTGCTGTTCCACTTGTGCACCAAGTTTAAGGTTCCCGCTTTCCTGGGTTCCTCCTTTGCCTTCCTGGGCGGCTTCGAGGCAGTTGCCAATCTGGACGCCGGCAAGTTTGCCGGTATGACCGGCGAAGAAAAGCTGCCCTATGCACTGGGCGGCGTCGTGGTTGCCGGCGGTCTGTATCTGGTGCTGGCTCTGCTGTTCAAGCTGGTGGGTGCCAAGAAAGTCATGCGCTTCTTCCCCCCCATTGTCACCGGCCCCATCATCATCCTCATCGGTCTGAATCTGTCCGGCTCTGCCGTGTCCAACGCCTCCACCAACTGGCCTCTGGCTCTGGTAGCCATCGCCATCATCATCGTGGCCAATATCTTTGGCAAGGGTATGGTCAAAATCATCCCCATCCTGCTGGGTGTTGTCGGCGCTTACATCGTCGCGCTGATCTTCAACCAGGTGGATTTCACCGCCGTGCAGGAAGCCCAGTTCGTGGGTCTGCAGAAAATCGTTATTGCCAAGTTTGACATCACCGCCATTCTGGTCATGGCCCCCATTGCCATTGCTGCTATGATGGAGCACATTGGCGACGTTTCCGCTATTTCTTCCACCACCGGCAAGAATTTCATTGCCGATCCCGGCCTGCACCGCACGCTGCTGGGTGACGGTCTGGCTACCGCTGTGGCCGGCATGTTTGGCGGCCCCGCCAACACCACCTATGGTGAGAACACCGGCGTTTTGGCACTGAGCAAGGTGTACGATCCCCGCGTCGTGCGTCTGGCTGCCATCTACGCCATCGTACTGTCCTTCTCCCCCAAGTTTGATGCTCTGGTCAACTCCATCCCCGCAGCCATCGTGGGCGGTGTCAGCTTCATCCTCTACGGTATGATCTCCGCTGTCGGTGTGCGCAACATCGTGGAGAACAAGGTTGACCTGACCAAGTCCCGCAACCTGATCATCGCCGCTGTTATCTTCGTGTGCGGTCTGGGCTTCAGCTCCATCGGCGGTATCAGCTTCGTAGTTGGCAACGCCACCATCACTCTGACCGGTCTGGCCATTGCTGCTCTGGCCGGTGTGGTGCTCAACGCCATCCTGCCCGGTAATGACTACGAGTTCGGCACCTCCGTCGAAGGCGACAAGTCCGCCGATCTGGGTTCCTACTAAGATATCACTGCTAAGCAGCAAGCGGCAGCCGATTCTCGGCTGCCGCTTTTCTTTGTACACAAAACACTTCAAGAGCCGGCTCAACTGAGCCGGCTCTTGAAGCTGTAAAGAGAATCTCACATCCGCTTTGTATAGTCAAAACGGAGTTACAAGTGTTGTTATACGCGGCCGTACAGCGTAGCGGCAGCTTTGATGCGGCGCGCCAATTTCTTGGACGCCTCGCCCTTGCACATACGCCACTGCCAGTTGCCGCTGGCGATACCGGGCGTGTTCATGCGGTGACCTTCGCCCAGCTCCAGATAGTCCTGCATCTGCGCCACAAACAGCTTTGCCACGGAGCTCATGCCGCCGCGGATCATGCCCCAGTTGAAGCCCTCGGCTTCATTGAGACCCAGATACTCGGTGGCAAACTTGATGTCGGCCTTGGCGGCCTCCTTGCGCCACAGAGCAATGGGAGCGTTGTCGTGCGTACCGGTGTAACAGATGCAGTTCTCACCGTACACATGCGGCAGATAGCTGCTGGAATCGCGAGAGTCAAAGGCAAACACCAGCACCTTCATACCGGGCAGCTTGGAGTCGCGCAGCAGCTGTGCCACCTCGGGTGTGGGATAACCCAAATCCTCAGCAATAAACTCCAGTTCGGGGAACCACCCCATCACTGCATTGACAAAACGCATGCCGGGACCCTTGACCCAACGGCCGTTCTTGGCCGTGGTCTCGCCATAGGGCACAGACCAGTAGCTCTCCAGCCCGCGGAAATGATCGATGCGGATCACGTCAAACAGCTTGCCGGCACCATCCACGCGGCGGATCCACCAGCCGAAGCCATCCTCCTGCATGGTGTCCCAGCGATACAGAGGATTGCCCCACAGCTGACCGTCCTCGCTGAAGTAGTCGGGCGGGACACCGGATACCTCCGTAGGTACGTTGCGGCTGTCCAGCTGGAACCACTCGGGCTCTGCCCATACATCAGCGCTGTCCAGTGCCACATAGATGGGCAAGTCGCCGATGATGCGGATATCCAAGCTGTGGATATAAGCTTTGAGCTGATTCCACTGCTTGTAGAACAAGTATTGGATGTAGATGAAGAACTCCACATCCTCGCGCAGCTTCAACCGATACTCTTCCAGTACGGCACGATTCTTGCGCAGGCGGATGTCCTCATCCTCCCACTCCGTCCAGGCCTTCATGCCAAAGTGTCGCTTGCAGGCCATAAACAGAGCGTAGTCGGGCAGCCAACGCTTGTTCTCTTCCACGAACTGCGCCACCTCGGCGCTGTCGCGCTGCCAGCCGCGGGCCTTGGCCTTGGCCAGCACAGCAAAGCGGCTCTCGTAGATCTTGGCATAATCCACATAGCGCTCGTTGCTGCCCCAGTCGATGCCGGCCAGATCCTTTCGGGTCAGCAGACCGTCCTTGATCAGCATGTCAAGGTCGATGTAATAGGGGTTGCCGGCGTAGGTGGAAAAGCTCTGGTAGGGGGAGTCACCGTAGCTGGTGGGTCCCATGGGCAGCAGCTGCCAGTAGCCCTGGCCTGCTGCGTGAAGAAAATCTGCAAAGTCGTAGGCGGCCTTGCCGAGAGTACCGATGCCGTAGGGAGACGGCAGAGCGGAAATGGGCATCAAAATGCCGCTGCTTCTTTTCATGGTCATAAATAAACTTCTTTCAATTTCGGGAATACGGGGAGAGCTGTGCTCTCCCCATATGGTTGGTGAATACGGAAGAATCAGCCCTTCACAGCGCCGGCAGCCACACCCTTGATGATGTGCTTCTGGCAGCAGAGATAGAAGATGATCACGGGAATGACACTCAGCAGGATCAGCGCCATGGTAGCGCCCAGGTCCACCGTACCGTAGCTTCCCTTCAGGTACTGAATGTGAATGGGAATGGTCATATACTTGGTGCGGTCCAGGACCAGATAGGGCAGCAGATAGTCGTTCCACACCCACATGATCTCCAGAATACCTACGCTGATCATGGTAGGCTTAAGCATGGGTACCACCACGTTGAAGAAGGTGCGCAGCGGGCCGCAGCCGTCGATGACAGCGGCTTCTTCGATGTTCAGCGGGATGGACTTGACGAAGCCCACGAACATGAACACAGCCAGGCCTGCGCCGAAGCCCAGATAGATGACAGGAATGGTCCAGGGGGTGTCGAAATCCAAACGGTCCGCCGTCTTGGACAGGGTGAACATCACCATCTGGAAAGGCACCACCATGGAGAAGACGCACAGGAAGTACACCAAACGGCAGAAGGCGCTGTCCACGCGGGAGATATACCACGCAGCCATAGAGGTAAACAGCAGGATCAGTGCGGTGGACAGAATGGTGATCACCACGCTGTAGAACACGGAGGACCAGAACGTGCCGCCCAGCGTCATGCCGGTGATAAAGTTATCCCAGCCGGCGAAGCTCTCTGCTGTAGGCAGCGCGAAAGTATCGCTCTTAACGAAAGAGTTGATTTTAAAGGAGTTGACAGCCACGGCCACCACAGGCAGCACATAGATCACGGAGATCAGGGACAGCACCACGGTCAAAATAGTAGCGCCAATACGTCTTTTCTGTTTCATTACTGCTGTACCTCCTTTTTACGGGTTGCACCCAGCTGCAGTAGGCCCAGTCCGGCCACCAGAATGAAGAACAGTACCGCCTTGGCCTGCGCCGTACCGCGGGAGGTAGAGCCCTGGCCGTAGAACGTGTTGTAGATGTTCAGGGCCAGCATTTCGGTGGTGTGCACCGTGCTGCCGTCGGGATTGATGATATAGGGCAGACCGCCGGTCAAAGCCAGGTTCTGGTCGAACAGCTTGAAGCCGTTGGTCAGCGACAGGAACATGCAGATGGTGATGGAGGGCATCACGTTGGGGATGGTCACATGGAACAGCGTCTGCCAACGGTTGGCGCCGTCGATGCGGGCGGCTTCCATCATGTCCTCAGGCACAGCCTGCAGACCTGCAATATAGATGATCATCATGTAACCGATCTGCTGCCAGCACATCAGGACGATCAAGCCCCAGAAACCCCAGGTGGAGTTCAGCAGAATGGATGTGCCGTACTTGCCCAGAATGCCGTCAAAGATCATGGACCAGATATAACCCAGAACGATACCACCGATCAGGTTGGGCATGAAGAACACAGTACGGAAAATATTGGCGCCCTTGATTTTCTGGGTCAGGGCATAGGCCACGGTAAAGGCCAGCACATTGATCAGCACCAGCGAAACGATGGCATACAGGGCCGTGTACCAGAACGAGTGCAGAAACGTCGGATCCTGCAGTGCGTTCAAGTAGTTGCCAAAGCCGATAAACTCAGCATCGGAAGTGGTGCGGAACTTACAGAAGGACAGGTAGATACCCTGCAGGAAGGGCCACACGAAACCGATAGCAAATGCAGCCACCATAGGTGCCAGAAAGGCGGGGAACCAACGGCGGATGGGTCTGCTGATCAGGACGCTCGTGACAGCCGAAGAGTCTTTGCGCTTTTTCATGCTGTGTCATCCTCTCTCTACATTTTGGGGGAAACATACTTTTTCGGGCAGAAAAGGCCTCATGCAGCCAAATTTTCCCGCCATGTCGTAAATGCGGCCATGGGACGGGCGCATTTTGCGCCCGTCCCATCAACCGGGTAAATCATGTGCGATTCAAAAGAATCGGTTTTGATTACTTGTTGGCTTCCTTGTACTGGGTGGCCCAGCCGGCGATGAAAGCGGCCTCAACCTTCTCCCAGGTAGCATCGGAGGGAGCAGCGTTGTAGTCGTTCATAGCGGACACGGCAGCAGCACGGTAAGCATCCACGTTGGGCTGGAAGTTGGTGACCCAAGGCATGGTGTAGTTGCCGGCGTTGGCATACTCGTTGGCATCGGCCAGGAAGGGGTTGGAGGAAGCAACAGCCTTCTTGTAGGGCATAACGCCGAAGGTGGCAACGGCCTTGGCAGAAGCCTCAGCGTCGGTCACCAGCCAAACCAGGAAGTCCATGGTGGCCTTCTGATCAGCCTCGGAAGCCTTGGCATTGATGGCCCAGCAGTTCTCGGTACCGCAGTTCAGACCGGCCTTCTCTTCGCCGGCAACGCCGCAGTAGTAGGGGATCATAGCAACCTGATCGGCAGTGAAGCCGGCCTTCTCGATGGCGGACCACTCCCAGTTACCGTTGACATAGAACACGGCCTTGCCGGCGCAGAACTCGGCCTCGCCGTTATCGTCGAGGTTGCTCAGGGTAGCGCGGTCCACGGTAGCGTTGTTGACCATCAGATCATACAGGTTCTTGAAGTTATCCATGTAAGTACCCTTGATCTCAGCGGGGCAAGAAGCCCAGGCAGCGGGATCGTCCACGGACTCATAGTAGTACTCCAGGTTGATCAGGTGACCAGTGTAACGCCAGGAGGAGCTGCCGCCCATACCGGCAGAACCGAAAGCGCTGAAGCCCAGGTCAGCGGAGCGAGCGGTGATGTCCTCGGCAACCTTCTTCAGGCTGTCGAAGTTGGTGATGTCGCTCAGCTCATAGCCGGCATCCTTCAGCAGCTTGGTGTTGACGATGATGCCGTAGCACTCATAGCAGTAGCCAATGGAGCACAGCTTGCCGTTCTCGTCATAGACGTTGTAAGCATCGGTGTTCAGCTCATTGGCGATGGCGGTGCCCTTCAGATCCAGGCAGTAGTCGGACCACTCCTTGGCAGCGGCAGCGTTACCCACGACGAAGATGGTGGGAGCCTCTTCCTTGTCCATCTCGGCGGTCAGGGTGGAGTTGTACTCGCCGGAAGCGGCGGTGACGATCTTCACCTCAACGCCGGTTTCCTCGGTGTACATAGCAGCGATCTCTTCCAGGGCATCCTTGGACTCGGGCTTGAAGTTCAGCCAGTACACGGAACCCTTCTCGTCATCCTTAGCGCCGCAGGCAACCAGAGACAGTGCCATAACCAGAGCCAGGATCATTGCAAGAAACTTCTTCATGATTTCATTGCTCCTTCTTAAAAAAATGATGTATTTATTTTCACTCCGCAAAAGGAGGGAAAATCAGTGGATGTTGCGCACCGATGCGCCGGTGCGGTAAGTAGTGGGCAGCGTTTCGCGGCGGTGGCCGCCCTTCTCCTGCACCATGTCCAGCAGGATCTCCACGCTGCGCTGTCCCATCTGCTCCATGGGCTGGCACAGCGTTGCCAGCGGAGGATCGATGTACTCGGACACTTCCAGACCATCAATAGCGATCACAGAGCAGTCCTCCGGCACATTTTTGCCGGCCTCACGCAGCGCGCGCATGGCGCCGATGGCCATGTTGTCGGCGATGGAAAACAGGGCGGTAAATTCCGTACCCTTTTGCAGCGTTTCCGCCGTGGCGCGATAGGCATCTTTAATGTCGAACGTACCGGCCGAGATCACCAGTTCCTCGTCCAGCGGCAAACCGCAGTCCCGCAGGGCCTTCACATAGCCCTGATAGCGCAGCTGACTGATGGCCCGGTCGTCTGCCCGGGAGATCAGCGCGGCAATGCGGCGGTGGCCGTTGTCATACAGTTCCTTCACTGCACGGTATGCCTCTTCCTCGTCGGCGATAGACACAGAGGAGTAGCTGTCCTGCGGCAGCGAACCGTAGTGATTGCTGTACGAACAGCATACGAACGGAACATTCAGCGCCGCCAGCTCTGCCGGCGTATAGTCGCTGCGGCCACCCAGGAAAATGATGCCGCGCAGACGCTTGTCCCGCTCCATCATAGCGCCGCACTTCACCTCGTCATCACAGGTACCGATCTGCTGCATGACCATGGTAAAGCCGCCCTCATCGATGGCCTGTTCAATGGCGCGGATAATGTGGGTATAGAACGGGTTGGATACGCCGCGCACCACCAGGCCGATGGCATCGGACTTGGTTTTCACCAGATCACGGGCGCTGTTATTGGGGATGTAGTTGCTGCTTTCGATCACAGCCAGGACGCGGCGGCGGTTTTCTTCGCTGACGTCGGGTCGATCGTTGAGCACGCGGGAAACGGTGCTGATGCTGACTCCGCAGAGCCGTGCGATATCCTTGATCGTCACGACGCGCCACCTCCTGTCGGTTCTTTTCGGTTTTTGTCAAAATTACCGGAAACCTTACCGGAAACGTTTCCGGTCTTTCCGCGGGGTATTCTATCAAAATTCTGGCTTTCTGTCAATGCAATTTCTTATTTTTTATCTTTTTCACAGTTTTATTCTCCGTTTTTGTGCACTTTTTCTCTACGGTCATCCGAAGTTGTACCAAACGTTCCGTATATTGTTTTGCATCTTTTCGTTTATATCTCCTTTATGCGCGAAAAAACAGCTGCCAAACAGAGTTCGGCAGCTGTTTTTCACTTTCACTCCTGCGATTCTTCTAAAAAGGCCGCCAATTGCGACTCTCCCAGCACACGGATGCCGTTCTCGCGCAGCAGCTGTGCTGCCACACCCCAGCCATCTGTCAGCATGCCCGTAAAGGTGCCGTCGTAAATCTGTCCGCTGCCGCAGGACGGGCTGCGCTCTTTCAGCACCGCCACGGTGCATCCCAGCGTCCTGGCCAGCTGCAGCACCTGCTGCGCGCCGCGATCATAGTTCTCCGTCACGTCACCGCCGCTTTTTGTGATCACCCGATCTCCCAGCCGCTCAGCAGGTGTGCGGGGTGTGGGCAATCCACCCATGATTTCCGGACATACAGGCACCACATGGTACTGCCGGCACAGTTCCTCCATCATCGGATACGCTTTGCTCCGGCCATCGTAGCGGCAGGCCACACCCAACAGACAGGCGCTCAGCAGAATATTCATTCCCCCACCTCCAACTCACGGCCATTGAGGGCAGCGTAAGCCAGATGCTCTCCCTCATAGCGCAGTTTCAGCGAAAAAAACGGTTCGTTTGTGCGCAGTAATTGCAGAAAAATACGGTCACCCTCCCATTGGGGCAACGCATACAGCGCATCTCGGTGGATCCACTCCAGCGCACCCTCGTCACAAGTGCGCAGCTCCCCTGTCCAGCCGCTGGCGGTGAATAAGTGCATATACTCCGTCTCCCACCGGTCGGACACAAAGGTGACAAGTCCGCGGTAGCGGTAATCCGTCAACGTCAGGCCTGTTTCTTCCTGTGTTTCCCGCAGCACGCACTCCTCCGGACTCTCCCCATCTTCAAACTTGCCGCCGATCCCAATCCATTTGTCGCGGTTAGCGTCATTCTCCTTTTTGATGCGGTGAAGCATCAGATACTCGTGCTTTTCGTTTTCCAGATAGCAAAGCGTGGACTGAAGCATCGTCACCCCTCCTTTTGCCATATCATACCACACCCTTTACATCTGCGCCAGTGGCATGGTAGAATTGAAGAAAAAACAGGAGGATGGGAAAATGGAAGCAATCAGGCCCGGTAAATACCGCCACTTCAAGGGCAACGAATACCGCGTCATCGGCATGGCAAAGCACAGTGAAACGCTGGAGGAAATGGTGATCTACCAAGCACTGTACGGTGAAGGTGGGCTCTGGGTGCGCCCCGCTACTATGTGGACAGAGCAGGTACAGCGCGACGGCTATTGCGGCCCCCGTTTTGCTTATATCGGTGAATGATGAACTACACACTCCTCCGCTCCCGCCGCCGTACGCTGGCCATTGAAGTGACCCGTGATGGCCATGTACTGGTGCGCGCACCGCTGCGCACAACACAAAAGAGCATCGACGAATTTCTCTCCCGCCGCGCTGACTGGATCAACGCGGCATTACAGCGTCAGCGTACGCGAAGGGAAGCCTATCCGCCGCTGACACAGGCAGAAGCAGAAGTATTGCGTCAAAAGGCCAAGGAACTCCTGCCTCCAAAAGTCGCCTACTGGGCACAAATCATGGGCGTGACACCCACGGGAGTCAAAATCACTTCCGCCCAAAAGCGTTTTGGCAGCTGCAGCGGCAAGAACAGTCTCTGCTTTTCCCTGTACCTGATGCGCTATCCGGAAGCTGCCATTGACGCGGTGGTGGTCCACGAGCTGGCCCATATCCGCCACAAAAACCACTCCCCTGCCTTTTACTCCGAGGTAGAACGCTATCTGCCAGACTACCGCCGGCGCGCAAAGCTTCTCAAAAATGTTTGATTATTCTCCTGAAAGGACATCTTTTCCATGCACAATTTGACGGCGCGCTACAGCGCCACACAATTTACCCACTGGGCCTCCGCTACCGGAGCCACCAGTCTTGCCACCGCCTATCTTCTGGGCCGCGGCCTCAGCGCCGGCACCGCCGGCACACTGCTGGCACTGGGCGGCCTTCTCTCGTGCCTTACCCAGCCTATATTAGCCGCTGCGACAGACCGCTCTCCCCGTTTCCTGCTGCGGAAGATGCTGCTGGGTATGAGTCTGCTGTGTTCTGTCTGTTACATCATGCAGATGCTGCCGCAGCTGCCTTTAACGGCAGCCGGTATTTTCTACATGGTAGCTATCTGGAGCGCCGATGCCATGGTACCGCTGCTCAACGCACTGAGCGTATCGTGCCAGCAGGCCGGCTATCCCGTCAACTACGGCATTGCCCGCGGACTGGGCACGTTGGCTTCCGCCGTTTCCACATTGGCCATCGGCATTATTCTGGCCCGTTTCGGCTCGGTGTGGATGTTTGTGTTCATCCTCTTCTTCCGCGCGCTCAACATGCTCAATCTGCTGCGCTACCCTGCCATCCGTAAAGCAGTACCGGACAACATCAAAAAAACGGCGGAAAGCTGTTCCATCGGGCAGTTTTTCCTCCGTTATCCGTGGTATTGCGCATCTTTGGTGTCCATCGTCTTCATGGGCATGTATCTGGCCATGGCAGAAAACTACATGATCACCATCATGCAGCCCATGGGCGGTGACAGCAGCCATGTGGGCACGGCTCTGTTTATCTCCTCCGTGGCCGGCGCGCCGGTGATTCTGGGCTTCAATGCCATCCGCAAAAAGATCTCCGACAGTTGGCTGCTGAAAATCGCCGCCTTAGGCTTTTTGCTGCGCGCCATGTTGGTCTGGCAGGCGGAAAGCATCACCGCCATTTTCTGTATCCAACTGCTGCAAATCGTGTCCTACGCTGTGCTGGCACCCACGCAGGTGTGCCACGCCGAGGCAAAAGTGTGCCGCGCCGATATGGTGAAAGGACAGGCCTTTACCTCTGCCGCCTTTGCCATGGGCTGCGCCGCCGGCAATTTCATCGGCGGGCAGCTGCTGCGTTGGGGTGTGGAAACACTGCTGCGCGGCGGCATTGTGATGGCGCTGCTGGGCGTGGTGATTATTTTCTTAACCGCCAACAAAACCGACAGCTACCGCACCGCGGTGCAGGAATAAGCACAAAAAAGGACGGCTCTCGCCGTCCTTTTCTTTTTCATTTCCACTGTTTTTCCCGATACACCGTGCCGTCCATCTCACAGAACGTGACGCCTTCCTCATCCAACAGCAGATAGCCGCGGTGTCCCTCATCCTTGGGCAGGGAGGGCGAGCCCGGGTTGATGTAGAGGAAATCCTCATACTCGTTGCAGGCCGACACATGGGTATGCCCGGTCAGCAGCACGCCGCCTTTGGCCATGGCAGGCGGAGTAGCCTCGCCCCACTGATCGCCGTGGGTAACAAACACCAGTTTTCCCCCCAGATCCAGCAGCAGATAGTCCGCCATAATGGGGAACTCCAGCATCACCTGGTCGATAGAGGCATCGCAGTTACCGCGCACCGCCACCGTTTTCTCCTTCACGCCATTAAGCAGCGCTGCACAGCGCTGGGGATCGTGGCCCTGGGGCAGCGGATTGCGGGGTCCATGGTAGAGAATGTCACCCAGCAAAATCAGCCGGTCGGCCTGTTCACGCTCAAATGCCTGCAGCAGCTGCTCGCACCAGTAGGCACTGCCGTGCAGGTCTGTGGCAACCATCCATTTCATTGTTGTGTCCTCCCAAATGATTCTTGGCTGTATGATACCACGTACCTCTCTTTTGTGCAAGAAAAAGCACCGCCCGCAGGCGGTGCTTTTTGATGTATGGAATTAACTTACCACTCCAGGTTTTTGCCGGACTCCTTGCCAAACACGTGAGCCACGTTGCCGCCGAAGGTCATGTTGACCTCGCTGCCCATGGGGAAGTTGGCAGCAGCGCCGTTGGTAGCCACGATCACGATGACATCCTTGCCCTCGGCAGTGATGTGCAGGTGCACGGAGGAACCCATCATTTCGGACACGTCCACCTTGCCCTTGATGCCGTCTGCGCACAGAACGATATGCTCGGGACGGACACCCAGAACCACTTCCTGCTCAGCCACATCGTTGGCAATGAGACGCTCCTGCTTGTCTTCGCTCAGCTCCACGCTGATGCCGCCGACTTTAACCACGTACTTGCCGCTTTCCTTCACCAGCTGGGCATCAAACAGGTTCATGCGGGGCATGCCGATGAAGCCGGCCACGAACAGGTTGGAGGGATGATCGAACACTTCCTGAGGAGTACCGATCTGCTGGATGAAACCGTCACGCATGATGACGATACGATCGCCCAGAGTCATAGCCTCGGTCTGGTCGTGGGTAACATAGATGAAGGTGGTGTTGATGCGCTCGCGCAGCTTGATGATCTCAGCGCGCATCTGGTTACGCAGCTTGGCGTCCAGGTTGGACAGGGGTTCGTCCATCAGCATGACCTGAGGATCGCGGACGATGGCGCGGCCGATGGCCACACGCTGACGCTGACCGCCGGACAGAGCCTTGGGCTTACGCTCCAGATACTGGGTGATGTCCAGGATCTCGGCAGCTTCACGCACGCGCTTATCGATCTCTTCCTTGGGAGCCTTCTTCAGCTTCAGGGAGAAAGCCATGTTGTCATACACGGTCATGTGGGGATACAGAGCGTAGTTCTGGAACACCATGGCGATGTTGCGGTCCTTGGGCTCCACATCGTTCATCAGCTTGTCACCGATCCACAGTTCGCCGCCGGAGATGTCTTCCAGACCTGCGATCATACGCAGAGTGGTGGACTTACCGCAGCCGGAAGGACCGACCAGAACGATAAATTCCTTGTCGGCAATGTGCAGATTGAACTCCTGAACGGCGACAACGCCTTCATCAGTGATCTGCAGATTGATCTTCTTCTCGGGCTCAGCAGCGCCCTTCTTGGCCTTTTTCTTCTTGGGTTCGGAGTTGGGGTAAACTTTCTTCAGGTTTTTCAGGATGACTTCTGCCATAATGTTTTGACTGTAACCGGACTGCCTCCGCAGTTCCGCTCTCACGGCCGGCCATATGCCGATACCGCTTTACGACAGGTCTCCACACTGCCGCACCGCCAGTCGTAGCGGGTCTTTTTCCTCCTTTTGTTTTCCCTCCGTGAGTCATAAAGTGGAGTGACAGCACGGTGGGCGGAATAAGATACGATAATCATAGCATACCAACCGTTCAAAAGCAACCACTATTTTAGGGGATTTTCACAGAGAGGAAAGAAACTGTGCCGTTTGCACCACGCCGTCCCCTTTCGCCTCCCGCCAAACGCACTATGCCAATTAGCTTATAGAGCTTTTCAATGGCAGCAACTTGCACTAATTTTAGCACTTTTCCGCTTTTATATTTGTGCACTTCGCTTGACACCTCCACTGTGTTGTGCTATATTTAAAGTAAGAAATCGGAAAACAGAAAAAGAAAGGACCGTGTAGCCGGTTCCTACACGATCGTGACCGGCGGTGTTGAGATGCAGTCTCACAGTTATACGCTGCGGGAATTTGGCGTTTCCTATCCATCCGGTGGTCCCTCTACGCAGACCCGAACATACACTTTGCCAAGAATGGCATTTTCCTGGAACGAGGCGGTGGATAGTTCTGTGTTCCCGGGTATCCAAACATTTGGAGCGAGTCAATATCAAGTTGCATCCTATAATTACACGGTTTCCAGTATCACGACAGGCGGTACATGGAGCGGCGAGCTGACAGTGCAATCCTTTACGTTCCAATGATAACATTATAGAAGAGAAGGAGGCTGGAAAATGAAGAAGAAAACACTCCTGTCGGTGGTATACGCGGGATATGTCCTGTTTTGTCTGGCCGCCTGTCTTTTGGCAGATCGAATATACCTTGCAGAATGGTTTAAAACATTGAATGACATGTCGGTTGGCTACACCTGGTTCCCCCAGGGAAATTTGGCACTATTCATACTGGGAGCACTGTGGGTCGGAGAGCACTGGCTGGCAACACAAGTGAATAAACCTGTGCTAATTACAATGCGGATCTTCTCGCTGCTGGTCATGGCGCTGTGGATGCTGGAGATCCTTTTGATTTACATTCCCCCTAAGATTATTTCCTTGGAATGGGCAGCTCCTACTCGTGCGCTGCCTGCGCTGATGGGCATGCAGATAGCATCCACGGTATTCCTGTTGGTAAGAAAATCACCGAATAACGAAAAATAGAATACGAAAGAAGGACGGCACAAGCCGTCCTTCTTTCGTATTCTTCTCCATTCACATCTTCTGCCGCAACTCGTACAGATCTTCCCGCCGTGCCGACAGAATCGGCAGCTGGCAACGGACACTGTCCACCTTTTTAAGATCGATCTCCACCACAGCCACCTGCGACTGTTCGTTGCACTGGTTGAGCACCGTACCCCACGGATCGCACACGATGGAATGGCCCCAGGCAGTATAGCTGGCGGCGTTGTCACGGGCAGGAGAAGTGCCTACGGTGAAGCACTGGTTGTCCACGGCACGCTGGCGGAACAGCAGTTCCCAGTGGGCGGGACCGGTGGTCATATTGAAAGCCGCCGGCACAAAAATCACCTTGGCACCGCGCAGCGCCAGCAGACGGCTGAGTTCCTGAAAGCGGAAGTCAAAGCAGATGCAAAGACCCATCACGCCCCAAGGCGTTTCAAAAGTAGTCACGTCGCTGCCGGGAGACAGCGTGTCGGACTCACGGAAGCACTGACCGTCCTCTACGTTGATGTCAAATAGATGGGTCTTGCGGTGGCGTGCAATGCACTTGCCCGTAGGGTCAAAGACATAGCAGGTATTGTAGACCTTGCCGTCACAAAGCTCGGGAATACTGCCGCCTACCAGATAGATCTTCTTCTCCTTGGCCACGGCGCTCATAGCCTGATACGCTTCGCCGCCCTCTTCCTCGCCGTAGGCGCGGAAACAGGCGTTATCGTAGGGACAGCAGAACATTTCCGGCAGCACGGCGATATCGATGGCACCGGACCAGCGGATCAGATTGCAGGCACGCTGGATATTGGCGGTTTTATCGGTCCCCACGGGCATCTGGATCTGCGCAATTTTCATAAGGCTTCCTCCCATTCCTTCTCTTTGAAGCCAACCAGCACGAAGCCTTCGCCGATGAGCAGCGGGCGCTTGACCAGCATGCCGTCAGAGGCAAGGAGTGCGATCTGCTCCTCAGCGCTCATATGAGGCAGCTTGTCTCTAAGCTGCAGTTCCTTATATAAAAGGCCGCTGGTGTTGAAAAATTTCCGTGTGTCCAGCCCCGACAGGGCGATCCACTGCCGCAGCTCATCGGCGGTAGGATTTTCCTCCTTGATGGGGCGGTTGGTATAGGCCATGCCGCGGCTATTCAGCCACGCAAGAGCCTTGCGGCAAGTGCCGCACTTGGAATAGCACAAAACCGTCATCTTCTTCCCTCCTGCTCGTTTTTCTTTATTTTACCCGAAAGAAATTGCGGTTGCAACGGCTTCGTGGTATACTAAGGCAAAGTTTTTTCTCGTCAGGAGCATTTTCCTATGAAGATTCTGGTACTTTCCGACTCTCACGGCAACGTAAACAATATGGTGCATTGCGTCGAAATGGTGCAACCGCAGCATGTGCTGCATCTGGGCGACTGCATCCGCGATGCCGAGGAACTGCAGCGCCTGTTTCCCGATCTGTCCATGACCATGGTGCCGGGCAACTGCGACTGGGGACGTACCGAGCAGGGTGAGGTACTGCTGGAACTGGGCGGACAGCGGATTTTGATGATGCACGGCCACACACGCTCCGTGAAGCACACTACCATGAACGCCCGCTATGCCGCCATGGAACTGGGCGCTGACATTCTGCTCTTCGGCCACACCCACTACTCCACGGTGGACTATGACGGCACGCTTTACACTATGAATCCCGGCAGCATCGGCGACTACCACGCCCCTACTTACGGGGTGATCACCATCGAAAGCGGGCGCACTGACTGCTCCGTCTACCGTCTTTGAAAGGAGCACCGTCCATGTTTCATATCGGATGCCATCTCTCCCCTTCCGCCGGTTTTCTTGCCATGGGGCAGACGGCTAAGTCCATGAATGCCTCTACCTTCCAATTTTTCACCCGCAATCCGCGGGGCAGCAAAGCCAAAGCCATCGACCCCGAGGACGCAGCAGCGTTGGTTGCTTTTATGCGCGAAAACAGTTTCGGGCCGGTGGTGGCTCACGCACCCTACACCATCAATCCCTGTTCTAAGGATGCGCGCACCCGCGAGTTCGCACTGCAGACCATGGCGGACGATCTGGTGCGGATGGAGCATTTCCCTCACAACTACTATAACTTTCATCCCGGCAGCCACACCGGTCTGGGCACAGAGACCGGCATTGCCCTCATTGCCGAAACGCTGAACACGATCCTACGCCCCGAACAGACCACCACCGTACTGCTGGAAACTATGGCCGGCAAGGGTACGGAGATCGGCGGGAAATTCGAGGAATTGCGCGCCATCCTCGATCAGGTGGAGTTGTGCGACCACATGGGCATATGTTTGGATACCTGCCACGTCAACGATGGTGGCTATGATATCGTAAACAATCTGGACAGCGTTTTGGAAGAATTTGACCGCGTCATCGGTCTTGAGAAGCTCAAGGCCATTCACATCAACGATTCTCTTAACCCGTTGGGTGCGCGGAAAGACCGCCATGCCAAGATTGGTGCCGGGCACATCGGCACGGAGGCATTTGCACGGATCATCAACCATAGCGCCTTGCGTCACCTACCTTTCGTACTGGAAACGCCTAATGAGCTGCCCGGCTACGCCGCAGAGATTGCGCTGCTGCGCGGTCTGCGAAAAAACTGAACCCAAACAAAAAGACAGGTAGTCACTTTGCTGTGACTGCCTGTCTTTTTATTGCACTATTTGTCGAATGGAAACGCTTTACTTCACAGGTTTCTGATTGTCATACACATAGATGACATAGGGCGACTCCGGATCGGTAAATCTGCCGCGGCAAACAAAGCCCAGCTCATCGCTGTTCTGGATCAGCACACGGGAGAACACATACCGTCCCCCCATCTGGCGGAATACAACAGGGTTGATGTACAGCGGCTGCTCAAAGGAGTGTGACTCTTTGGGCAGATAGAAATCCCATGCCGGCGAGTAAAGATAGCATCGTCCGCTGGCCGCACTCCAGTAGTCCTGATGGTATGTATCGAATTCCAGCAGAGGCGCGAGCAGCTTGGTGAACTTCTTGTAGTAGTCCAAGCCAATATTGGAATAGTAGCCGTCAATGGTAGCGATCTGGTTATACTGCAGTGTGGACGGTTCGAAACCGTAGGCAGCGGAGTACTCTCCGTCATAGCCGATCTCCTCTTTGATCTTTGTGAAGAGATCTTCGGAATAGTACTCTTTCCATGTGAAATAGAACGATTCCTCTTCCACATCTCTGCCATAGTTCTGCACCAAAATGTTGTACATCGTATGGTACGAACCGGGCGGATTATCGCGTACAACCGCTAAAATGTTCACCGCCAGCAGCAGCGGCAGCAATAGCTGCAGCTTCTTTTTGCGCACAAAGAAATAGTTCAGCGTCAGCGCAAAGCAGAGCAGGAACAAAAACGGGTTCAGCCAGTTGAACCGGGAGAAGGTAAATCCGCCGGCGAAGGTAATGATGTGGCGGAAAATAAAGCTCTGATCAAAAGCAAAGGCGCAGGTATTAATGCCAATCATGACGCATGCCACCACATAGACCAGCACAAAATTGCCGTCTTTCCGGTCTGCCAGAAACTTGATCACGAAGAAGAGGAAGGCCAGGCAGACCACAGGGATCACCAGATAGCGCAGTGGCGAACCGCCGGCATGGTACTGTCCCAGCAAAAAGGCGTCCGGCAGCTTGCGAATACAGGTTTCAATGGTGTCATAGTACAACGTGGCAACCAGCGACTTGATCGTTTCACTGGAATGATCACTGGCCTGCTGCAACAGATTCATATCCACCAGCGCGTAGGCCGCCATCAGCTCCAGTGTGCTCAGGCCCAGACACCATTCGATGCGCCGATTCTTAATGCACAAACCCAGCGTGATGACCACCAGGTAGAACAAAATGAAGATGGCCAGCATCGCCAGCGAGGTGGTCCATAAAAATACCAGCGGAATAGGCGTATAGTACCACTTATTCTCCTTGTAGATAAAGTACAAGGCACAGACCCACCACGGAATGGAGGCAAAGCCCAACGCCGCATGGGGCCACTGGCCAAGAATACCGTAGATGAAGCCGCAGATGGCCCACACATTCAGATCTACCGGCATATCGCCGTAACGGCGGATCAATCGACCCAAGCAGTAAAAGCCCAGAATGGACATCGCCAGCTTCAAAAACAGCACCGTCATATAGGCGGTAAAGGCCGGCAGCAGCATATAGATGGTCGCTTCCAGATTCAGCCACGCCCGGAAGGAAAAACCCTCCTGCTTACCGCCCAAAAACGGCAGTACACCTGTCTCCTGCCAATAAAGTTTGTTGTCCGCCGCCATTTTGTAGATGGTTACATTGGAGTCGAGGCTGTCGTTGATGGGCAGATAGATGTTCTCTCCTACTACCAAAACATACGCCACCAGCGCCGCAAAAAGGAGTGCCGACAGCAGCAGTCCGTAATTCTGTTTTAGTCTGGAGATAAAACTATTTCTTGCAGTTGCAAAAGTCATAAACGCAAGGAATCTCCTTTCGTATAGTAGCAAGTGGATTACTGAATAAAAGAATACATTGCGTAGTTTGCGCTCTGGGGACTGTCATGACTGCCGATCATGTTCTGCGCGTAACACACAAGAACCGTATCGTAGCCACCGCTCAATATGAGTTCTGTTAGCTGAAAGTCACTGCCGACATCTCTCAGAATCAGAGAATCAAGTTCCGCAATACCCAGAGAAAGGAACGGCACTGTCAGATGCGCATAGGAATCACCTATCAGTAAAACCTTTCCGTAGTCCACATTGTGGTTAACGGCATTTTTCCGTAAATACGAGTAATACCAGCTATTTCGGTTAGGCTGGCCATCGGGCAGTGGATCGTAGACGCTCTCGTTCAGGAAATTGTCAAAAGTGCCTTCTTCGATACCTTCTGAAGTTTTAAATGTATAGGATGTGGGGAAATTTGGTTTTATCAGTGCGAAATCATCCCGTCCCACATAGGTTTCTCCCACCTTTTGGCCCTGCTCTCCCAACCAACAGTTCTCCCACTCGGTAACAGTATAGTTGGTAGAGTCGTACAGCGTCAGATCAATATTGTAGCCGCAGGATTGATTCAGCCGCTCTGCAATTTTGCCGCTGGCCCAAAGCCCTGTCTGGGTTGTCCAGTGGTGATCTGTCCGGTAGAACATATCATAGATGTTCAACCCCTCATCTATAATGGATTGGCGCAGATCCAGTGTCGGAACACCGGCGTTGCTGATCCGCTGCAGGAAAAGATCCGCATTTTTATTTGCATAGGTCATAATGCCAAAACGGTTCAGCGAGGAATCGTCCAAATACTTGATGGGTTGATTCACATAGCAAAAGTTTATGCCGTTTTCACGGCAAAATCGCTCCAGCGCAATGGTTTGATCCACCTCATAGTCCGTGGTTGTTTCCCGGGTGGCTGTTACAATATAGTCGTTGTCCGTGATATACATACCCAAATCGCTGTAGTAGCCCCGCATCTTGAGCAGTTTTGCTGCTGCACCATTGAGGTTAAGAAATGCTTCTTTTTTCCATAGCTTGTCAGCATAACTCTGCTCCAACACATCGATGCCAACCGCATTTTCCCGGTCCTGTCGGAGCCAATCAGAAAGCTGCACCAACGAAGAAAGAGGGGCGCTTCGCACAAAAAAAACGGTTAGTCCGAGAAGGAATACCCAAGCAAGTGCTTGTTTGATACGAAGATGTTTCATAATTTATACTCCTTTACGGCTTATCAGAAGTTGCCGTAAGCGAATGGATTGTTCATGCCGGAAACCACAAACGAAACAGCCCAGACGAACAGCACAAGGCTGATTACAGCCACTGCCGCCTCGTAAACTGCGTGTGCAGTCTTGTGTCCTTCCAGTTTCTTACCAATCCAGGGAACGACTGGCATGCACAGAATAAGTCCGACAACAATAAATGCCAGATTATCCTTCAGCAAAAACAGTGCCCGCTGATCGGCGAAAGGATTTGGTGCGCAATAAATCATACGGCGCAGATAGCGCAAACCATGTTTCAATCCCTGCGAGCGGAAGAGTACCCACTGGAAATTGATGAACAATAGTACCAAGATCCGGTAGACAGTTTTTCCCACCCAGCTCTTCAGACATCCCGGCAGACCGGTTCTGCGTTCAAATGCGATCAAGATAAAATAGCCCAGGCCCCAGGCAATGAAGTTCAAAGAAGCACCATGCCACACGCCGGTCAACAGCCAGACGGCCAACAGGTTCAAATAGACTCTGCCGGATACCCGGGAGCCACCCAGCGGAATATATACATAGTCCCGGAACCAAGCGCCCAGAGAAATGTGCCACTTTCTCCAGAAACGGGCCACAGAGTCCGTGGTATACGGATAACGGAAGTTCTCACCACAGCGATAGCCAAACATCTGTGAAAGGCCAATCGCCATGTCGGAATATCCGGAAAAGTCAAAGAAAAGCTGCAAAGAGTAGCAAATGGCACCAAGCCATGCATAAGCAACGGAAAAATCGGAAAAGTCTGCTGTAAAAGTTTCGTTGACGATATTGGTCAGAACATTAGCCAGCAGCATTTTTTTATTGAAACCGATGATAAAACGGTAAACACCTTCGGAAAACAAGTCCCAGTTTGCCTTATGACTGTCGCTCAGCGCAGATTGGCTCATCTCACTGTAGCGCGTCAGCGGACCGGAAATCACTTGTGCAAAGAACGAAAGATACAGTACATCCTGCACCGGACGAGTTGCGAGCTCCGCCCGCTGATAATAGATGTCGACCAAATACGAAATTGCCTTAAAGGTAAAGAACGAAATCCCTAACGGCAGTGCTATGCCACGCAGGGAAACTGCCAGGTCGGGAGCGATCCCGAGCCGGGATAAGAAAGTACCGGCATATTTATAAAAAGCAAGCAGGCACAAATTATATGTAACACCAAAGAATAATAAAGCCTTTTTACCGACCCGTCCCTTTACCGCTGCAATGCTTCTTCCCAATCCTACGGTATCCAGGGTGGATATGACAAACAGCCAGAAATAAGAAAAAGCACCGCATGCATAAAACAACAGATTAATCGCCACAAGCACATATGGCCGCACTCTTTCTCCGGCAAGATAATACACCGCCAGAGAAATCGGTAAAATCCAGAATAAAAAAAGAACATTTGTAATATCCACTGAATTGGATCCTTTCTCAAAAAAGCACTTCCTTGTGGACGCATTCGTTTCCAGCGAAAGTGAAAGAATGGCTCTTGTTTATCTTTGGTTCATCTGCGATAAGAAAGACGCACTTACCTCCCATTGGCCGGACAAGTCGGTCAATGGGAGGACAGCGCATCATAAGACTCTTCCGCGATGATACACACGCAGGGGGTCTGTTTTATTAGTTCAGACGCTGGAAGCCGGCATGGCAGACAGGGCCATCCAGATGGTCAGCCACATTGCCGCCGTTGTGCAGAATGTCGGCGATTTTGGCGAACACTTCGCCGCAGGCAGCCAGATAGCCGTCCACGATTTCTTCGGTGTGTGCCAGAGAGGAGTAGAAGCCGGTGTAGGCCAGATAGCCTTTTTTCAGCATTTCCTGGGTGAAGTAGGTCTTGCAAACCAGTGCATCGCCCTCTTCAAAGGAGAAGTGGCTCAGCGGATAAATGCCGCCCACATGGATATGGATGCCAGCCTTCTCTGCCTGAGCAGCCCAACCGTCCTGCACGCGCTTGCCAATGGTCATCTGGTACTCATGCACGTTCTTGGCACAGTACTCACGCACAGCCTTCACAGTGGCGGCCAAGGCGATGCGCTCCGTCCAGAAGGTACTGGAGATAAAGGTGTCCTGCGCAGCGGACATCACCTCATCACGGCCGATAACGGCAGCGACAGGATAGCCGTTGGTCATAGCCTTGGCGAACACAGCGATGTCAGGCTCCACACCCAGCACCTTGTGGCTGCCGCCGGGGCACATACGGAAACCGGAGGAAACCTCGTCGAACACCAGCAGGATGCCGTTCTCCTTGGTGATGCGGCGGATCTCATGCAGGAAACCATTCTCAGGATAGTCGTTGCGGATGGGCTCCATGATCACGGCAGCGATCTTGCCCTGGTTCT
The DNA here is from genome assembly GCA_015067975.1 of Oscillospiraceae bacterium. Lineage (GTDB taxonomy): Bacteria > Bacillota > Clostridia > Oscillospirales > Oscillospiraceae > Vescimonas. The sequence continues at coordinate 102,869 of SVLK01000002.1, read as the reverse complement.
CGTCCACCAGCTTCTTGAAAGCGTCCAGATCGTTGTAATGGAAAATCAGGTTGCTGCCGGCCAGATCGCGGGGCACACCGGTGGGATCCAAACCCTGCAGGTGTACGCCGGCCAGAGGATCGCCCTTAACCAGGTTGGCGGCCAGATACCAGTCATGCCAGCCGTGATAGCCGCAGACCAGAACGATATCCTTCTTGGCGCTGGCACGGGCAATACGGGTAGCCATAGCCATAGCTTCACCGCCGGCCTTGGCATAGCGCACCTTACCGGCCCAGGGATGCAGTTCCAGCAGCAGTTCGGCCAACTCCACTTCCTCGGGAGCGTTCAGAGAGCACATACCGCCGTTGGCAATGGCCTCACGGGCCGCATCGTCCACGGGGTCATAAGCATAACCCAGCACATTGGCGCCTACGCCCATCATGGTCATGTCATAGTAGTGGTTACCATCCATGTCCCAAACTTCGCAGCCCTTGGCCTTGCTGTAGTAGGAGGGCCAGTATTCGGGCAGGAACATCTCGGGGCGCTTGCTCAGCAGCTGCGTACCACCGGGAATGATTTCTTTGGCTCTGTTATACAATTCTTGTCCTTTTCCCATGATTATCCACCTCAATCAGTTATTATGTTCTACAATTTTATCTTCGCGAAGGGATTTTGCCAGCCCTTCGTTACGAGCAAACTTCGCATTGATCTCACACAGCTCCGGGTTTTCACGCAGGAAGTCCAGAATGTCGCCCAGCAGGAAATCTGCTTTGCCGACCGCAGTAAAATGCTCATAGATCTTCTGAATCAGCTCATAGTCCTCCGCCTCGTCCAACGTCCAGCGCAGATGGCCGATTCCCTCTACGGGTCCGGGCAGATCCTTGAGATTAAAGTACTCAGGGTGCTTGCGAATGTACTGGGTCACATGTTCACGCTCGGAAGCCATATCGGCCTCTTTCCATGCCTTTTCCAGCGCCTGGAAGGTCATGATCTCCAGATCCAGGCCATCAGGCATTGTCTCGCCGAAATCGGACAGATAGTCCACACCGGGCTCCATGGCCTCTACGGCGCGGTCCAGCAGCGTCCAGTCAAAGCAGGGGCAGTCAGCGGTAATGCGTACCACATAGTCAGGGCGGATCAGCTTGGCCATCTGGTAAAAGCGGTCCAGCACATCGTTCTCTGCACCGGCAAAGACACGCACCCCCATGTCAGCGCAAAGCTTCATTACAGGCAGGTTCTGGGGATCGATAGAGGTTACCACCACCACTTCGGTCATGTGTTTACTCTTTTGTACGCGCTCGATCACGTGCTGCAGCACCGGCTTGCCGCAAAGATCCTTCAGAATCTTGCCGGGAAGCCGGGAGGAGCCGCATCGAGCCTGAATCATAGCTACATAATGCATAACTTCACTTCCTTATCTTTTCCAACGGTTTGGCATAACAAGATAGGGGTCAACATCGGCAAACAGCCGTGTGGCCTCTTCCACAACTTCGCCGGGGAGATCCCGGTCAAAGATGTCGATAAATTCTTTGAGCTGGGGCAGATTATCCACACCGAACACCAGGTGGGAGATTGCCTCCTGACTCTTCACAAACCCCATAGCCAGTTCCATCCGACTCAGGCCGGTCTTGCGGCACAGCTCGTCCAGCTGGCGCAAAACGGGGCGGCCTGCCTCCTGCAGGAAGGGGGGAAGTTCTTCTTCATCCATCAGTACCAGACCCTGAATGAACACACTGCGCGAGTGCAGTGTTACTTTCCTTTCCTGTGCCAGGCGGAACACACCCCCATGCAGCATGCGCTGGTCCAAAATACTGTAAGGCAGCTGCAAGAAATCCAGATCACCGCGCTCAATACCGGTGGTGGCCTCTTCGCACTCATAGATAGAGACACCAATGTTTTTCACTGCACCTTCGCTGCGCAGGCGAGCCAGTGCAGCAATGATTGCATCATCGTATACAGAGCGGGAATTGTGCAGCAAACAGCCGTCCAGATAGTCTGTATGCAGGCGCTGCAGCGTTTCTTCCAGCCGGGCCTTCATGATGGAATAGTACTGCTCCGGTGCAGCATTTGCCAACAGATCGGGGCTGAATTTGGAAATCACATGGGTGGCCTGACGCATGGCAGGGTTCTTCTCGAAGTAAGCACCTACCACCGCTTCGGCTTCACCGTATGCATTGGCTGTATCAATGGCATCCGCACCGTTGTGCAATGCATAATCCAGCATTTCCATGGCATCCGCCAGGGAAGGTTTTTTTTGTCCGCGCACACCGTAGTCCATGCCGAACTGGACTGTGCCAAGGCAGAGTTTCACAGTATATCACTCCTTTTCCGCGTTGAAAACAGATTATCCTTACAGATAAATTATGTTGTCCTGTGTGTATTCCTGCAGCTCCAGATGGTGATCCACCACACTGTCCATGTACTGGGCACGAACGGAGGTGCACTTGGTGCTTTCCTCTTCCAGGCCGTTGAATTTGATAACAACCGGCTTATAATCCGTGTGGTTGAGGTAGAGGTTCACAGAGCTGGGCCCCATAAATACCAGATCCATCGGATGCACGAAGCGCAGCATGGCTTCAGCAGGAATGCTCTTATCAATTTCCACCACATCTACATCCTCAGCAAACTTGTAAATAAAGTTGTCGCGAGGGTGTTTTTTGAGGATAACGGTCTTGTATTTGCTATTGATGTAGTCCTCCACGCGGTGACAATACTTTTCATAGCCCTCAGGCAAATAGTCATCTACAGGAGTGGTAAACAGCACCGCCTCCCGTTCTTCCCGGAAGTACTCGGCCAATGTGGGGAACAGACGCTCCATCAGGCTGTTGAACAGCTCCGTATCGGTATTGCTGAAATCATACAGCGTACGCATTTCCCGATAGTCGCGATAGAGCATCTTGTCGGGGTGGGAGCAATACTTGATGCAGTCTTTTGTCGTGCGCAGCGGGTAAGTTCCGCCAAAGCAGTTATAGCCCATAGCGGTGAGCAGCAGGCCTTTCCAGGCATGTGCATTATTCAGCTTGGAGAAAATGGTCTTGTAGGAGCGCGCCACATAGTCAGCCGTACCATCTTCCAACACGATGACTTCCTTTTCCTTGCCCAGCAGCAAAAACATGCCGGAGATAAAGCCCATATCCGTCAATACGACCATCGTATCATAATCCGTATGCCCCACCATTTCGGTAATGGTTTTCTTGGCATAGCGCGTCTGCTGTCCCACCAACGCATAGGCAGACATTTTCAGGAAACGTGCCAGCTGCTGTTTCAGGCCCCAGCCCTCATACAATTCCACATGGCGATAGATATTCTTGAAAATCCCCAGTTTTTCGGACCATTCAGAGATGTACTCACCCTGGAAGGAATTGGGCAGACACAGCGCGTCCCACTCGATATCCTGTCCGCTGGTGGCATAATACCAAAGAAACTGGTAGACATTGTGCGGATCGTAGAAAACGGCCAGACCCCGTTTTTTCGTTCCGCTTTCTTTGTTATATGTTTCGTTAGACATCATAAAACGAAACCTCCCAACCATTTATCATTTCGTCTGTCGTGAATCTCACGCTTCCGCGCTGCTGCCGCGTTTGATCAGCATGGGGATCCAGACATTTCTCTTTATAAACGCAAAAGTCATAGCACCCAGCAGGATCACGCCAAAAATTGCGTAGCGTACCAAGATACGCTCACAGAAAGTGACATAGATGCCGCCGGCGCAGCAGATGTACACGCCGAAGGCCAGGAAAACCCACAGAGAATAGGCGCCCTTGGCTTCCTTTCGCACGATCAGGTAGGACAACACCATCAGCACTGCGTAAGCCACCACCGTGGTATAGGCCGCCACAACAGCACCGAGGATGGGGATCAGCACCACATTCAAACCGATATTGATGGCCGCGGCGGTCATCACGCAGATGGAGATTTGCGTATTGCGCTTATAGAAACCTGCGATTTCCATATAGAATCCGTACAGCACCATCATGCATGCTGCTGTCACAAAAGGTGCAACATAGCCGTACTCCCAGTAGTTCTCCGGCACCAACAGTCGAATCACTTCCGGAGCCAGCATCAGCACGCCGGTAGCCAGCACAGCCATCAAAAACAGATACCACTTCTGCAGAGGCTTAACACCCTCCAGCTTTCCTTTGCCCAGTTGGCGGTACACCCATGCTTCGCGCACAGCACCCACCGCCTGGTTGACAACAATCAGCGCATAGCCCAAATAGTACAGCACCGAATACACCGCCGTGTCATCAGCGCTGCACATTTCGGTAATCATAGCCTTGTCGCACTGCTGCATCAGCATATAGGACACGGACATAGCCATGGATGGAACAGAGATCTTCAGCGCATACTTCCAGTCGGTCGCGACAAACAGCTTACCTTCGCTGCGCATCATCTCGATGTAGGCGATGGCGCCGCAGGAAATCAAGCCCAACGAGCTGCCCGTTGCTCTGGCAGGGAAGCTCATTTCCGGGAACAGCAGCACAAAGACAAGGCCGAAGCCAAACTGCAGCACATAAGGCCAAATCAGCAGTGCCGACTTCTTCTTATAGTCGGTCTCCATGTTGGCCGAATACATGCGGTAGTTGACAATGAAGAAACCGTAGGCATGGAGAATGCCCACAATGATCAGATAGGGGGTCAGTTCCGGGAACAACCAGCCCCGGATCACCAGCGCCACCAACGCAATGCCGCCCATGATCAGTGTAGAGAGCATCAGCACCGACTTACGGTAAGCATGCACACGGTCTGCATGGTCAATATAAGCATTATTCAGAGGCACATACAGGTTGGCGCCCACAAATACTACCAGAATGGACACATAGGCATAGTAGGTACTGTAAATACCGTAATCAGTCTGGCTCATCAAGCGCGTGAATACCATCATGCCCAGGAAGGTAATACCCTGACCAATAATTGTCGAGATCAGGTACAGCGCCGAAGCCTTAGCCAGCGGATTTAACTTACGACTCATTATAAATCTCCGAGAAATAGGCGCGGAAGGGATAGGGATTGTCATCGGGGTCAACCGGCAGCGTATCGGCCACGGCGCACAGCTCCTCGTAGTTCATGCTGGTGCGGTTGCGCTTGCTGTAGGCCAGGATCAGACGCAGGGGATCCACATTCTTTTCCATAGAGCAGCGGTAGATGGACTTCAGGAATCCGCTGTGGAAACCGGCATAGCCGCAGATGTAGTCCAGCGGATTGAGCAGGCGATCACCGGCGATGTGGCGCAGACCGGCATAGCCGTATTCCAGCACCTTGGGGATATCGAAGCCCAGATCATAGCCCTTCTTGTCCAGCACCATGATGACTTGCTCCAGGGAGGCATTACCGGCGCTGCGGCCCAGCCCCTGGAAGGAGCAGTCGATAAACTCGATGCCGCGCTCATAGCAGTACACCGTGTTTTCCACTGCCAGACCCAGATTATTGTGGCCGTGGAAGCCGATGGCCACATCACACTTGCTGCGAATGGCATCGATGTACTGACCGATCTCCTGAGAGGTCATACAACCGGCGGAGTCCACGATATACACGCACTCAGCGCCCCACCCCTGCACCGTGACAGCAGCCTCGGCCAGCTCCTCGGGGGTGACGGTGTAGCTCTTCATAAAGTTTACAAACACCTGCAGTCCCTCGGCCTTGGCCTTCTCCACATAGGGCTTTACCTTGGGATACTCCTGGGCATTGACACCCATGCGCAGGAAATCGATACCATTCTCCTTGGCGGTGGTGATGTCTTCCAGACGGGCGATACCGGGGATGCAGAAAAAGCCCAGTTTTGCCTCCTTCACCACTTCTTTGGCTGCGCGCATGTACTCTACATCGGTCTGCAGTGCAATGCCGTGCTCGTGGGAGCTGGCGTTCAGGCCCTGACCGTGGCCGACTTCGATATATTTCAGTCCAATGCGCTCCGCACGGGAAACCAGATCGCGCACGTCTTTGCAGCTGAACTTAAAATCAATTGCGTAGCTGCCATCTCTGACAGTTGCGTCAAGAATATTCATTCATATACTCCTTTATTTTTTCTATCATGTATTGCACATCCGCCTCATCATATCGCTGGTCAACAGGCAGAAATGCGGTATTTCGGGTCAATCCTTTTTCAAATTCTGTTCCGTAGAGGTGCAGTTCCTGTCCGTTCCACAAAGTGGGAACGTAAATCTTATCCTGCACCAGCCGCTTCTTCACATATTCACCCATATCATTGAGCAGCAGCGGATAGTGATATGCGGCACAGCTGTCGGGCAGCTGCAGTGCATTTACATCGGCAAAAGCCCGATGGAACAAGGAGAAATTCTCTTTGCGGCGGCGGCAGACGCGATCATAGTCCACATTTTGTAAAAGTCCTGCCGCCAGAACAGACATCGGCGCATAGTTTCCGGCAATGGCGCCGTCCACCTGCTTCTTCAGGCCGTAGGCGGCATTGGTACCCTCTTCATAGGCGGTCAGCAGATACTGGGCATGGGCCGCCATAAAGGAAGGCGCCTGTTCCGCTGCACGGTTCACCTCACCCACCAGATAAGCACCGTCGGGAATACCGAAAAACTTCTTGGCCGAATAGGTGCTGTACACATTCTCTTTCTGCAGCGGAGGGCAGAAGAAGGAATGGGCATGGTCAAGGATCACGCGGGCACGGCAGAAGGTTTGTGCCATGGAGGTCAATGCCTCGTCCAGCACGCCGAAATAGTTCACCAGCAGCACCATCGTGTCCGGCTCATCGGGAATATCCCGTCCCAGCAGATCCTCGCCGATGTGATACCACGTCACCTCGGTGCCGGTATGTTTGATGGCAGCAATGGTGGTGGGGCAGTAATAGTACGGCAGGCAAATCCGTTTGGGCCGGAACTGCTCCAAAAGGCAGATCAGCGATGCCTTCACAGAATTGAAGCGCATCAAAGACGGCTCATAGGTTGCAAACCACTCTTTACCGGGATTCAGCTCCAACGGAAGAAATCCGCCGTACTCCTTCTTCGTTCTCGTCATCCTGTGCTTCCCCTCTCATCGTATCGTGTTCAATGAATTCCTTAATGACAAACTGCGGCGCTTTGTTCAAAGAGATGTAAATGCGTCCCACATATTCGCCGATGAGTCCCATAAAGAAGAAGACCGCGCCAAACATAAACAGCATCACGGCCATGATGGAGCTGTAGCCGGCATCAATGGTGGGATCGAGCAGCTTCTGCACGATCACAAACATACCGAACAGAAAACCGAGGGCAGCGATGATGATGCCGAGCACCGACATCACGCGCAGCGGCTTGACGGAGAACGAGGTGAATCCATTGAGCCAGAGTTCGATCATCTTCTTCAGGCTATAGCCGGACTTGCCGGACAAACGCTCGCGGTGGCTCACATCCACATTGCATGCCTTCTGGGTCGTACGCAGCATTAGTCCGCCCAGATAGGGATAGGGGTTGGGATAGGCGATCATTTCGTTGACCACATAGCGTCTGACCACCCAGTAAGTTGTCAGCTCCAGCCCCTTGGGCTTTGCGATCAGCCACGTGGCCATACCCTCGTTGAGCAGCGTTCCGAAACGGCGGAACAGCGAGCGCTTTTCGCGGACGGCATACTTAGCCTCCACCAGGTCGTAGCCCTCTTCGATCTTGGCAAACAGCTTGGGCAGCTCAACAAACGGAGTCTGACCGTCGTCGTCACCGCAAACCACATAGTCACCGGTAGACTTGTTCAGTGCAGCCATCACTGCCGAGGGTTGACCAAAGTTGCGCGAGAGGTTAACACCTTTGACGCAGCTCTCACGCTTGACGATCTCGGTAATGGCATCAAAGGTGGTGCCGTCGGGAGATCCGTCGTTGACCAGAATGATCTCATAGTCAAACCGGGCCATATCGGTGCTCATCACGGTCTTGATTTCTTCCACCACGGCACCGATGGTTTTGGTGGAGTTATAGCAAGGAATAACAAAGCTGATCTTTTCTCTCTTACTCATAGTCGTGCCCCTTATTGACATACAAACATTACTTAAAAAATACTTTGACAGCATCCAGAATCTTTTCAGCTTCTGCCTTCACCGCGTCAGCACCCAGACCTCCGATAATGAAATGGCCGGGGCGCAGACGACCGTACTTGGGCTTTTCCAGCACATCGCCGGGCTTCACCTGCAGCTGATAGTCCAGCATCATGGGGTGGTTGCGCAGGAAGTCCAGACCCTCCACGCGCTCAACAACCCCTTCGCCGAAGTCGAAAAAGCGCATGACCACGTACTTTTCTTCAGAGAACACATGGTTCTTTACCGCGTCTTCATCCACGCTCTCTCCCAAAGCTTCCTTGATCAGATACTCATAGTTGTCCACATCGGACATGTACGGCACAATTTTTCCGGACAGGTTGCTGCCGCCGCCGCGGGCGCCCATCTCCTGCAGATAGAACTTGCCGTTATGATAGCGATACTCCGTATGTGTCAGACCCATGGGCAAGCCGGTCGCCTCGATGAGGGCCTTATTCTCTGCACGCAGCAGATCATAATCATGTACAGCAGAATGGTAAGCATAGGACTGGGTCCGGGAGATGCTGGGATTCTGGGGATACATCTCCTTGACGGAAATGCACAACGGATAGTGATGACCGTTGATCACCAGACCGTCGATGGTGAACTCATCACCCTCGATGAACTCCTCTGCCAGATACTCCTTGCGGGTATTGCAGTAAGAAAGAGTATCCTCCACCTTCTCATACAGCTGCTCCAGCGTTTCGATGGGATACACGCCGCGGCTGGACTGGCTGTCCAACGGCTTGATAATGATTTTGCCGTACTTCTCCAGCAGGGGAATCGCATCTTCCGCCGTGCGGCAAACTTTGAAGTCGGGGGAGGTGATTCCATGCTCCTTGCAAAATTCGCGCTGGGCGGATTTATCGGTGAAGAGCGCAGCCAGCTTGGTGCCGATTCCGCGCAGGCCCAGCTGCTCGTTCAGGTAAGCCACCGTGGGCACCGCGATGTCGCTCTGGTCGGAGATAACGGCATCGGGCCTATGTTTTTTTGCAATGGCAAGGTTGGTTTCCTTATCCAGCACATTGGCCACTTCGCACGCATCGGCATAGGGAAAAGCCGGGGAATTCTCATACAGGTTGGAGCAAATAACATAGTGGCCCATGGCCTTAGCCTTTTTGATCAGTTCGATCTGCCAGTCGCCGCCGGCAATCACAAGTATTTTGGACATCATGCTCTCCTCTATCTTTTTATTATATTTTTATACGCTATTTCCAAGTTTTACGAAAGCATCCGGCTCGCATCGATCCAATACTGAAAATCTCCATCGAACCCTCCGCTATATTCATAAACCACCACGCGTCGGAACAAATCGTTTAGTGCGACATCCTCCGTTTGTTCGTAGTAGGTATTGACAAAATTGTTGTAAAGGAAATCGGGGTCATCTGCAGACAGGTGCTCATCCCGTCCGTAGTCCACATAAATAATTTTCTGCGGGATCGCCTGCCGCCGCATATAATAGTCGTAAAGTGCGGCAGGCTGGTTGCGGCCATAGGAATACTGCAGGCAGTCCCACGTGGCCATGTCCAGAGGCCGGGCATCGTGCAGCATCAGATAACCGCAGGGTACGTTGTCGCGGAAAGCCACATACTCTCCGCTGTTTACCGATTGGTTCAGATACCCTTCCAGCTGGGGCAGCGCCTCCGCGCGCAGGGCCGTGGTATAGAGACCCTGATAGACACCGCTTTCCACCCGGGTGTTCAGCTGCGTGATCGGTTCATCTCGATACACATAGACATAGTTTGTGCAGACCATCAGCAACGTGCAAGCCAGCATTCCCAGCGCAGTGCAGCGCTTTGTCCATCGGTCGTCCTGCTCCAGCAGGAGAAGAAGCACCGGCAGCAGCGCAGGAACAGCTGCAACGAATCGGGCCAGAGAGTCGCTGCTGTCCACCAAAAAGACGCAGCCAAGGGAAAAGAGAACCGGATAGAGCCCCACATAGTACAGCAGCGGCCGGCGCAGCCGTCTGCAAAACAGCAGCATAACTGCAGCCAACGAAGCCAACAGACCCAAAAGGTACAAAGAAGTCATGCCTCGGGTAAGCAGCAGTAAAAGCAAAAGAAACAACACCGCCGCGCCGATGGAAAAAGCTGCACCAAAGCTTTCGGTATGCCGTGGCTCCGGATTTTTCCCTGCTTTACGCAGGCGCGCAGCATACCACTTTTTGCCGATGAAATATGCTACTGTACAGCAGCACACGATCCCCACCGCCAACAGGGCCAGCACCAGCAGCTTGTTGGAATCGGATATGGAAGACAGAGAACCGGTGGGATACGGGTGGAAGAACATCAGATCCAGTCCGCGCAGCAGCGTTTGCCAGTCGCTTTGGATGACCACACCGGTCATCACCACAAGAACCTCCAGAATACCGCCCAGTGCATAAAGAGCCGTGTGGGAGATGCGGTTTTTCCCCACACTGCGGCAAATGAGGAGCGCAAGAAACAGAAGTACCGCCAGAGCGTAGCCCGGATGGGCAAACACGGCAATACCGCTTAAAAAGCCGCACAGAACCAGTTTTACCGCGCCATACCGGCCGCCGTGCTCCACGGTGTCGCAAAGCCACACACCCACCAGCAGGCACAGCACCATAGGAATCGTGTTGTAGCTATAGTTGTCGATCTCGCCGGTATAATAGGGAATCATCATACACACTGCCAGCAGCGCAGAGGAGCGCTTGGTATGCTTTTGCAGCGTGCGGTAAACAAGGAACAAAACCACCATGCGGAAGGTGACAAAGCTCAGCCGCGTAAAGAGCACCAATCCGTGGTGATCGGGCACCAACAGGTCATAGAGAAACACCTGCGGAATCAGCAAAAAGGCAGATCCGGTGCCGTAGGAAAAATTGTTGTAAGCAAAGGGGATGTTTCCCTGCACCATGGCCAGCGCATCGGAAATGTAATAAGCCTCATCGGTGATCTCCGTGCCAAAAAAGGCACGCGCATAGGTCAGCATCACCAACAGACCGCAAAGACACAGCACAAGCCGCTCCTGACGGGACGCACCGCGCATCTTCATTTTTTCGCGCATTGAGCGATCACGCTGCATAGCGGCCTCCTTTGTTGCTTATTGTGCCGAGCGATGGAACGCATAGACATACACACCGGACAGCTGTGCCTCCACTTCAAAAGTGGCAGAACTGTCAAGGGTGAGCATATACTTCCAGAAATTACTGTTGGCCAGATCATTTTCACGGCTGAGCAGATACACATTGTCATCGAAGAAGTTCTGCGCATAGAACTCATCGTAGCCGAACTGCGAGATGATTTTGTAGAATCCAACACTCTGGTAGCCGGTACCGCCCCAGAACAGCTGATTGGTCACGGGCGGCAGCACCTCCGCCGGCTTCAGACGGTAGTCATCGACCAAGGCATTATCATAGATAAACAGGGCATCGGCATGCTCGGTGCAGTACACCTCCACCGCCTCAGCGCTGCGGTTGGACAGCACTCTGTCGTGGCGCACAGCGGCATTGAACATGGTGTTCCACATAAAGACCACCAGACCCACGCAGACAACAGCCCCCACCGCCAGACGGACGGAGTGCTTTTCCTCGCCATCCGTCATGGCCAGCAGTAAAAACAGCGCCGGGAGGGCAGCACACAGCAGCGCGCGCTCCACCAGACGGCCCTTGAGCAGCAGGTAGAAGAGCTCTGCACCCATCAGACCGATCACCGCCAGCCAGAAGAGATAGTCCATCACACCGGCCTTACGCTTGCGCAGCGTCAGCAAAGCCAGCAGTGCCAACAGCGCATCAAGAAGCAGCGCAGAGAAGATGGTGCGGTTTTCCAGCAGAGATTCAATCGCCGAAATAAGGAAATCCCCAAATCCCCGGGCATCGCTACCGCCGGATACGGTACTCGGTCCTGCCGCAAGAGGTGTGTTGATCAAAGTCTGCAGTGCATCAACGGTCACGCGCTCGTCCATAAAGAACCAGCTATGTACCATGGTGTACAGCGCCTCGTCCCAACCCACACTCTGATATAGATCTGGATTTTCTTTGTAGGTGCAAGAGGGATAGTCCATGTAGTTGCTCAGATAGCGGCCGATTTCTGTGGATTTACCCTCTACCACGGTGGCAGATTTCCGGTAGGCAGGCTCGATGACACCGTTGAGCAGGAAAATCGCCGCCACCACCAGCACCACAGCGGCCAGCTTCTTCCAATCCGCCTTGCGGTAGTAGAGATACAGCGCCGTCAGACCGTAGAAGGGCAGCACCGCCACAAAGGTGGACGGGCGCACCATGGCGCTGACCAACAGCAACAGCAACGAGAGCACCAAATAGCGTCGCTTGCCGTCCTTGCCGCGCAGCAGCATCATGGTGGCCGCAGCTCCGCACAGCAGACTGTTGGTAGTAAAGGTAATGGAGAGCACCATGGGCGCCACCATTACAAGAATCACACCCACTACCGGCAGATCCGCCAGATGCAATCCGTCTTTTTTATCTAGAAAGAACCATAGGATCACACAGACGGAGATAAACACAACCGCCACATTGTAGACGGTGAACCAGGGAACGGCAGGAAACACGCGGTAGAGCAGATACAATCCCCTGGCGATCACATTGCTGGCATACATCCAGATACCGCCGGCCTGGGCCGTTTTTCCCATACCTGTATCATCGTTCTCAGCAAAGGAAAGTCCCCAGAACAGCTCCAGCCCCAGCAGGAACACCGCCGTGATGGCCACAGCCAGCACCGCAGAACGGGAGACGGAAAATTTCTTCTTCAGCTTGGAAAACATACAGGCTCCTTTCGGCTGTCTGCCGCGGAATTGGCATGCGTTTGCATGCAGCAAAATGCAGTCGGATTTTACCCGTTTTTCTTCCGGGCACAATCCAACCATTTTAACTAATTAATTATACAGCAAGTAATTCCTTAATTCAATGTATATTTTCAATTATTCCCAATTCCACCTTTTAGCTGTATTGTCGGATATTTCCTGTCGGCATATTCATTTTTTCTCTGCACGTTTTTTTGCAAATGCCGCTTTTTTCTTATCCGACATCGGCGGTTTATGGCCAGATGCAGTCTTCTTTCCGCCTCTTCCGGAACCCGCGCGCTCTTCGCGATGCCCGGTCGGCTTGCTGCGGCGGTCATCACGGCGGCCTTCCGGTTCGCCGCGGCGCTCTGCGCGCTTGTTCTCTTTCTTCTCCTCCGGCGGCTTCCAGCCGGCTGGCGGACGGATCAGGCAATGCTTGCCGTAGCCGATCAGGTCGGTGCGGCCGGCCTTCTGCAGCGCCTCCAGCACCAGACCGCGCTTTTCCGGCTTGCCCCATTGCAGCAGCGCACGCTGCAAAGCCTTGTCGTGAGGATCCCGTGCCACATATACCTCCGACATATCCCGCGGATCGATACCGGTGTAGTACATGCAAGTGGAAATGGTACCGGGGGTAGGATAGAAATCCTGTACCTGCTCTGGCTGACGGGCATTATTCTTCAAAAATTCCGCCAGCTTCACCGCATCATTGAGGGTGCAGCCGGGATGGGAGGACATGAGGTAAGGCACCAGATACTGCTCCTTGCCGCCCCGCTCATTCAGCTTCTTATACTGTGCCCAGAACTTTTCAAACACGTCGAAATGGGGCTTTCCCATGTAGTCCAGCACGCTGGATACACAGTGCTCCGGCGCCACCTTCAGCTGACCTGAGACGTGGTGGTTGACCAGTTGGGAGAAGAACTCCTTGTTCTTATCCTGCAGCATGTAATCGTAGCGGATACCGCTGCGGACGAACACCTTCTTGATACCGGGGATCTTGGCTACCTCACGCAGCAGTTTGGTGTACTCGCTGTGGTCGGCGTCCAGATTCTTGCAGGGCTCGGGGGCAAGACAGCTTTTGCCCTTGCACATGCCGCGGCGCTTCTGCTCAGCGCAGGAAGTGTGGCGGAAGTTTGCGCTGGGACCGCCAACATCGTGGATATAGCCTTTGAACTGGGGATCTGCCGCCAAGATCTCCGCCTCGCGCACCACCGATTCGATGCTGCGGGAGGTGACCATGCGTCCTTGGTGGAAGGCCAGTGCACAGAAATTACATCCACCGAAGCAACCGCGGTTGTGGGTGATAGAAAAGCGCACCTCTTCAATGGCAGGCACATCCTCTTCATACATAGGGTGCACCTCGCGCACATAGGGCAGATCATACAGCTTATCCAGTGCCTCACGCTGCAGCGGGCGTGCCGGGGGATTCACCACCAGCAGCTTGCCTTCGCACGGCTGCAAAATGGTCTTGCCACGGACCGGATCGTGCTCGTCATACTGGATCTTGGTGGCCTTGGCGTAAGCCACCTTGTCGGCACACACCTCCTCGTAGGAGGGACAGGGAATGGGATGATAGTGGCAGTTGCTGTCATCCGCAGCGATATAGGCCGTACCGGGTACATCGGTGATCTCACAAGGCTTCACCTTCCGGCTCAAGCGCTTGGCGATCTCGCGGGTAGCAGACTCACCCATGCCGTACACCAGCAAATCGGCGGGTGCATCAAAGAGAATACTGCGGCGCACCTTGTCATCCCAGTAGTCATAGTGGGCAAAGCGGCGCAGCGACGCCTCCAGTCCGCCGATGACGATAGGAACATCGCCAAAGGCCTCACGGGCACGGTTGGCATACACAATGGTGGGACGGTCAGGGCGATAACCCAGTTTTCCGCCAGGAGAATAGAGATCCTTCGTGCGGCGCTTCTTGGCCACAGTGTAGTGCGCCACCATGGAGTCCAGATTTCCGCCGCCGATCATCACGCCGTAACGGGGCTTGCCCATGGCGCGAAACGCCTCGCAATCCCGCCACTCCGGCTGGGCAAGGATGGCCACGCGGAAGCCGTCCGCCTCCAGTGCGCGGGCGATCAGCGTCGTGCCAAAGCTGGGATGGTCGATATACGCATCAGCGGTAACCACCAAAAAATCGTAATAGTACCAGCCGCGCTCGATCATCTCATCACGACTGACAGGAAGAAACTCTGTACCTCTCATATCACTTGATCCTCATAACCGAAATATAGTTCCATGCTGCCATCAGGCCCGTCTTCAAAGCCGTACTGGGCAAAAAACGGGCGGTATTTCTCTTCTGCCGCCAGTAGGCGCAGACGGTCGCAGCCCAGACTGCGGTAATGCTGCACCGCCTGTCCCATGGGCTTGATGCCGTGATTTTTCCCCTGCAGCTGCGGCGCCAGATAGTAGCAGCCCACCTGTCCCACGCCGTTATGTATTCCCAACAGCTGCACTATACCGGCAGCGCTGCCCTCGTACCACAGCGCGATACACTCTCCGCCGTGGGGCACAGGCAAATGTTGTGCCCGCAGGCTCTCCTCAGCCGCTTCATCCATGGGGCGATAGGCAATCCCGTCCTCAAAGCGCTTGATCGTTTTCCCCGTGCGGGGCACGAAGCGAGTCAGGCCCGCCTCGGTGAGATGGCGATTGTCATTGCCGTACACCTCGTGCAGCACGCCGCTTTCACACTCCAACAGCGACACAGAGGCATTGTCCCCCAGTACGCTTTGGTCGATCTCCTGTAGTTGCATGCCTCGCAGCGTGCCCAGCAGAATACGCACTGCGGCACCGTGGCTGACCACCGCCACCGTTTTTCCTTCGTTTTCAGCGGCAATGCGCAGCAATTCTGCCATGATGCGATCGCGTACAGCAGCGGCAGTTTCGCCGCCCTCTATCTGCAGTTGAGATAAATCCAAGTGGAAGTTGTGCAGCTGCCGCGGATCCTTCGCGCCCACTTCCTGCCATGCGTGACCTTCCCACCATCCCAGATGTATCTCCCGCAGTTCTCGGCGCAGCCGGATCTCCAGACCACGCGGCTCGCTGATGGCGCGAGCAGTGGTGCGGGCGCGGAACAGGTCACTGCTGTAAACTGCGTCGATCTCCACGCCCTCAAAACGGCGGCGCAATGCCCGGATCTGTTCGTAACCGCGCTTGGTGATCACACCGTCAAAGTGCCCCTGTACCAATCGGTAGAGGTTTCCCTCCGCCTCGGCGTGGCGCACCAGATAGATTCTCGTCATGTTGTTCTCCTTACAGCACCGTGGTCCAGCGCTTCATCTCTTTCACGGCCTGCACCGCAGCGTCCTGTACATCGGCAGCATACTGGATCGTATCATCCACCACCACCGCACCGTGGCCGTAGTCATCAAAGGCGTAGGACGCATCTTCCCCGGTGCAGTTCGTCAGCAGCAGCATGGCCTTGTCGCAGCGGCGACGCAGTTCGCGGATATCCAGCGAATAGCCGGTTTCCACCACCAATCCCGCACCGTGGCGGGCCATCTGACCGGCAGCCGCCTGATAGAGTTTGCGGTCGCCGGACATCAGGTTCTGGATCTCTCCGCTGAGGGTTCCGGCAGTACGCACCAGCGCAAATACCGCTTTGTCCTCTGTCACGGCGCAGCACTCCCCGCCCACATAAGGCGTTACCGTCACCGCATCTGCTCCCGGCAGCGCCTGCAGCCATACATTTGGCTCACCGGTACGGCAATCCACGATCACATACGCGCCGCGGCTCTTGGCAGCGCTGACCAGATTGGCCAGCACATCCATGCCAACTGCACCGTAGGGCAAATATCGGTCGGCGCGCAGATATACGGCCGGCAGCTGTTCCACCGCCGCCAGCGCACGGGTGCCGTGATAGCGCAACGCTTCGGCCACCGCCACAGTCCCCTCACCGTACATCTCGGTGAACTGGCGCAGCAGCGCTTGAGGCAGCCGCTCTTTCTCTGCGCCGATACCCAGAATCACCGGTGTTTTGCACCGGCGCACGCGTTCTTGCAATATTTGAATGGACATAAACTGTCTCCTTGTCATATTTTATCTATTTTATTATAAACGCACACACACTTTTTGGCAATCGTCTGATCGATGGATTTTTTACCTTGTGTTGGACAAACTATGTGCGTACCGATAAAGGAGTGATCAAAGATGTGTCATACCGGTTCGTATTTGTGCGGTATGGGGCTCGGCCTGGTGGCCGGTGCCATTGTTGGTGCAGCCATGCTCTCCCGACCCGAAGCCAGAAAGACGACTGTTGGCAAAGCCATGCAGCGTGTGGGTAACGCAGTGGATTCGGCGGTAGAGTCTGTATCCGACATGATGTAACAAGGCAAAACAGGTATCGCGGCGGAGCGGAACACGGTGAACAAACGTTGCTGTGTTCCGCTCCGAAAATTTAGCGTCGAAATTGTAATTTTCTTCTTGACAAGAAGGAAAAAGTTGATATAATAGTCAATGCTGCTGATTCAGCGAAAGTAAATACGGAGTAGTATCGAAGTGGTCATAACGAGCACGACTGGAAATCGTGTAGTCGCCAAAAGCGGCTCGAGAGTTCGAATCTCTCCTACTCCGCCAAAAGTAAGGACGCCTGAAAGGGCGTCCTTTGCTTTTACCTCCACCAAACTTTTTTTCTTTCTCCCTAAATAAAATACTTTTCTTTTTTCGTATGATATGGTATATTCTCCCTAACAGGAAGATATCCAAATCTTCCACTCCACCGCGTAAAGGAGAGACTCTATGTTAGAGGTAAGAAACTTAACCAAAATATATCAGCCCAAGAAAGGCGCAGCAGTCCACGCGCTGGACGGCATTTCCCTGCGCTTCCCTCAGACCGGCATGGTATTCTTGCTGGGTAAGTCGGGCAGCGGTAAATCCACGTTGCTGAACGTCTGCGGCGGTCTGGACGCTCCCAGCGACGGTGAGATCATCGTCAAAGGCCGCAGCAGCAAGGATTTTTCCCAAAGCGATTTCGACAGCTACCGCAATACCTTTGTGGGTTTTATCTTCCAGGAGTACAATATCCTTGAGGAATTCTCCGTAGAAGACAACATCGCCCTTGCATTGGAACTGCAGGGGAAGCCCAAGGACAAAGCAGCTATTCAAGCTCTGCTGAAAGAAGTGGATCTGGAGGGTTTTTCCAAGCGCAAGCCTAACACTCTTTCCGGCGGCCAGAAGCAGCGTATTGCCATTGCCCGCGCACTGGTCAAGTCCCCCGAGATCATCATGGCCGACGAACCCACCGGCGCGCTGGACTCCAGCACCGGCAAGCAGGTACTGGAAACGCTGAAAAAGCTATCCCGTGACAAGCTGGTCATCGTTGTGTCCCACGACCGCGACTTTGCCGAGCAGTACGGCGATCGGATCATCGAATTGAAGGACGGCAAGGTGATCTCCGATGTCAGCAAGACCCAGCAGCAACAGCAGCAACTCAGCGCCAATGTCAACGCGGTTGGCGATGTGCTGTGCGTCAAGCGGGGCAAAGAATTGACCGACAGCGATTTTGAGCAGATCAAATCCTTTTTGAAGCAATCCGGCGATGATGTGATCATTGCCGCCGGCGAAAAGGATGTACAGACCTTCAAGAAAGTCAGCCGCATCGGCGACGACGGCTCCAAGGAAGTCTTCCGCAGCACCACCGAACCGGCAGTCAGACAGTATACCGAGGCAGACAGCCGTTTCATTCGCTCCAAGCTGCCTGTCCGGCACGCAGCGAAGATCGGTGTTTCCAGTCTGGGCAGCAAGCCGTTCCGCCTGACCTTCACCATTCTTCTGTGCACGGTGGCCTTTGTTCTGTTTGGTCTGCTGTCCACGCTGAACTTTTACAACAGCCACGACACTTTCGTCCAAACCATGGCCAACTCCTCCACGCCGATGCTGCAGATGCGCAAAGACTACAAAGTCCTAAACAACTGGTATAACCAAGGCACGCTGGAGCACAGCTACGAAGGTTCCGCACAGGGTATGTTCAACGATGCCGAGCTGAAGGAAATCTCTACCACACTGGGTGCCGACGGATTCGGTGTACTCTCCTTCTCCGGTAGCTACAACCTGCGTCAGGGCGGCTCCCAGTACTGGGATGCGACCATTGCCGGTTTTGGCGTTTTGCCCGCCAGACACCCGCTACGCAACACCATCATCGGTGCCTATCCGCAAAAGGCGGACGAGCTGCTGATTTCCTCTTACGCAGCAAATATGTTCTACAACTGCAAAACGTATGACAGCGACGGCAACGTGCTGGAGCCGACCGCTCCCGAGGAGATCATCGGCAAGAAGATCATTATCAACGCCTTCACCTATACCATCTCCGGTGTCTTCGACAGCGGAGAGATCCCCATGGAATTTGAGTCGCTCAAAGAGATCACAGATCCCAACGACTCGCTTGCCCGTCAGTTCAGCACTTACCTACACGACAATCTGCATCTGCTAGCCTTTGTTTCCGACGAACGACTCTCTGCCATCTACAGTAGTTCCGGCATGTATGTGGAAGGCATCCATAATTACACCGACGCCACTGCGGCGTTCCGCACCGACGGGGGCTATGAGTTCCCCGATTGGGGCAACACCCGGTACATCACGCCTTCTATGATGACTGGCAATGCTAAGATCATCCCCCTGTCCGGCAGCAAAACCGTCCCTTCTAACGGCGAAGTGATGCTCAGCAGCATCGCGTTCGGATCGCTGGCAGCAGATGCATATCGGTTCTATGCCGAAAGCAGCTACGATTACACTGTGGTCGAGTCCTACTATCGGATGATGGATGTGGCATATGAAGTGATGCAGAACGGCTTCTATACCTATGATGAAACTACTGGCAAGAGCGCCTTCACACAGTTCACCAAGACACAGCTGGAGCAGAAGGTCAATGATCTGGTCGCCGCCGTGAAGCGCGATGGCATTGACCTGCGTCTGGGCATGAAGCCCTTTGACACGCGCAATAATGCCGCCATCGGTGACATACGGGAATTCCAGGCCATCTCCGTCTATGTGGCCTCCTCCGGCAATCATATGGGTGAACTGGTTCTCTCCGAAACGGACTTCTACTCCATTTGGGACGAGCAGAAGCTGACTGTGGATTACTACAACGAAGTGGAGACCCTGTACACCGACGCTTCGGATGCATACTATTCCCGCATTTTTCTACCCTTCACCTTCTCCGAAGCCACCGTGGAGTCTTACTGGACGCTCTACGATAACGAGGAGTATCGTCCGGACGACAGCCATCTGGTGCTCACCGGTTCTTTCATTGACAACCTGCGCATGGTGGACAATACGGTAAAAGAGCTCTCCCGCGTGTTCCTGTATGTGGGCCTGATCCTGGCAGTGTTCGCAGCACTGCTGCTGTCCAACTTTATCTCCGCCTCCATCTCCCAGAAGACGCGCGAGATTGGCATTCTGCGTGCTGTGGGTGCCAGAAGTTCCGACGTATTTAAGATCTTCTTCTCCGAGTCCGTTGTCATCGCCGTGATCTGCGTGGCGCTGTCCACCGCGGCCAGCGTTCTCGTCTGCAACTATCTTAACGACGAACTGGCCTCCGGCATTGGTGCGTCGCTGTTTGTTTTCGGTCTGGGTTCGTTCCTGATACTGGTGGCCATTGCCGTAGTCACCGTAGTGGTTGCCACCTTCCTGCCGGTACAAAATGCCGCCAAGAAGAAACCCGTAGAATCCATCCGCGCGCTGTAAAACATTCTCTCAAATGAAAAGGACACCCTCTCGGGTGTCCTTTTGCTTACTTTTTGCCGGTTTTAAGGAACGTCTTGATCTGCTCCACACTCATACCGTCCAGCCCCAGCGTATCCAGCTTCACACCGATGCCGCGCCAATCACGCTCATGCACCAACGAGTAGATGCTGATGATGGCATCCATGGTGGGAGTAGGCACACCGCACAGCTTACCCAGCTCGCTCCAGGGTACCAAACCGTTGGGACAGTCCTCCGTCAAATAGCGGTTCCAGATGCTGTCAGGGCCGGTGATCGGTGTCAGCTCCGGCGCGCCGTGCATTTTCTGGTAGATATCCTGCCATTTCAGCACACCGTCTCTCGGCTCGCAGAAGTCCTCCAGCGGCGTCAGCTGATAGCCAAATGCGGCACCCACAGCTTTACGCTCAGCATCAATCGCCCAGTCAATTTTGGCCGCCCCGAACGTAAAATGTTCATACATACAGAACTGACCGCGCAATGCCTGCTGCTCAATGGCACCGATGTTGATCAGGCACGGGCCGGAGTGTACCGAGGGATTCACCAGCGACAGGTCACTCTCCAGTACATCCTCGTAGATCTTATCGAAGGGCGAGATGTCCATCACCTCATCGAGCACAGCGCGATCCGCACCGGCAGGAAACAGCGCTACGCTGACCGGACTCATACCGGAACAATAGATGGATGCCGGGCCATTCAGGCGGGTATCATAAGGCAGATTGTTGGTCTGCACGATCACCGGACACTCGTCGCCCAGCACCTTCTTGAACTCCAGTGCGCCGAAGCCGCCGGGATAGATCAGGATCACTTGATCCTTTTTTACTAAGCCCTTCAGCTTCTGTGCCACAGACACATGGGCCGTAGAAGGCGTGACCACAGCGATGAACTTGACACCGTCGATGGCCTTTGCCATATCATCAGTCAACATTTCGATCTTCGCGCTGCCGCTGATCTGTCCGCTGCAGCGGATGGTCCGTGTTTGCTGCAGCACATTCAGCTTTCCAATAAACGCAGGGTCTTCATACATACGCACACTGTAGCCACGCAGCGCCAGATCTCCGGCCATGGTATGGGCGCCATTGCCGCCGCCAAGAATTGCAATACTGCTTTTCATCTTTTTTCCTCCCATTATTTACGGTTGTTTTTATTGCCGGTCAGCCCTCAAAGCTGTCCGGTATAGTTCCACTTCAACAGTTTCCAGCAGCCGTTTTCATAGGAAAACACGGTAGCCGAAGCGTTGTCGATCTGCACATTTTCCAGAAGAACATCGTAGTTGAGCGCATAGCTGAGCATCTGGTGCACCGTGCCTTCATGGCCAAAAACCGCCACGCAATCCACTCCTTGCAGCTGCTCCAGTTCCTTGATGAACTCACGCACACGCTGCCGCATCTGCTCTTGCGTTTCGCCGCCGAATACAGAAAAATCCTGATTGCGAACACTTTCTTCATACACGGCACCGTATTCCGCTGCACATTCGCACATAGGACGGCCCGCCAGGGTTCCTACACCGATTTCTCGAATCTTTTCGCTGTAAACCGGCCGGCATCCGGGCAATGCGTCCTGTGCCGTTTGTCTGGCACGAGGTAAATCGCTGCAATAGACGCGATCAAAAAGGACAGCCTTCAAATAATGATTGGCACTTCGGGCCTGGTGGTGTCCCAGTTCAGACAGCGGTGTGTCTGACCATCCACAATGCAGCTGCAGACGGTTTCCCTCGCTTTGACCATGGCGAATCACATATACTTTCACAAGTCTCTCCTTCCTGATCGTTTCGGTTCAAATTCCGATCCGATAACCTGTGTAATTTTTTATATTTATAAGAAAAGTTTTTCAAGGTTTGCACTTCTTGACTATATATTGTTGACTTGACAAATCGTTCTTGCTATAATGATGTCAATTATTGACAAACTTTGGCATAATGCTGGTAAAGTGAGGCGACTTACATTGAAGGGGCAGCGGATTCTGGAAGTGAAAAAACTGTTTTTGAGCAGAAAGCAGATCTTGAATACCGAGCTATGCGAAATATTCAATGTTTCGATCGAAACCGTGCGTCGCGATTTGAATATCCTGGAAAAAGAGGGGTTCATCCGCAAGATTTACGGCGGTGCACGGGTGGTCGAAAGCTCTCACCTTCCCGATTCTATCGAGAAATGGGATATTCGCATTGACAAAAACGAGCTGGCGAAAAAATGCATTGCCGCGGAAACGGCCAAACTGATCCGCGACGGCTGCACCGTTTTTCTTGATTCCGGCACATCCACCTTCGAGGTGGCCTCATTCCTGAAAGAACGCAAAAACCTGACAATTCTTACCAATTCCGTGCGCATTGCGCAAGAATTGGGTATGTGCAGCGATCTGTTGGTCTATTTCATTGGCGGACTCATCAAAACCGACATTCTGGCTTCTTCCGGGTTCTTCGCTACAGAGTTCCTCTCTTATTTCTACCATATAGATTGTGCTGTGATTTCCTGCGACGGCTTCATCCCCGACAAAGGAAGCATGGAACTGTCTTTGGAATTATCTGTGTTGAAAAAGAGCATTCTGGAAAAAGCAGATGCTGTCATCGTTCCCGTGGATCATTCAAAAATCGGGGTATCCGGCAACTGCCTTGCTTGCAGCGTGTCCCGGATCCACACACTGGTAACCGATTCTCTCACTCCGCCGCAGGCCATTGAAGCCATGCGTGCAGCAGGGATTCGCGTCATTGTCTCTCCGTTGGAGGCTGCTTCATCGCTCTCTCCGCAATAAACATTCGCTTTAGCAGCTGCAGACAAAGGTCTGCAGCTGCTTTTTTCTTTTTTAGCGCAGCAATTCGTGCAGTATCCGGCCTTCCGCCAAGGGCATCTGCGCGCCCAAGATATGCGCAACAGTCGGTGCCTCATCCAGCACACTGGCCTGCGGCAGCACAGCACCCTCTTTAAAGGCCGGACCTGTTGCGACAAAGACAGGCTGGGGGCCTTTTTCCGGCTCATAACCGTGGGTCGCCTGAGCACGGCGGTAATTGGACAGATCCATCGGCACAACGATGGGCTCCGCCCATCCGTCACCGAACGCAGTATAACCGTCCGTCTCCACCATGAAGGCGAAATCACCGCTCATGCCATAGCGCGCCTTTGCTTCCGGCTCGGTATAGACCCGGTCAAAGCCCCACACACCCTGGGATGCCAAGTGCTGCAAATATGCCTGCAGTCGGTCATACGTCTGCCGGTCATCAGGATCTTTCAGGAAAATAGTGGCCGACATACCGTTGGATTGGGAGAAGGCGCGCCAATCCGTAACAGTGCCGTTTTTGTCTACATCCACAAAGCCACCCTGACGCAAAATGAGATTCATTTTCACCCGACGGGCAAAATCCATCTGTCCGTGGTCGGACAGCAGGATGAAATTGGTCTGCTCCAACGTGCCAGCCTCTTCCATCGCCTGCAGCAATTCGCCCAACCACAGATCCATCTGGTCCAATCCCTCACAGACCTCCGGACAGAAGGTGCCGTGACGGTGGCGCAGTGTATCCACAAAGCAGTTGTGGACCAGCAGCAGATCCGGCTGATAACGGCGGATCAGGCTGCAGGTGCAGCCATTGATGAAATCATCAAAGGTATGCTTGCACTGCAGTTTTCCCACGCGGTTGCGGTACTCTGTGGGATAGCGGTGCATATTCTCCCGCACCACTTCCAGCGTGGCGGCATTGGCGCCCTGTCGGGCAAACCCCTCCTCCACACCTTCCGCCGGATCGGGGAAAAAGTATTCGTTGAGCAGGTAATCCACATGGGGGTGATTGCCCGTTACCGGCCAATACACCGATGCGGTGGTGCAGCCGCTGCGCTTGGCGGCAGCAAACAGGTCCTCCACTTGCACCAGCTCACTGCACAGATGCCAGCGTGTGGCACCGCCGGTGGTCTTCAGCTCGCCGTTGGTGATCACCCCGTGGCGGCCGGGACGGCAGCCGGTGAGAATGCTCACATGGGCCGGATAGGTGATGCTGGGGTAGATGGTGCACACACGCTGCACCGCGGCACAGCGCTCAAACAAACGCGAAAAATGGGGTTTATTCCGCAAATAGTCGATGTCCTCGCCCACCAGCGCGTCCATGGACAGAACGACTGTTTTTTCTTGCACGGATATCCCTCCCCGTTCAGCGCAGAATGTCGTTTTCTTCCATCAGCGTCAGCATGGTGCCTACGCCCTGTGCCTCCGCCTTGTCCAGAATCATCTTGCCCACAGCCACATCGCTCAGGGCAATGCCGTGGCTGGAGGTGATGACAAACTCTTCCTCATTGGCGCGGCCAATGGCAGCCCCGTTGATGATGTCGCCCAGAATCAGTTGGTCTTCCACAGGGGGCAGACCGTCGGTATACTTGCCGTCTGCCAGATAGTTGGCCACCAGATTGCGGTCATCGCATACAAAGCGGTCGGCAAAACGGGTGTAGGTCCGGCCTTCCCATGCGGTGGACTCCAGCGGAATACCCAGCATACCCTTGTGCAGCATCTCGCTGTAAATGATGGGCTTATCACCGCGCTGGGTGGCCGTCAGCAGGATCTGGGAATCGTCAATGGCAGCCTGACGCTCTTCCTCCGTATAGATGGGCACGAACTCCACATCAGGCATCAGGGGCTGCATCTTCTTCAGATAAGCCTCCACTGCGGCGGGATACAGGTCACCAACATAGATCTTCTCCAGTTCGGGCACCACCAGCTTCATCAGCCGGGCATTCCATTTGCCCTGCTCTCCGGCACCGATGATGGTCATGGCGCGGGTGTTTTTCACCTTGCAGTACTTGGCAGTAACGGCTGCCACCGCTGCGGTACGGATCGCCGTGATCCAGCGGGCATCCATCACCGCGGTGACAGCGCCGGTCTCACAGTCATTCATCACCATCAAACCCCAGGTCACAGGCAGGCCCTTGGCGCGGTTCTCGGGATAACCGGCCACCCACTTCATGCCTTGTGCTTCATTTTCGCCGCCCACATAGGCAGGCATGGCATTGATATAGGTGCCGGGTCGGGAATTGACATGGACCTTGACGGGCAGCTGGCAGTTGCCCTTGCCAAACTCGCTCATGACCTGCTCTACGGCATCGATCACATCCTCATAGGGAATGTTCAAAGAAAGGATATCCTCCTGAGAAAGATATCTGAACTTATATCCGCTCATATCTGTTCTACTCCTTATTCTCCATCATTCTTATCCGGATGCCAGTGCAGACAGCGTTCCGTTGCATAGCGCCAGTACCCGATTTTTTCGTCTCTTTCCTGTTGGCTCATGTGCGGCTCATACACGCGCACCGTTTCGTTTGCGTTTCCGGCAAGGGCAGGATCTGTTCCCATGCACCCCGCCAGCGCAAAACACGCTGCGCCGTATGCCGGTTCCGTCTCCCGCGGCAGATGCACCGGCATCCCCAGCAAATCTGCCTGCAGCTGCATCAAAAACGCATTTTTTGTCATGCCGCCCATGGCGATCATATGGGATGCTTTTACCCCACTGACCTGTTCCATCATGGCGGCGCAATTGCCCACCTGCAGCGCCGAGCTTTCCAGCACAGCGCGCACGAGATGCGCTCGGGTCGTGCCTGCCGTCATGCCCAGAAAGGCACCCCGGGCACTTTGATCCCAGAACGGTGTGGCCAATCCGTTGAGCGCCGGCACAAAGGACACACCGGCGCAGTCTTTCACCGAGGTGGCCAGCGGCTCAATTTCCGACACATGGGAGAACAATCCCAATCCGTCGCGCAGCCACTGCAGCGCAGAGCCGGCTGTATAGTTGATACCGTTCAGCTGACAGACACGGCCAAAAGAGGTGGCGTAGCAGCACGACGCTGTCAACCCCTGCTGCGGCGGCACATAGCGCTCACCGGTGGTCAGGTGCATGAAGTTTCCGGTACCGTAGGTGGTTACAAAACCGCCCTGCACCGGCACGCCGGTGGCGATGATGCCGGCAGCGCAGTCCGTCAACGATCCGCGGATCTCCACGCGGCCCGCCGGATAAATCTTCTCATCCGTCCAGCCCAGCGAAGCATCGGCAGGACAAATGACAGGCAGCAGGCAGGCAGGGATCTCCATCTGCTGCAAAAGCCACGGATTCCACCCCACCACACGCGGGTCAGTCAGCATCGTGCAGCCGGCACTTCCCTCATCGGTGACGAAAGATGCACCGCCGGTCAGTTTCCAGATCAGCCATGTGTTCAGCGTTCCTGCCAGCAGCTCTCCGTTCTCCGCACGCCGCTGGCCGTCTTTCACATGGTCAAGGATCCAGCGGATCTTCCACGCGCTGTAGTAGGAGTCGGGCCGCAGGCCGGTGATGTTCCGGATCTCCTCACCGTGTGCAAGGGCATAGGCATCGGATCGGGCGGCCATGCGGCGATCCTGCCATGTAATGGCAGGATACACCGGCACACCCGTTTTCTTATCCCAAATAAGACAGGTTTCTCCCTGATGATCCAGGCCTAAAGCGCGTATCTCGCCGCTGCGCAGGCCGCATTGCTCCATCAGTGCAGAGGTTAGATGCAGACAGGATTCCAACAGTTCTTCCGGATCCTGCTCCACCCAGCCGGGCTGCGGAAAATACTGCCGGTGCTCACGGCTGACACTGGCCAGCACGCGGCGCCTTTCATCCAGCAACACACCTTTGATGGCCGTGGTTCCTACATCCAGTCCTAAAACATATTGCTGCATTGTTTTTCTCCGGTTCTGTTACTGCTGCGTCCAGACAGTCAGGCCGCTGCCGTCCATCATGACGTGCACATCGCCGGTCTCCCAGGTCTGGTAGACTTCGCAGCCAAGCTTGGTATAGCGGTACTTACCGATATCGGTCATCACATGGTTGCCCATGGCCACAGCCACCTTGGGGCTGGCCGCTTCAATGAATTCTGCGCCGCCGGAGGTGTTGCCGCCGTGGTGCATGATCTTCATCAAATCGCACTTGAGCAAACTGTGATCCACTTCCTTCAGGCAGACATCCTCACCTGCGTAATACAGGTCGCTGGTAAACAGTGCCTTCTGGCCCTTCCAGTGGAAGGTGAACACCAGAGAGGAGTCGTTGGTGGTATCTGCTGCCGTATTGGCCGCCGGATACAGGAAGTCCACCGTTACATCGCCGAAGACCGCCTGATCGCCGGCCAGCACGGGAATCACCGTGACACCCTTATTTTCCAGACGCTTAATATAGCCGTCCAGATCACCGGCATTGGTATTCCATGCCAGACCGGCATCCAGCTCAATGCCGTTGATATACACGGTCTTGATCCCGAATGTATCTATGAAGGTCATCAGTCCGCCGTAATGATCCGTATGGTAGTGAGAGATGATGGCCGCGTCGATGGAGGTAATGCCCTCATCCCTCAGCTGCTGCACGATATACGTCTCATAGCCGCCCTCACAGGCATCCACCAGCACGCGGCCGCCATCGGGCAGCGTGACCAGCGTGCAATCGCCCCACTGGGGATTGCTGGCAGAGGGCAGTTCCAGATTGCCGAAGAAGGTAAAGATCAGGTTGCCCTTCGTATTCTCCGGTGGCGTATGGTTGCGTCCGGTATCATCGGTGTCCGTCTGCGATCCGTCATCCGGTCCGTCATCTTTGGAGGTGTCGCCGCAGCCCACCAGAACCGCCAGCGACAGAAGCAGCGCCAGAAACAGCGCGAGCCATTGTTTCATTTTCATGGCGATTCTCCCATTACTTACCGGTGCTCATCAGGTACAGTTCAATTACCTCGTTGAACGCTTTGGCAAAGCTCTGCGTCAGATCTTCCGCGGAGGCACTGCGGTTGTATGCCTTGGTGTAGAACTCGCGGCACAGGGCATGGAAGTCACTGAACATGGGCAGCCAGGCGTTATAGCAGGTCTCATCGGTAGCCTGCTGGGCTTCCAGAGAGTACTTGGCCGTGGGGAAGGTGGTGGACACAAAGTTCTGGTATTGTGCGGTTTCATAACCGGTGGTCGTGGTGGGCAGATAGCCGGAAGCTTCGGCGAAGCCGGCAGTATGCTCATCCTGCATCAGGAACTTCATAAACTCCCATGCGCCCTGCTCCTTGATCTTGTCGCCGTTGTTGGCCAGGAACAGGCTGCCGCCGCCGGTGCACTGACCGTGGTTGGTGGTGCCAGCCTCAATGGTGGGACTCTCGTGGAAGCCCATCTCAAAAGCGCCGCCTACCGCAGTGTTAATGGTATTGAACGAGGAGATAAACTCGGTGAAGAACACCATCTCGCCGTTGGTGAAGGCAGCGCGTGCATCGGACACAGTGGTGCCGAAGGGCATCATCAGGCCTTCATCCGCCATGGTCATAATGGTATTGAAGAAAGAAACGGTGGCCTGATTGGCAGCGCTGCCCACATCGCCGATCAGCGTACGGGTGGGAGTGCCGTCCTTGCCGTTGTTGTTATCCACGTACTGGATGCCCTGTGCCGTCATGGGGAAGGTATAGAACGCAGAGCTGGTATGCAGATAGAAGGGGGTGGAATAGCCGTTGGCCTTCAGCTTGCGGCAAGCTGCCAGAATGTCCTCATAACTATTCAGGTCGGTGCGGGGATCAATGCCGCACTTGGCCAGTGCGTCGGCATTGTAGAAGAAACCGGTCACCGTATTGCCCAGAGGCATGCACTGCCATTCGCCGTTCTGGGTGTAGGTCACTTCCAGATTGTCCATCATGGTGGACATATCATAGTTGTCGGCATCCACATACTGCTGGATAGGCACATAGATATCGCTCTGTTCCAAAATGGCATACATGCTCTCCGTATCGGCATGGAAGATGTCGGGACGGCTGCCCTCGGTGGATGTCCTCATCTTCAGCAGCACGTCCTGATAGGAGCCGGCATAGCTCAGGTCGATGATATACTTGTCCTGCTGGGCATTGAATGCACTGGCCGTGCTCTGCAGATACTCATAGCCGTTACCGGTGTTGCAGACCCAGACTTTGATGGTGACGGGCCAATCGTCAAACTCTTCGTCGTTCTTTTTGCCGGAATCCTTGCCGCCGCAGCCGCTCAGCAGCGTCAGCATCATGGCCAGCGCCATCAGCAGCGCAAACAGTCTTTTTCTCTTAAACATAAATCGTACCTCCTGATTGGTTGGAATCACAGTGTTGTTGCGGGCAGCTCAGCCCTTGACGGCACCGGCCGTCATACCCTTGATCAGATAGCCTTCGCCAATGATGAATGCCACCAGCGGGATCAGAATACTGATCACAGCGCCGGCCAGCACGCGGCCATACTCCACGGCGCCGGAGGAAACCAGCATGGACATACCGATCTGCACGGTAAACATATTGGGGTCCTGCGCCACCAGCATGGGCCAGAAATACAGGTTATAGATGTCGATAAAGATGTAGATACCCAGCGATGCAATGGTGGGTACAGCCAGCGGCATGGCGATCCTGAACAAGAACCGCATATCGCCGCATCCATCCAGCAGCGAGGCCTCTTTCAGTTCTTTGGGCAGGGTCAGGAAGAACTGACGCATCATGAAGATGGCCGTACCGCCTACAAAATAGGGCAGGCAAAGACCGATGTAGGTGTTGATCAGACCCATGCCCTGCACCGTCAGGTAGTTGGTGATGGTCGTTACCTGGCCGGGGATCATCATCGCGATGAGGATCAGGTTGAAGAAGAAATCCTTGCCGGGGAAGTTGAAGCAGGAAAAGGCATATGCTGCCAGACACGACACGATGATCTGTACGCTGATGATGATCAGGCACAGCGTCAGCGAGTTGCTGACATAGCGCAGCACCGGGATGCTGGAAAACAGATGCTGGTAGTTCTCCAACGTAAAATTCTGCAAAATCGTGTCAAATGTAGGCAGGCTGTTCAAAAACTCGTTGGGAACGAAGCTGAACAAAACGCCGATGGCCAGGGGACTGATAAAACAAATGCCCATCAGCACACGCAATGCATAGCCCAAGCGCTCTTTGTTCTTCTTTCTTCTGCCTGCAGCGGTCAAGATCTGGACGGAGCTGTTGTGTTTCGCCTTTTTCATTGATAATGCACCGCCCTTTTCTCAAAGATTTTCTGCAGGCGGCTGAACAGAAAGATCACCGCGCACAGCACCATGGCATACACGCAGGCCGTCTCAAAACGGCCGCGAAGGAATGCGTTGGAATAGATCGCGTAGATCAGCACGTTGGTGGAGTCGTTGGGACCGGCGCCCACCAGCAGCTTCACGATGGCGAAGGATTTGAAGGAATGGATGATGTTCAAAAACACCACGAAATAGATCTGGGGAGATGCGATAGGCACGTAGACCTTGATGAAACGCTTGAAATAACCGGCGCCATCAATGATCGCGCTCTCCAAAAGGCTCTCATCCACATTGCGGAAACCCACCAGCAAGAAGATGTAACTGCTGCCGACGCTGGCCCAGATGGTCACAGCGGCGCAGGCAAACAATGCGGTGGACTCGGTACTCAGCCACGCGATGTCCGTGCCCAGCAGCTCGTTGAGCAGGCCGTTGCGGCCCAGAATGTAGATGGCAATGGCGGAGATGGGAACAGAGGAAAGGGCAATGGGCAGTGCAAACATGGTCTGATAGACCTTACTGCCCTTGCGGTTTTCCAGACTGAAGTAGGCGAAGAACATCGACAGGAAGAACGTTCCCACGCCTACGATGCCTGCGAACTTGAACGTTGCAACCACAGAGGCCAGGAATCCATCCGACGTGAAAATTCGAATATAGTTCTTCAATCCCACGAAGGTACCGGGGTTACCCAGTGTGTCTGTCACAAAAAAGGACAGGTAAATTGCTTTTAGGAAGGGGTAAAAAGTGAAGCAGAACAGAAAGACCATCGCCGGAAGGATCAGCAAATAGACGATCTTCTTTATTTTTCGCCGTTTTTTCTGACGGACAGCCATTGACTCCTCCAGCGCAGCGCTGCCGTCTTTTTCTTTTACGTTCAACAGATGACCTCCCTTACCGTTTAGTCGTCCAACGGCAGCGGCAGTGTGATCATATCACTGCGTGCCGTCCAGAGCCGCTTCATGCGTGATTCATTCAGCAGCCATGTATTGTTGCTTGCCGTTTTATAAGTATTGAATGCGCTCGAACCGGACGGCCACAGTACATACAGCGGATCTGCCGCGCGGTACAGTGCTTCCGTTCCGCCCTTGGCTCCGTGGTGAGCCACTTGCAGGATGTCGCAGCGCAGTGCACCGGTGTAATTCTGCACCAGAATACCACTAGCCTCCTCACTGCAGTCGCCGGTTTGCAGCACTTTCTGCCCAGCCAGCGCAACGGTGCAAACGATGGAGCTTGTGTTGAAATACGACAGTGCTTCCGGTTCGTAAAGATCCAGCGTATAGAGCACTTCGATCACCGCATCGCGGAGATAAAAGACCTGTCCGGGATGCACCTTGATGATCTGTGCATCGGGGTAATACATCGCATCCGCCAAAACATTGTCGCGATAGTAGGTGCTGGTTTCCGCGGCATTGTACTGCGCTTCACTGGGGAAATTCACCAGCAGCTTTTCCAGCTTCACATGACGCGCATAGTTGCGCCGAAAGCTGAGAAAGGCACCGGCATGGTCATTGTGGGAATGGGTAATGAGCCATGCGGCAATGGTGATATCGCCCGGATCGGGCGCAAGGTGCACCATCATTTCGTATAGCTGCCGGGCAGCCAGTTCCTGGTTGTGACCGCCATCCACCACGATGAAGCTGCCGTCGCTGAGCTGATAGAGCATACTCAGGCCGGTCTGGGTGGCACTGCCGTTGGTCTCATAACCCTCCAACCCCAGCAAGGTAACGCTGGGCTGCACCTTTGCGGTGAGCGGCTGCACCGCCAGATCCAGACGGTATTCTTCCGGATCCACGCTGATACGCACCGTGCCCATGGCGGGATTATCCATCACCGTCAGCGTCTGACCGTTGCCCAGATAGGTGAAATAGCGGTTGCCGTCGATCTCACAATCGGTATAGCGAGCGTAGCCTGCACGCTCCAGCTTTGTCAGGTAGGCATCGCAGGCAGCACTGCCGGCCCGATAGACCGCCAGTTCCGTGCCGTTGCCGCCATCCGTCGCCGCCAGAAAACTGCCGCCATCCAGCACCGGCAGATCTGCCACCGGTCCGGACGGAGCACTGCCGGAGATCTCAAACCCACCGGGCAGCGTCAGCGTACCGTTCTCGGTATGCTCGCTGAGTGCGTCGCACAGATCCTGAACTGCCTGCATCAGGCAATCGGACAGGGACACGGCCACCGTCAGCTTGTTGCCCTGCACGCGGACCGTCCAGTCGCCGATGCGTTCCATGGCGCCATAGCTCAGATCATCCTCTGGACGGTCTGTGGCGCACAGCAGGATCTCGCAGCTGTCGGCATTGACAGCAACAGCCATATCCTCACAGACGTCCATCTCCGCGCCGGTAAGCCGCCGGATCTCACGCTGAAGGTAACCGGCTGCCTCCACCACATCCTCCGCGCAGCCGCTGCCGTATATGATGCGGCACTGCGTCTGCCCGCCGGCGGCGATGGTCAGCTCTGCCGCGTGGGTCTGCCCCGTTTTTCCGCCGCAGCCGGACAGCACCGGCAACAGCAACAGCACGGCGCAAAGCAGCGCCGCCAATCGTTTATGTATCGACTTCATATCGTTTCATATTGTTCAATCAGTGATGGGCAGTATCTTGGTGATGATCTGATCCATAGCCACCCAGTTCTGCTTTACATGGTTGACTACCCAGGTGTTATAGTCCATATCCTTATAGTTCTCGTATGCGCGGCTGCCGCCGGGCCAGAACATATAATCGGGGTTAATGGCGCGGTACAGTTCGGAAGTCGCTCCCATATAGCCGTGATGGCCGGTCTGCACAATGTCGCTCTTAAGTTCCGTGCCGTACAGACTGGTCAGGATGGGGCTTTCCAGCGGACCGCAGTCAGCCAGCTGCATCATCTTCTGACCGCCCAGCGTGACGGAGCAGACGATAGAGGAGTTGTTGAAATACTCAAAGCTCTGGGGAGCTACCAGCTCCACACCGCACAGGATCTCGATCTCAGCGTCGGCAAAATACCACACCTGGCCGCTGAACACCTTGGCCGTCTCAGCACCCAGCTTTTCCGCAGCGGTGCGGATACGGGTACGGTTCGCAGCCTCAGATTCCGAGCCGCCGTTCATTTCCACGTCGTTGGGCAGGTTCCACAGCAGATAGTCCACCTGCACCTGTCCGGCATATTTCTCGCTGAACTTACGCACAGCACCCATGTGGTCCACGTGGGCATGGGTGATCATCCAGGCCTGCACGTGGATATTGTTGGGATCGGGCGCCAGCTCCTTCATCTTGTTGTAGAGCTGTTCTGCCGCCAGGTCCACATTGTGGCCGCCGTCCACAATGACGAAGCTGCCGTCACTGAGCTGATAGAGCAGGCTCATGCCGATCTGGTTGGCGCTGCCGCTGGTATCGTAACCCTCCAGACCCAGCATGGTGATGCTGGGCTGCACCTTTGCAGCAGTCTGCGGTGCCTCCGCAGCAGGCAGCAGCGCATCGGTCTGGGCAATGATGCGCACGTTCTCCATGGCCGGCAGGCTCATGGCGTGGACCATTACATTGTCCTTGGTGTAAGTGGCAAACTTGTTGGTGCCGATGGTGTTGTCCGTATATTTGGTAAAGCCTGCCTTCTCCAGATCTGCCTGATAGGCGGTGAAGCCTGCTTCATCTGCGCTGTAAATCAGCATATCCGCGCCGTCGCCGCAGTCGTAGCTGCTCTCCAGCGTGCCGTAGCCGAACACGGGCAGATACTGCACCGGGGAATCGCTGGTGCCGTTGACAGTATAGCCGCCCTCCAGCGTCAAAGATCCGGAAGCGGTCAGGTCGTCGATCAGCCGTTCCGCTGCCTCCTGCACACCCATATCCAGCATACCGGCCAGCACGATTTTACTGCCGGATACTTTGACCGTATAGTCGCCGGAGCTGCTCATGCTGTTCATGGCAGCGGCAGACTCGTCACGGTCAGTCACGGCCACCAGAATCTCCTTGCTCTCCGCCTTGGGAGTGATGGCCATATCTTCTGCAGTTTCAAAATCAACACCGGTCAGGTCTTTCAGGGCCTGCTGCAGATAATTCACGGTGTTCATCACTTCCAACGAAGCACCCGCCGGATAAATGATGGTAAATTCAGTGCTGCCGGCATCCGCCACCGTGACGGGGCTGCCTTTGCTGCCGCCACTGTCACCGCCGCAGCCCACCAGGCTCAGCAGCATGATCAGCGCCAGCAGCAGCGCAGAAAGTCTCTTTTTCATCAAATTTCCTCCTTATTGAAGAAGTGAACGAAATCTCACCAGTTTTCACTGCTGACTTCACATGGGGCGGGCGTTCGCCCGCCCCATGTGGGCATGTGGTTGGTTAGGAATGAGGATTTTTTAAGGTCAAGAGGCGAAGGTGTTGCCGCTAAGAACGATCTTGGTGGGGTCATACTCCGCAATAGCGGCCGCTTGCGTCTTGTCAAAGGTGCAGTTGGTGATCGTGCGGGTATATTGGTTGCTGTTGCCCTCGCTGATGTCGGCATCTGCACCGCTATTGCCGATGAATTCGCAGCCGGTCAGTTCAAACGCACCGGTTGCACGAATGACGCCGCCATTTTTCGTGGTAGAGTTGTTCTTGAACACGGTATTTGTGGCAATGATCGTCGCAGGATTGTTGCCGCCGCTCTGAGCCATATAAGCTGCGCCGCCCACATTCGAAGCCACGTTGCCTTCCACACGGCAGCCGATCAGCGTCGTGGTGCTGCCGCTTGCACCCTGGAACGCACCACCATACTTGGTGGAACTGTTGTTCAGGATCTGGCAGTTGGTAAGCGTGGCACTGCCCGTTCCGGTGCAGTACATCGCACCGCCACCGCCGGA
This sequence comes from Oscillospiraceae bacterium, assembly GCA_015067975.1. Classification (GTDB taxonomy): domain Bacteria; phylum Bacillota; class Clostridia; order Oscillospirales; family Oscillospiraceae; genus Vescimonas. The sequence continues at coordinate 67,616 of SVLK01000002.1, read as the reverse complement.
TTTGTTGTTCTGCAGAATGCAGTTGTTCAGGCTGCTGTGGCCATTTGTCACATACAGGCCGCCGCCTTCGCCTTCGGTTCTGTTGGCGCCTTCGATTTTCACATACGTCAGTACAGTGTCCACCTTTTCAGAACAAACCAGGCTCTTGGTATTACCGGAACCGATGTACCGGATCACCAGCATAGACTTTTCCGTGCCCGTGAGCATTACCGTATCCTCATTCTTGACACAGGAGATCTTAATACCAAACTTTGCGCCGGTCACATTGGAAGTGATGGTGCGGTCCTTCACACCGTCGGTTTCAATGTTCATGGAATCGGAGATCAGAAGCTCTGCCGTCAGCGCCGCATCGGAGATCAATTTCACCGTGCCGCCATTCGTCTGTGCAACGGCCACAGCTTCTTCCAGCGTGGCATACGTCACATCACCGATCTTGGCCACACCCTTGGTGACCAGCTGGATCACCGTTTCGCCGGCCACTTCCACGGGATAGCCCATCAGGCCGTCATTGGTGACCTTCAGCTTCTCATAATTGGCAACTGCCTTGGCGCCGGTGGCAATGGTAGTGCCCACTGCGCCGCCGGTCACGGTCACATTGCTCTCAGGAGCGGCATCATCGTCCAGAACGATGGTGGCACCGGCCCCCAGCGTGATGTTGGCGGCGGTCACCTGACCGTCCAGATCCAGCGCCTTACCGTCAGCCACGGTAATGTTGGTCACCGCAACATCGGTATCAGCGCTCAGGGTCAGGTTCTTATCCACTGCCACATCGGCAGCATTTGCCAGCAGCTTCACTTCGCCGCCGTCGGCAGCAGCCGCGATGGCTGCTGCGACGGTGGAGTAGGGTGTACCATTAACTTCTGCCACACTGGGAGGCAGGACTTCTTCCAAACCGTTGGCCTTGATGGCATAGGTAATGGCATCTGCCGTGCGGTCGCCGGCCACAACGATGGACAGCTTACCGGCAGTCTGCAGCTCAGCCAGATACTGGTTGGCGGCAGCGGCTGCGTTGTTGGCATGGTTGGCCATGGAGCGCTCATCGCAGCTGGGCCACAGGGCCAGCTTGGGAGCCTCGGTAGTGGCATCGCCCACGACAGCCTGATAGAAGGCCTTGGGAACGATGTGGTTGTGGAAGCCGTGGTGTGCCACCTGCAGCACGTCGCTGCCAAGCACGGCGGCACCGTAGTTGGCCAGCATCACTTCGGCGGTGGCAGCAGCTGCGTCACCAGTCATGAGGATCTTCTGACCCGCGATCTCCACGGTGAACACCAAAGAGCTGTCATTCAGGTTCCACAGGGCGCTGGGAGCAGCCATCTCGTAGGTGTAGAGGAACTCGATGGTGGTACCAGCCAACTGCATCACATCGCCGGGATGGGGCTTGTAAACTGTGGTTCCAGCGGGCAGACCGGCCAAAGCCGTTGCCACGGTGGATTGGATGCCGCCGCCAGCCTCGGTGTAGGAGACATCACCGGCCCGATTCACCACCACGCTCTGCAGCTCCACAGCGCTCATCTTGGCACTGTCGTCCACGAAGGTGCAGAAGGCCGCAGCATGGTCCACATGGCTGTGGGTCAGGATCCAGGCGGAGATGACAGGCTTGGTGCCGGTCTTTTTCGCCTGCAGCAGATCATAGATGCGCTGGGCATCAGCGGCATCATAACCGCCGTCCACGATGACGAAGCTGCCATCGCTGAGCTGGTAGACGAAGCTCATGCCGTTGCGCTGGTCGAACTCGTCGCTTGCGTTCTTGTGCTGGGCATCGCCCACACCCAGCATGGTGATGCTGGGTTCCACACTGCCGGCTGCCACCGTGGCTGTGGAGAACTTGACAGTGTCCTCTTCGGCGATCAGACGCAGCGTCCGGCTGCCGGGCGTGGCCATCACAGTGACGGACACATTGCCCTTGGTATAAGTGGCGAACAGATTCTCGCCGATGGTGTTGTCGGTATACTTGGTGTAACCGGCACTTTCCAGCGCAGCGGTGTAAGCGGTGTAGCCCTCGCTTACCGCAGCGGAAGTTGCGAAGCGGTAGGTCACTTCCTCGGCCCCGTTGCTGCCGTCGGTATAGCCCATCAGCGTGGCACTGCTTACCATGGCAGGCAGCGTGTCAAGGATGGCCTTGCTGCCGGTACGGCCGGCATTGTAGATGTTGCCGCGCAGCGTGACACGCTCGCAGTACAGCGTATCGCTCTGACCGCCGATGGCCACGTTCTCTGCCGTATCAAACACGCAGTTGGTGATGCTGCGGGTCTTGGTGGCATTGCCTTCGGTCAGGGCAAAGACCACATCGCCGCCCACCGTCTTGTTATCGGAGAACACGCAGCCGTCCAGCTCCACAATGTTATTGGTGCGGATGACGCTGTTCTTGGCCGCAGCAGTCGTAATACGGTTGCCGGTGAAGGTGCAGTCCGCAGCATACAGCTTGCCGTTGCTGCCTGCCACCTGAATGATGCTCAAGTTGCCCTTGTGCGTATTGTTCTGCACCGTGCAATGGTTCATTTCCAGCGCGGCGGTGCCGGTAACATGAACGGCCGCACCAACATCGTTGCTGGCTGCCTGGTTGCCATCCAGCACGCAGTAATTCAGCACGGATCTGCCGGTACCGCTCTGGGTCACATGCAGACCGCCGCCATAGGCCGCCGTGGAGTTACCACCGGTGATCGTGACATATTCCATGGTAACATTGGCATAGTTGTGCAGGACAACGCTTCTGCCGCGGGACTTGTTCATACCATCGATCACGATGGGGCTGTCTGCCGTACCCTTGACCAGCATGGTGCCGTAGGCAGAAGATGTACCGTCAAAACGGACACCGTAGTTTTCCGTGTGGTTGAGCTGCAGTGTCTTGGTGCCGTTGCCGTCGGTGGCGATGGTGATATTTTTATCCACGGTCAGCGTACCGGTCAGGTCATAGGTGCTGCCGGTCAGAACCAGCGTTTCACCGTTCTGCACCGCGCTCACAGCAGAGGGCAGATTGTTGTAGGAAACGCGGGTGGTCTCGTTGACCACGGTAGCGCCTGCCACCAGCTCGATGTAGCAGATATCGCCGTCACTCTCGGTAAACTTACCGTAAGCACCGCCGGTGACGGAGGCAGTATCGTCCTCTGCCTTGAACTCGCCGCCGGTGATGTTGGCGCCGATGGTCACCGTGACACCGGCATTCACATTGGCAGCACCGCTCAGTTCCAGTGCTTCGGCAGCCGTCAGCGTCACATTCTGATCGAAGGTAACACCGGTCAGATCACCGGTTGCCAGCGTAACGGTGTCGTTTGCATTGGCAGCAGCCAGCGCCGCTGTCAGGGAGTCATAGGGCTGGCCGTTGACCATGGCGGCATAGGCCAGCTTCGCCACCTTACCGGTGTCGGCAAGGTACAGCGTGGCATCGGTGGTATCCAGCTTGAACTTGCCCACGTTGGCCGCCACATCGCCGGTGAGGATGGTCTTGCCCTCGGTGGCGGGTGCCACGGTGGCGGCAGTCTCGGCACTCAGCGTGCCGGATACAGCGATCACACCGTTGGTATCCAGCGTCACTTTACCGTCCGTGACCAGTGCGCTGCCGGACAGGCCCAGGGTGCCGCTGACAGCAGCATTGCCTCTGAGCTGAGTATCGGCCAAATTCAGCGTGCCGGAAACGGTAGCATTACCGGTGATGATCTTGCTGCCGGTGATGGTAACCGTCTTGCCTGCTGCCACATCCACATTCTCGGTGACATTGGTCAACAGAATGACGGTAGCCTCGCTAGCGTTGGCCAGAGCATCGCTCATTGCGGCCTGCAACGTCTCATACTTGGTCTCACCCACCTGCGCAACCTTGGCTACGCCGTAGATGTTGCCATTTTCATTGCCGTCCTTGTCGATGTCAGCCTTGCTGGCAACGTTCTGATAAATAGCCTCTGCCTTGGACTTATCGAACTCGGTATTGGTCACCTTGCTGTTCTTCTCACCGAAATCCTTCTCAGAGTTATCGGCCACAGCGTAACCATCGTTGTTCTGGAACAGGCACTTATCCAGATAGTAAGCACCGGTCATGCGAACGACGCCGTTGACATAGTACGTATCGCCATCGGGGATGGTCAGGCTGCACTTGTTGCCAGCAAAGGTCGTATTGGTGGCATGGAACTCCGTGGGAACACCACTGGTCTGCGTACCATACACGACTGCGCCCAGACCACCGGTGGTCTCGTTGCCGCTGACGGTACAGTTGGTCAGCGTCAGCTTACCGGTCTTGCCGCTGCTGGTAGACAGGGTAAATGCACCGCCGCAACCGGCTGCCTTGTTGTTCAGGATCTGGCAGTCGATCATTTCCGCCTCGCGGCCGCCGCCCACGAACATGGCGCCGCCTGCATGGGTAGTCTTGCCGCTCTTGGTCGTCTCATTGTTCTGCAGCACGCAGTTGGTGAAGGTCACCTTGCCGCTGCCGCTCTTGAGCTGGACCGCGCCGCCCTGCTCGCCGCTCTTGGCGTTCTGGAGCGTCACATAGCTGACAGACGCGTTGGCACCGCTTGCCACCTGCAGCAGGGAACTGCCCTTCTGTGCGCCGTCCAGGATCAGCTTGGAAGCTTCCGTACCGCTGATGGTCACATCTGCCTCGAGTGCGATCATGAAGCCGCTGGTCACACCGCTGGTAATGGTGCGGTCAGCGTTGCCGTCGGTGGTAATGGTGATGGCCTTGTTGATGGTCAGTTTGGTCTTCTGCTGGATGTCAGCCACGATGACGACGGTATCGCCGTCCTTGGCTGCTGCAACAGCATCCTTCAGCGAGGTGTATTCCACATCGCCGATCTTGGCCACAACGGTCTCCGTAGGCTCCACAGGCTGGAAGTCGTCGGGATTCTCGCCCTGAGCATAGATGACACCCTTGTCGCTGATGAGCCACTGGGCATAGTTGCTGCCCAGCGTAAAGGCTGCCGCGGAGGCCGCATCCACCTTGCCGGCCAGAATACGGTTGCCTGAGACATAGCGGTTGGTGCTGCTGCCGGTAGGCAGATCCACCAGGATCTTCTCGCCGCCGGTACGGCCGGAGAAGTTCTCGCCGATGCCCAGTTCCACAGCGCCCTCCAGATAGATCTCGGTGACGTCAAATGCACCGTTGATAACAGTATCCAGTGTATCGGCACTGAAGAAGATATCGTCTGCCACGCGGGCCTCGTTGTTCTTGGCAACGATGCCGTTGGTGATCAGCGTAGCCTTGGAGTTATAAACTGCGCCGCCGCATCCGCCGCCGCCATCCTTGGCGATGGCCTTGTTGCCTTCGAAGGTAACGTTGGTCAGCGTCAGTTCGGTCTCGCTCTGGTTCATGATGGCGCCGGCATTGCCGTAGGTATCAGCCACGCGCTCAGCCACATTGCCCTTGAACACCGTGTCGGTCACCGTGTGCTTGCCGCCGCCGAACAGGATACCGCCTGCGCCGACAGCCTTGTTGTTCTCGATGGTAGCGCCGGTGATGGTCACTACATTCTTGTCACCCTCGGTGAAGATCGCACCGCCGCGGCCGTCAGTGGTGTTGCCGGAAATGGTAGCACCTTCGATGGTCAGAACAGCACCCTTGTTGCGGCAGTAGATACCACCGGCATTACGGGCAGCATGGTTGTCCTTCACCACGGCATCCTTGCGGATATAGGTGGTACCGTCATTGACGATCGCACCGCCGTTCATGCCGATATTGCTGCCGGTCTTGTTACCGATCGCCTGGTTATTGCTGATGGTACCGGAAACAAAGTCGAAGGTGCACTTCTCGGCGATATAAACTGCGCCGCCCACGGTATCAAAGACATAGTTGGGATCAGCAGCATTCACGCCGGAAGTATTGCCGGTAATGGTGCCGCCGTTCATGTAGAAGTAGCCCTCGGGATAGGACTCGGAAGGCGTGATATACACACCGGAGCCGGCGTTGGTAGTCTGGTTGCCGGAAATGGTACCGCCAGTCATGTAGACCCAGCAGGCACGGATACCGGCACCGCCGTCACCGCTGCGGATATTGTTCTTGATCTCACCGCCGGAGATGTAGACACGACCGTAGCTGCGGATGGCGCCGTTGAGGTTGTTGGAGATCTCGCCGTCCTTGATGGACAGAACGGCAGAGGTGGACACATACACCGCAGGACGGTTGGTCATGGACGCGCCTTCCTTTTCATAGGTAGGAGCAGCGCAGCCGGTGATCACACCGCCGTCCAGGATCATGCGGCCGCCGTACAGGTTCACGGCACCGCCGCAGGCGCTGGTGGCATAGCTGGTGTTGATGTTGTTCTGCAGCACAGCGCCCTTCTCCAGCACCACATAGGCATTGGAGGTAGCGAAAATCAGGGGCTTTTCCGCCTGAATGGCGGCAGATGCACCATCCATGGTCAGGCCTGCATTACCGGCCACATTCAGGTTGGCCGCGTTGTCCAGATGGAACAGCTCGCTCTTGAAGCCGGAACGGGTCAGTACGCGGGCCGTGCCGTCATCGCTCAGCTTGACAGAGGCAGAGGCAGGAACGGTGATGACACCGGTCATGGAAATATCTGCTCCGATCTTGATGATCTTCTTGTCCGTGGTGCTCTCCACAGCAGCCTTCAGCTGTGCGAAGGTAGTGACCGTGACTTCCGGTGCACCGGTAAAGTCCACAGGAGAGGTCAGGTCAGCCATGGAAATTGCTGCCACCAGTTTATTTCCATCCACCACAAAGTTAAACTGTTCGTTGCCGCTGACAAAGTGGCTCTGCAAGTCGGCCGCCGCGTCTTCCGTGGGGAAGCGGGCGATCAGCGCGCCATCGGTCAGGCCGCCGTGGCGGATGACCAGAGGATCACCGGAAAGTCTGGTGGTCTTGACGTCGATAACGCGGCCGTTTTCGAACAGATACACGTCATTGTTCTTAACAACGGCATCGCTGCCCAGTTCGAACTTACCGTTGCTCAGGATACCGTCACCCTTGCCGCCGGACACGTTGCCGGAGACCGTGCCGCCATACAGGTACAGGCCGCACTGCTCCTTGGCGATGGAAATACCGCCGCCGTTGGAGTCAGCCTTGTTGTTGATCACGCTGCCGCCGTACATATACAGGTTGCCGGTGGTCTTTTCGTCAGCATCCACACGGATACCGCCGCCATACGTCACGGCGCTGTTGTTGCGGATCGTACCGCCGTACATATAGACAGTGCCCAGCGTATACAGGCCGCCGCCGGCCTTGGAGGTGCCGGAAGGACGGTTGCCGTAAATGCTGCCGCCGTAGATATACAGCGTACCGTAGTTGGTCACACCGCGGGATGCGGCACCGGTGATGACGGTGTCACCCTTGATGGAGCCTTCCACCGTTCTGTACGTGTCGGAACCGAACACCACAGCCGCCTTACCGGGGGTGGTGGTGCCCAGGACCTGCACGTTGTTCAGTTCATACGTGCCGTTGCGGATATACACGTTGCAGCCGGGGGTCACGTTCAGCGTACTGTTGCTCAGCGTGACATTACCGCCGTAGCTGACCACGTTATAATCCACGGTATTGGTGGCAGTGACGTTGTTGGCGTGAATATAGCCATATTCCGCACCTGCCACATAGGCCACGTTACCCAGGCCTGCGCCGCCCACATTGTCCAGCTTCAGGCCGTCGATGGTCACAAAACCGCTCTTGTTCTGCACGCCCTTATATACGGTCGTGTCAACGGAGCAGTTCTTGATATTGATGGTACCGCGGTCATTGTAAATGCCGTGATAGCCGCAGTTGGTCAGGCTGACATTTTCCAGATTCATGGTGGACCCGATCTGATTGTTCAGCGAAGATGCACCGGAATCCTTCATTACGGTGTCCTTGATGCTGACCGTGGCACCCTTCTGGTTATAGATGTGGTAGGTCTTGCTGTTGGTGAACGTACAATCGCTGATGTCGGCGGAAACACCGTCAGCATAGTTATACAGAACACCCTTCAGGGCGCAATCCTTCACCGTTACGTTCTTCATGGTCAGCGCACCATGGTTGGTGATCGTCCAGACTTCGGACTGGGCGATGGTACCGCCGGTCATGATGACCGTACCGTTGTTATTGATGGTGTTGCTGCCGGCACGCTCCATCAGCGTATCTTTGCCGCTGATCGTCAGTGTGGCACCTTTCTCCACTTCAAAACCAACGCCGCCGGACTTGACAAAATAGCCGCCGGTGATGCTGGCCTTGGTGTTGGCCTTCAGATACAGCCAGTTGGTACCTGCATATTCAAACGTACCACCCGCAATGTTGGCCTCACCATAGTTGATGATGGCATACTGCTTGGGATAAGAAATGGTGCCGCTTTTCCAGTCCAGCTTACCGCCGGCACGGACGACCACACCATTGTTGCCAATGTTCTTTACATTCAGCGTAATGCCGTCCACTGTCAGGGCCGCGCCATCATTCACGCTGAAGACAAAGTTGCTGCTTTCCGTCATGGAGATCTTTCCGCTACCGACAATGGTCTTGGTACCGTTGACCTCATAACCCTCTGTTGCTTTGATGTCCTCATTCAGCTCAATGGTGCGCACAGAGTCTTCTGCCAGCGCTTTGCGCAGCCAGTCGTCTCCACTTCCACCACTGTTGCTCAACAGGATCACCGCGGTAACCACTGCGGCAATTGCCGTAATTCCCACCGCAATGAACAGGGGAAGCCGTATTTTCTTTTTCGGCATCTTTGTTACCTTGGTTTCCACTTCACCCATGGCTTTTTCCTCCAATCTTCTCTGCGACTCTCCCAAAAATGATAATATTGATAATTTCTTTGCTATTTGAGGTCGCATTTATAAGGATTACGGTTTTTATTTTAGTCTTTCGCCCCAAGTTAGTCAAGTAACAGAGGTTTTCACTCGATATTTTCTGCATTATCATCATTTGCCGCGCCATTAATATGTATATTTTGCACAATTCGCCATTTAAAATATTGTCAAAACTTGCACCACTTCCTTGACTTTCCGTCTTTGAGTTACTATAATCAGAATCGATGAAACCGTTCCCCCCCAAACGATCACAAACGAGGAGGCCATCATGAAGGCAGACCGTCTGCAGGATATCAAGCGTTTATTTCTTAAACAGAAAACCGTCAGCAACAAAGAGCTGTGTCAAATCTTCGGCATTTCCATCGAAACCGTGCGCAGAGACTTAAACATTCTCGAAAAAGAGGGATTTTTGCGTAAAATTTATGGCGGAGCCCGTTTAATTGAACAAATTGATCTCCCTGTTCCCGTGGAGCGCTGGGATGCCCGCATTGACAAAAATGAGTTGGACAAGCGAAACATCGCCAGTACCGCCGCAGCCATGATCCCCGATGGCAGTACTGTGTTTTTAGATGCCGGTACCTCCATTTTTGAAATCGTCCCCTTTCTGCTTCAAAAATCAAATTTGACAATATTGACAAACTCTTTGCGTGTTGCATCGGAACTGGGTATGTGCGACCATATCATGGTCTACTGCATCGGAGGTCTGATCAAGCCGGATAATCTGACCTGTTCCGGTTTTTTCGCTTCAGAGCTGCTGTCCTATTTTTACCATATTGATTATGCGCTGGTTTCCTGCGATGGCCTGATTCCCGCAAAAGGCACTACGGAATACTCGATCGAACTTTCCATGCTGAAGAAAAACGTATTGGATAAGGCCGATCATATCATTGTTGTCGCCGATCACACGAAATTCGGCATTTCCGGCAGCTGTCTGTGCTGCCCTGCCGATCGGATCGATACACTGGTCACCGACGAACTGGCTCCCTCCGCCTCGCTGGCCACACTCCGGGATAACGGTGTAGAGGTTGCGATCGCCCAACCCTTTCACGCTTCCCATTAGATGATCTCCAAAAAATAAACATCCACGCGTGAAACGCGTGGATGTTTATTTTTACCGTTATTTACCGCTCTGCCGCCGGGGCAATGGGAATACCGTTGGCGCAGGAAAACTCGGTCAAAGCGCGGACATAGCCGGCGGTGTCCATGATATAGGCAATGCCGTGGCCTGCCTCAGGTACAGTGAACAGATGCTTGGGCGCGCAGCACGCCTCATAGCAGCGGCGACTCATGTCGCAAGGCACAAAGCGGTCATCCTCACCATGGATGAAAAATACCGGCAGGTGGCATCTTTTCGCCGCCTCCAGCGCCGTGCGCTCCTCCAAATCAAAGTGTCCGAACAACCGCGCCGCCAGCTTTACGAACGGATACATCAGCCGCGGCGGGAAGTGCATTTTTACCATGACTTTTTGGATGATCTCCTTGGCGCTGGAAAAGCCGCAGTCGGCAATCACACCCACCACCTGCTCGGGCAGATCCTCGTAGCCGGCAGCAATCAGCACGGTGGACGCGCCCATGGAAATGCCGGTAATAATGATCTGCACGTCCTCTCCAAATCGCTCCACCAGAAGACGCGCCCAAGCAGCGCAGTCACGGCTCTCGTTGATGCCGAAGGTAATGGTATGCCCCTCACTTTTGCCGGAGGTACGTTGATCCACCAGCAGCACACTGCGTCCCAATGAAAAACAGCGCTGCACACCGCCGCACAAATCACCTTCTGCTGTGCCGCGGTAGCCGTGGACCATCAGTTCAATGGACGCACCGGGGGCATACTCGTAAAAACGAGCGTGCAAGCGCAGCCCGTCAAAAGAGGTAATCTCCATCTCTTCACAGGGCATAGCGCGCAGCTCCTCCATCCATTGGCGCATCTGGGGATAGTAGGGCTCATAGATACGTCCCTTAGGCAGCGGCATCACCGATTCATCGACAGGTTTTCGCTGTGCATAAAATGCCATGCGATAGCAAATATAGCACGTCACCAGCACCAATACCGCTAATGCAGCCAACACAATCATTACAATGTTCATGTCCATCATCTCCCTCGGAGAGCAGTTTATCCCAATCCGTGATTTTTCAACCACATTAAATCTGCGCAAATGCGCTCTTCGTCATCAGCAAAGCGCGGATTGTATTCCAGCGTCAAAATCGCATTCGGCGTGTAGGATCGCACAGCGGCTGCAAATTGCTCCATGTCGATCACGCCCTGCAAAATCGGCTGGTGCAGATCACGATAGCCGTCGTTGTTGTGTAGATGATAGCCCACAATACGGTCGCGGAGATCGGCCATCAGGGAAGTCAGGTCCCATCCTGCACACGCCACATGACCGATATCGATCAGCACACCGCAATCAGTCTGTGCCTGTGCCAAGTCCACAAACTCCTGCTGCGTCAGCAGATTTTCCCCTTCGTTTCGGCTGGTTTCCGTATTTTCGATGGCCAGCTTGACGCCGTATTCCGCTGCCCAGCGGCGGGTCTGCTCCAGTGTCTCCATGGCCGCTTCCCGCTTTACCTGCCGCTCTTCAAGGGCAAAATGGAAGTTATACAGGTGGTACACCACATATTCCGCGCCCAATGCTTTTGCATCGGCCAGCGTTTCGCGCCAGTACTTCTCATACACCGCAGCCTCCGGCTCCGGCGGCAAAAAGCAGGGATCAATCCCCCAGTAAGGTCCATGAAAGGTGATCGTACGTTGGCGGAGCTGAGGCATTGCCTGCTGTAGGGCCGGTGCATAACGGGTCAATTGCGGCTCAGGAAAGATCTCCACACCGATGCGGCTGTCTGCCGCCTTTTCCAGCATCGCCCACAGCTGCTCCAGTTTCACATCGGCATACAACTGGGTGCTGACTGCAATCCTCGTCATAGTCTTTCTCTCCTACGTTTTTTCACATGATACACCCGCCGCTTTCATTTCGCAAGAAGCTGCCTACTTGCTTTTTGAGGCAGCCAATGCTATGATAAGGGTAATTTTCAAGGAAAGGATGTGTGACTATGCTGCGCGGCATCAAGCCTTTATACTGTCTCATTGCCGCCACCGCCAGTGCTGTGCTGGCCTTTGGTCTGTACCATGTCCACTCCTTTTCCGGTGTGACGGAGGGCGGCGTGCTGGGCATGACGCTTCTGCTGCAACGATGGTTCGCCCTCTCCCCCGCCATCTCCGGATTTATCCTCAATGTTGCATGCTATGCGCTGGGTTGGCGCGTGTTGGGTCGGGAGTTCGTAGTCTATTCCGCGGTATCTACCAGCAGCTTTTCTTTGGCTTATGCCATTGTGGAGCAGTTTCCTCCTCTGTGGCCGCAGCTATACGAGATGCCGCTGCTGGCAGCGGTGCTGGGCGCAGCATTCGTGGGCATCGGTGCAGGCTTCAGTGTATGGGTCGGCGGCGCATCCGGTGGTGACGATGCACTGGCCATGGCCGTGAGCCATCTGACAAAATGGCCCATTCAGCGCGTTTATCTCCTCACTGATTTGACGGTGCTGGGCCTGTCACTGACCTATATCCCCCTGTCGCGGCTTTGGTATTCGCTGTTGACGGTGGTGCTGTCAGGGCAGATCGTGGGTTGGATCCAGCATATCCCGCTGCCGGATGGCGGTAAAAAGGAGCAGTCAGATGGAAATCATCCGCGTCAATGAAAAGGAATATCAGGTGATCTCCCTGCTGGGACGAGGTAAGGGCGGCTATTCCTACCGCGTCACGGACGGCACGCAAGAATATGTGCTCAAGCAGATTCACCACGAACCCTGCGACTACTATCAGTTCGGCAACAAACTGGAAAGTGAGCTTCGGGATTACCAAACACTTTCGGCACTGGGTCTTCCCCTGCCGCTGTTGCTGGATGTGGACACGCAAAACGAGCGTTTGTTGAAAGAGTTCATCGACGGCCCCACCCTCTGTGAACTGGTGGAGCAGGACGAAATGCAGGAGGACTATTTCTGTCAAATGGAGGCAATGTGCCGCATACTCTACGAAAACGGCCTGAACATTGACTATTTCCCCACCAATTTCGTGGTGCAGCAGGGAAAACTCTACTACATCGACTACGAGTGCAACCCCTACGATATGCAGTGGGACTTTGCTCACTGGGGCAGCAAATACTGGTCGAAAACACCGGCATTTCTCACATATCTGGAAAATAGATAAAAAAACATCCCTGTTCATCTTGAACAGGGATGTTTTTTTCTTATTTCAGCGTGGCACCGGCATTGAATATCGCGGTGCTGTAGAGGAACAGCACATCGGCACCATCGAACGACACATAGTCGTCCAACAGCGACGAGGCGATGTAGCGGATATCCACCAGCGTCACCTTGCTGTAACCGGAGAGCAGGAGCGGTGCCATGCTGCTGCCGAAACTGTCGCGGAATACCACCAGTTCCCTGTCATTCTGTGCCAGCGGATTCTCCATGGTCAGCACTGCCTCGGCACCGGAGAGGTACACGTCGTAGGGATCCATGCCCAGAAAATCCTGCCAATTGTAAACGGGAATCGTTTTATTTTGCTCGACGCTGTACACCACGGCAGCATCGGTCACATCGCTGCGCAGCACAGTGAGGATTTCCCAGTTCAGCGGCAGCGCCGACTGGTCGGCATAGACACCATAGAAACCGCCCTCAACTTCGGTGCGGTAGGCCTCCATACCGTCCACCTGCGCGCCCATGGCCTCGGCCAGTGCCTGTGCTACCGGCACGATGCACTCCTGCCGCCAGTGGCTGTCGGTGAAGTAATAGTCATCGGCGCTCAGCAACGGGAAAATATCGATATACTGTGCGTTGATCTCCTGTGCCTGCTGCACTAAGGCAGCATAGTCCATTGCAGGGAATCCGTTTTGCTCGGCGAGGAAATAGTTCTTATCGGGGATCAGCGCGTAATAGGCATCACCGATTTGAGGATGAGATGCCAAAATGGCATTGAATTTGTCGATGGCCAACTTCGCCTGACTTGCCTTAAAAGGATATTCCAGCTTCATCAGGTGACCGCCCGCCAAATAGATGTCGTTGTTGTCCCGCATACCCAGCACTTTGTACTGGAACTGTGCTTTTAGGGTGCGGAACTGCTCACGCAGCGGAAACTGATCCAGCAGATATATCTCCAGATCGGCAAAGTAGTCGCCGCTGAACACGTCTTCCCACGTCAGCTCCGGCAGTTGCTCCAGTTTGCGCCGCTCCGAAGAGGACAGTTCTTCATCCGGCAGCACCAGATGGGCAATAAACAGTCCACTCAGCGTCAGAGCCAACACGGCGGCTACCAATGTTTGTTTCACTTTTTCCATGGCAGCCTCCTTTTAAAACCGGAAATAGAGGAACGGATTGAAACTGCCGTCCACCAGATAGGCAGTAGAGATCAGCAGCATCGCCAGCACATAGAGGGGTTCGGCCACCAAAGTGAGCACAGACTCTTTCTCACCGTACGCATACCACTGCCACGCTTTTTTCGGCAGCGGCGTAGCGCCCACCAGCGCGCACAGCAGCAATACGGCATAGCTGCGCAGATAGTAGCCGGTTTCAAAGCTCCACAACGGTAGTCCGGCCAAACCGAACATGGCACGCAGATCGCCGGTGAGCTGCGCCATGTTGGCAGCGTTGAAGATCACAAAGCTAATGAGCAGCAGCGGCAGCGTGTATACATAACGCAGCGTAGCGCTGCGCTTTTGCATCCACTTGCCCCACACCAGTTTCTCCAGCACCAGCAGCACACCAAAGTACACGCCCCACCACAGATAGTTCCACGCCGCGCCATGCCACAACCCGGTAGCGGCCCAGACGATAGCCGTGTTCACGATCCAGCGGCCGCGGGACACCCGATTGCCGCCCAGCGGAATGTAGAGATAGTCGCGGAACCACCCGCCCAGCGTCATATGCCAACGCCGCCAGAACTCGGTGATGGAGGTTGAAATAAAGGGATAATCGAAGTTTTCGGGGAATCGGAATCCAAACAGCCGTCCCAACCCGATGGCCATGTCGCTGTAGCCGGAAAAGTCGAAATAGATCTGCAACGCAAAGGCCGCGGCATAGACCCAGTAAAACACTACCGATGGCTGCACGGTGGCGCGGAAATCGGCACACAGCGCACCCATGGCGTTGGCAATGAGCACCTTTTTACCCAAGCCGCAGGCAAAGCGCAGCGCGCCGTGGTAGAGATCTTCTCTTTTAATGTGTCTCTCATGCAGCTCAGCTGCCACGTCCACATAGCGTACGATAGGGCCGGCTACCAGTTGCGGGAACAGGCAAACAAACGTGGCCAGCGTTGCCAGATTCTTCTCCGCCTTGGCTTCACCCCGGTACACATCGATGGTATAGCTCATGGTCTGGAATGTAAAGAAGCTGATGCCGATGGGCAGCTCCACGCCGGTCAGCGGGATCGCCGTACCCAGCAGTGTGTTGACCGCACCGATCAAAAAATCGGTGTATTTGAAAAAGCCCAGCATACCCAGATTGATGACGATCGAAGAGATCAGGGCAATTTTTGCCCCTTTGGTACCGCGATGGCTCTCAATGTATAAACTGTGGAAAAAGTCCGACAGCGACGAGACCACCAACAGCAGCACGTACACCGGTTCGCCCACAAAATAGAAAAAGACGCTGGCAATCAACAGCACATGATTGCGCCACCTGACCGGTACCGCATAGTACACCAGCAGCACCGGCAAAAACAGATATAAAAAACTGATGCTGGAAAACAGCATGGTGTCCCTCCGTTCCTTTTGTCAGAAAAGCCCCCGATCAAACGGGGGCTTTTTCCTGTGTTTGCGTTAATATAGTGTGAAAATTACTTCCACAGACCGTTGAAGTTCTTCACGATGATGTCGTGGGCATCGTCGGAGGTCATCACCAGCAGAATGGTATTGCCGTTGGCAACCACGCTGGACTTCTCAGCTTCTACGCACAACCACTTAGCGGGGTTCATGTTCTTCTCGATGTCAGCGCGGACGGTTTCCACATCGGTACCCTCAGCCACGCGCAGCAGGCACACAGACCATGCCACAGAGCTCATCATGGGCTCGGACATGACGCCCTCAGCGCCGTCCACAGCGGGGATAAAGAACACACCCTCGAAAGCCTCGGCGGGCACTTCCTGGGTCATCACGGCGGGCATGTTGTCAGCGCTGATGCCCTCATACAGCTTGTCCACCATGTCGGTCAGAGCCATGGAATCGCCGGCACCGCCCTTATTGCCACCCTTGCCGCCGCAAGCTACCAGAGAAAGCACCAGCACAGCGCACAGGGTCATCATCAGAAACTTTTTCATTTGAATTTCTCCTTAAGTACATATTGTCACATATTCTGCGCGGCCCTCTTGACCGCGTCCAGACCATTAGACGCAGCAGTCGAAAAAAAAGTTCCCTCATTTTCAAAAAAATTTTTCGTCCTGCCACGGCTTATTATTATATGTATTGCCGCTTGTCTTTGCAAGTATTTGTTGTATTTTTCCCAATTTTCCAAAAAATATATGTATAACGAACCCTTTTCTGTATCACTTCCCTCAAATCGCTCTCGTTGCATTGCGATATTTCGTATATATTGCATAATATTCTTCTCTATTCATCTGTTTTTTACCCTTCCGCAAATTTTGTTATCATTTTGTAATTTTTATGTAGCTTTTTTGAAAAAGGTATGATATGATAACCGGCAGATTAAGAAATCCCCCCTGAAGTGAGGTTAACTATGTCAAGAAGAATCGCCTGCCTGCTGCTCACACTGACTGTGCTCTGCAGCAGCATCGCTATTGTCTATGCCGATGAGGCGGCCGCCCAAAATGCTGCTTATCGTGACGCAGTGGAAACGCTGTATGACGCCGGCATGACCTATACCGCTGATACCGCCATTACCGACAAGCGCGGCATGGCACTGCCTGCCCAGCTGGGCATGTTGGAACAGCGCAGCGTGCTGAGTCTCAGCGAACTGTCCACGCAGGCACTGGTACTGCAGCAGGAGCTGCAGCTGCGCTCTGCCGCCGAAGCTGAACGTGAGGCTGCCCGCAAGGCCTTTATCTCCCTGTACGACGCCGTACTGATCACGGCGCAAAGCGCCAATATCTATGAAGTCCCCAACACCGAAGGCTATGTTCTGCGCACCATCGGCAGCGGCAAGGTGGCGAAGCTGCTGGCCATGGAGGACGGGTTCTATCACATCAACTTTGGCAAGACCACCGGCTATCTGCCCATTGCTGATGCACAGGGCGCCCACTTTGCCGACTATGAGGGCACGCTGGCCGTCATCGATGTGACCGAAGCCATCATCGACTATGCTTACACCTATCTGGGCACCCCCTATGCCTACGGCGGTTCCAGCTATTCCGGCACCGACTGTTCCGGTTTCACCATGCGTGTCTTTGCCGAATATGGCTATTCCCTGCCCCACGGCTGTACCGGACAGTACCGTCTGTGCACACCGGTGACCACCGCGGAGCGTCAGCGGGGCGATTTGGTGTTCTTCACCGCTTATGGCGCCGGCGGCTTTGAGCATGTGGGCATCTATCTGGGCGGCGGTGCATTTATCCACGCCAGCTCCAGCAAGGGTGTCATCGTCAGCTATCTGAGCGAAACCTACTACGCACAGAACTACATCGGCGCCGCTCGACTGATTGCCGGCTAACAAACGTCAAAAACTCCCGTTCCGTTTGGAACGGGAGTTTTTTGTTGTTTTACAGCGCCGCCTCCACCTGTTCAGCGTAGCGCACACCAGCCATAGCGTCCTTTCCGTAGGCATCTGCACCGATGGCATCAGCATAGTCCTTTGTCAGCACAGCGCCGCCGACCATCACTTTCGTCTTGGGGGAAAGTTTGCGCACCAAGGCAATAGTCTCGGCCATCGCAGGCACGGTGGTGGTCATCAGCGCACTCAGCCCCACCAAAGGCGCTTCCAGCTGCGCTGCCGTTTCGGCAATGGTATGCGGCGGCACATCGCGCCCCAAATCTGTCACGGCAAAGCCGTAGTTTTCCAGCAGCAGGCGCAGAATGTTCTTGCCGATATCGTGGATGTCCCCCTCCACCGTAGCCAGTACTACGCAGCAGCGATTCGGTGCTTGCGCCGCAGACATGGTGGCCTTGATCTGCTCAAAGGCACTCTTGGCCGCCTCAGCGCTCATCAGCAGTTGGGGCAGATACACGGTTTTGGCTTCAAATCCGCGTCCCACGGCATCCAGCGCAGGAATGATTTCCTGCTGCACGATTTCCAGTCCGTCCGTAGTTTGCAGCAGCTGCGCGGTGATGGTTCCGGCACGCTCGGCCAGCCCTTTGATGATAGCCTCCTGCAATGCAGAACCGCTCTCCACCGCCGCGACAGACGCAGTTTGCACCGCAGAAACGGCAGAAACCGGCACATAACGGGCCATGAAATCAATGTAATCGGCGCAGTTTTCGTCCAGTCCGTGCAGCGCACGGTGGGCGTAATACGTCTTCATCATCTCACCGGAATGGGGATTCATGATGGCGGCAGACAACCCGCGCTCCAGTGCCGCAGCAAAGAATGCGGCGTTTACCGCCTCACGGCTGGGCAGGCCGAAGGATACATTGGACACACCCAGCGAAGTGCGGCAATCCAGTTCCTTTTCGATATGTTCCAGCGCCGAGAGCGTTACCTTGGCCGCTTCCGGTTCAGCGCTGACGGTCATGGCCAGCGTATCGAAGATGATATTCTTTTTGTCAATACCGTACTCTGCCGCCGTCTTGAGGATCTTCTCGGCAATGGCGATACGTCCTGCCGCCGTAGTGGGGATTCCTTCCTCGTCCAGCGTCAGCGCCACCACCACGCCGCCATACTTCTTCACCAAGGGGAAGATGGCCGCCATGCTCTCAGCCTTGCCGTTGACGGAGTTGATCATGGCCTTGCCGTTATAGCGGCGCAGCGCCATCTCCATGGCAGCGGCATCGGCGGTATCGATCTGCAGCGGTAGGTTGATGATCGCCTGCAACTCCCGCACAGCGGCAGTCAGCACTTCCGCCTCGTCGATCTCCGGCAGGCCCACATTCACGTCCAGCACCTGCACGCCTGCCTCCTGCTGGCGCAATCCCTCATTGAGAATATAGTCCATGTCACCGGCGCGCAGTGCCTCTTTCAGCCGCTTTTTCCCGGTGGGGTTGATGCGCTCACCGATCAAAATCGGGTCGCGGCCAAAAGTCACCGCATGGGTGTAGGAGCTGACCACGGTGTGTTTTTTCTTTGCCAGCGGCACGGGCGTTATGTCTTTCGTTTTCTCTGTCAGCGCCGCAATGTAAGCAGGAGTTGTGCCGCAGCATCCGCCGGCAATCCGCACACCCTTGGCCATCAAATCTGCCACCTCGGCGGCAAACTCCTCCGGCAGCACATCGTACACCGTTTTACCCGCCACGCTGCGGGGCAGTCCCGCATTGGGTTTGAGCATCACCGGTACGCTGGCAAAACGCAGCAGTTCTTCCACCACACCCCGCAGCTGCTTGGGACCCAGCGAGCAGTTGGCACCGATGGCATCGGCTCCCATGCCCTCCAACAGCGCCACCATGGCCGCAGGCGAAGCGCCTGTCATCAGCTTTCCGTCCTCCCCGTAGGCGTTGGACACGAACACCGGCAGATCACAGTTTTCCTTGGCCGCCAACAATGCCGCCTTGGTCTCGTAGCTGTCATTCATGGTCTCGATGAACACCAGATCGGCACCATACTTGACGCCCAGACGGACGACCTCTGCAAAGGCAGACACTGCATCTTCAAAATCCAGATCTCCATAGGGCTTCAACAGCCGCCCCAGCGGGCCGATGTCCAGCGCCACGAACTTGGGCTGTGCTGCGCAGCTCTCCGCTGCCGCAGCACGGGCATTTTCCATGGCAGCACAGACGATCTTCTCCAGTTCCTCAGTGCTGAATTTCAGCGGGTTGGCACCGAAGGTATTGGTATTGACCACGTTGCAGCCGGCATCGAAATAGGCTTTATGTACGGAGCGTATCACCTCTGCGTGGGTCAGATTCCACCGCTCGGGGTGCTCCCCGGGACGCAGGCCCTCTGCCTGCAGCAGCGAACCCATGCCGCCGTCCAGATACACGGCGTGGTCTTTCATAAACTCTCGAATGGTCATAGTCATCCTCTCCTGAATGAACAATCCTTCTTCGCACAAACGGCGCAGCCTTTTTCGTGATCACTGTCCTCGCGGCAAAGACCCACAATGGCCGTCACCGATTTCACCGGCGACATCAAACAGCTGTCGTTGAGATAAAGTCCGATATGCTTGCCGCACTGCAGCGCATGAAAAATCTCCCTTTGATACTCCAGCGGCAGATCGCCGTAACCGGGGGAAAAGCGGGGGCGGGTGTGCAGACCCTGGGTGGCGTATTCTGCCGCGAGATCGGCACAAAATGCGTCGCACAGCGCCTCGATCCGCTCTGCGCCGAAGGCCTGCAGCATCAAACCCTTGGCCGGAGACAAACGGCCGTAGCGCGCAATGAGCCGGTCCAGCTCCAGCCCCACCGTAGCGGCAAAGACTACCGCCTTTTCGCAGCCACGCAGATGCTGCGCCAGTTTGGGCGTCTCTGCCTGCAAAAAGCCCAGATCGACCCGGTCTCCTTCCACCTGCAGCGGTGTTTCCAGCCAGCACACCTGCATGCGGATCACTTTACTACCCTCATCGGCAGCGGCACGGGCCAGCGCCTCCACTTCTTCCGTTGCCTGCCGGCAGGCGGCATAGCGCAGCACCTCCGCCAAGTCTACCGGCGGGGCGTCATAGCGTCGGACATGTACCATCACTTGCCCAGAATATCCGACAGATTCTGCTGGATCTGCCGTGCTACGTCCGGCTTATTCATGGTGTAAACGTGGATATTGGTCACGTTGTTGGCAAACAGATCAATGATCTGGTCGGTGGCATAGGCAATACCGGCCTGCTTCATGGCGGCAGGATCGCTGCCAAACTTGTCCACCAGACTCTTAAAGCGCTGGGGCATATGAGATCCGGAGAGCTGAATGGCGCGAGCCACCTGATTGGCATTGGTAATGGGCATAATGCCGGCCACCACGGGCACAGTAATGCCGGCTTCGCGGATCTTATAGAGGAAGTTATAGAGCAGGTTGTTGTCAAAGAACATCTGGGTGGTAAGGAACTGGCAGCCCGCATCCACCTTTTCCTTCAAGTGCCGGATATCCTCTTTCTGGTTAGCGCTTTCGGGGTGCACCTCGGGATAGCAGCCGCCGCCGATACAAAAGCCCTCGTCCGCCAGTTCGGCAATCAAATCTACAGCATAGCGATAGGCCCAGCCGCTGCGGTCCTTGCCCTCCATCTCCGCCGTCAGGTCGCCGCGAAGGGCCATCACATTCTCCAACCCCGCCGCCTTGATCTCCGCAATACGCTGGCGTACCGTTTCGCGGGTAGAAGAAACGCAGGTCAGATGTGCCAGCGTTTCCACACCGTAGCGTTCCTTGATATTGCGGGCAATTTCCAGCGTGTAGGCACTGGTGCCGCCGCCGGCGCCATAGGTCACGCTCATAAAGGCGGGCTTGAGCTGCGCAATTTCCTCCGTAGCTGCCTTCACCGAGTCAAACGCCGAGTCGGTTTTGGGCGGGAACACCTCAAAGGACATGGACAGGGTATCCTGCTTCAAAATATCAATGATCTTCATATATCGCACTTCCCTTTCCCGCCGGCGACAGCGCCGGCTGAATTTATCACTTTAGTTGATTATAAAACAAAAGAGCCCCGCTTACAACCGCTTTTCACAAAAAAAAGAACGCACATTTTCCAGTGCGTTCTTTCGTATATACTTACGTTTTTCCGTGGATCTGCGTGCGGCAGCGCGGGCAGGTAATGACCACCTTGCCCTTGCCACGGGGCACACGGCATACGGCAGCGCAGTTGGGGCAGGTAAAGTATTTATGCTCCTTGTCCTTGGACTGCTGACGAGCCTGAGAGAACTTGCGCTTGACCGGCCACCAGACTTTTTCCAGAAACTTGGCGTTTTCCGCCCGCCGCTTTTGCAGATTGCGGGAAAAAATACGCAGTAGCGCCAAAAGCAGCAGCACGCCGGACACCAGTCCGGTAATGCCGTTAACTAAATCGCTTTTGGTGAACGCTCCCACAATATCCAGCAAAAGAGCCGTCCACACCATGGTCAGACTTAGCTGGTCGGCACCGTTACGGCCGTACATAAAGCGGGAAAGCGCATTCCCTATTTTCTGAAAGAAACCCATACAAAAGCCTCGATTCCTTGCAAACATAGCATCCTTGCGGAAGCTGACGGGCTTATTTTACGCTAAAATCCGGCAAAGGTAAAGTCCCGAAGCGCAAAATTCACAAATTGGACATGATTCTTCCTGTGCCGCAAGGCGCGAGCAATCGCTTTTCTCCGTTGCATTCATCTTACGATAGCGTTATAATATAAGAGGAAAATTATGCACACACGCAGGGGGCGGCAGACTGTTCCGCCACCCCCCTATCTGAAAAGCGATGCGGGCGTCCGGCCTGCACGGAAACGAAAAGGCGGCTGCGCACTGAACTGAGCCGGAATGCTGCCGCCGCGGTCCACCGCTCACCGTCATCCTATGCCGCCGCGCTCTCCGCGGTGCGCTGCACCTACTGTGAAAGGAAGGTAGTATTTATGATCAAGATCTCTCCCTCCATTCTGTCGGCCGACTTTGCCAATCTCCAGCGCGATATCGAGCGTATCTCCAGTGCCGACTATGTCCACGTGGATGTGATGGACGGACTGTTCGTCCCCAACATCTCCATCGGTATTCCGGTGGTCAAGTCCATTCGCCCCACCACCGCGCTGCCGCTGGACGTTCACCTGATGATTGAGCGCCCCGTGCGCTATGTGGAGCAGTTCTGCGATGCCGGTGCTGACATCGTTACCTGCCACGTGGAGTCCGACACGGAGGAAAATATTCACGAGGCACTGCGCCTGATCCATGCCAAGGGCAAGAAGGCCGGCGTGGTGCTCAAGCCCAAGACCCCCGCCTCTGCTGCGCTGCCTTTCATCAACGAGGTGGAGATGATCCTTGTGATGACAGTAGAGCCCGGTTTCGGCGGTCAGAAGTTCATGGCCGATATGATGCCCAAGGTGCAGGAACTGCGCGGTTATATCAACGAGATGAATCCCGCTTGCGAGCTGGAGGTGGACGGCGGCGTCGACCCCGATACCGCTCCTGTCTGCATTGCCAGCGGCGCCAATGTGTTGGTGGCCGGCAGCGCCGTGTACAAAGCCGCCGACATCCCCGCACGTATTGCCGCACTGCGCGGATAATCGTTTTACATCCCACAAACGGAGGATACAACTATGGAATATTTCCCCGCGCCGCTGGAAAAGCTGGTGGAACAATTTGCACGCCTTCCCGGCATTGGCGGTAAGTCCGCCCAGCGTCTGGCCTTTTATGTGTTGGGCCTGCCGCTGCATGAGGCGCAGGAATTTGCCGATGCCATTGTGCAGGCTAAGCAGGGCGTAACGCTGTGCCCCGTGTGCCGCAATCTGACGGCCGGCGGGCTCTGCCCCATCTGCGCCAGCCCCAAGCGGGATGAACACACCATCTGCGTGGTGGCCGATCCCCGTGACGTGATCGCCATCGAGCGCGCCCGGGAGTTCACCGGACGCTACCATGTGCTGCACGGTGTGCTCTCCCCCATGAATCACGTAGGTCCGGATGATTTGCAGATCAAGTCGCTGGTGGACCGCGTGGCTGCCGGTGATATCCAAGAGGTAATCATGGCCACCAACCCCGACACCGAGGGCGAGACCACGGCATTGTATCTCTCCCGCCTCCTGAAGCCTTTCGGTGTGAAGGTCACCCGCCTCGCCTACGGCATTCCGGTGGGCGGCCACCTGGAGTTTGCCGATGATGCCACGCTGATGCGTGCGCTGGAAGGACGGCGCGAACTGTGAAAAAAATACTTGTTTCCCTGCTGGCGGCACTGCTTTTGCTTTGCACCGGCTGCAGCCAACCCAAGGAGCAGACGCTACAGATCTTTGCCATGGATACGGTAATGGATTTTTACGCCGTGGGTGAGAATGCAGAGGAGACACTCAACGCCGCCGCGCAGGAGATCAACCGCTTGGAAGCGTTGCTCTCCCGCACCCGCACCGGCAGTGAAGTGTCGGCCATCAACGGCGGCGGCAGTGTAACAGTCAGCCACGAAACAGCTTCGTTGCTGCGCAGTGCTCTGCAATATGCGCAAACAACCTCCGGCGCTTTTGATGTAACCATCGCACCGTTGGTGGATGCATGGGGGATCCATTCCGATATGCCCCGCGTACTCAGTGCCAACGAGATCCGCACACTGCTGCCGCTGGTAGGCAGCGATCATGTGCAGTTGGATGGCGACACCGTCACCTTGGACGCAGGCTGCCGCATCGATCTGGGCGGCATCGCCAAAGGCTACGCCTCCGACTGCGTGGCAGAACTCTACCGTCAAAACGGCGTCACCGGCGGTTGGGCCAGTCTGGGCGGCAACGTCTATGCCCATGGCACCAAGGCAGACGGCAGCTTCTGGAATGTATCCATCCGCGACCCTAAAAACACGGCAGGCTCTGCCGCCATGGTGCAGCTGAGCAATCAGTTTGCCGTTACCTCCGGTGGCTACCAGCGCTACTTTACCGCCGAGGATGGTACGGTGTACCAACACATCATCGATCCGGCCACCGGTGTGCCTGCGCAAAGCGACCTTTTGAGCGTTACTATCATTGGGCAAAACGGCACTATGGCCGACGCCTATTCCACGGCGCTGTATGTCATGGGCCTGGAAAGTGCACAGAAGTTCTGGCACGCCCATGAGGAAGAATTTGACATGGTGCTCGTTACCGAAGACACCGTGTACTATACCGCCGGTCTTGCCGAGCACATCACCACCGAGGAAGGGGGGCCTTACCGTGTCCAAGTCATCACCTAAGCTGCGGCCCAATTTCTTTGACGGCATCGTTGCGCTGTTGGTGGCTCTGCTGGCCATCGGTACCTCCGTGGTGTTCTATGGCGGACTTGGCAGCAAGGACGGCGATGTGACCGCCGTGGTGCTCCATTACGGAAAAGAGGTGGAGCGCATTGACCTGTCCGGTTTGGACGGCGACAGGCAAATCGAAATTGACGGCAAATACCACCTGACCATTTCCCTGACCGCCTTTGGCGCGCAGGTGACCCATTCCGACTGTCCCACACAGGATTGCGTACGCACCGGCCATGTGAGCCGCGTGGGCCAGAGCATCATCTGCCTGCCCGAGCAGGTAGTGGTGAAGCTGGAAGGCACGAAGCAATCCGGTGATCCGGACCTGATCTTGGGTTGAGGAGGTGCGTTGCGTGCGAAATAAAACACAGCAGCTGGCGCTGGGCGCCATGCTGACAGCACTGGCACTGGGCCTGAGCACCATGGAAAATATGTTCCCCGTCACAGCGGTGATCCCGCTGCCGGGTGTGAAACTGGGTCTTGCCAACATCGTCACCGTCTTTGCCCTGTATCGGTTAGGTTCCAAGCAGGCGCTGAGCATTCTCATTGCCCGCTGTCTTTTAGGCTCTCTCTTTGCCGGCAACTTCTCAGCACTACTCTACTCGCTGCTGGGAGGCATCGTCGCCATGCTGGTGATGATTGGCTTAAAGCATCTGCAGCGTCTGTCCATCTTCGGTGTATCCATCGGCGGCGCTGCCGGTCACAACATCGGTCAGATTGCTGCCGCCTGTATCACCCTGGGCAACACCGCCGTGCTGGGCTATCTGCCCATTTTGTTGGGCGTATCACTGATCACCGGTACCATCACCGGTCTTGTATCGTCACTGATGTTCCGCGCCATGCAAAACATTCGGTTGGGACACGCATAAGGAGAATCTCTATGGATAAAAAAGATCAGATCATCTTGCAGCAGCTGGACGTGATCCGCACCATGTCCGAGCGCGGTCTGCGCAGTATGGGCGACGATTTCTGGGGCACCCCTTTTGCCAACGTAGGCAAAAAAGAACCTGTCGTCCCCCACGAAGATAAAAAGGAATCACCCAAAACAGCAGATCCCCAGCCGGCAGAGCCGGTGGAAGAGGAGCAGCTGCCGCCCCCCGAGAAGATGGAAGATCTTCTGGCAGAACTGGACGGCTATGTAGGGCTGGATGTGATCAAGGACGAGGTGCGCAGCCTCATCAATATGGTGAAGGTTTATAAGCTGCGTGCCGAGCACGATCTGCCTACGGCCGATCTCTCGCTGCACATGGTGTTTTCCGGTAATCCCGGCACCGGTAAAACCATGATGGCCCGCTTGATGAGCCGCATTTACCGTTCGCTGGGCATTTTGTCCAAGGGTCATCTGGTGGAGGTGGACCGCAGCGGACTGGTGGCCGGCTATGTGGGGCAGACGGCGCTGAAAACCAAGAAAGTCATCGACAAGGCCATGGGCGGCGTGCTGTTCATCGACGAGGCCTACGCCCTCAACGGCAAAAGCGAAAACGACTTTGGACAGGAGGCCATCGAGACCATCCTCAAGGCCATGGAGGATCACCGCGACGATCTGGTGGTGATCGTGGCCGGCTACACCGACCTGATGGAGAAGTTCGTTCACTCCAATCCCGGTCTGGAGTCCCGCTTCAACCGTTTCATGCTCTTCCCCGACTACACCACTGACGAGATGATGTCCATCTTCGACATGCGCTGCTCCAAGAGTTGCTACACGCTCACTGACGAGGCTCGCGCAATGGTGCGCGACTATATCGCCGAGGAGAGCGCCGACGGCACCTTCGGCAACGGCCGCGGCGTACGCAACATTTTCGAAACCATTCTTGTGGCGCAGAACAACCGTCTGGCACAGCAGGAGGAGATCACCCGCGAGGATCTGATGCTCCTCACTGCCGACGATGTGCTTCACGCCCGCGGCAAAATCGACGAATAAAAGGCGAATATCATGAAGAAAACATTTACTATATTGTGCATTTTTCTGTTGATGCTGTCTTTAGTGGGCTGCGAACCTATCCGCGATCTGGAGAATTACTATGTGGATCAGTACGAGGGAGGCTACAGCGTACTTTACAAGGATGACAAAGGCACGGTGGAGCAAATCGTGGCGCTGGGCAGCGAACCGCAGCCGCTGGTGATTGCCAAAGGCCGCATCTGCTTTGTGGAAGAGGGCAAAGTGGTCAGCGTAGACTTGGAGGGTGAGAATCGGCAGGAACTGCCGGTGGAAGACCTTCCCGCCAGCGCCCACATCACTTATATGGACGATACCTATCTCTATTGCCTCACCGGGCCTTCTGCCCGCACCTGCTGGGAGGTATACCAGGATCTTCACGGCTACTCCCAAGGCCCCGTGCCCCGCAAGTACCGCAGCGTAGATTATGCAAAGCTTCTGCAGGCCATCCGCACGCAGGTAGCCGCTTCGGAGGATCGCATCCGCGTACGCAGCGCCCGTGTGGAACTGGACGGCTTCGGCACACCACTCTCCATGACGTTGGAAGTCATTGCTCATAGCGGCAAGATCAGCGGCATGGAGTTCTGGAACCGCGGTACTGTCACGGTTGTGCTGCCCATCGGCAGCATCGAAACTGGCTATCGTGACCACCATATGCCCCTCTCACTGGCTGACTGGACTGTGGAAGAAACGGTGACGCTGGAGCAGTTCCTCACTGCGCTGGAAACGATGGACAAGGCGGAAGTGCCCGCTCAGCGCGCGCTGGGCACGGGCGACGGCTACGTGCTGGCCTATCTGCAGGAGGAGTATGACGCGCTGCGCGCCGACTATACGGCATGGGTTACCATCAGCGGCGCTGAGAGCAGTGCCGAGGTGCAAGAGCCCTTCTTCGTATTGGGACAATGGGGCGGCTGCAGCCCCATGCTTACCGACAGCGAAGGCTTGGAAGTAGGCAACCTGTACGCACTGCATTGGGAAAACTAAAGAAAAAAGACCTGCTCATTGAGCAGGTCTTTTTATTGTATGTAGGTTCGTCCGTCGGCTTAGCCGAAGATGATCTCCTTCATCACAGCCAGGAACTTCTTGCAGTCCTCGGGATAGATAGCGCCCATGTTGGCAACCTGGAACATGTTCATTTCCAGATACTTGCCCTTACCGGGATACACAGTGTAGCCGGCCTTCTCCAGAGCCTCAACGAACTCGGCAACCTTCATCTTGCAGCCCTCGGGCAGGAAGACGGAGGTAACGGTGTTGGACATCTTCTCTTCGGGCAGCAGGAACTTCAGGCCCATTTCCTTCATACCGTCACGCAGGATCTTGGCGCACTCCTGATAGCGGGCAACGCGGCCGGCCAGGGTCTCCTTCTCCAGAGCCCAGTCCAGAGCGGCCTGCAGGGGCCAGAACAGGTTGACGTTGGGGGTGTTGGGGGTCTGATGGCTGGACTTGGCGATCTGATAGTGCTTGCCCAGGTTCAGGTACACGTTCTTGCCCTGAGCGGGAGCGGTAGCGGCCATCAGCTCTTCCTTACCGCAGATATAAGCGGAACCGGGATAGCAGCCCAGGCACTTACCACCGACGCTGGTGCACAGGTCGATGTTGTTCTCAACGACGTCGATGTGCTGGCCACCGGCGGCGGACACGCAGTCGACGAAGTAACGCTTGCCATACTTCTTGGCCAGCTTACCAATGGCGTTGACGGGGTTGATCATGGAGGTGCTGGTCTCGTGGAAGACCATGCAGACGAAGGTGATCTTGGGGTTGTTCTTCAGGATCTCCTCCACCTCGGCCAGATCGGGGTCATTGGCCCAGCCGGGCTGATAGTTATGGGTGGGAACATTGTACTTGGTCAGGATCTCCAGCAGACGGTCACCAAACACGCCGTTGTTGATCAGCAGAGCCTCGTCGCCATCGGCGAACACGGAGGACAGGCAGGTCTCATTGGCGGAAGTGCCGGAACCGGAAACGATCACGGAATAGTAGCTGTCATCAGCGTTGAACAGGCGCAGAACCTTGGCCTGAATGTCAACAAACAGCTCCTCGAACTCGGCGCTGCGGTGGCAGATATCATAGTGCAGCAGGGACTGACGAACGGGCTCCTCGACCATAACGGGGCCGGGGCTGAACAGCATAGTCTTCATGGGAATCAACCTCTTTCAAATTTATTCAACCGGTCAGTTGGACATACTGCTCCCGGCATTCTTATAGTATCACCGCATGGCAAAGATGTCAAGAATCTCAATGTGTGTTTTTGTGTGTTTGTATTCGTTTCTCCACATTTGACAATTTCCTCTCCCCCCTGCCATCCGGTTTTTGGAAAAATGTGGTGTTTCCCAACGCAGTAGCCCGTTTCTCGGATCAAAATCGCTTATTCGCGAAAAGTTTTCATTATATTTCAAAATTTTTCGTGCATTTTACGAAAAAGAAGCGTATAATGATTAGTAACGTATATCCTATGCCGATTTTACGTAATACACCGTGTGGAAATCGGCACACAAATGCAACCCAATCAGGGTGCGGAAAGGCGGACTCTTATGCTGCATACAAGACGCGAATGCATCAAAGATATGCTCAACAGCGCCGGCTTTGTCAATGTACAGGAGCTGGTCAGCCGTTTTCAGGTTTCTTCGGAAACCATCCGACGGGATCTGGAATATCTGGAGCAGGAAGGCGTGGTCAAGCGCATCCACGGCGGCGCTGTCAGTGTACGCCCTCATGCCAGCGAGTCTGCTTATCAAACGCGCCAGAAAGAGCACCCCGGCGAAAAGCAGGCCATTGCCCGTGCAGCAGCTGATCTGATCAAAGACGGCGATACTGTCATCATCGCTCCTGGCACGACGGCGTTGGAAGTAGCGGGTTGTCTTCGCAGCCGCAAGAATCTGACGGTGATCACCAATTCTCTGCCGGTGGCCATGGAACTGGCCAACTGTCCTACCATCAATCTGTTTTGTCTGGGCGGACATGTCCGCGGCGACGACTTCTCCACCGCCGGCATCACCGCCGTGGAAAATCTGCGGATCTTCAACGCCACCAAGCTGATTATCGGTATCGGCGGTATCACGCCCGAGCGTGGTCTGACTGACTACCGCATGGACGAGTCGGCACTGCTGCGCACCTTCATTGAGAAGGCAGATTGCGTCATTGGTATTGCTGACCACAGTAAGTTCGGTACGGTCTCTGTCTACAATATCTGCCCTGCCGATCAGCTGAGCCATCTGGTTACGGACAGCGGTACCCCGCCGGAGCTGTGCAAACCCTACCGCGATATGGGCGTGCAGGTTCACATCGTAGATCCCTACGCATAAGACTATCTCACATGCGCCCGAAAGGGTGCATGTTTTTTTCGGCAATTCCCAAATCCGCCGATTTGTGCTACACTGAAAAAAAGTTCTGCAGGAGGTACAGCATGGATCTCTATCCCACAGTAACGGCGCGCAGCGGCGCTTATCCCTTGTTGCCCCGCACACCTCATCTGCATCTGCAGCAGCGGTTATTCTCCGAAGGCTCGGAGTTCTCTCATCTGGTACGCGACACCTTTCAGCTTTTTAACGATACTGACACCACGCAAAACTATCTGCTGCTGCCCACCACAGAACTAACCTTGTTGTTTCTCTCTACGGATGTCTCTGCCACAGCACTGCTATGCGGGCCTATGACCTCTGCCCGCTCTCTGGAACTGCCGCAGCGGTCTACCGTTTATTGCCTGCGCCTTCGCTGTGGCTGCAGCGACTGGCTGACGGACAGGGATCTGTCCAGCCTTACCGACCGCGTAACTCCGCTGGCTGAATTTGCAGAGGAGCTCCCCTTGCTGCAGCAACAGTTGGCTGAGAGTACCTCCTTCCAGCAGCGCAATGCCCATATCTTCCACTGGCTGGATCGACAGGGTGGACGCAGCTACCAAAGTATGGCTATGCTGCGGCGCTGCCTCGCGCTGATTGAGCAGAATAACGGACAAATCACCGTATCGGAACTGGCACAGGCCGCGGGCTGCTCCGAGCGATATCTCAGTCGCGTTTTTCGCCGCCGCGTAGGAGTGTCCACCAAAACACAGTGCGAGCTGGTACAGCTGCACCACTCACTGCAAACTATGCAGACGGCATCGCCCAAGTCGCTGCTGCACATCGCTGTGGCCTGCGGCTATTTCGATCAGGCCCACATGAACCGCCACTACCGCCGCTTTCTGCACTGCAGTGCCAGCGAGGCCCGTACCGGTCAATTCCCGCAGCAAGCCCCCTCCCTGCTGAGCGTACAAACTGTATAAAAGAAGCTCGGTTGATTACGGTCAACCGAGCTTCTTTTTATTTCTTCATTTGCTGCCAAATCTGTTCCATAGCCGCATACAGTACCGCTCCGTCTTCCTTATTCAGTGTGCGGTATTGCACGTGGCCACAATATACCGCTCCCTCAGCATCCACCGTAAAGCCTGTCGCCATTCCGCCACTCATCAGTGACGGCTTGACAATATAAATCGGCTCGCGAATGGACACATACGGAGCGCTTCGTACCCGACGCAGGGAGATTCCCTCCATGGCTTTCACCACTTGAGCACATACCTGCTCGTCTTTCACATAGACGAGCTCATCCGACCTCTCCGGAGCCGCGCAGAGGAGAGCCATTTCCTGCAATTCTCCGCCGTCCAGTACCAGCGTGTACATCCGCACCGGGGCATAAATGATCAGCAGCAGTGCCAGCACACCGCCAAGCCCGAAGCATAGCAGTACTGCATTCTTCCGTTTTGAGAACCAGTCCATCTCCATCACTCCTTTCTGCGCCGATCATACGCTGTGCAGCAAGTGCACAGTCAAGTCTTTTTTCTCTTTTTTATAATTATATCATCCCCCCATGGAAATTCATTACATTTTTGTGACACTTTCGCTCTTTTACCCGCTAACACTTGACTTTTCCCCCACTACACACTACACTGAATTTTACGAGCTTTGACGAAACCGAGGTTTTTACCATGCAGAAAACCGATTCCCGCGTGATTCGCGGCTGTATCAGTGCCACGTTGGGTGCCATGTGCTGGGGCGTATCCGGCACCTTTTCCCAATTTGTTTTTACCAATTTTCCGCATGTGACCAGCCTGTGGCTCTCCTGCATGCGCATGCTGTTCTCCGGCCTGTTGCTCACGCTGATCTCTCTGCCCAAACACGGCAAGCAGTTCGTAGAAATTTGGAAATATCCCCGTGATATTGGTCGCGTGGCCGTCTACGGTCTGGGCGGTCTGCTGCTGTGCAATTATGCATACTCCAGCGGTATCTACCACTCCAATGCTGCTACCACCACGGTGCTGCAAACGCTGAACGTAGTATTCATCATGGTCATCACCTGTTTGCAGACGCGGCGTAAGCCTCGCCGCAATGAGTTCTGGTCGGTGATGCTGGCGCTGATCGGCACCTATCTGCTGGTCACCGGCGGTGATCCGCGGCAGATGATCCTCTCCCCGCAAGGTTTGTTCTGGGGTCTTGCCACCGCCGTAGGTGCTACCCTTTACACGCTGGTAGGCCGCCCACTGCTCAAGCGCTGGAATCAGGGCATAATTCTGGGCATCGCCATGACCATGGCCGGCATTTTCATCAACGGTGTCAGCCGCAGCTGGACCATGGGTATTACGCTGCCGCCGGTAGGCTGGCTGGCGGTGGGTGTCACGGTGGTAATTGGCTCGCTGGCCTTTTTCCTCTTCCTGCAAGGTATCCGGGATGCCGGTCCTGTGCGCGCCTCCATTTTGTCGGTGGGTGAGCCGCTGGTAGCCGTGGTGCTGGGTGTCGTGTGGCTGGGCGACAGTTTCTCTCTCGTGCAGCTTCTCGGCTTTGCCGCCATTCTGGCTATTGTGTTTTTGTTGGCCAAGGACGAATAAACAAACGAAACCTCCCTGCATGTGCAGGGAGGTTTTTGCGTTATTCAATGCCTTCGTACCACTCGTAGGCAATGCGGGGTGTGCCGTCATCGCACATATAGATGATACCGCTGCGGCAAAAACCGCTGCGCTCAGCCAGTTGCTGCATCACGCGGTTGTCATGGTGGGTATCGATGCGCAGATAGTCACTCTTTTCGCGGCAGAACGTGAGCACCTCATCGTAGATGCCACCGCTTCCGTCGCTGCCAAGCCGATGGATCGTAGCGTAGGGATCATTTCTGCGCCACGCGCCCTCAATATATCCGTAAGACGGGTCTTCGCCGAACACCAGCGCAAAGGCGGCACGAATCACGCCGTCGCGCTCCACCACCCAAAGGCGGCCTGCAGGCACATCGGCACGCAGCATCTCATGAGGCGGGTAAAAATCTCCCCATTGGGTAGGATTGCCGTTTTGCGCCATCAGCTGCCGCGCGGTGGCGTATACTTCAAAAACACGGGGCAAGTCCCGCTCTGTTGCAAGTCTGATCATAGGTCAATTCTTCAAGCTCTGCAGCGGCGCAGGAATCCGTCCGCCACGGGCAATGAAGGAAGCAGCCGACTCCCTGTGTACCGGCATCACCGGTGCACTTCCCAAAAGGCCGCCCATTTCCACCATGTCGCCTACCGTCTTTCCCTCCACGGGGATAATGCGCACAGCAGTGGTTTTAGAATTGACCATGCCGACAGCCGCCTCATCGGCGATGATAGCGCTGATGGTCTCGGCGGTGGTATCACCGGGCACAGCGATCATATCAAGCCCCACGGAGCAGACGCAGGTCATCGCTTCCAGTTTATCAATGGTCAGCGTGCCGCCCAGCGCCGCAGCGATCATACCCTCGTCCTCGCTGACGGGGATAAACGCGCCGCTGAGGCCGCCCACATGACTCGAGGCCATCACACCACCCTTTTTCACCGCGTCGTTCAGTAGCGCCAGCGCAGCGGTCGTACCGTGGGTGCCGCACACTTCCAATCCCATCTCCTCTAAGATACGGGCAACGCTGTCACCTACCGCCGGCGTGGGAGCCAACGACAGGTCGACAATACCAAAGGGTGTATCCAGACGACGGGACGCTTCGGCCGCTACCATCTGGCCCATACGGGTGATCTGGAACGCCGTCTTTTTGATGGTTTCTGCCACCACATCAAAAGGCTGTCCCTTACACTTTTGCAGCGCGTGGTACACCACACCGGGGCCGGACACACCCACGTTGATCACGCGGTCCGCCTCGCCCACACCGTGGAACGCACCTGCCATGAAGGGATTATCTTCCACCGCGTTGCAAAATACCACCAGTTTGGCGCAGCCAAGGCCGTCGTTGTCGCGGGTCAGTGCCGCCGTCTGTTTGATAATACGTCCCATGCGCGCCACGGCGTCCATATTGATGCCGGCGCGGGTGGAGCCCACATTCACGCTGGAGCAGACGATATCGGTGCAGGAAAGCGCTTCAGGAATCGCCTCCAGCAGATACTCATCACCCTTGGCAAAACCTTTTTGCACCAGTGCGGAAAATCCGCCGATAAAGTTGACGCCGCACTCTTTGGCGGCGCGATCCATGGCCAACGCAAAGGGAACGTAGTTCTTTGTCTCGCAGCTGCCGGCCACCAGTGCCATAGGTGTCACGGAAATGCGCTTGTTGACAATGGGAATGCCAAATTCCTTTTCAATGTTCTCACCGGTACGCACCAGATTGGCGGCGCTGCGGGTGATCTTATCGTAAATCTTGTCGCAGCAGCGACGGGGATCCTCACTGACACAATCCAGCAGCGAGATGCCCATCGTGATCGTGCGGATATCCAGATGCTGCTGGTCGATCATCCGGATGGTATCCATAATATTGGAGAGGTTCAGCATACTCTTTCACCTCAAATCTGATGCATGGCGTCAAAGATATCCTCGCGCTGGATACGGATGGACAGGCCGCGTCCCTCGCCGAAGCTGTGCAGCGCACTGCTCAGTTCATCAAAAGAAGTGGTGCATTGGGCCAAATCCACCACCATCATCATGGTAAAATAACCCTGCATAATGGTCTGGCTGATATCCAGCACATTGATCTTCTCGTCGGCCAGCGTGTTACAAACACCGGCAATGATGCCCACCTGATCCTTGCCGACCACCGTTACGATTGCTTTCATCATCTTTCTCCTTTATCTCTTACTCCAGTTCGTCCAGCGTCAAGCGGAAACTGGGCATAAAATGTTCTTTGAAATAAGCCACTTCCGGCAATCCGTAGCTGTCCAGCGCCTTTTCCGTCTGGTCAGCAGCGGCGCGGAATTCCAGGTTGCCGGCCTTCAGCTCCTCAACACACTTGATCCATGCCGACAGCTTGTCCGCCGCCTTCACCAACTGCTCCACCTCTTCATCCGCCGGACGCAGCAGATCGTCATAGGTGTGGCGCAGTTCCTGCGGCAGCATGTCCAGCAGCTTATGGCAAGCCACCTGCTCTACCTGTTTGTACGCATCACGGATGGCAGGATTATAGTACTTGATGGGCGTAGGCATATCACCGGTGAGGATCTCCGGTGCATCATGGTACAGCGCCGCAGCCGCCACCGCGCCGGCGTCCACCTGTCCGCCGAAATACTCATTGCGGATCAGCGCCAGCGCATGAGCCAGCACCGCCACCTGATGGCTGTGCTCGGCGATGTTCTCCGTATAGCTGTTGCGCATCAACGCCCAGCGGTTGATAAAACGCATACGGGAAAGATAAGCAAAAAAGTGGTTCATTCTGTTTCCTCCTTCCAGCGGCCAAACAGCGTTTCGCCGTCGGTGTGGGTAATGGTCACAAGGCGCACACAGTTGTGCACGTCTTCCGCCGTGTCCACCGCCACTTCCATATAGTTGGGCGCGTGACCGACGAAATAGCCGTCGCGGCGCTGCTCAAAGAGCACAGGGTACGTCTTGCCCACGCAGCCATCCAGATATTGCCGGTGCATCTGCGCGGCCACATCGGCGGCGCGGTGGGCACGATCTTCCCGCACGCTCATGTTCACCTGAGCCATCTTGGCCGCCGGTGTACCGGGGCGGATGGAATAGGGGAAAATATGCATAGCGGCAAAATCGCACTTCCGGATAAAGGCCAGTGTTGCCGCAAAATCTTCCTCTGTCTCGCCGGGGAATCCGGTGATCAGGTCAGTGGTGATGGCCGGACGGTCAAAATAGCGGTGCAGCAGCGATACCGACTCGAAAAACCGCGCCGTATCGTAACGGCGGTTCATCGCTTTGAGGGTTGCATCGCAGCCGCTCTGCAGCGACAAGTGGAAATGGGGACACAGATTCGACAGCTTCGATGCACGGCGGCAAAACTCCTCCGTGATGGTACGCGGCTCCAGACTTCCCAGCCGGAGACGCAAATCGCCTGCAGCCTCACTCA
This sequence comes from Oscillospiraceae bacterium, assembly GCA_015067975.1. Lineage (GTDB taxonomy): Bacteria > Bacillota > Clostridia > Oscillospirales > Oscillospiraceae > Vescimonas. Next base: position 31,764 of record SVLK01000002.1, on the reverse strand, counting down.
CCGCCTCCAAAAGGTCGATCAGCGATGTGCCGTCCTTAAAATCCCGTCCGTAGGAGGATATCTCAATGCCGGTGATAACGATCTCACGGTAGCCTTCGGCGCGCAGCTGCTGCGTCTGTGCCACCGCTGCCGCCAGCGGCTCGGAGCGTACCGGCCCACGGGCATAGGGAATAATACAATAGGTGCAGAAATTAACGCAGCCATCCTCCACCTTCAGCATAGCGCGGGTACGTCCGGCTTGACCTCCGGCGTGCAGCACCTCAAAATCACGGCGGCGCAGCGCCTCGTCCACATGAACGATACACTGCTGCGCGCTGACAGAACGCTCCAACAGGTCGAGGAACTCCATGCGCTGGCCTGTGCCGGAAATCAGGTCAATCCCCAACTGCTGTGCCTCGTCTGTATGGGTCTGCACATAGCAGCCACAGGCGGCGACCACCGCCTTGGGATTGCGTTTTTTTGCCCGGCGGATCATCTGTCGGGATTTTTTATCGCTAACCGCGGTGACGGAGCAGGTATTGATAATATAGGCGTCAGCCTCGCTCTCAAAATCGACCAGCGCGTGGCCGCGACTTTGCAGTTCCGTCTCCATGGCCGCTGTTTCATATTGATTCACCTTGCAGCCAAGGGTATAAATGGCAACTCGCATCGGTTTCTCCCTTGCACTTTCTTTCTGAATTCCGTATAATAAGTAATTACGGAATCTGCCTGTATAACGCCGAAAGAGGCGTACGATTTTATTTATTATACGCGATAGCCGCGGCAATGACAAGTCCCGCACCGCGTGAAAATCCTCAAGAAAACGGAGTGCTGTCTATGCATTATCTGGATCATGCCGCCACCACACCCATTCCCGCTGCCGTAGCGCAGGAAATGATGGATGTGCTGACCAATCAATATGGAAACCCCTCTGCCCAGTACCCACTGGGTCAGCAGGCCAAGCAGTTGGTGGACCGCTGCCGTGCCACCGTGGCTGCCGCTGTTGGCTGCCAAAGTGACCGTTTGTTCTTCACCTCCTGCGGCACCGAAAGCGATAACTGGGCCATTCAGGCCGCCGTGTGGCACGGGCGCCATAGCGGACGTCACATCATTACCACTGCTGTGGAACACAGCGCCATTTTGCAGCCTTGCAAACTGTTGGAGCAGCAGGGCTATGAGGTAACCTACCTCAAGCCGGACCGCACCGGTCATGTGACGGCGGATCAGGTGTCCAATGCATTGCGCGAAGACACGGTACTGGTGAGCATGATGCTGGTGAATAACGAAACCGGCTGCATCTTCCCCGTAGCCGAAACGGCAGCGCTGTTGCGTGAGAAAAAGAGCCGCGCACTGCTGCACTGTGACGCCGTACAGGGCTTTATGAAAGTTCCCTGTGATCCCGTGGGCTGGGGCGTGGATATGATGAGCTTCAGCGCTCATAAAATCGGCGGGCCCAAGGGCATCGGCGCACTGTATATTGCCCCTCACCTGCGTAACCCCCGCCCCCTGCTTCCCGGCGGCGGGCAGGAGTTCTCCCTGCGATCCGGCACAGAAGCCACCGCGCAGATCGCCGGTTTTGCCAAGGCAGTAGAACTGCGCATGGAACACCATGCCGAAATCATCACCCACATGGTGGAGCTGAAAGAATACTGCCGCCAAAAACTTTTGCAGATCCCCACGTTGGTGGAAATAGGTAAGGGTGAAGCGCCCCACATTCTCTCTGTATCCCTCCCCGGCTATCCCAGCGCCAATGTGGTCACCGATCTGGGTGCACAGGGCATCTGTATCAGCGCCGGTTCTGCCTGTCACAAGGGCAAGGCCAGCCATGTGGTGTCGGCGCTGGGGCTGGACAAGCGCACCGCCGCCGGCGTACTGCGTCTCTCTTTCGGTCCCGAAACCACCCGCGAAGACATTGACGCGGTGTGCGACGCGCTACGTCGCCACAAAGAACAGCGCTTTGCCATGCTGTAATGCACATCTGACTTATCGAGGTACTTCCTATGTTTCGACATCTCAAGCGGCCGCCCGCCTTCTATCGCTATCTGTGGCGGCTGAGCCTGCCTATGATTTTGCAAAATCTCATTACATTCTCGCTGGGACTCATTGACACCTTCATGGTCAGCCAGCTGGGCAACATGGAGATGGCCTCCATCACTGCTGCCAATATTCCCGTATTCCTCCTGCTGAGCATCGTGTTCGGTGTTCAAAGCGGCCTCGGCATTCTGGTCAGTCAGTATTGGGGCAAGAAGGATATGGAAAATATCAGCCGCGCCATCGGCGTAGCCGCTTTCCTCGGCACCGGTCTTGTATTTGTACTGGCCATGGTGTTCTTCCTTTTCCCCGTGCAGGTGATGGATCTTTTGAGCAATGAACATCAGCTCAGCGTGCTGGGTGCACCTTATCTTCGCATCATCGGTTTTTCCTATGTATTCAATATGCTCTCTTCCGTGTATGTCAGCGCCCAGCGCAGCGTGGAAAATCCCAACTTCGGCATGAAGGTATTCGGCTGCTCTACGCTGGTAAACACAGCGCTGAACTATGTGCTGATTTTCGGAAAATTCGGCTTCCCTATGCTGGGCATTCAAGGCGCTGCACTGGCAACACTGCTCTCCCGCGTGGCGGAATTTGTCATCTGTCTCATCTCTGCGCTGCGCAGTAAGACCATCCCGCTGCAGCTCAAATGTTTCCTGCGCCCCGGTATGGCCATGCTGCGTCGCTTTGTCCACTACTCTTCCCCCGTAGTGCTCAATGAACTGATCTGGGGTCTGGGCACTTCTATGCTGACAGTGATCCTCGGCTATACCAGCAATTCCGTCGATATGCTGGCTGCCAATGCCGTCATGGGCAACATCGGACGTCTTTTCCTTGTGGTCTGCTTTGGTTTGGGTGCCGCCACCGGTGTCATCGTGGGTAAGGCCATCGGTGAGGGGCAGAGCCATGAGCAGGTGCAGAGCTTGAGCCAGTGCCTGTTGCTCTTCACCGCGCTGGTTGGCAGCGGCATTGCCATCGTTGCTCTCGTTTTGGTACCAACCGTGTTTGTTCCGGTGGTATTCCCTCTTTTTAAGCTCTTTGGCGAACCGGCGCGCATTGCCGCCGCTATGGCGGTGGCCAGTTTCATTACCATTCCTTTCAGCGCCTATGCCATCTCCTCCATCACCGGTGTACTGCGCGCCGGCGGCGATGTACTATGGTCTACGGTGCTGGATATCCTTCCCCAGTGGCTGCTGGCTATCCCTCTGACAGCAGTGTTGGCATTGGTATTGGAAACCGGCGTGTGGCCTATCGTACTGGCCAGCCACACCGAAAGTGTTTTGAAGCTACCCTTGTGTATGTGGCGCATCCATTCTCAAAAATGGATCCATGACGTCACGGTGGATAAGGAGGGCCTATGAGTCTGTTCCGCTGCCCTCTGTGCGAGGCACCGCTGCAGCGCAAAGAGCGCGCTTATTGCTGCCCCAACCATCACAGCTTTGATATCTCCGCCGAAGGCTATACTCATCTGCTGCCGGCCAACCGGAAAAATTCCAAAATGCCCGGCGACGATAAGGGCATGTCTGCCGCCCGCAGCGCTTTTTTGAACCAAGGCTATTACGCGCCGCTGCGCGATGCGCTGTGCCGTCTGAGCGTAGAGCTGACCGGCGAAGCATGCCACGTGCTGGACACCGGCTGCGGCGAAGGCTACTACACCGCCGGCATCTGCCGAGCATTGCAGCAAGCGGGCAAAGATGTGGCTATGGCCGGCACCGACATCTCTAAATTCATTCTCAAACGCGCCGCCAAGCGCGACAAATCCATCGAATTTGCGGTGGCTTCCTCCTATCACCTGCCGGTACACAATGAGAGCATTGACCTGCTGATCAACTGCTTTTCACCGCTGGCGCTGGAAGAATTTCTGCGTGTTCTGCGCCCCAGCGGCCGGTTTCTCTATGTGGTTCCCTCCGAGCGTCATCTGTGGCAAATGAAAGAGGTACTCTACGATATCCCCCGGCCGAATGAAGTCAAGCTGACGCCCTACGAAGGCTTTCGCTATCTGCAGGTAGCGAAAGTGCGCGACACGATTACCGTACAGGAGCAGGCGCACATCCACGCCCTGTTCCAGATGACTCCTTACTACTGGAAAACGCCCAAGGCCGGTGCCGAACGGTTGGCGCAGCTGCAGGAACTGACTACAGAGATTGCCTTTGATATCCATGTCTACGAAAAGGAGTGAGCGTATGCATTGCTGCGTTCTTTTTTCCTCTCCTCGCGGTGCGGAAAGTAACACCCACGCCCTACTGCAGGTATTTCTGGACACTTGGGAAGCCCATGGTCACACAGCGGAGGTGTTCTCCCTCTATGACCTTACGATTACTCCTTGCCGTGCCTGTCGCGTCTGCCAAAGGGACCACACGGAGCCCCACTGTGCCATCGACGATGACATGACCGCTATCTTCGAATCCGTGCTGCGCTGCGATTTGCTTCTGTTGGCCACACCTATCTACTCGTGGTACTGCACCGCCCCCATGAAAGCGGCCTTGGATCGCATGGTATATGCCATGAACAAGTTCTACGCTGGCGAAAAAGGTCCGTCGTTATGGCGCAGTAAGTCTGTGGCGCTGCTGAGCAGCTGCGGCTACCGGCCGGAGCGGGGCAGTGACTTGCTGGAAGAAGGTCTGCAGCGCTACTGCCGCCACTCTCAGTTGCGCTGGCTGGGCAATTTGGTAGAGCGCCACTTAAACTACGACACGCCGTTTATGAATGAAGAAAAAGTGCAGCATGTGCGCACTTTTGCTGCCGAGCTGCTGCAGAATCTGTAAAAAAGCAAATAAAAACTCCCGCCCGATACGGGCGGGAGTTTTTTAAGTAACCGGATGAAGACTTTTAGTTAAACAACTTACTTGGCAGCCTTCTTAGCCTGCTTGGAGAAGGTGGCAACACCCTCGATGACCAGGATCACGGACAGGACCACCATGGCGGCGGCGAAGATCAGCTGGAACCAGTCGCCCCAAGGAGCACCGGCGGAAACGGCGGCGACCTTGGCGATAACGGTCTTGACCAGCTGGGTGATGGTAGCAGCCAGCATGAAGATCATGGGGAGGTAGAACATCTTGTTGTTCTTGCCGATGTTGCCCAGCCAAGCAGCAACAGCCATCAGAGCCAGACCGGCCAGCAGCTGGTTAGCAGCGCCGAACAGGCCCCAGATAGCGCTCAGGGACAGGCCGCCCAGCACGGAGCCGATACCGACCATGACCAGAGTGCAGACCAGGGGGTTAGAAAAGACCTTGCGCAGACCGGAAGCATCCTTCCAGGAAGCTTCGCCTTCCTTCAGCAGCAGCTCGCCGAACATGTAACGGGACAGACGAGTACCGGAGTCCAGAGAGGTCAGAGCGAAGACGGAGACAGCCAGGGTCAGCAGAGCATAGATGGTGCCATAGATGGTGGAAGTCTCAACACCGAACATGGTGGCGATACCGGTAGCGAAAGCAACAGCGGGAGCACCCTTGAAAGCGCCGTCGATGATGAACTTGTCAGCCACCATACCAACAGCGATCAGGGAGATGATGCCCAGAGCGGACTCGATCAGCATAGCGCCGTAACCGATCAGCTTGGCATCCTTCTCGTTCTCCAGCTGCTTGGCAGTGGTACCGGAAGCGATCAGGCTGTGGAAGCCGGAGCAAGCACCGCAAGCCACGGTGATGAACAGGGTGGGGAACAGACCCTTCTTGCCGGTGAAGGCGGGCAGGGTGAACTCAGCAGGGCCACCCAGGTTGCCGATGCCGGACAGGATGATACCGACAACAGCGATGACCATCATGGCGTACAGCAGGTAGCTGGACAGATAGTCACGGGGCTGCAGCAGGATCCACACGGGAACGATGGAAGCGATGGTGATGTAAGCAGCAATGATGATGATCCAAGTGGTACGGCCCAGAGCCAGACCGAAGTTCAGACCGATCACCAGAGCCAGGCAAACACCGATCAGGCCAATGATGGTGGCGGGAACGGTCTTCATGCCGAACTTGGTGGTCATCATACCATAGATGATAGCCAGCACGATGAACAGCACGGACACCATAGCGGTGGTCTCGTTACCGGTGGGGTTGGTGGTGATGAAGCCAGCGTTGTCGGAGAAGAAGGTGCCGGCAACAACGTTCACGAAGGAAGCGATGACCAGGATCAGCACCAGCAGGGCGAAGATGATGAACAGCTTCTTGGCGCGGGAGCCCATAGAAGTGCTGATGATCTCGCCGACGGACTTACCACCGTTACGGGTGGAAGCGAACAGAGCGCCGTAGTCATGCAGACCACCGATGAAAATACCACCGATGATGCACCACAGGAACACGGGAACCCAACCGAACACGGCAGCCTGGATGGGGCCGTTGATGGGGCCAGCGCCTGCGATGGAGGAGAAGTGATGGCCCATCAGAACAGCGGGCTTGGCGGCGACATAGTCAACACCGTCGTTCACTTCGATAGCGGGAGTCTTGCGGGTGGGATCAACGCCCCACTCCTTGGCCAGCCAGGCACCATAGGTCAGGTAACCGATGACCAGCAGGACGATTGCAGCGAGAATGATCAGAATAGCAGTCATTTCTCATTACTCTCCTTTTTGATTGCAGATTTTATATTGCGAAAGAGCTTCTTAAGGATCTGGCCCATCCGGTTAAAGACCAGACGCCCCGTGGAAGTCTCCAAAGCAACCACACGGTAATGACTCCAGCCCCACCAGGTATGATGATAACTCTCATAACGGTGAAGCTTTTCAAGAAATTTTGCCGCATCATCATCCATCTTGTCAGCCAAAACGATCAGATGCACATCACTGTTGCGATGGTTGGGTTTGGGCACTACGCGGGCCATGCCGCGCGCCCAAGCCGTCTCGTCCAGTTCCTGTGCCAGTGCCAGTGTCAAATGCTCCACGGTGGCAAAGTAGATGTACTCAAAGGAATTGGATTCTCCCAGCTTGGCTGACTTGACCAGGAAGTACTGCTCGTCCTTGGAGACGAACTCAGCCTCTGCAGCAAACGGTGCTTCCACACCCTCTTCTTTTACGTTGTAATAGCGCCAGTAGGATTTCAAAAGGGTTTGCAGAGCTTCTCTGGATGTCATAAGTACGGTCTCTCCTCAAAATGGATAATGCGACGTAAACAAAATGTTTACGAATATCATTTTACCGCTAAGGGACGCAAATAACAACCCCCTTTTCGATAAAATTTTATAAATATTTTATACAGACTTTATAAATTCCGTACATGAAAGGCGGCTAACTCACATTTTTTGTGCCAAATCGCCGGGTTTTCCAACCTCAGCATTGGGGGCAAGGCGAGTCAGCTCTTCCAGCATGATTTTGCCTGCGCGCTCGCCGGGCAGCTGGATCTGGGCTTTTTCTCCCTCAGCGGTGCAGATGACGATATTTTCCACCTCAAAGTCACCCTTGCCGCAGCACATCTTCGCGGGGATCAGCAGCACGCGGCGGAACACACGGGTCATGTCTTCATAGGGGATATAGTACACCTTCAGTCTGTCACGGAAGTACAGGCACTTGTCACCTAAGCGCACCTTGCCGATCTCGCGCCCTTCTTTGTAGCCGGCAGCCACCACCTCGGCAGCCAGTTCATTGGTCAGAGGATAAAATTTCATTGTATGCTCCCTTCTCTGCCCTTGGGGCAGCTTATAATTTATGCAAATTTTAGCATGGTGCGATGCATCATCCTATGGCATATGCAACATTTTTGTTTATGAGTTCCAAACAATTCTCTCTTCTATTTTAACAAAATCAAAACACCTTGTCCATAAAAAACCTTCATAAACAGAACGAAGCCACACCAGTTTTGGTGCGGCTTCGCCACAGGATTTACTTTTTCTTGTGGATGGCTTTCATGCGCTTTTCGTGGTTAAGAATTGTCTTGCGCATACGCAGGTTCTCAGGAGTAACCTCCAGCAATTCGTCATCTGCCAAAAATTCCAGACACTGCTCCAGACTCAGCTTGCGGGGCGGCACAAGGCGCAGCGCCTCATCGCTGCCGGCAGCGCGCATATTGGTCAGCTGCTTGCGGCGGCACACGTTGACCACCACGTCCTCCTGCTTGGGGCACACACCCACGATCATACCCTCGTACACCTTCACGCCGGGGCCAATGAACAGCGCACCGCGCTCCTGCGCGTTAAACAGGCCGTATGCCACCGATTCGCCGGTTTCAAAAGACACCAAAGAGCCGGTGTTGCGGCGGTTCAGTTCCCCTCTGTGGGGTGCATACTTTTCAAACACACTGGCCATGATACCCTCGCCCTTGGTATCGGTCAGGAACTCGTTGCGATAACCGAACAAGCCGCGGGAGGGAATCAAAAACTCGATCTTCATGCGATTGCCCACAGGATTCATCTCCAGCAGGTCACCCTTGCGGCTGCCCAGCTTTTCAATCACCGCGCCCACCGCATCGGAAGGAACGTCCACCACCAGACGTTCCAGCGGCTCGCACAGCACACCGTCAATGGTGCGGTACAGTACGCGGGGCGGGGAAACCTGAAACTCATAACCCTCACGGCGCATGGTTTCGATCAGGATCGACAGACTCATTTCACCGCGGCCGGCCACATTGAAGGCATCCGTGGAGCCTTCCAGCTCAGTAACGCGCAGCGACACATCCTTCAGCGTCTCGCGGAAAAGGCGCTCACGCAGCTGACGGGAAGTGACGAACTTGCCCTCACGGCCGGCATAGGGCGAGTCATTGATGGCAAAGGTCATTTCCACCGTCGGGGCGCTGATCTGCACAAAAGGCAGCGGCTCCACACAGGCAGGCACACAGATCGTATCGCCAATGGTGATCTCTCCGATGCCGCTCAGGGCAATGATATTGCCGGCGGTTGCTTCGGTGATGGGCTTTCTGCCCAGACCGTCAAACTCATACATGCTGACTGCCTTGGCCTTCTTGGCAGGTGCATCTGGTGCGTGGTAGTTGCACACGGCGATCTCCTGATTCTGCTTCAGGCTACCGCGTTCAATACGGCCGATGGCGATACGGCCCACAAACTCGTTGTAGTCGATGGCGCTCACCAACATCTGGAAAGGCTGATCCAGCTCCGCTTCAGGGGCAGGAATATAGTCAAGGATGGTGTCAAACAGCGGCTTGAGGTCAGTACCCGCCACATCGGGAGAGTAGGAAGCCGTACCCTGTCGGCCGGAGCAGAACAGCGTGGGGGAATCGAACTGTTCCTCCGTGGCGTCCAGATCCATCAGCAGTTCCAGCACCTCGTCCATCACCTCATGGATGCGCTGATCGGGGCGGTCGATCTTGTTGACCACCACGATGACGCGGTGACCCAGTTCCAGCGCACGGGAGAGCACGAAGCGTGTCTGAGGCATGGGGCCTTCCGCGGCGTCCACCAGCAGGATGACGCCGTTGACCATCTTCAAAATGCGCTCCACCTCGCCGCCAAAGTCGGCGTGGCCGGGGGTGTCCACAATGTTGATCTTGGTGTCGCCGTACTGGATAGCTGTATTTTTGGCCAGAATGGTAATACCGCGTTCGCGCTCCAGATCGTTGGAGTCCATGACTCGGTCCACCGCCTCCTGATTTTCGCGGTAAGCGCCGCCCTGTTTCAGCATTTCGTCCACCAGCGTGGTCTTGCCGTGGTCAACGTGGGCGATGATAGCTACGTTGCGTAATTTTTCGTTTCTCATTGGTATATCGTCTCCTTCTGTCTGCACAGAAAATATGGAAGCATCCTGTTCACTAACCTTGATATTATATGCTCTTTACAACAGGATTTCAAGAGCGCACACCGGGCTTTTCTCTATTTTGCATTGACAAAATGCACCGATGAAAGGTACAATAGCTACGCATATGCCCCCGTAGCTCAGCTGGATAGAGCGGCCGCCTCCTAAGCGGCAGGCCAGAGGTTCGAATCCTCCCGGGGGTGCCAAAAAGAAGTGCCGAAAACGTAAGCGTTTTCGGCACTTCTTTTATCTTGGTTATATCGCTTATTTCTTCTCTTCCTCGGCCTTCTTGGCAGCGGGCTTCATGGTCATGCTGCCGTTGATGATGGCGCCCTGTTCCATGGTCATGCTGCCGGTAACAATATTGCCCTCCACAGAGGTGTTGGCCTTCAGCGCAATGTTGTTCCTGATCTCCAGATCGCCCTTGACGTGGCCGGCGCAGATCAAGTCGCTGGCCGTGATCTTACCTTCCACGGAAGCTTCAGAATCCAGCACCACAACGCCGGTAGCAATGATGTCACCCACCAGACGGCAGCCTACCAACTGCACATTGGCAGCGGTCACATTACCGTTCAAGTTGGAGTGCAGCGTTACCTTGCCGGTGGCGGTGATGTCACCGGTGAAGTCTCCCGCGATATTCACATCGCCCTTGGTCTTCAGCTTACCTTCCATCACGGACCCGGGAGCCAAATACGTTACCGCCGTATCCTGCCGTGCCACATTCTGCGGTGCAGCAACAGGTGCGGGAGCTGCGGGAGTTGCCTTGGGGGGATTCTCAGCAGCGTTGGGATCCTTGCCTACACCGAACATGCTGAACATTGCCTCATTGAGATTCTCTTTTGCGCTCATGATTCTTCCTCCTATGTATACTTAATAACTATAGCCAAACAAAATCGGTTTTGTCTCCGGATGCAAGCAATCAAAGCGGAACCCCATATTGCGCAGCTGCGTGATCATGGGCCGCAGTGCTGCCACAGTGGTATATTTGGGGGAAGCATCGTGCATCAGCACTATCCCTCTGTCAGTTCCGGATGCACCCCCCACTACATTGTTCAAGATCATATCGCTGGTGGTGTCGCTGCCGGAAGCATCGCCGCTGGAAATGTTCCAGTCGTAGGGCACGAAACCGCGCCGCAACATTTCCGACAAGATGTCCTGACTGACCTCGTAGTTGTAACCGTTGATGCTGCCGCCGGGGAAACGAAACACCGTAGGTGTTACGCCGGTGGCATCTTTGATCAAGGTGAAAATCTGGTACATATCGTCCAGATATGCCTCTACAGAAGCGTAGATCTGATCGTAATTATGGGTGTAGGTGTGCATACCCAGCGTATGTCCGTCCGCCACAATATCCTTCATCCACTGCCGGGACTGTCCGTCCGCACGGCCAATGACAAAGAAAGTCGCTTTCACATTCTCCTCACGCAGGATCTGCAGCACCTCCGGTGTGCGGGCAGAAGGTCCGTCGTCAAAGGTGAGATAGATGACACCGTCCTCCGCCTGATCGGCCGTCAGTTCCTGCGGCGCGTAAAAGTCGGGATACAGGGCCTGATATGCCGGGCCATCCGGATCGATATGGTGGTCTTTCAGCCGCTCGATCTCCGCCTGCAGATCTTTGTTCTGCTGCTCCAGCTTGTTGCTCTGCTGCTCCAGCTCCGCCTGCAGATCTTTGATCTGTCCCTTGTAGCGAATGGAAAACGTGGTAGGAACAGCAATAAAGATGATCACCAGCAGCAAAATCAAGTTTTTAAAGAAGCGTACGCTTCCAATGTAGCCCTTCATGCCTTCCCCTCCACATTAATTTTTTATAGTATAGCACACATGCTTTCATTTGGGAAGTCAACAGCGTCAAATGTACGAAAAAAAGTGCCGAATGATGGCGGCCCGCCCTGCAGTTTTTTTCACTCTGTTGCAAATAGCACAGACTTTTTTGTTTCTCTGCCGTATGCTATGAATAACACAACAAGCATGCGCAGGAGGCAACTTTATGAAGATCACACTCAATCCCGACGCAGCAGTCGTCAATACCATCCGGCAGGGACTGGAGCGCACCGGCGGTTACTGCCCATGCCGGTTGGAACGGACAGAGGCAAATCGCTGCATGTGTCAGGAGTTCCGCGATCAGATCAAAGATCCGGACTACGAGGGTTTTTGCCACTGTCTGCTATACTACAAAGAAAAGTAAACGTATTGTCAAAGGAGGATTTCCCATGGCAGCAATTAAAATCACGAACGATAATTTTGAAGCAGAGGTGCTGCGCAGCGATGTACCGGTACTGGTAGATTTCTGGGCTCCCTGGTGCGGTCCGTGCCAGATGCTCGCTCCCGTGATCGCTCAGTTGGCTGAGGACTATGAGGGCACGGCCAAAGTCGGCAAAATCAACGTAGACGAAGAACCGCAGCTGGCTGCCCGGTTTGGCATTGTCAGCATTCCCACAGTGAAGGTGTTCCGCGGCGGCACGCTGAGCGGTTCGTTGGTGGGTCTGCGTTCTAAGACAGAACTGGAAGCCCTGTTACATTAAAAACATATGCAGCAGCGGCCGGATCACTCCGGCCGCTGTGTTTTTGTCAAAACTTTGCCATTTGTTCATACAAAATGCAAAATCTGTGCTATACTGTTATCATAACATACCATGAGGAGGCTATATCCCCCATGTTGATTGAAAAACACAGCAGTATCCGCGCCCATGATCCAACCCTTTCTGTTCCCCACGCCGTATCGCCTGACCGACGGGAGTTGGCGCAGGGCATGGTGCGGGTGAATCACCTGTATCGCAGCGCCCTGAAAATGGCAGTAGCGCAGCTGGAAATTCTGGACGAAGAATTTGCCAGCATGTACGACCACTCCCCCATCCATCATATCGAGTACCGCATCAAGACGCTGGACAGCATCATCGACAAGCTGGAGCGGCGCGGTCTGGCGGTCACCATTGACAACATCTACGCCCACATCCAGGATGTGGCAGGTGTGCGCGTAATCTGCAACTATCTGGACGATATCTACTATATGCGTCGTCTGCTGACACGCACCGAATCGTTTGGGATCAAGCGTGAGGCGGACTATATCAAAGAGCCAAAGGACACCGGTTATCGCAGTTTGCATCTGATTCTGGATGTACCGATCGTCATCTCCGAAGGCACACTGCACCTGCCGGTGGAAGTGCAGCTGCGCACCATCGCCATGGACATGTGGGCCAGTCTGGAGCACGAACTGCGCTACAAATCCGATCGTGCTTTCTCCGAAAGTGATGCTGCCCGGCTGCGGCTGTGCAGTGAGGCCATCAGTGAGATAGACCGGGAGATGCAGAACATCTATCTGGGTGAGCAACCGGAATACTACGCATAAGTACATAAAAGGACCTGTTGCAGAATTCTCATTCTGCAACAGGTCCTTTTCTCTTATTTGTAATTGTGGGCGTCCTGCAGCACCATTTCCTTGACTTTCATCAATCTGGTGGTGTTGCCGCGCTCGTTTTCATCCAGCTTCATGGTAATGTAGCGGATATTACGCTGCATCTCGGGGATCACCACATACTCCAGCGCGTTAACGCGACGGCGCGTCTTTTCGATATCCTGTGCCAGCAGCTGCATGGTCTTTTCCACCTCTGCCAACTCCAGCATATCCCGAAACACCTTCCCCAACGCCTCCAACGCCGCATCCAGCTCACCGCTGGTCTGGGCAAAGCCATAGGGGTAGATTTCAGTAGAATCCTCGTTGGCGGTCTGGTAATGATACACCGGCACATTGACGCTCATGATATTGCGGTACGTCACGTCCAGCTCCACGCTCTGCTTAGGATAAAGCAGCGCCTGTTCCAGCATCTCCGGAGACATGACGGCAGAGGCCACGGTCATGGCCGCTCCTGCCTTTTCCAGCCCCTCTTCCACACGACGGCGCAGCGCACGGTTCTTCCGGACCACTTCCATGAACTGCTTCATCAGCTCATCCCGCTTATCCTTCAGCAGCTTGTGACCGCGCACGGCGGTCTTGACACGGCCTTTCAGCCGCGTCAGCTCCATACGGGTGGGGTTAATGGTCTTGTTGGCCATGGCTCACCTCAGTCTTTCTTGGGGAGGTATTTATCCACCATCTCGCCCTTGATACGTTTCAGTTCACCGCGAGGCAGCATGCTCAGCAGATCCCAGCCCAGATCCAGCGTCTGAATGATGGTGCGGTTCTCCTCAAAGCCCTGAGAAACATACTGTTTTTCAAACTCATCGGCAAACTTGGCAAACTTCAGGTCCACCGGCGTCAGCGCTGCCTCACCCAGAATGGTCATCAGCTCCTTGGCCTCCTTGCCGGAAGCATAGGCAGCAAACAACTGGTTCATGGTAGGGGCATGGTCCTCACGGGTCTTGCCTGCACCTACGCCCTTGTCCTTCAGACGGCTCAGGCTGGGCAGTACGTCCACGGGAGGCAGGATGCCCTTGCGGTACAAATCGCGGGAGAGGATGATCTGACCCTCGGTGATGTAGCCGGTCAGGTCGGGGATAGGGTGAGTCTTGTCGTCCTCAGGCATGGTGAGGATCGGAATCATCGTCACGCTGCCGGGGCAGCCCAGCTTACGGCCGGCGCGCTCGTACATGGTGGCAAGGTCGGTATACAGGTAACCGGGGTAGCCGCGGCGACCCGGCACTTCCTTGCGGGCGGCGGACACTTCACGCAGAGCTTCTGCATAATTGGTGATATCGGTCAGGATCACCAGCACGTGCATGTTCTTTTCAAAAGCCAGATACTCTGCAGCGGTCAAAGCCATGCGGGGCGTTGCGATACGCTCCACGGCTGGGTCGTTGGCCAGATTGGTAAAGAGCACCGTGCGGTCGATTGCGCCGGTACGGCGGAACTCCTGCACGAAGAATTCAGACTCCTCAAAGGTGATGCCGATGGCGGCAAACACCACGGCGAAGTTGGAGGCATCATCCAGCACGCGGGCCTGGCGGGCAATCTGTGCCGCCAGCTGCGCGTGGGGCAAACCGCTGCCGGAGAAAATGGGCAGCTTCTGGCCGCGCACCAGCGTGTTCAATCCGTCGATAGAAGAAACACCGGTCTGAATAAACTCATCGGGATAGTCGCGGGCGGCTGGATTCATGGGCAGGCCGTTGATATCCAGATACTTCTCAGCCAGCAGCGCGGGGCCGCCGTCGATGGGCTCACCCATGCCGTTGAACACGCGGCCCAGCATGTCGCCGGACACCGCCAACTGCAGGGGATGACCCAAAAAGCGGATCTTAGAGTCACGCAGGTTAATACCGGCAGAGCTCTCAAACAGCTGCACCACAGCCTTATCGCCGTTGACTTCCAGTACCTTGCAGCGGCGTACAGTACCGTCATGGAGTTCGATCTCGGCCAGTTCGTCATAGGTGACGCCCTCCACCTGCTCCACCACCATCAAGGGGCCGGATACTTCGCGTATGGTACGGTATTCCTTCATCATTCGAATTCACCCACTTTCCTGATGAGCTCTTCGATCTGCTGCTCCATAGCAGCCTCGATCTTCTCGTAAGCGGCGCTGTAAGCATCCGCCTCCTCGTATTTGGCACGGCCAATCTCTTCACGGGCCGGCAGGTCAAACACCTTCTGGGCTTCCACGCCCTGCTCCAATGCAGCGCGGGAGAGCGTTTCATAGCGCAGCACCAAGCCCAGCAGCTTCTTCTGTCTGTCAAAGCTGGAGTAGGAGTCCACATCCATAAAGGCGTTCTGCTGCAGGAAGTCCTCACGCAGCATGCGGGCCACTTCCAGCGTCAGCTGGTCGCCGGGGCTGAGGGAATCCTTACCTACCAACTGCACGATTTCGTTAAGTTCATTCTCCTCCTGCAACAGGTGCATGGCGCGGCCGCGGTCGGCCATAAACTGCTCACCCAGATGCTCGTCAAACCACGGACCCACAGAGTCCAGATACAGCGAGTAGGATGTCAGCCAGTTGATGGCGGGGAAATGGCGGCGATATGCCAGCGATGCATCCAGCGCCCAGAACACCTTAACAATACGCATGGTGCCCTGTGCCACAGGTTCGGAGAGGTCACCGCCGGGAGGCGACACGGCGCCCACCGCGGTCAGCGTGCCGCGGCGACCCTCGCTGCCCATGCACTCCACCACGCCGGCACGCTCATAGAACTGTGCAAGGCGAGAGGCAAGGTAAGCGGGATAGCCTTCTTCACCGGGCATCTCTTCCAGACGGCCGGACATCTCGCGCAAAGCTTCAGCCCAACGGGAAGTGGAGTCGGCGATCACGGCCACATCGTAGCCCATATCGCGGAAATACTCGGCGATGGTAATGCCGGTATAGACAGATGCCTCGCGGGCAGCCACCGGCATATCGGAGGTGTTGGCGATCAGCACCGTGCGCTTCATCAGCGTCTCGCCGGTGCGGGGGTCGGTCAGTTCGGGGAACTCACGCAGAACGTCGGTCATCTCGTTGCCGCGCTCACCGCAGCCGATGTACACCACAATATCCACGTCAGACCACTTGGCCAGCTGATGCTGTACCACCGTCTTACCGGAGCCAAAGGGGCCGGGTACGGCAGCCGTACCGCCCTTGGCGATGGGGAACATGGTGTCGATCACGCGCTGGCCGGACTGCAGCGGTGCCGTAGGCGGGAACTTACGGCGATAGGGACGGCCCACGCGAACCGGCCACTTCTGTACCATGGTCAGTTCCTTTACCTCGCCCTTGTCGGTTTTTACCCGGGCGATCGTCTGCTCGATGGTGTAGTTACCTTCCTCGGCAACCCACTCCACCGTACCGCTGACGCCATTGGGCACCATGATCTTGTGCAGCACCACCGTCGTTTCCGGCACGGTACCCAGTACGTCGCCGCCTACCACCTTGTCGCCCACTTTGGCCACAGGAGTGAAAGCCCACTGCTTATCACGGGGCAGGGGCGGCACCTCAATGCCGCGGGTGATGTTGGAACCTACGCGTTTGACGATCTCCTCCAACGGGCGCTGGATGCCGTCGTAAATATTCTCGATCAGGCCGGGGCCCAGCTCCACGCTCAGCGGCGCACCGGTGGTAACCACCTCAGCGCCGGGGCCCAGACCGCCGGTCTCCTCATAGACCTGGATAGAGGCCTGATCACCGGTCATATTCAGGATCTCTCCGATCAGGCGCTGGGGGCCTACACGGACCACGTCCGCCATGTTGGCATCGGACAGGCCGTTGGCTACCACCAGCGGGCCGGAGACTTTGATTACTTTACCCATATTGTCATTTCCTTTCTCTGATTTAGGAAATATCGGCGCCGACCGCCCGTTCCACCGCACTCTTCAGGCCCGCTTCGCCCAGGCCCAGAGAGCCGGACTTACCGGGGATGAAGATGATGGCGGGCATCACCGCGTCTTTGTAGCGGGCAATTTCGCCCGTCAGGTGCTGTGCCAGCTGTTCGGTCATATAAATAACGGCATAATTCTCGCCGGCCAGGTGGTGCAGCGTGCGGCGGGCCGTGTCGGTGTCCTCCACAAAGTACACGTCCAGCCCCAAAGCCTTGAAGCCCAGCACGCTGTCCCGGTCACCCATGACAGCAATCTTATACATAGGATTCACGCAGCCTTTCCCGGATCGTATCGGCCTTCAATCCGGCCATACGCCCCGTCAGGATAATACGCAGGTTGGTCAGTTCTGCCTCACAGGCAGCCACATAACCGATGACCACCTCCACGCCGAAGGGGATCCGCCGCGCCTTGCCGGCCTGCCCGAGCACTGCATCATCGCACAGTTTCTCGAACGTGGTGAGGCTTCCGCCGCTTTCCACGGCTTCCTGTCCTGCCTGTGCTGCCTGTCGCAGCGGTGTGCTGCGGTAGGTCTGCTCCACTTCGCCGTTGACCGCCGCTTTCAGGGCAGCATCCACGCTGACTGTACCGCCGGCAAACAGAACCTCTTTCAAAAAACCGGCGCTGCGTCCCATGCGCAAAGTGCGGATCACGCTGCGCAGATTGGCCGCATCGATGGTAGATCGCACATAGTCCAGCAAATAGTCGCACTTGGCCTTTTCCGCCAGCGAGAGCATCTCGGCAAAATAAGCCCGATCCAGCAGCGCGTCACTGCGCTGGGGATCGCCGGTCTCCGCCAGTACCCGCTCCGCTTCTTTGGCGGCTGTCGCCATAGCAGCGCCAAGGAAGTCCCAGTTGCCGTCGTCGCGGCGGTGGCGTGCCATGGTATCGGCGGCCACGCGGCCTGCATCTACCAGCAGCGCCGAAGCATCGGCACCGCGGCTCTTAATCAGCACTTTCAGATTGTGATAATCGTATTTCAGCTTGAACACATCGACGATCTCGCCTTCCGGTGCACGGCGGCAGAGGTCTTCAAACAACGCCACGCGCCGCTGCAGCAGCGTCCGGTTCAGCGAAGCATCACTGCCGGGATCGAAAGCTTCGTAACCCAGCTCCGTCACGATGCGTACCGCCTCGTCCATAGTGGGTGCTTCCAGCATCCGCTCCATGCGCGCTCGATCCAGCAAATTGCGTTCCATGCTGCGGATCTGGGCACTGAGGCACAGATAGTCTGTGTCCTTACGTTTTGCGCTCAAAGGGGTACCCCCTTTCTACTCAGGAAAATAGGATGGCAGCCACATCGGCGGCCATAGTCTGCCGCAGCAGCCGCAGCTGCGTGGCAAAGGCACAGTTGACCTCCACCGCGCCGCGCTTGAGCACCAATCCGCCCTCCAGCGGCCGTGTCTCGCCGGACAAAGTGAACGCTGCGCCCTGTTTCAGCTCGTTGGCACGCTTCACCACCGTTGCACCGATGGCCGCAGCATCCTCGGCGCTGAGGATCACTTCCTCATCACCGCTGCCGGCAGATGCAGCGATTTTCGCCAGCACCTCGGCATACTCGTCACGGGGCAGATCGCGCAGCTTCTGTTCAGCCAGGCGGAATGCCTCGTCCAGACACTCCTGCTTCACACCCAGCAGCGCCTTGCTCTGCTCCATCACATCGCCGCGCTCGCCGCGCTGCAGCAGCGTTTCCACCGCCTGCGCCGTGCGCTCGCTCTCCTGCGAGATCAGTTGCTGCGCCTGCGCCTGATAGGAGGCGGTCACCTCCGCGGCGCGCGCATCGCCCTCGGCACAGATGGCTCGGATCTCCGACTGAGCATCAGCGCGGATGCGCTCGGTAATCTTTTCCAAACCCTTCATAAGGCGTACCTCCGCCTTACAGTACGTTCATCAGCAGCATGATGGTAGCGATCAGAGACAGAATGGCGTAGAACTCCACGATACCGCAGAAGATAACACCCTTCATCATGTGCTCGGGATACTTGGCCACGATGTTGACAGACGCAGCAGCCACACGGCCCTGGAAGATGGCGCTTAGCCAACCACCCAGTGCGATAGGCAGGCAGCAGGCAAACACCGTCAGGCCCTGTGCCACCGTCAGCTGAGCCAGTTCACCGCTGAACATACCCATAAAGAACGTGCAGAAGAACCAAGCCACCAGACCGTACAGACCCTGAGTACCGGGCAGTACCTGCAGCACCAGGCACTTGGTGGAAGCGCTGGGATCCTCACTGACGAGACCGGCTGCGGCCTCACCCACCATACCGGTGCCTTTAGCGCTGCCAATGCAGCACAGAGCCACTGCCAAAGACGCGCCCAGCAAAGCCAGACCGGTACCGCCAAAAAGTTCAAAGAAAGCTGCCATGTTATTGTTCCTCCTTAATGATTTCTACATATTTCGTGTTGTGCAGGCTCAGAGGCTCAAAGGCTTTGCCGCCATCCTCATAGAACCGGCCAAAGAATTCCAAAAACTGCAAACGCATATCGTGGACGTAGCAACCCAGCAGGTTCAGCGCCAGGTTCAATACGTTGCCAAACAAAGAGACAATGATGAAGAAGATCACATTGCCAAATACGCCGCCCAGCGTGTTGAATACCTGTGCCAGCACACTGCCGGCCAGCATCAAGGCCATCAGGCGGACATACGAGAGGATGTCGCTGAAATAGCCTGTCACGCCGTTATACACCGCAGCGATCACCGCTGTCACTTTACCAAAGCCTTTTGCTTTGTAGGTGGAGCCGTACAGCAGCATTACCACTCCTACGCACAGCACCACTGGTAAACCGGCTACATTGCCGATCTTCAGCACCATCAGTCCCAGGCCCAGCAGAATCACCCACCAGGTGATCTCGCCCCATACCGCCTCGGCGATCTGTCCGTCGCGGAACTTTTTGTAAACGCTGATGCCCATACCGGTGAAGATCTGGATTACACCCAGCACCAGCGAGCCGACCAGAATTGCCACCGTATCGTTCAGCGGCGAGAACAGCGCCGGCATCTCAAAGGTGCTCTCGGGATTGATCAGACGGCACAGCTGAGGAATAAAGTCACCCAGGAAACCGCCGGTCATGGCGCCTACGATAAAGGTAGCGATACCGCACCAGAGCACCAATTCCATAAAGTTGCGCGTTCCTGCCGCAGGTTTCGCCTTCTTCAGCACCAGCAGCGCTCCGGCGATCATCAAAATACCGTAGGCCATATCCGCCATCATCATACCAAAGAAGAAGATGAAGAACGGAGCCATCAGCGGGTTGGGATCCACGCTGCCGTAGCGAGGCAGCGAATACATCTCCGTAATGCTGTTGAGCGAGCGGGTCACGCTGTTGTTTTCCAGCTTCACCGGCACATTGTCATATTCCTCCGGTGTCGGCTCTTCCGTACTCCATGCACAGTCGAACTGTTCCAGTATCTGGGCCAGCTGCTCTACCTTCTTCTCAGGTACCCAGCCGTCCAGACAGAAAATACATCCGTCGCTCAGCAGCCGCTGGCGGCTCTCTTCCCGCCGGATCTCCAGCGTCATGCGATCCACGCTCTGCTGCAGCTGCGGCGTCTGTGCCGCCAAATCCCGCAGCAATTCGCGGTAATTCTTGATTTCCTTGTCGATGGTGGCCAGTTCATCTTCCAACCGCTGCAGATTCTCTGCTACCGTGCCGCTCAAACCGGCCAGCTGGCTGGCGGTAAAGCCTCGGCTGCGGACAACTTCCAGTGCCGCATCCACCACATCGGCATGACACAGCAGCATCACACATTTTTGCTCGCGGCTCTCGCCCAGCAAATACAGCTCTGCCGCTTCGACTCTGTCACTCAACTCGCCCTGCAGCGCCTGCCAGTCTGCCGCCGTAGGCAGCGTGCCCAACAGCAGTTTTGTCGTCCGGCTGCCGCTGTACTCCAGCGGCACATCCAGTTGCTGCCACGGAAGCAGCGTCATGCGTTCGGTCTGCAGTCGGATCTGGCGGGCTTTCAGCCGCTCGATCTCCTCCACATATTCGTTGGCTGTCTGCGCCGTCTGCAGTTGCTGGCGCAGCACCGCATCGTCTAAAAAGTCCTGTTCGCTGACTTGCCGGCGCGGTGTCAGAAATCCGCCGGACTTGCCCGAAAGTGGTGTCAGTGTTTCCAGCGCCGTTTGCAGGCTGCGCAGCTGCGTCTGTTTCTGCGGCAGCTGCGACTGGCCGCGTTGCAGCGGCAGCTCCTCCGACACCTCCGGCTCATCCAAGTGGACACAACCCAGCTTTACCAGTTTTGCCAGCAGTGCTTCGCGGTCACTTTGCAGGGCGATCAGGTGCAGCCTATTCATTTTTGCAATGGCCATTTACCGTTCAACCACCCTTCTGACGATTTCGTCCACCGCACACTCCATGCGTCCCATGGCGACGTGGCGCACTTGCTCACCGTCTGCAGCTGCTGCCTGCATAGCCGCTTCATGCTGCTGCAGCGCTTTTTGTGCCGCCTGTGCCAGCGCTTCTTCGCGCTGCTTTTTCACCTGTACACGCGTGGATTGCAGCAGTTCCTTACCTGCCTTTTCCGCCTCCGCCAGTTTTTGCTGTACCTGGGCGCGAGCGGCCGCCGTTGCCAGCTCCATCTCGTTTTCCACCGCAGCGATTTGTTTCACCGTTTCCAGATACATCGTTTCACCGCCTTTCTGCGTGGGATTTTTTCACAAGTGTCATTCTAACCACATGTTTTCTCACTTAACAGTATACGCTTCTCTTCCTGTCATAGGATATGGCAATTGCAACACCCGCGCTTATTTGCATCGGTGTTCTCAACTGCCCCCGCCTTATCTTAACACATTCTTCATGCTTGCGCTATTACTTTTTTTGTGAAACCCTTTCAAAATTTTATTCCCAAATCAAAAAGCAGACTTTCCCCCAATGGGAAAGTCTGCTTTTTTTACCCTGCAATAACGCCAAACGCAGACACACCCAGCAAGCTCAGCGCACCCATGATGCAGCCTGCCAGCAGCACGCCACCCATGCATGCCAGCACGCTCTTTTTAAAATCCATTTTCAGCAGGCTGGCTGCCAGCGTACCGGTCCATGCACCGGTACCGGGCAGCGGAATGCCCACAAACAGCAGCAACGCCCAATAAAGCCCGCGGCCTGCCTTGGCCTGCAGCTTTTCACCGGCACGTTCTCCCTTCTTCAAAAAGAAACTGAACATACCGCCGATCACCGGCTTGTCTGCGCCCCATTCCAGCACACGGCGCGCAAACAGGTAAATAATAGGTACCGGCAGCATATTGCCTGCAATGGCAATGATATACGTCAGCCACAGCGGCATACCGAACAGCACGCCGTAGGGAATCGCGCCACGCAGTTCGATCAGCGGCACCATGGAAATGAAAAACACCAGCAGGCAGTTTTGGGCAGTTGTCATAGCAGTTCCTCGCAACAATAAATTTCTTCTGTATTATACACGTATCTTCTTACTTTGACAAGATTACTCCTGCATTAACGAATACTTGCGGGCATAGGTGTCATAGCTGGCTGCAAACTCGGGACTGTCCTTGCGCACAGCGTGCAGATAGTCGTGCAGATTGAAGCGCTTGTGGCGCATTTCCAGCACGCAGCCGGCAATATTGGAGCAGTGGTCAGCCACACGCTCCAGATTGGTCAGCAGATCGGACCAGATAAAACCAGCTTCAATAGAGCACTCGCCCCGCTGCAGACGCAGGATGTGGCGGGCGCGCAGCTGCTCTTTCAGTGTATCCACCACTTCCTCCAGCGGCTCTACCTGCACAGCAGCTTCCATATCATTGGTCATAAAGGCGCGCATTGCCAACTCCACGATTTCCGTAACAGCAGCAGTCATCCGCTCCAGTTCCCAGCGGCCGGCAGGAGAGAACTCAATTCCCTTATCACGCAGTTCCTTCGCGGACTCCAGCACGTTGACCGCATGGTCGGAAATACGCTCAAAATCGCCGATCAGGTGCAGCAGTTCTGCCGACTCCACATTGTCGCGGTCGTTCAACTGCATGGCAGAGAGTTTCACCAGATAGGTTCCCAGAATATCTTCATAATGGTCGGCGGCCTTTTCCGCCTTCATAATTTTCTCTACCCGTTCCTCATCGTGGTCAGTCAGTTCCTTCATGGCCTCCACCAGCGCCTTGGCGGACAGTTCAGCCATCGCCAGCGTCACGTTGCGGCAGCGCTCCACCGCCAAGGCAGGCGTTGCCATCAGACGCTCATCCAGCTCTTCCAGCTTGTCCTCCGCACTGGCAGCCGGCTCAGGGATCATGCGACAGGCCAGCTTTTCCAGTGCGCCACTCAGCGGCAGCAGCAGGAGTGTGCACAGAATGTTGAATACCGAATGGACAACCGCAATGCCGAATTGGTCAATACCTGACAACAGCAGTGGGATCTCCACCAGCGTCTTGATAATCTGGAACACGATCAGCCACGCGGTGGTACCGATCACATTGAAGGACAGATGCACCAGTGCAGCGCGCCGTGCATTGCGGTTGGTGCCCACAGAGGACAGCATGGCCGTAATACATGTACCGATGTTTTGGCCCATGATAATGGGAATTGCCGCACCGTACGTCACCTGTCCAGTAGAGGCCAACGCCTGCAGAATACCCACAGAAGCCGAAGAAGACTGAATAATAGCCGTCAGCAGCGCACCGGCCAACACCCCCAGGAAGGGGTTGTTGAACATCAACAGAATCTCGCGGAACTGAGGTACGTCGCGCAGGCCCTCCACGGCACCGGACATGGCATCCATGCCGAACATCAGCACAGCAAAGCCCAGCAGGATCATGCCGGTATCCTTTTTCTTGCTGTCCTTGCCGGCCATCTGCAAAATAATGCCGATCAGCGCCAAAATCGGTGTAAAGGACGTGGGCTTGAGCAGCTGTACCCACAGTGCATCGCCCTCAATACCGGTCAGGCTGAAGATCCACGCCGTCACCGTAGTGCCCACGTTGGCGCCCATGATTACATTGATTGCCTGTCGCAGCGTCATTAATCCGGAGTTAACGAAGCCCACCACCATGACTGTGGTGGCGGAAGACGACTGAATCACGGCTGTTACCGCAAGGCCGGTGATAAACCCTGCCATTCTTCCGGTAGTCAGGCGGCTCAGCAGCGTCTTTAGTCCTTCGCCGGCGCGGCTTTCCAATGCGCTGCCCATCTGGTTCATACCAAACAAAAACAGGCTCAGTCCACCTACCAACGCTAAAATATCAAATAAATCCATTGATCCTCTTTCCTTTCAATTTCCTAATTTATCCAAGATACATTGTACCCCTTGTTTCGTAAAATAGAAACCAAAAAAAGGTTAAATCTATGTTAAATCACAGAAAAAGAGAATCTTGCATTAAACACAAGATCCTCTTCTTTCTTACATCAACGGCTGGCCATTGATGGTCAGTTTAAATTGTAAACCCAGTTTTTCCGCTGCCTTGCGGCACATCAGCATACGACCCATAAAAATCTCGAAATAGTCCATCACTGTGCCGTAGCTCGTGTCTACCGTCAGCTGTAATTCGATCTGCGTATGCGCATCATTGATCTGCAGCTGCGCTTTCTGCACCGAGTAGTTGACACGGTCATGGATATCGAAGCTGATTTCCTCCTGATTACGCACGCGGCTGCGGCGCACATCGGATTTGTCCGCCAGAATCAGCGCCGCCGCCATAGGACTGACAGGCCGTCCCGTCCCCTCATCGTGGTTGCCAATAGCCGTAACGATCTCTGAAATCTCTGCAGCGTCCATACCCAGCTTGTCCAGAATGCGGAACGCCATCACAGCGCCGGACTGAGAGTGATCCACCCGATTGACCAGATTGCCAATATCATGAAGATAGGCCGCAATCTGTACCAGTTCAATTTCCCGCTGCGGATATCCCAGCACTTCCATGATATAGCAGGCACGGCTGGCCACTGCGCCTACATGAGCAAAGCTGTGCTCCGTATATCCCAGCTCTATCAGCGACTCGTCAGCCTTTCGGATATAGGTGTTGATCGTTTCATTCTTTCGGATCTGATCAAAGGTGATCATGTATTGCTCCTTTCTGTGGCAGGACCATCAAACCACACCGTGATTTCTGTTCCCTGCTCCGGTTGACTGCGTAGCTCCAGCCGCGCAGAGTGGTACTGCACAGCATGTTTAACGATAGACAGTCCCAGCCCCGTGCCTCCCACAGCCTTACTGTGGCTTTTATCCACCCGGTAAAACCGTTCAAACACCCGACTCTGGTGGGCATAAGGAATACCGATGCCTGTGTCGCTGACCGTCAGGCGCGGCGCGCCCTGTTGCAGCGTCACACTAACCGTCACGCTGCCGCCTTCTTTGTTATATTTAATAGCATTCTCGCACAGATTATACACCATTTCCTGCAAAAGGCGGCGCGAACCGTAGATTTCTACGCTCTCCCCCTGCAGTTGCAGTGTGACACGATGCTGCTGCGCCGGCGTTTCCAGCTGCTCCAGCACATCGCTGCATATCTCGCACAAGTCCACCCACTCTCGATCTGAAGGAGCAGCCCCCTCATCCAAACGGGAGATCTTGATGATGTCGTCAACCAGTGCCACCAGCCGGCGGCATTCGCGGTAAATGTCGCCCGAGAATTCACTGATTTTTTCCGGCGGCACCAGTCCCTGCTGCATCAGCTCGGCAAAACCGGAGATGGTAGTCAGCGGTGTTTTCAATTCATGGGATACATTGGCCGAAAATTCCCGCCGCAGTGCGTCACGCTGTTCCCGCTCCGTTACATCCAGTATCAATACCACCGCGCCGGCCACTTGTCCGCTGGAGCGCACCGGATCGGCCACCACATGGTAAGTCCGCTCTTGCACATGCATCAAGTGCTCGGCGTGAGCACCGGCGAGCGCTGTTTCCACGCTTTGACGCAGCGCCGCATCAGCGTCAATCAGTACCTGTTTTCCCTTTTCTGTGCGCAGCAGCTCACGGGCACTGTGGTTTCCGGAAATTACCGTACCCTGCCGATCCAGCAGTAAAAAGCCCTCGCTCATATGTTCCGTCAGCGCTGTAAACTCCCGCATGCGGTGGCGCAGCTCATCCATTTGGTAGCGAATGGTCTTGTTTTGCGACCGTACTTTGTCCACCAGCGGCTGCAGCTCTACATAGGTATCTTTCGGCTCATCCGGCGAAATCTCATTGATCGGCTGTACCAGCTCCCGCGCCAGCACCATCGACCATATCAGCACCAGTAACAAAAGGATTGCCGCAGCCAGTAGAATCGGCCAGCTGCTGATCTCCTCTGTGCTCTGCAGGCAGCACAGCCGCACAGTTCCGATAGATAGCAGAAGCACGACCGCCCCCATCAGGAAGACATGGCGGAAAATCTTTTTTCTCATGCGCCGCCTCCGATCCGGTAGCCGACACCTCGCACCGTTTCTACACAAGCACCGGCCTCGCCCAGCTTGGCACGCAAGGTGCGGATATGGACATCCAGTGTTCGGTTTTCCCGTTCTGCGCCCAGCCCCCACACTTCGTCCAACAATACTTCGCGTGTCACCACTTTACCCTTGCTCTCCAGCAACAGGCACAGCAGTTGAAATTCCTTGTTGGTCAGCGGAACTTCCGCACCGTCAACCATCACCGTGTGTTTTTCTTTACACACCCGCAAAGCGCCGCAGCCCAGCCCCTCTTCCGTCGGTTCGACACGGCGCAGCAGTGCCCGGATGCGAGCCAGCAGTTCCATCATGCCAAAAGGCTTGGAGATAAAATCATCAGCACCGGTATCCAGCCCCAGTACCCGGTCATACTCCGCATTTTTCGCCGTCAGCATCATCACCGGCAGTTTGCGTGTAGCCGCGGCGGCACGCAGTTTGCGCAGTACACTCAAGCCGTCCTCTTCCGGCAGCATAATATCCAGCAGCACCAAGTCCGGCATGTGCTGTTCCATAGCCGTCCAAAAGGCAGATGGCAGCGCAAAGCCACTGGCCTGATAGCCTTGGCTTTCCAGCATATAGATGACCAGCTTGCGGATGCTGTCATCGTCTTCCAGTAAATAAATCAGCATGGATCCTCCTGCCTTTTCCCAACTTTTTCCCTACTTTCTTATTATATTACATACACGATTTGCGCGCAATTTGCAAGTTAAATGCATGTAAAACGCGTGTAAAAACTTCCTTTACACAAAAGACAGGGCGGAAACTGCTTCGTTTCCGCCCTGCCTTTCATGTAATCACTTCCCAATCCTTCACTTCTTCATATACCTGTTGAATGAAAGAGTTCCCTCCCAGCGCCCGATAAGCCTGATAACAGAGCACAAAGTTCTCCTTTTCGTACTGCCGCAGCCGTTTTTCGGCGGAATGGTGATAATAGGTGCGCAGCATATCGCTGCGCAGCTGGCATTTCGCACCCTCAGTGATCCGCTTTACCCGGCGCAACACGCCCCATACTACTGCGCCGGCTGCGGCAACGCCGGTAATAGCGCTGGCAAGCTGCATTAATTGTTCCATGGTATTTCACCTCCTATATATAGTCCGTAGGAGGCGGTTTGTTGCATATTTTTATGCAACAAACGTGGCTTTTGAAAAAATTTTCTTTTTCAGCGCGCAAAAAACTTCACAACGGTTTTATTTACCCTTGCGTGTCACCTGCCACACACCTACAATGATCAATGCCGCACCGGCCAGCACCATCCACGATACAGGCTCTTTCAGCAGCACCACACCGGCAAAAGTGGAACATACGGTGGATACTGCACCAAACGTGGCCATTTTTGCCACACTCATCAGTCCCGAGCCGTAGTTCACCAGCAGATAGGCTACCACCGAGCAGAATACGCTCAGCACCAGCAGCGATGCCACATAGGATAGATCGCTCAGCGGTGCCACATAGGCGGTCATGTCAAAGCGCAGCTGGATCAGCGCCATCACCGTAAACGCCACAGCAGAGAATACCACCACCACATAGGTACGCTCAAAGGCAGAGAAATCCTCAGCACTCTTGCGGTTGGCCGTACGGTAGGCGCCGGCGGTCAGACAGTTGCCCAGCAGCAAAACGATGCCCAGCGTAGTCACGATACCCAAGTCGTTGCCGGCCACCGTGATCATGATCACACCGGCCACCGGCAGCAGGCAGAACAGCAGCTGTCCCTTGGTGGGGATCTCATGCAGCAGTACCGCAGCCAGCAGGATGGATACAATCGGAGATACCGCCATCACCACACCGGCTACTGTGGCATTGGTGTAAAGAACACCGTAGGTTTCCAGCAAAAAGCACAGCGGCTCTACAATGCCCAAAAACAGCAGCGGCCCCAGCTTTTTGCCTTTCAGGGAGAAGGTCTGTTTTCCCGTCAGTAATATGCCCGTCATGATCAGCGTGGCAATTACAAAGCGCATGCTCAGCAGCACTGCCGGCAGAGCGATCACTTTCAACGCCGTACGGGTGAACAGGAAACTGAATCCCCAGATGGCATTGCCTCCCAGTGCCGCCAGCAGAGCCAGATGATGGTTCTTTTCTTTTTGTACCATGGTTTGATCCTCTTTTTTCTTCAATTCCTGTTAAGCATACGATAAGTCGGCAACATTGTAAAGATATTTTCCTTCTTCGGCGCACAAAAAAGAAAAAAGAGAGTTCCGAAGAACTCTCTTTTGGTCCGAGTGTTGAGATTCGAACTCAAGGCCTCTTGAACCCCATTGTTATCCTTTTCCCTTTAAGTTGCGTTACCCTACTTTACTTCTCCCCTTTGAAACCCTTGTGTTTTCAACGCTTTGCGGCACTTTCCCATTTGAAATCCGTAAATGTGTTGGGGCGCTTGGATTTGCCCAAATTGCACATTTCTCAAAAAAGTGTTAGAAAAGTGTTAGAACCGTCCTGCTGTTACAGAAAAAACAAGCGCCGCCTGGGCGTGGGCGGCGCTTGTTTTCGCCAGAGGTGTTACACCAAGTCACATATTGACATTTATCGTTTTTCGTCATATAATTAAGCAAACCCCGAGGAGAGAGGAGTTTTCAATATGCCGACTACCAAAAAGCGAATCAATTTGAGCATCCCAGATGACCAGTATAAGCGCCTACAGGCTTATAAGGAAAAGCACGGAATCACAAGTGACGCAACCGCCTGCCTGCAGCTGATTATCCGCCAGCTGAACGGCTTAGAACAGACCGAGGCCTTGTTTAGCGCAATGAAACAATTCTCTGTCGACCAGATTATGGAAATCTCTCGCACAGGCCTTGTTGACCTAAAAGCAGTCATCGACAAAGAGGAGTAACAACTTCCGCGAGGAGAGGCCAGAGCGCAGCGGCTGGCCTATAGGCCAAATGTGGCACTATCGGGCAGCGCATGCATTGGGCTGTCCGGAATACTACTTGTACCGGACAGCCATCGCCCTTGCCCACCTCCGCGCGCCGCGGCACATCTTGCACCGCAGCACTTGTTCCTCGCGCGGAACGGCAACATCTATCGTGAGTCCGTTTGCAAAGGTTAGTATTACCCTTTGCAAACCATGTATTTTGTGTACACCTTATTTTGAGTGTGAAAAGTCCCTATGATTATAAGCTTTGAAATGTAGGGTAAGATTTAAGTTTTATGAAAGGTGTGATGTCTAACTAAACGAAAGGAGTTTTCTATGGCTCGTAGTGAAGCCCATCGCAAGTATCAACTGACCATCAACAATCCATTGGAACATGGTTTGTCCCATGAGGTTATCAAAACTACACTCGGCTCGTTCCAAAATCTCGCATATTGGTGCATGGCTGACGAAATGGGAGAATCGGGTACATATCATACCCACCTATACCTGTGTTCGCCTAATGCTATCCAATTCTCCACTGTGCAGCAGCGCTTTTATGGCGCTCATATTGAGCCTGCCAGAGGAAGTCACCAAGAAAACCGCGACTATATTCGCAAGGAAGGCAAATGGCTGAACGATGTAAAGCACGGCACATCTCTTCCCAATACTTTTGAAGAAAGTGGTGAACTTCCTGCAGAGCGCACAAAAGGCGAAACTGTCAGTGAAGCCGTTTATGGAATGTTGCAAGACAATGCAACCAATGCGGAAATACTCCAATGCTATCCCAGTGTAATGACGCGCTTGCCTCAAATCGAAATGGCGCGCCAAACCATTTTAGAGGAGCGCTACCGCGATACATTCCGAAAACTGCATGTTGTCTACCTTTGGGGCAAATCTGGTGTAGGAAAGACTCGCAGCATTATGGAGCGCCATGGTTACTCTAATGTTTTTCGCGTTACTAATTACGCACATCCTTTTGATGGCTATAAGGGACAGAGTGTGATTTTGTTTGATGAGTTTCGCAGCCATTTACCCCTTGCTGATATGCTGAACTATTTAGACGGATATCCGCTGCAACTTCCTTGTCGCTATGCGGATAAAACCGCCTGCTACACATCGGTCTACATTGTCAGCAACATCCCTCTTGAGTCGCAGTATCCCAACATTCAGCATGATGAACCAGAAAGCTTCTGTGCTTTCCGCCGCAGGATCCACGAAGTTTGGGAAATGTCCGACGAGTCGGCAGATATGCCGTTTTAAGGGGGTATTGCTGTGTTTAAGGAATACCCCGATATTATGACCCCTGCCGAAGTCGCTCAAGCGTTACATATTGGCATGAACAGCGTATATCGCCTGCTGCAAACCCATGAACTTGGGTCGAAGAAAATCGGCAGGAAGTATATCGTTCCTAAAGCTTGTGTAATTGCCTATGTGCAATCCGCACGATATACCGTAACCCATCTGTAACAGCAGACTTAAATCCCTCTGTCCAGAAAGGAGCTACAAAATGACAGGAAGTCTGCAAGTTAAAAACGGAAAATTTTACATTGTCCTTAATACCTACGAAAACGGGAAACGCAAGCCCAAATGGGTAAGTACTGGCCTTTGCGAGAAAGGCAATAAGCGCAAAGCGGAGCAACTGCTGCGAGAGGCTATTCAGCGCGCAGAAATGCAAAATGGCATTGTGCCAAGTGATATTTCTTTTGCAGACTATGTTCGCTACTGGTTGCAGCAGGTCAAGCGGCGCGTTGATGAAGTGACTTATCAAGGTTACGAAACCCTCGCGCAAGGTCATATTCTCCCCTATTTTGACCGCGCAGGTATTTCACTGCAGAAAATTACGCGCGCCCACTTGCAGGCCTACATCGACGAAAAAGCCGCACATGGCCGCAAGGATGGAAAAGGCGGATTATCCGCTCGCAGTCTGCGACTTCACAAAAACATTCTTTACCAAACCTTGACTGAGGCGGTAAAAAATGAGTTGCTTGCAGCCAATCCTTGTCAGCATGTGGAGTTACCGCCTACCATCCGTTATGAGGCCAGTTATTACACCGCTGAACAGCTGCAAACTTTGCTCGCAGCCATCGCAAATGACCCGTTGGCACCGATGATTGCCGTCACCATCATTTATGGATTACGGCGCAGCGAATTGCTCGGCCTAAAATGGGACAGCATTGACTTTGAACGCGGCCTTGTCACCATTAAGCACACCGTTTCCAAGGTTTCCAAGGTGGTCGAAAAGGACAAGACTAAAAATGCCAGTAGTCGCCGTTCGTTTCCTCTTACCGATGACGCACGCATTATCTTTCTGCAAGCCAAAGCGGATGAGGAAAACAATCGGCAGCTAATGGGAAAAGGCTATCAGCAAAACAGCTATGTGTTTAAGTGGCCAGATGGTCGCCCTTTTTCTCCCGACTATGTGAGTAGACATTTCTCTCGTCTGCTGAAAAGCAACAACTTGCCGCACATTCGGTTTCATGACCTGCGACACCCGTATGTCAAGCACACGACAAAAATTTTTAGCTTGCGCTTGAAGTTTTTTCAAGCGCAGCCGGTTCCTGACGCTCTGCGAAAAACTCGCGGAGCTTTTCTGCATCTTTGGAAAG
>SVLK01000009.1 GCA_015067975.1 Oscillospiraceae bacterium | reverse complement strand
AGCTATGTACGGACGAGATAAACGCTGAAAGCATCTAAGCGTGAAACTCTCCCTAAGATTAGATCTCTCATCCTTTATGGAGTAAGGACCCAGAAAGACGATCTGGTTGATAGGCCGGAGGTGGAAGCACAGTAATGTGTGTAGCTGACCGGTACTAATAGTCCGAGGGCTTGACCTACAATTTATGCAGGCAATGCCTTACTTACACCCCATGCAATACGTTGTTCGGTTTTGAAGGTGCAAGCTTTCATAGTTGGTGTTGATTAGGGCGAGGGTCCACCCGTTCCCATCCCGAACACGGAAGTTAAGCTCGCTTCTGCCCACGATACTTGGCTGGAGACGGCCCGGGAAAATAGGTAACGCCAACACAAGAGGACGTTCGAAAGAACGTCCTCTTTCTTTTATATCACGGAGTTCGGGATGGATCCCATCGCCGTGACAGGTCAGTTAAGCGCGTATCTGCCTATGATACTTGGCAGGCCGACGCGCCCGGGAAAATAGGTAACGCCAACACAAGAGGACGTTCGAAAGAACGTCCTCTTTCTTTTATGTCACGGAGTTCGGGATGGAAGCGCATCCCGTGACAGGTCTGCGAAACAGATATTCTTTATAGAGGATATCTTCGAAGAAAAATAAGAGTAATAGTATTGAATAAAAAGAATGGCAGAATGCAATAACATACATTCTGCCATTCTTTATTTCTTTACTAGTTCTTTTATAAGCTGCGCCAGTATGTCCAACTGCTGGCAATTCAGATGCTTCATGTCATTGATGATAGCATTTAGTTTGGAGGGATCAGATGCGGTAAAGTCGAAAAATTCATATTCGGATATTTCCAGATATTCACAGATATAGAAGAATCCTGGAAGAGAAGGAAGCGCTTTTCCGGTTTCAATATTATTAATGTAGCCGGCATTTTGACCGATAGCTAAACTCATCTCTCGCGCGGAAATGCCTTTCTTTTCGCGGAGCTGCGTTAATCGGAGAGAAAAGTCTTGCTTTTTCATTTTACCACCTCCTTCTTTCTATATTTTACCCCATATATGAACGGAAAATATTGGATTTAAAATGTTATATTGCTTGAAACGTGGGATTATATATGATATAATCCCACGTACTATGAGGTAGTATGCGATACTGCAGATTTTTTCGGAAAGGGCACCCTTTCCTGTTACCAACTCATAGAGTTGGTAACAAAGATCTTTGCTCTTCCAATAAGGAAGCGCTGCAAGCGCGGCATGCCCCTGAATAGTCCAATTCTCCCTACGTGAAGTGGATGAATAAGGTTTCAATAATATTTCAAAATGTAAGGAAGTGGAATCGGAAATGAAGCGTAGCAAGCAGTTCCTCAAACGCGCTGTTTCTATGCTGCTGGTGTTTACCATGGTATTGTCCATGATACCTGTGGTGCACGCCCATGCAGAGGAAACAGAGCCGACAACAACGCTGACAGACCTGATCGTAAAGAATTACGCAGATCTCAGCGCTGAGGAAAAGACCCTTCTTCAAGCCGGTGTACTGAAAGACAACACGATTGTCTATCATGCGCCGACGCAGGAGGACAGCGACAGTCTTGTAAGCGTTACCAGCGCAGACAAGACTGTGACGGCGAAAATTTACGAGGATGAAGATGGTAATCTTTGGATTCCCGTAAGCTTTGCTGTGTCGGTTGGTGAAGATGTAAAAGAGACGGTGGCGCTGAGCAAGAGCGGCAGCGTCTATGTTGGCATGTTCACCGGCGATTATGAAGCGTACAACATCGATGTCACGTATCAGCTGCAGTGGACAGTGGAGCATGGTGCTCTGCTCAATGCAGCCTATTATTTGACAGAAGACTATGAAGCGTTGTTGGCATTAAAGGCAGAAGCTATTACGACACTTCTAAGCGGTCTGGAACTGTCCAACGCTGAAACGGGCAATATGGCTGCTATTGAGCTGATTGCGCAAATGGCAAATGGCGGATATGAGCTGGACGTGCCCGGTGCCTTTGGTGACTATCTTACCGGTGTGGATACGACGTTGGTGATCACCGGCGAAGAGACGAAGAACGCATCTGCCGCGCTGGTGAACAGCATGGTCAATGGGAAACTGCCGCTGAGCAGCTATACCAACCAGACTACGTTGAAGTGGCTGACAACAGATGACCGCGAGAGCCTGTTTGACGCGATCGTTGACAGCTATGAAAATGTTCTAGCGATGGCCACAGATCCTAACGGAGTTGGCACCATTGGTGAGCAGATCCAGGATCTGATCGATGCATGCGAAGACGCGGATGCAACGATTGTGAGTGCGATCAATGACAAGGTTGGAGAACTGAATTCTGCGATTGGAACGCTGAACAACAAAATCGCTGAGCTGAACAGCAAGATTGAAGAACTGAACACTAAGATTGCGGATCTGAATAACCAGCTCCCCGAAGGTCAGGAAGCGATTGCTGCAATCGGCACGATCCAGCCTGTCAGTACCGTTACGGTCAATACTGCGGGCATGGATGCACAGACGGCGCTGACTGAGATCGACAGCGCTTTAGGCACGGTCGCGACTGCACTTAATACACTGGGTACGGAGCTGGATGGGCTGAATAGTGACTTGACCGGTTTGAACAGCAGAATTGGTGATGTGATCAACGAGATCGACAACACCGTGGCTGATGCCGAGGAAAAAATGGCAGAAGCTTACACTGAGATGAACGAGAAGATCGATGAGATCAACGAACAGCTGGATGAGGGAGATAAGATCGAGCACGTTGATTCGGTGCAGGATGTACGCGATCTGAAAGGGAAACTGCAGGCGCAGGCCGACAAGGTTTATGACGCCATTGAAAAGGTAGCCGCCGACAATGAGCAGACGGTTACCATCAAAAACGCTGATGATGTAGCAGAGCTGAAAGATGAGTTGACAAAGAAGTATACGGAACTTCTGGATACCATCAATGACGAGCTTGCAGAAGCAAACGCAAGTGTACGCCTATATATGGGAACTGCGGACTATTTTAATGCAAATGTGAAAAGTTCTGATGAGCTTGAACCTGAGATTGTCAAGATGCAGGATTTGGTCAGAAGTTTTCCTGAATTGGCAAATGCAGTTACCACGCTGAACGAAGCAAAGGATGCTTTGGAGGCAATTGAGGAAGCCACCGTTCAGATTGACGATAATATATCGAATCTGGAGCAACTGGATGCGGCCATTGGTGCGGTAGACACTGCCTTAAATGGCCCTAATGGAAATGACGGTCTGGAGGCAGCCGAAGATGCTCTGGAAGAGGCCGCCGGTTATAAGACCAAGCTGCAGAATGCACAGGATCAGATGAATACAGCCGAAAATCAGCTGGAGCCTGCCAAGCAGGAGATCGCAAACGCCCAAACGACGATCACAAATGCCAGAGGCGACATTACCGCCGCTAAGGAAGCACTGCTGGAACTTCCTGATAAGGTAGTTGCCATGAAGGACATGCAGAAGGTGATTAACAAGCTTCCCGGTTTGATGGAAGACTTCTGTGAGGCCTTGGAAAATACCTATCTGCGCACAAAGAATGGTGCCTGGTATCTGGACAAGAATCAGGACATTTTGGCAGCTAACGTGGATTATGCAGTGCTGAACGAAAAAGTGGCAGCTGCAGTTGGCAAGACTGAACTGCGTACCGCTAAGGACGCACTGGACGTGACAAAGGCTACCGTTCGCAGCAATGTGGGCACCGTAAATGTGACGGTGAAGGTTGTTGCCAGTGTCGTTGACAGCAATAATAATCCCCTTGATCTGTCCTGGACTTCCGAGATCATCTCTGTAACGGAAGGAACTACCAAGGAAACTTTGCTGGAGAAACTGGCTGAACTGGATGTGGAGGCTACAGGTCTGGCCACATTTGATCCCTATTATAATGTCGGTGCTGAGAACTATCAGCGTGGCGTTTCTGCTCTGCCCGAGACGCTGACGGAAGATGTGACTTACGAGATCACTTATGAGCCCAAGAAAATGTATGTGACGCAGACTTGGGAAGAGGGAGCAGAGCAGCGTATCGCCAAGGATTATGGTGCATTGTATGTTCTGCGGCCTCACCAGGATATCGCTAAGGGCTATGTCTACACCGTGACCACGGGTTCCGACAGTCAGACACTATATCAGGGCAATGCGATTCGCGTGCTGAGTGACATGACCATCACCCGTACTGAGGGCGATGCGATGACTCCTTTCCACTTGGAAGATTTGCTGACCAAGACCCACACCGTGGAAACTGCCGTGGAAGCACTGCTGAACAGCGGTGCGCTGCATAAGGGGCGGCAGGTGCTGCTGCGTGTTCCCGGCGATCTGGCAGTTGTAGAAGGCAACACCATTACGGTGCCCGACTATCCTGCGGGCCTAGGTAACTTGGTTTGGGTGGCAACCTCTGCCAAAGCCACGCTGAACGGTGGCGGTACGGAAGATGTTGCACTGATCGCTAAAAACGGCAGTCACGAAGGTACCATCCAGGGTCTGTGGACCAAGGTGGATATTTACTATACACTGACGTTTACCCACAGCGATCTGGGTGTGACACAGAATGAACTGGAGACAGCGTTGCTGCTGCCCTATGTACTGCATGAAGAGTATACGGAGCAGAAGCGCATGCTGGATGAGTTGGCTGCCTCCGCATCTGAGTTGAAAGTTTTGGATGCAGAAATGATCGGTACACTGCAGCTTGCTAAGGGACAGCTGGATACATCTGCAGCTGCAGGGGCTGTAGATACTATTATTGAGCGCATCAATGCCGGTGGTGGAATGCTGATGTTGGCCAATTTGGCTGACCAGTATAAAAATGGCGGCATGGCTTTCTATTATGGGCAGGATGAAAACAATACCAACAATAGTTCGAAGTTCATCAGTGAGATTAACATTATGTGCGAGGCGATGAACGCCTTGTTGGCCGATCCCAAGTTTGAAACACTGTGGAGCTCGCAGGATCCGAGTGTTACCGGCGGAAAGACCTATGCTGATCTGCTGGAGATCAGCGGGACGCTGAACAATCTGGAACTGCGTGCGCCTCATAAAGCCATCAACACCGGGGCTGCGTCTCTGAATGTATTGGTAGACGCGCTGGAGAGTATCGAAGCACCAGTTTCTTCTGTGAATGCTCCGCTGACCTGGACGGAGACAATGAGCCGCACCGGCGCCAACTACAGCAGTGTGAACGTAGCTGTGTCTTATAAAGGCCAAACATTGACCAGCGAGGCAATTACCGTGGTCAAGGGTAGTGCCCTCAGCCAGGAGGATTACAATAAGCTGGCCGGTTATCTGACTGCCATGGAGACGACGCTGGGCGTTGACAAAACCCATTATGTGGTCAGCGGTGCGCTGCCTGAAGTAGGGACCGCTATCGGCACCGATACCACAGCGAGCATTGCTTGGACGGCTAAGACCTATACGGTGAAAATCGAGGGTGAAGCTGACCAGACCATTACTTACGACAATCGCACTGTTCAGCTGCCTGCCTGCA
Organism: Oscillospiraceae bacterium; assembly: GCA_015067975.1. GTDB lineage: Bacteria > Bacillota > Clostridia > Oscillospirales > Oscillospiraceae > Vescimonas. The sequence goes on along the minus strand of SVLK01000009.1, from coordinate 50,288 downwards.
ATCAGGACGGACATCGCTATGACTATACGATTGATGGTGAGACTGTACGCGCAGGAAAGTATACTTTCTCTGCCGACAAGTTCGACGCACTGTTTGCTACCGGTACATATACCATTACCCGCAAGCTGGTGAACATCGCAGATGAAAAAATGGCTTCGCTGGTGAACGAGATGGGTGATGCTGCAACGCTGAGCAAGGATGCGGAAGGCAACTACGCTATCGTTGCGCCGATCAACCCCGATACAGCGAAGGAGGATCTGACCAGCTTTGTAATGGGTCTGCTGCTGGGCAATCAGTACAACTATATCGGCATGAAGACGGGCGAGCAGCTTGTTTCCCTGCTTGAGGGAGATGCTACCCAGATCGTTCCTATGATCGAGCCCTTCTTTGCCGGAGGCAAGTATTATCTGCAGACACTGGTGAATGGCATTGCCGACAGCGGTATTGGCAGCGACACTGTTCTGGGCGTTATCAACGCTGATGGTTCCATTAACCATTTGAACTTAGCCGGCAACACTGTATTAGTGGGCGCTGAAGGAGAGACGCTGACTGCTTTGGGCGGTAAGGTGCTGGAACTGCCGCTGTATTTCGGCGAAGACGATGAAAACAATGTGCCGGTGAAGCTGTACCTCACTATCAACGGAGCACCCGATGAGCTGACCAAGGTACGTAATGGCATCGACAAGGTGAAACAGTATGTACAATTTGCATGTGAGGATGGCCGCTATCAGCTGAACGTGACCTTGCCTGAGTTGGCATATGAGGCGTATCTGGCGCTGTTGCTGGTTAAGGGCGAAGTGGATATCCGTCATTTTGAGCAGATGAATGCTGTGACGGCATTTGGCTGGATCATGGAACTGATGGACGGCGTTCTGGAAGATCCTGATGTAACGCTGGAAACCTATGTAAATACGGTTGAAAAGTTCGGTACCAGTATCGAACGAGATTTGTCCAAATACGAAGATACCTATAAGAAGATCGTTGGCTATTACAATGCTGCCAAGGATGGCATGCATGAAGAGCAGGACGGCTGGTACATCGATCCTGTCATCAACATTGACAATGTGATCGACACGCAGCTGCAGAAACTGGTAGACCAGGCGGCAGCGGGAATGAATTTGCCAGCCGGAACCTTAAGCTTGGCAAAAATGATCGCGGAATATGGAACGGAAGGCATTACCTTTACAGCATCGGCAAAGCTGACCAATATAAACACCTCCTATGATGCATTGGTGTTTGATATTCAAAAGGCTGAGGTCAAAAAGCTGGCCGGTCTGGAAGAAAATCTGGTGGCTAATGCACCTTCCTTGTCCGGTTATGCTTCCGTAACCCTGCTGCGTGACGTAGCGGTTCCTGATGGGGAAAAACTGACCTTTAACACCACCACGGTGTTGGATCTGAATGGCTACACCATTACCGGTGACATTGTAGCCAACGGCACGCTGATCATCACCGATAGTCGTGTTGGCAGCAATAATGCCGGCACGATTACCGGAGCTGTTTCCGGCAGTAATGTGATGATCAACGGCGGCCATTATCCCAATTGTGATGTGATGGCCTATTTGAAAGATGGCTTTGCACAGGATGTGCAGACAGGTTTGGTCAGCAGCACGCTGTACACGGTGAGCAAAACGGCAGCCGCTGAAGGCGCCGGTTACGATGATGAGATCGTGATCACTGTAAACGCTTCTGCGGCTGAACTGCGCAAGGCGGCCAACAAGAAGAGTCTGGCCCTGATTGCACTGGATGCCGTGCTGGATGTGGCACTTACCTATTACAACAGCGCCAACTTCTACGTAGAAGGCAACAAGGTGTTCGATATCTCCGTTGACGATGCTGTTGATCTAGTCAGCGGCAGCGACCGGATGGAGAAATTGATCAACGAAGGCTTGCGTTTCATCTCTGCGGCAGACATGGCAGATTTGGTGAATCTGTTTACTGCAGATCTGACAGATTTTGCTGCACTGAAAGATGCCATCGACAACGGAACAGCTGTGGCCGGTTATGAGTTCTCTGTAGCTCCCTGGGACTTCCAGATCTCTCGTACAGAGGAAGACTACATTACTGCCGGTATTGGCGGTATTGCTACCAACGCGCAGACCGGTAAGATCAGCATTATCGTAGACGGTGCGCAGAAGGATGCTATTTCTACCGTCCTGGGCGCATTTGCAGACACTATTGATGTGGAACTGCAGCTGGCAATGCAGGATCTGCAGCTGAGCGGCACGTCTCTCCCTGTGGTGGGCGAGGTGAACGGTAGCCTGGTGGCAGATTTCTCACACGATGCCAACTATGTAATCATGATGGCAGTGATCCTTGCTAACAGCGCGGATGATGCACTGAAGAATCAGTTGGTAGCGGCCGTAGAGGAATACTATGGTTCGAATAGCCTGGCTGAGATGGAGGCCGTGTTCAATACGATCTCGGTGGAAGATTTGTGCATGGCGCTGCGCAGCAACGGAAACTTCGCTGCTATGGTGGAAACTCTGCCGCTGAAGGCAGCAACGAAACAGGCAATCAAGTCTGAAATCGATGACACTGAGAAGGGCTACTACGCTGTGATTGAAGCAGTGGGCCGTGTGCTGACTCGTCTGGATATCACGGGAACTGAGGAACTGCTGAATGGCAAGACTTTGGGGGACGTGAAGAAGACAGAGAAGAAGACTAATGCGGCAACGCAGGAGGAAATGGACGTCAATTACTATGGCATCAGCAAGTCTAAGGCTTATACCAAGTCTGCAAACCTGCCGGGTGACTATACTATGGACGCGTCCATCAATGTGACAGATCTGTCCTTGAAACTCTACCTGTTTACCGATATTGCCAGAATCAATGTTGCCTGCAATGGAGCGGTGAAGGAATATGAGGATCTGGAAGAAGCGCTGAAACACACGTCTGCGGCACATGCAAATTGCACCGTATACATCAATCTGGCACAGACAGAGCTGAAGAACGATGTGACGCTGGATCATGACATGAGCATCGTGCACGCCAACCGGATCGCAGCTGGCAGCAAAAAGATCAAGCTGGAGACCGGCAAGACATTGACGACAGATGCAAAACTGCCTGCCGACATGGTTGTTGCTGTTGAAGCGGATAAGTATGTGATTTCCTGCAAGGAGATTGCCGGTGGTTATGCCTATGCTGCAGTGGAAAATCAGGTGCATGTGGTTGGACCCAATGGTGAACTGCTGTATAGCGGTGACGATCTGGCTGCGGCTATGCAGGCTGCTGTGGATAACAGTAAGATCACAGTAACCGAAGAGATGGCACTGGAAAGCGACGTAGTGATCAGCGACAAAGCATTGGAACTGGTCAACGCCAGGGAGGTGGACTTTGGTGAAAGTACCATCACGCTTGATGGGACGGCACAACTGGTGACGGATACGGCCCTGCCGGAAGGTGTTGTGATCGCGGCAGATGCTGAAAGATATACCATCACCTGTACGCAGGAGAACGGCGGCTATGTGTACCGCCTGCGTGAAAATTCTGTCCATGTGAACGGTACAGACGAACTGCTGTACAGCGGCGAGGACTTGGCCGCAGCTTTGGCGGCAGCCGAAGCAGGTAGTGTCCTGCAGGTGAACAGAGACATGTCCCTGAATGCTGACGTAACCGTTAATGTTGGCATCAGTATTGAGGGTGCAGAAGATATCGATTTTGGCAGTTATAAGATCAAGCTTGGTGCTGACGGTGTTGTGACTGCTGATGCGGACATTGCCGCTGCGGTGGTGGCGGCAGATCCTGCCAGATACAAGGTAGTGTGTCAGGAGGAAGCAAACGGCACCTATACTTACACGGTATTGGAAAACGCTGTCCATGTAACTCGTGGTGGAACGCTGCTCTACAGTGGCGATGACCTGATGGAAGCCTTCACCAAGGCTACCAACACAGACGGCAGCACGATCACCGTGAACCGTCCGGTCACCTTGGCCCAGCAAGTTACACTGACCGGTGTTACAGTGACCATTGTCGGTGCGGATAAGATCACGTTCCAGAGCAAGATCATTCTGGGGATGAATGCGGCAACGATCATCGCGGATGCGGATATCTCTGCTTATGTGATCTCCGGTCTGGCAGACAGATATGTTCTGAATGCCAACAATATCTATTCCTTGGCAAAGTATCCCTATCAGGTGGGCAATAGCTATTACCTGACACTGCAGTCGGCTATCGACAGCATTCAGACCAGCGGTACGGTCAGTGTTTACAGTAATGAGGCTGCGCTGAATGGTGCCATTACGGTTGCTGGAAAGCAGATTGCTATTGTCAACGCAGAAAGATTGCGGGTGGATCAGACCAGCTTGCGCATTACTCTGAGTAAGTTGGGTGACAGCGTCAACATGGACGCTCTGCCCGCCGGCGTAAGTGCACAGGAAATGAAAGTCTGCTTCGTGAACGGTGCAGGCACCTGCACGGCAGTGGAAGTTACCGTTGACACTGGCGTGACGGCAGTTGTGGTGATCAAGCATGAAAATGTAACGGCAGTTTCTGCCAAGGGTGCAAGCTGCACCGAGACTGGCAACATTGCCTACTGGCACTGCGCTGCCTGCGGCAAGTATTACAGTGACGCAGCCTGCAGCAATGAGATTAGTCAGGCCCAGACAGTGATTGGCAAGTTGGCCCACAAGTTCACCGCTGAAACGGTGCACGCAGACTACCTCAAGAGTGCGGCTACGGCTACCAGCCCTGCTGTGTATTACAAGAGCTGCTCTGTCTGCGGCGAGTCCAGCAAGGGTACGGCTTTCGAGGCTACCTTTACCTACGGCAGTCCTCTGGACGTGGCACCCACCATCACCAAGCCTGTGATCTCCGGTACCAGCGCACTGGTTTACGGCAGCAAGATCGATACCGACAACAAGCGTCTGTACCTGGATCTGCACAAGAACGGCATCACGGTGGAGGAACTGAAGGCAGCGTTGAGCGCACAGATGACTAACGATAGCGACAGTAAGCCTGAAATCACGGTGGCGCTGACGGCCAGTTTCAACAACGAGGTGTTGATCTGCACCGGTTCTACTGTGACTCTGACGGCAGAAAACGCTAGTGGTCAGAAAGCCAGCATTACTTACAGCATCGTTGTGATGGGCGATACCAACAGCAACGGTCGCGTTGAGTCCAACGACTCTCTGCGCATGAGCCTGCACTATGTCAAGAAGCAGGAGCTGACCGGACTGCAGCTGCTGGCAGCCGACAACAACCAGAACGGCAGAATTGAGTCCAACGATGCACTGAAGAATGCTATTAAGTTCACGGGACGTGCCCAGCATGTTACCGGCCTGAAGGGTTAATAAAGGGGAGTAAGTCATGAAAAAGTTTTCTAAATTAATGGCGGTGCTGGTAGCACTGCTGATGGCCCTGGCAATGATCCCTTCCGCCTACGCGGAGGGAGGGGCCCCGGGCGAAACGGTAAGCGTCAGCTTGTATCTGGGAAATGTCGCCTCCGCTGACGGTAATGTTTCCTTGAGCGATCCCGGTATTTTCAGCAGCGTAAGCTATGATGTGTATGCCGGATCGCTGACCAATGGATCTTCCGGCAACACCATTTTCTGCTACGGTAGTGGTGAAACGGCGGATGTTACGGTTGTAGTGACGGGTACAATCAGCCCCAGTGCTGCAGATGGTGCTTCCTGCACGATTACTGCTCATTATTCTTACAGCGATGCGTCCTTCAACTACATTGAAGGACAAAGCACCAGTGACAGCGTGACTGTCAGCGTTCCTGTTGCACCTCCCCCCAGCGGTGGCGGCGGTGGCGGCGGTAGTACCACTCCCACGCCCCCTTCCGGCCCTGCTGAGCCTGAGGTGAAGATCGACTTCTCCGAGCTGAACAAGCAGATCGGTGAGGCCAATGCATTGAGCGCCGAGGGTTACACCGATGCCTCCTGGGCCACGCTGAGCGATGCCCTGTCCAAGGCCAATGCTGCCTTGAGCAGCAAGGATCAGAAGGCCGTGGATCAGGCTGCCAAGGATCTGCAGGCTGCCATCGCCGCTCTAGTAAAGATGGACTACACGGCCCTGCAGCAGGCCATCGAGAAGAGTGAGACGCTGCTGAGCAGCGACAAGCTGAGCGGTCTGGTGAAGGATCTGCTGAGTGCCCTGGAAGACGGCAAGGGTTTGCTGACTTCCGGCGATCAGGGCGCGGTGGATGCTGCTGCCAAGAGTCTGGAAGATACATTGCTGGCCATTCAGCAGGAGCTGGATGCCATGAAGGTCCCTGAGGACGATTTTTGCAACATTTCTATCCATCAGGTGTGGCCCATCGTGTTCTTCATCAGCCTGGCGCTGAACGTGGCCTTCGTGGTACTGGCTGTCATCTATGTGACTCGCCGCAAGAAGAACCGGAAGGATAATACGCCTCTGGTGGACTACGACATTGGCGACGACCTGTAATTCATAAGACAGAACCAAATAGTCTCGGTGCGGCCCGAAAACACTCGGGTCGCGCCGGGGCTAAAGGTGCTTTTAAGAAACGAACAAAAATGAGGTGTTTTTGTGAAGGAAATGAGCTGGAAGAGAACTGAATACGAGACTTGGGACGAGGCGTTCCGCGGCCAGGTAGCCGCAGTGCGCCAGCAGTCTGTCCGCGTGGCGGCCTATACACAGGTGCTCTTCCTGCAGGCGTGCGCCAACTCCTTTGCCAGAAAGACACCTGACGGGAAAGACCAGATCCGCAGTGAATACGGCGATCTGGCCTATAAGTGCGGATTGTATCACCAACTGGGTAAAGCCCTGGTGCCGCCTGAGTATCAGCTTTGGCAGCAGGACTATACCGAGGAGGAGATTGCAGTGTACCGCAAGTACACCACCGACGGCCGTGCGCTGGTGGCCTCCTTGCAGGAGCGTGGCCAGCGAGCCAAAGAAAAGCGCAAAGGTGCGGTGGAAGAACTGCCCACTGAAAACATTCCCTGGCTGATGATCCGCGAAAGCTGCGAACAGCACATGGAACGCTGGAACGGCTCGGGATATCCTGCGGGGCGTAAGGAAATGCAGATCAGCCCCATTGCCCAGATTGTTGGCCTTGCCAAGGAACTGGACCGTCTGGCATCGGAGACGAAAAGGGAAGACCCCTTTGACGATGCCATGCAGGTGCTGCTGGCACAGGAGAATGAACTGTGGTCTGCAGAACTGATGGCAGTGCTGAAAGATGCGCGCAGCAAGTGCCGCGCCGTCTATAACAAGTACATCCATTACACCATGACGGTGCCCAAGACCATCCCGCTGGTGAAGAAAACCAAGGACCGTCCCATGGGACTGACTTACCGCCCCATGGTATCCGATACGGCCGGCACGGTGGTGGCTTATGAGGCAGAGCCGTGGTATGGCGGTATTGCCAACCGACCCGGTGACACCGAGGGCACGGCAGATATCCACGATATGCTGGTGCGTACCGGGATGATCGCAGATATGGCCTTCTACTTCCTGTACGAGGCGGCGGATGCCGTGGTACGTATGGATAACTGCAAGCTCAATCTGCGCGGTGTGCTGCTGCAGATGCTGCCCGGTTTTTATACGCTGCCCACGCAGCTGCAGCGGTTGGAGCAGCTGTTTGAAGATCAGCCCATTGACAAGAAAAAGCTGATGATCACCGTGCCGGAAGACGCGTTTTTGAAGGCAAACAAGACGCAAAAAGAACTGATGAGCCGATATCTGCGCAACGGCATCGTGCTGGTGCTGGATGGGGTACATCCTGAAAAAGTGGATTTCGCCGAAGTGAAGGCACTGGGATTCCAGCACGCACGTCTGGCTGCCGAAACCGGATTAAATCCGGACACAGCGCAGCTGATGAAGCAGTTGATTGCCGACGGATTTACGCTGCTGGGCGGCGGCGCAGACAGCCATGATCTGCTGGGATGGCAGCTGGCCTGCGGCGTTGCCTGCGCCGGCGGCACGGTGACGGGCGTACCGGTCAGTGAAGAGGAAATGATCCGCGACCGGCTGCTGGCTGAATAAGTGCCATGAAAAAAAGAGAAAAAGCGCCTGAAACGGCGGAAAACAGAACTTTTCCTCAGGGACACAATGCCCAGCGCACGCCGATTAAAAAGCGGCGGGCCGGCATTGTCTTATCCCATCAGGAGGTAAAAGCCATCCAAAGCGGACGCAAAAAACTGCGTCGCGAACTGCGCAAAAAGGGTATCAAAAAGCGCAAAGATTTTGAATTGACCGCGTCCAGTCTGGGGTTGTACTTCGACAAAAACCGCGGCTGGGGACTGCTGTTGTGGCTGCTCCACGGCCGGGGACTGTGGGCGCTGCTGGGCGCTGCAGCGGCGTTGGTGACGGTGCTTTTTGCCCTGTCGCTGGTGTCACAGATGCAGGGGCACTTCACCATCAACCTGTCGGGTGACCTGCTGCAGGAGGGTTTCGCGCTGAGTGAAACCAAGGACTTCAATGCTCCGTCCATGCGTTTGTTCGCCGAACCGGCCACGGACGTGCCCTGTTTCTCCCTTTCAGATATCCACGACGATGTGAACGATGTGGACGGCCAGCACAACGAGGCAGGCTATTTTGCCTATACGTTCTACATCCGTAACGAGGGTGAGAGCACCGTGGACTTCAACTGGGAGCTGATCGTCAACTCTGAGAGCCACGAGCTGAGCAAAGCGGTGTGGGTGATGTTCTTTGAAGATGATGTGATGCGCATCTTTGCCAAGAGCAGAGCAGACGGTACGCAGGAGGCGCTGCCCTCTTTCGGGGACAACAGCCGCGGATATCTGCGCACACCGCTGGCCGAGTATGCCGCAGACGCGCAGGCGTTATATCAGCCGATCACGACCCGAGGCGGCATGACCTTCTACCGCGTGGTGCCGGAGAACTTTGAAGAAGCGGACACCGTGGTCACGGGAACGCAGCTGCAGGTGGCGCCCAAAGAAGTGCATAAGTACACCGTGGTGATGTGGCTGGAGGGCGACGATCCGGACTGTACCGATGAACTGATCGGCGGCCATGCAGGTGTGGAGATGCGCTTCCACATGGCCGATGAGGAAGAGTCGGACGACGAGGCCGACAGCGGCGTGCTGACCCACTGGGATAAGCTTTGGGACAGCTTGCTGTTCTGGGAAGATTAACAATTGCAACGTATGCATTCGCTGCGCCGCGGCACGCACTCCGGCCGCGACAAGGCGTGTACATAGTTCCGGCGGGAACAGAAACACGCACATTACCTGTACAAAAAACAAAAAGAAAGGATGAATTGTCATGAACAAGACGCAAAAGCGGCAGTTGAACATTCGCAACAAGCTGTTTGCTGCGATTGCGATGCTGCTGGTTTCCAGCATCATGATGGTTTCCACCACCTACGCGTGGTTCACCCTGTCTACGGCTCCCGAAGTGCAGGGCATCACCACCACGGTGGGCTCCAACGGCAATCTGGAGATCGCTCTGTCGCCTGTTGACGGTAACGCCGAAAGCATCACTTCGGCGATGGGTGACTCCGACAAGGCGTGGACCACCAAGAACACCACGTGGGGTAACCTGATCAACCTGAGCGATGAAAGTTACGGACTGGCCGGTATTAAGCTGATGCCTGCACAGCTGAGCATTTCTGACGCCGGACTGACAACTTCCCCGCTGAAAACCCCTACTTATGGTGCAGACGGCCGTATCAGTCAGCTGGAGGCCAATACTGCTATCGGCAAGTATACGAATCAAGGCTATGAGGTAGACGGCACGTTCCGCGGTGTTCGCGCCATCGGTACGTCCGCCACCATGACCGAGTACCAGATTACCTTCAACAATTATTTGGCCAAGATGGGTACCGATGCCGCTACGGCCAGAAATCTGGCGGAGGCATCTTTGCGCAACAATGGATCGAAGCTGGCAGATATGGCAGTTTCTCACGCAACTGTAAGCGGAAAGGATACCAATAACTACAAAGAGTATGTTCCCGCTATGGAGAGTGTAGTTACTACCATGCTGGAGGCCAATGCCAAGCTGAAAGATGCAATCTATGCTGGCGCTGTGGCCGCTGTTTCCAGTAACTTCTCCGGCAATGACCATGCCAAGTACACAGTGGCCATGAATATGGTGAACAATGGTGCAACGCTGGAAGAGATGATGGTTGCGGCCCAAAAGGCCAGCTGGGTGAATGAAAGTGATAAGTCGCAGGGAATCACGATCCCGACGGAGACCATTGGTGATAATCCGTTGGGCATGGCCTACAATGCTTGGAACAAGATCAACACCGACCTCTCTGATGCAAATATTGCCATTGCTGCGTTAAAGGAAAAAGAGAACGTTTCCTGGACGGATGCATCTGCTGTTCTGACGAAAATGATGAACACAGATGGTGTCAAAGTTAATAATAAGAACTTGACCGAGCTTAAAGAAGTGGCTTCCTGGTATCTGAAGGATAATATTGCTCCGGGAGAAGCTGGGTATCAGGAACAGCAGGACGCAATTACTTTTGTGAACTCTATGCTGCGTAATATTGTGGTGCAGTTAGATGGACGTTCCGGCGTTTACGGTGATATGGCATCCATGGTGGGTAATTTGAGTGCCACAATTGGATTGAATGTCACCTATGCAGGCGTCACGTTGAAAGATGCTCCTGCCACCATTAAGACAACTAACGCTAATCCCAGTGATTCCGGCACCATGGGCCGGGCCCGTACCACGCTGGCGACTCTGGGTGCGTTGCAGACGGACGACAGCACCTCTACCGGTATGCTGAATGAAACCTACGGCTACATCGTAGATTTCTTCTTCCGCACCAATGCTTCTGGCTCTAAGCTGCAGCTGCAGAGCGAGGGTGCACAGCGCGTATATGAAAATGGACAAAGTGAAGCCACGCAGGGCGCTGGCAGCACGATGACCTTTACCACCGGTACGATCAGCGTGCAGGCAGTGGAGAATCTGATGGATTGTGTACGCGTGGTATTTATCGATCCTACCAATAGTGCAGTACTGGGCATTGCCAAGCTGGATGAGCAGACGATTACTCATGCAGATAATGAAGACGGCACGCAAAATGTTACAGCAACATTGAAGTTGTATGACTATACCATCAATGGTGACGGAAGTCTGGATTTGACTGCTGCAAAGAGCAGCGCGGCCCTGTGCGATATGCCTACTAACACGGCCAAGGCTGTTTCGGCTTTGGTATATCTGGATGGCGATCAGGTGACCAACGCTGATGTGGTCAACGCTGCTACCGCTATGACCGGTACGCTGAACCTGCAGTTCTCCAGTTCTGCTGAGCTGGTACCTATGGAAAATGCGGCACTGGAAAATATGGCAGCTGACAACAACGGCAGTGGCAATGAGCAGCCTGCTTTGACCGCTACCACAGTCACGCTGCAGGGCGTGGCTGCTGAGGTCACGGTGACCGGCTACAAGACCGCTGAAGCAACTGCCTCTGAGGCTCAGGTGGTAACTCTGGACGGCAGCAGTTCGCAGACGGTGACGGTATATACCGGAACCAATGTGGGCTATGAAGTGACCGTTGGTGAGGGCTATACAGTTGCGCAGAGCCCTGACAATACATGGACGGTTGCTGCGGCATCTACCCCAACGCCCTAACGATCAGGTAAAGGCGACACAGCGCGTCATTCCCTGACAGACACAAACCGAATAAACCCCGTCCCGGCGAATCGCCGGGGCGGGGTGGAGCCGGGCATGACGGCTGTGGGCGCTCTTTGCAGGAGTGCGTGAAGGGGCCCATAGCCTGCAGCCGTTTGCTCGTGTCATATCCTCGCATCAACATTTGGAAGAAAAAGAAAGGAGGCCGCCGTGCAAAAAAAGAAGAATGGCAGGAACCATGTGCTGCGCAGCGTTTTTTACGTGTATGCGTTGGTGATCCTGCTGAGCCTGTTTGTGACGGCGTCCTATACCTGGTTTGCTTTGAGCCGGACCCCCAAGGTCAGCGACCTGGGACTGTATGTCAATTCCCCCACCGGTTTGGAGCTTTCGCAGGACCCGCTGGCGGAGGAGTGGGAACTGCAGCTTGATTTTGCAACCCTTGTGGGCGAAAGTGCGCCGCTGCGGCCGGTAACATGGTCTGAGCAGAACCAGCAGTTTTTTGCTGCTGTCTACGGACGCGACGGGCGGCTCACCGACGTGTGGGAGCCGCTGAACGATGAGCGCCATGCCAACAAAAACAATGCCGACGGCTATTACATCATGGGAACCTTTTATGCCCGCACAGGGCAGCAGGCGACTGTGACGCTTTCGCCCGCCGTGGAGATCGCGGAGGGGCGGCAGGGCAGCGGTACCTACGTGATCGGCACCCCGCTTTGGGATGCCCAGCGCGTGCTGCACAGTGACGGCGGTCACGGTGCGCAGCAGGCCATCCGCATCGGTATCCGCGTGCAGATGTGTGACCTGCAGGGCAATGCCAACGGCGAAACCCCCGTATTTTACATTTACGAACCCAATGCCGACACCCACGTGGACGGCACCACCGGCTACATTGCCACCCCCAGTATTGACGGCGGCGAAGCTTTGGTGGACGAAGCATTTTTAATTACACAGACCACCAGCGAATGGACGGAGGCTTACCCCGTACAGCGCGATGTGGTGATCCGCTCGCTGGGCGAATTTGACGGCGAGACAGAACTGTTTACCATCGGTCCGGAGGAGCTGGCACAAATCAGCCTTTATGTCTGGCTGGAAGGCCAGGACGTGGACTGCACCAATGTGATTGGACATGAGGCACAGGTATTGGCCAGCATTCAGTTTGGCAGCCAAAGCGGTGCACAATCCGGACTTGTTCCCATTGGATGACCGATAATACATTATCTTTTCATATAAACATAAGCGAAGGGAGATCCCGACATGAAAAAGAAGAGCAAGGCTATTTCTGCAGTCGAGAGTGAGGAGATCCGCAACACCAACGAAAACGGCGAGGAAGTGGTGCAGGAGGAGAGCACAAAGCACAAAGTTGCCAGCTTTCTCATCAATGCACTGCTGGTGTTCGCTATCGCGCTGGCGGCTGTGTCCACTTACGTATCGTATGTGGCATCTTCCGGCAACGGTGTGCCCAGCGTGCTGGGTGTTCGCATCTTCTCGATCCAGACGGAGTCCATGTACCCCACGCTGCTGCCCGGCGACCTGATCTTTGACAAAGCGGTCAAGGATGCCAGCACGCTGCAGAAGGGGGATATCATCACCTACTGGACGGTGATCAACGGCGAGCGTGTACTGAATACCCATACCATTCATGAGATCTACGACGGCGGCGGATACCGCATCTTTGCCACCAAGGGTGACAACAACACTGCGGCTGACCCGCTGACCGTCCATGAGGCGGAAGTGGTGGGTAAATATGTGGCGCGCATCGGCGGTCTGGGCAAGGTGTTTGACTATCTGCAGACCAGCACCGGCTTTTTGATCGTTGTGGTGATCCCCGTATTTTTGTTCTTCCTGTTCTATCTGATCCAGTTCTTCCGCGTGCTGTTTGAATACCAGAATGTGAAGAACCGCATCAAGTATGAGCAGGAGCGCGGCCGCACCGAGGATCTGATCGCGGAGCAGGAGCGCAAGCAGCGCGAGGCCAAAGAACGTGAGCGTGCCGAACTGGAGGCCGAACTGCGCGAAAAGCTGCGGGCAGAATTGCTGGCCAGTATGGGCGCAGCGGCACCTGCAGCACAGGAGGAGAACAAAACGGAGGAGCAGTGAGCGCCTTTGCGTTGCCTCCCGGGTGACGTATGATCCGATAGGAGAGACTTATGGATAACTTTTTTCGATATTTTTATCAGGATATCGGGCGAATTTTTCGGGCGTTTCTGGAAATTTTCGGCGCGTTCTTTAACTTTCTGAACTATTTGCTGAACTTTCCCATGCGCGTGAAGATCATTGAGAGCTACGAGGGAGATTTTTCCGTTGGCGAGTGGATCGCGCTGATCGTAGCCAATGTGGCTTTGATGGGAGCGGCGATTGCGCTGTTTATTCTGCTTGGAAAGCTGCTGCGCAAGATTTTCCGGCGGTATGTTCCGGCAAAGAAGTACGATGAGATGGTGCGTCAGGTGCGCTCACTGCAGCGGGATCTGATTCGCTCCAACTACGAAAAAGACAAGCTGCTGGCGATGCGCGTGGCAGAACTGGGCGGCAGCAGCGAAGGGTTGAGTACGGACGATCTGCTGCGCGGACTCAGTGACGAGGACGAAAAGCCGGAAGAGGAAGAGAGTGGAGAGAAGGAAGAGTTTGTGACCGATATGAGCCGCAACACCATTCACTCCCCCTGCGTGGATCCGCAGGAGAGCCGTTTCTTCCGCCTGACCTCGGTGGACAACTTCTATAAGACCAGCTATGTAGTCCCGACATATGACAACGAGATCACGCTGGAGGAATTCTGCATCCGGTTTCGCAAGTATGCAGCATCGCAGCTGCACCTGTACTACGATCTGGATATGATGCGCTACTTTATCGCCTCGCTGGGAACGGCCCGCATCATCATTCTGCAGGGTATTTCCGGTACCGGTAAAACCTCGCTGCCCTATGCCTTCGGTAAGTTCGTCAACAATCCGACTTCCGTGGTGTCGGTGCAGCCGGCATGGCGTGAACGCACAGAGCTGTACGGCTATTTCAACGAATTCTCCAAGAAATACTCAGAAACGGACTTCCTGCGCGCCGTATATGAGGCCAATTATTACCGCGATCCCCATATGGTGATCCTGGACGAAATGAACATTGCCCGCGTGGAGTACTACTTCGCGGAAATGCTGTCCATTCTGGAAATGCCGCGGCAGGAAGAGCGCGTGATGGATATCGTATCCGCCACCTGGGAAAACGACCCGTGCCTGATCAACAGCGGCAAAGTGCAGATCAGCGACAACGTGTGGTTCGTTGGCACCATCAACAACGACGACTCCACTTTCGCCGTGGCAGATAAGGTGTACGACCGTGCCATCCCCATCGATCTGGACAGCCGTGCCGATCCTTTCGAATGTGAACTGACCGATCCGGTGTATGTGTCTACGGATCATTTGACTGCGCTGTTTGATGCGGCCAAGGAGCAGTATCCCATCTCGCAGGTGTCGCTGGATAAGCTGGAAGAATTGAATGCCTATCTGATCAAGAATTTCCGTCTGGCATTCGGTAACCGTATTATGAAACAGATCCGCGACTATGTGCCGTGCTTTGTGGGCTGCGGCGGTACGGAGCAGCAGGCCATTGACTTTATCGTGGCGAAAAAGGTGCTGCGTAAGTTTGAGTCGCTGAATCTGGGCTTTATGAAGGACGAACTGACCAAGTTCAACGCATATCTGGATAAGCTGTTCGGAAAGAACAGTATGAAGATTTGCAAAGAATACGTGGAGCTGCTGAAGAAGAACAACTGACGCAGTTTTCAAAGAGGTGAACCGTTGTGGCAGAGAAAAAGCAGACAAAAGTGAATCGTAAAAAAGGCTCGGCCGCACGGATCGACCCCATTTACCAGAAGTTTACCAAAGGGGTAATGCGGGCCATTTCCAGCACAGAGTTTTATGAGTTTTTCATGGATGCGCTGGAAAAGGCGGAGAATGAGATCCAGTTTTCCAACCGCAAGCTGGAAAAGGCAGTGGATCTGAACTGGATCGACCAGATCGAGAAGACGCTGCCGGCCATGCAGAACATCATTTCCAGTCCCCGAAATGTCATCCGCGAGGAAGAGCTGATCGTCAATGCAGCTCACGCCAAGAAGGCAGGACCGGACGTGGTACGCCATCTGTCGCAGCATGCCGCTTTCGTGGAGGACTACAACGAGCACAGCGGCGATGTGCGGCCGTCACGGTTGATGCAGAAGTATCGCGACGACTCCGATGAGCTGTACGAAAACCGGCTGGTATTCACCACCATGGAGATGGCATATCACTTTGTCAAGATCCGCCATGATGCCTTGTTCGAGGCGATGAGTGATGAATACGGCGCCAAACTGAGAGTGAATACGGATATGCAAAGTGCCACCGAAACGGTGCATATGGAGATGTTTTTGCATATCAAGGAAACGGAATCGGCTATAGATACGGATGAGCGAAATGCGGAGATCTTCAGCCGCATCTCCCGTATTTACCGCCTGCTTTCGGTATTTATGAACAGTGCCTTTGCCCAGCACATGGCAAAGGCACCCCGCGTAAAGGGAACCATCGTCAAGACGAATGTGCTGAAGAAAAACCCCGACTATCGTCACATTGAGCATTTGCTGGAATATCTGAGAGGTTATTCCGACATTGGCTATTCAATCCGTGTGATTGAGCAGAGTCCCGAGATCAGCGAAACCTTCCAGCGGGATATTTTCCACAATATTCTGTTCAACTACATGGTGCTCAAGGGATATCTGGAAGATGAATCCGACCGGGTCATCCCCACCAAACCGTATGAAAAGCAAAAGACTCTGAAACCCAAATTTATCCGCCAGATTATTGAGGAACTGACGGAGGACTACGATCTGCCGGATGTGGAGATCCGCAAGGTGCTGATTGAGGAGCTGACCAAGGAACAGCTGATGCACGAGGAAGCGGAGGAGCGCCGCCGTCTGGTGGAAGAGCAGGCCCGCAAAAAGAAGGAAGAAGCAGAGCGGATCCGGCAGGAAAAGGCCGCCGAGCGCGAACGGATCCGGCAGGAGAAGGAAGCCGAGCGCGAGCGGATCCGGCAGGAGAAGGAGGCCGAAAAGCAGCGGTTGTTCCATGAGCGCATGATGCGCGAGGCGGAAGACCGTCGCCGCAGTGCCCTGCTGCGCAAGGAGCTGGAGCGCTTTGAGGAAGAACGGGCTGACCGGATCGCCGAGCGCAACGCGGCCTGGGCCAAGTATCTGGCAGAGCAGGAAGACTTTGCCGATGCGGCGCGATTGGTGGAAGAAGCCGAACAGCGCAAGCAGGAGCAGCTGGAGCGGGAACGCCGCAGAAAAGAAGAGGAGAAAGAGCGGGCCCGAAGAGAAAAGCTGCTGGAAGAGGAGCGCATCCGCCAGGAAAAGCTGCGCATAAAGGAACTGGAACGTCAGGAAAAGCTGCGTCAGGCGGAACGGGAACGTCAGGCAGAACTGGAGCGTCAGGCGGAACGGGAACGTCAGGCACGCGAGACGTTGGAACGTCAGATCGCAGCGGAGAGAGAAGTGCTGCATGAGTACGACATATGCCTGCAGGAATTCTTTGTTTCGCTGGAGGGACATAAGGTGCAGCGCGCAGCGTATCTGAAGAGTCTGGAAGAAGAAAAGGAACGCTGGGAGCAGCAACGCCGGGAGCGCATGGCGCAAAGAGCAGGGCAAAAGAAGACTCCCTGAGCGACATAAGGAAAGAATGCGATGAACAAACTGCTTGCCAAATTGCTTGCCGTTGTGCTGGCGCTGACAGTGTCGGCCTCGCTGGTGGTCATGTCCACCTACGCGTGGTTCACCATGTCCGGTGCGCCGGAAGTGGGCGGAATACAAGTGAATATTGGCGGCGGAAACACCATTTTGATCGCCTCGGATGTTGCGCTGGAGAATGAGGACGGGACAGTGATCCATTATCCCGGTGAATTTTCTGAAGTGCAGAGTTTTTCCGGCCAGACCTATGCCTATTTGCAGGATGTTGCAGCGCTGCAGCCGGTTTCTACGGCAGACGGACTGCATTGGGTGGCCCAGAAAAACGGGATCGATGCCTATAGCATTGATACGCAGCTGGACTGGGCCAATCAGCAGACCCACAGCGAAGAGAGCGGCGGTAACTATGTTTATCTGGATCTGTGGGTGGTCTCACCCGGCGCCTCTTATGACCTGCGGGTATCCACGGGAAATGATGAGGAGCTGGGCGGCAGTTATGTGATCGGTTTGATGGAGCCCTACGCGGTAGGTGACACCTACGCGCTGGTGCAAAACGACACCACGGCCGCCAACTGCGTACGCATTGGTTTTCTTACTAACGCAGAAACTGCCGGGCAGGAGGATATGGTGCAATATGTGCGCAGCGAAGCTTATGACAGCCGCTATACCCGACTCAAAGGATGCTATCAGGAGCCGGGCGAGGCGCTGAGTGAAACTGCGGCGGAAAGCAGCCGCTTTACCATCTATGAACCCAACGGCGATCTCCATGAACAGGACTCCGGCTATCAGATCACCAGACCACTGGCGGTGGTGGACGATGCTGTTGTACCGGCAGACATTGCCGACAGACTGAGCGTGCAGCTGACCAACCGGTGGAAAATGAGCAGTGACGGCGCGCAGACGATGCTGCAGCAGGAGTTTGCAGCGGCTCTTGCCGGACGAAATCTGGAAGAAGAGAATGCCCAGTCACTGTGGAACTATTTTTACAAAGAACGAATGCAAAGCCAGCTGGCGGCCTACGTGAATAAGGGGGAGTTTGTTTCCTCTACGCAGGAATTATACGCTGCTGCGCAGGATGGAGCCGTGGCAGAGGACAGCGTGGCGTTGCACATGACGGGTGGCGCAACAGAGGATGTCTATATTACCACGCTGGAAAAGAATGTGCCCCAGAGGATCCGGGTGTTTATCTGGATCGAGGGAGAGGATAAGGACTGTTTGAGCCTTTCCGGTATCTCCGGATTTACCATGAGTCTGGAGCTGGCCGGAAGCAGTAACAACGGAAGATGAACAAGCAAAGCAATACCGATTCTGTTCTGCTGCCGCAGTCGGCAGCAGAGAATAAAAAAAGCAGAGCGGGAACGATTTGTATTACCGCGCTGCTGGGCATCGCCATAGCAATGTGCGTGCTGGTGATGAGTCAGGTGCTCAGTAAAGGCTACCTGACGGTGGGGGGATACAGCGTGTTCCGCGTGATCACAGGAAGCATGGAGCCGGAGATCCCAACCGGTGCGCTGCTGCTGGTGCAGAAGACACCCATGGAAGAGATTAAAGAAAAGGACATCGTCACATTCCGCTCCCGGGAAACAGGACGGTTTGACATGATCATTACTCATCGGGTCATCTCTGTTTACGAGGGTGCGGACCGGCGATTGTATCTGGAAACAAAGGGCGATGCCAACCAATATGCCGACGCACAGTATGTGGATGAAACATACTTGATTGGCAAGGTGATCTACCATACGAAAGAAGGAAACATTGTGGCAGGAATTCTTTCTGTATTGACCAGCAAAGTGGGATTTTTAGCCTGCATCGTGCTGCCGTGCCTTTTGATCGGTGTGTTTGTGATGCGCGATAGCCTGAAGACCATGCGCCGGGAGCTGGATGCCATGAACCGGGAAATCGCCAAGACGCAAAAAGAGAAGGAAGAAGAATCCTACGAAGAAATGCGTGAGCGGGTGCGCCAAGAACTACTGAAGGAGCTGAATCAAAGTGCTGAGCCTGAAACAACTGAACAAGCGCCCGGCACAGAGCAGTGATGCACAGCTGGGAGCAGCAAAACGAAAAATCTATCAACAGTTGGGCTTGATGGTGTTTACCATTACTGTAACGGTGGTGCTGATGTTCGCCATGACAACGGCGTGGCAGACCAACGTGGTGCAGACCCAGGGACTGACGTTTCAGGCGGAGGCCTGGGGTTTCCGCGGCGGCGTTACGATACAGAGCGGGACCATTTTGGCCTCACCCGGTGACAAAGGCGTGATCGCCATGGAAGTGACCAATGAGGGCGACGAAGCCAGCGCCATTACTGCTATGGTCAGCAAAAATACCATTGCCGAACCGGCGCTGCGTCAGAGAATTTATTTTTATGTTGATGAAGCGGCCACGCTGAATGGGGAAACGGTACAGCGGCAGTACCTGACCCAGAAGCAAGGCTATACATATGAAGTAAACCGGCACAACACGCTGCTGCTGTCGGAATTGCTGTGCACCGATGTGCCGCTGCAGTGGATGTGGGTTTACGACGTGGTGGGATATTACTTCCAGGGCAGCCAAAATGCGGATAACTCTTTCGCTGTAACGGAGTATTTGCGGCCGGTGGAGTATGACTGCTATGAAGCACGGTATGATGCCAATGGCTATGTGACCATGGTGGATGCCAACACCACGGTGGATGCATTCCTTACGCAGGTGACTGCATCCGACGGATACAGCGGAACATACACGAAGGTAACGGACAACTGCTATCAGATCGTGCCGGCTACGGAAACAGAAGAGGCGATCTGGCTGTATCTGTGCACCAAAAGCGAGATCGAGGCCAATACGGCATGGGATACCGCATACGCAAAGCAGGAGATCGCCCAGAGAAAGTTTTCTGCCAAAATCACGCTGACCGGTCAGCAGATCGTGCGCGAAGTCGTCAGCGTTTCCGAACCCGCAGCTTTGGGTACTGCTTTGAACGGCAGCAACGGAAAGGTGCTGCAGCTGCAGCAGGATATGACGCTTCCCGCTGCGGTGGACATCGCTGCAGGTACGGAGGCGACGCTGGATCTCAACGGCCATACCATTACCTATACTGGTGACGGTGCGGCTTTCCGCACGGCTCAAGGCGGAAGTTTAACGGTGAGTAACGGCAGCGCGGTCGGTAACGGAAGCAACACGGTTTTCCAGACGATGGGAGGACAGGTGTCTGTCAGCGCTTTGACAGTAAGCAACGTATATTCCGGTATTGAAATAGAGGATTATAAGTCTACCAGCGCGCAAGGCGCAAACTCCGTGGTCCGGCTGGACCGCTGCCAGTGGACTTGTGATGATACAGCGGTATATGTAACCGGCGACGGTTCGCTGTCCAGCGCTGAAACAAAAGTGATCATTCAAAACTGCACATTGATCAGTGAAAACTATATCGCACTATGCGGCAACGGTACGGCCGGTAACGGCACGGCGGCCAATCCCGGCCGCTGGGGCAGCGATATTCAGGTGATCAACAGTACGCTCAGCGGCTATTACGCGGGTATTTTCCACCCCATGCAGCAGAGCACTTTGACGGTGACCAGCAGTACCGTCAGCGGAAACAGCGGCATTGCTATCAAAGGCGGCACTGTGATCGTGAGCAACAGTACCGTCAGCGGTACAGAGGTCGGCAATAATCTGGTCGATCCGGAAACTACGCCGGCTGAGAACAGCGGCTATCTGGATACGGGCGACGGTATTTATGTGGAAGGCTCCTACGGTTATCCGATCCATGTTGCGGTGATGGGCAGCAGCCGCGTAAGCTGCGCGGCTCCGTCGGCCAAGGCGGTGCGGCATCATCCGGTATCGCAGAATACAGCCATTCAGATCACCGGCGGTACGTTCAGCACCGACATCAGCAGCTATGTACCGCAAGGCTATACCTGCCAGTCCACCAGTGACGGTTATCTGGTGAGTCCGGAGCAGTAAAAAAGAAAGGAGACGCCATGCGCGAAAGGCACCATAGCTTCCATCGTGTGATGACAGGCCTGCTGGCCATCTGCCTGAGCGCATGCCTTGTGCTGATGGTGGGGGTGTCCTATGCCCGCTACCAACAGGACTTTGCACCGGTGGACTACTCCTGGACTGCAGAGGAAGAAACTGGGCTGATTCTGGGCGGTGTTGTGACGCAGTCGTGGCTGGATGCCGGCAGCTGGCCGGAAAATCCAAACTGGCAGAGTGGGGAAACCGATGCCAGGGTGGAGTTCAGTGTCAGCAACGGGCGTAGCCATTCGGCATACGCGCCGCAGGACCAGACATACACGCTGCAGCTGCTGGCCGGACTGAACATCAATGATCCGGAGAGCATCACGGTGCAGCTGTCGTATGAAAAAGACGGCCAGACGGTGCAGCTGCGCGGCGCAGCAGAGGAAATCCCTGCCGGATCGATACTGCACAGTCAATTTGGCGATGGCTGGATTTACCGCTTCTTTGATGAGAATGAAAAGGAGCAAAGTTTTGCCCTGCCGGGCGGAGCACTGCATTATCAGAACTTTACTTTAACCATTAGCGGGACAACCGACCCGACTCTGCTGCAATTGCGGTTGGATGTGCCGTATCAAGACTAAATGAAAGGGGGCGTAGGATGTGAAAGTACAAAGAGCAATGAAAAAAGCTGCGGCAGTGCTGGGCTGTATGGCATTACTGCTGAGTGCAGCTTTGGCGGCAGCACCGTCCTATGCCCGCTATGAGACAAACGACAATTGGAGCGCCGTGTACACACCGCAAAAGGCGGAAGTAACGGCTGACTATTTGGTCGCCGGCGGACAGACTGTTTTGCTCGGCGACTGGCCGATGGACAGTGCTGCGCCGCGTAAAGAGACGATCACGCTGCAAACGCAGACCGGAATGGCAGAAGGAGTGCTTCGCTGCAGCGTTGAGCAACCGGAATATTTGGCTGCGGCGCTGGATGCAGAAACCTGTCAGATAACTGCGCCCGGTTATCCTGCGCTTTTGACGCTGACGCCGACGGAAATCGCATTGGCTTTGGCGCAGCCCCAGACAGTAACCATTCATGTAGGATGGAGCGCTGCCGGCGCGGCGGCAGAATCGCTGTGGGCAGAATATCGGGTGACGCTTTTGCCTGCCGGTACGCAGAGCGCTGCAACTCCCACGGGGGCGGCAGAGCAGATGACAATTACCGCACCGGACAGTTTCGCATGGACAGAAGCGCTGACGCTCGCTGCCGCGATGCCGGCAGCGGCAGACACGCTGGTACTGCAGATGAACGGCAGCAGCTTCCCGGAGGGAACACGCTGTACTTTCCGCGATGAAACCGTGATGTTGGGCGATGCCATGGAGCTTCATTTGCCCGTATCGGCCAATGAGACCATAGATTTAGTGCTGGATTTGTCAGAAAGCGTACAGGAAGAAGCAATTACGCTGCATGCACTTGCGTTGCGAGAAGGCGCGATAACCGGACATGGTGAGATCTGTGTGCTTGCCGACCGAGAAGCATTGACGGTCCAGACCAGTGCGGCGGAATCGTCGGTAATTTGCGGCAGCGGTCTGCTGCAATATTCCATCTCGAGGGACACCACAGGCCTTTCGTGGAAACTGACGCGGTTGATACGAACCGCTGACGGTGTTGCTTATACGGAAGATGAGAATCAGTTTTTCCTGACGGTGGATGTACAGGAGAAGAACGTGGACGAACAAACAAAAACGGTGCTTTCTATTTCCAACGAGGCTGGTATGGCACCGGCCGGCAGCTATCTGCTGACGCTGGAGAGATTGCAGAACGGACACGTCCTTTCGGAGAAGGAAATCCCCTTTTTCATCCACTACGGCGCAGCGCGCACAAACTGACAGAGGAGGTAGGCTTCGATGACAGAAACACAAAGAAGAATTCAGGCATATAAGAAGGCTCTGCCTCACATGAAAGAGCGTGTGATGGCAGTGGCATTGCTGCTGGTCATGTCTGTGACCATGCTGGCTTCGGCCTCCTTTGCGTGGATCACACTGTCCAAGGCACCGGAGGTGTCCGGCCTGGCCACCACGGTGACCACCAACGGCAATCTGGAAATCGCCCTGTCTGACACAGACGGTCTGGAGCCCGCCCCCACGGCGGTAGGCGATGGTGGCCAGGCGGTGACGCTGAGCAACCTGACCTGGGGTAACCTGATCAATCTTTCCGACCCCGGCTACGGTCTGGAGGATATCACGCTGCGCCCTGCGGTACTGAACTCCGGCTCCCTGGAGGATTCGCCCCTGTACGCCGTGACCTACGGCGCAGACGGACGTATTGATGATATTGCGCTGGACTTCGCCTTTACCAACTATCAGAAGAGCCAGATCGAAGGAGCGGGCGGCGCCTTTGTGGTGCCTGCCGGCGGCGGAACGCAGTATGGCGTGCGAGCCATTTCCTCGGTCAAGGCAGATACTACCGGCGCCAACGCGGATCTGCTGGCGCTGAGCAATACGGTGAGCAGAAATCTGGCCAAGAGCGTGCTGGATTTCCAGTCCCTTTACGGCAACAAAGATTACATCAACTCCATTACGAAGCTGGCGGGTGTCTACATCACCTATCGCATCGAAGATACGGACCAGAACTGCAGCGCGTATATTACGCCGCTGTACAACATGATGAAGGAGTTCGGTCTCGTGCTGGATCAAATGGGCCAGACGGTATTATCTGTGGCCAATCTGCAGCACTATCTCTACTGTGACAAGGTGAACAGCGACGATAATGCGTCCAACGATTTGACTTATCGACCTTTCACGCTGGAGCAGTTGCACAGCGGCACAGCTACCGATAACAACAGCACCACCAACCGACAGATCACGCTCAGCGGCAACGCGGTGTACGATCAGCTGCTGCGTGAAGGTTTCCAGAATGCGAACAACGACTATACCATCACGGCGCTGAAGATGTACGTCAACGCCCGGCAGAAGTTTGTGCCGTCCTTCAACTCCATTGAAGAGATGTATAAGCAGTACACCACTTCCGGTACCAAGGTGGGTTGGGAGGCTTTGCGCGATCCGGTAAACGTGATGGCCAATATCTATACCACCACCATCGACGGTATCCAGACACAGGGAATCAGTTCCAGCAACATTGGCAGCTTGACCGGCGGCGGCACGAAGGAATGTATCGTGCACTCCGGTTTGCTGGTGGATGTAGACCAGCTGCTGGGTACGAACCTGACGGTGAACGGCGTACAGGCTGCGGTCAAAGTATTAATTACGGTTACGGTGACGGCCAATGTAACCACCGCGGCTCAGAACAACGCACCTTACCAACTGGTGGAAGCTGTCAATCTGGCGAAAGACAAAGCCAGCGGCGGCGCCAGTAGCACCACGCTGACGGCCACCGACACCTACGGCATGGTCATTGACTTCTGGGTGCGCACCAACGCACCGTCGTCGCTGCTGACGCTGGAGGGCGAACTGGTGACGCGCACCGTGAACCTGACCGATGCCGAAGGAAATGTAGTCACCGATGACGAGGGCAATCCCGTGACGCAGACCATCGTGGTGGGCTACAAGGGCGCCAACCGCGTATGGGAAGAGGATGACCCCGGCCTGCCGGTGCTGGGCACCAGCACGACGCAGGGTTCCGGCAGCTGCTATGTATTCTATCCCGAAACGCCGGAGGACCAGGAGCAGAGCCTGGAACTGCTGCAGGCCATGTGCGTGGCCTTTATCGGCACGGAAAAGAATGCCGAAGGAAAAGAAGAGGCGGTGCTGCTGGCACAGGCCGATATGGATACAGCCAATGCCTTTGAGGACGGCGGCCGTGTGCTGGTCCCGCTGAAGCTGCGCGCCAAGACCATTGAGACTGATGAGCCGGAATTGGATGAAAACGGCAACATCGTCTATAACGAGGACGGCAGTATCAAATACAAACTGACCAACTCCTATCACATCATGGAGATGGAACAGAACAAGGCCGAGCGCATCACGGCAGTGGTGTATATGGACGGTTCGCGCCTGACCAACAGCGAGGTGCTGGCCGCCAACTCCATCCGCGGCCAACTGAACATCCAGTTTGGCACCAGCGAGGATGTTGCCTCTATGGACGATAAGCCGTTGAAGGAGTCCTTCTATAACATCACCATTTCCGCAGACCGGACGGAATTTGATGCTTACGATGCAAACAACAAGCCGGTGGTCAACCTGACGCTGGGTGTAACGGGCAGAACGCCCAAGACCATCCGCGGCAACCTTGTTTCTTACATTTCCGCCACGCAGGGCGCCAAGCAGCCTACCTTTGATTTCGTCAAGGGCGCCAACGGCTGGACGGCTGCTGTGACGCTGAACGGCGCCGGTACTTACCAGCTGCGCAGTATTCAGATCGACGGCGTGGACTATGCCCTCAGCACCGAACAGATCAAAGATCTGACGATCACCGTGCCGGGCACTACGGTGACCGGTGTGACCTGCGAGGATTGGAACGGCAACAGCTTTGCATACATGAGTGCAGATCCGTATTACAGCACCAAGATGAGCGTTTCCGTTTCCGGTACGGTGCCCAAGACGGTACAGGGCGTATTTGTCCACGACGAGGGACAGAACGTAACAGTGAACTTCAACCGTACCAATAGCGGCTGGGAAGCCACCGGTATGTTCACCACCTCCGGCACCTACAAGATGACTTATATGATCATTGACGGCGTGTATGTGCCGCTGCCGGCAAGTCAGTATAAGACGCTGACGCTGCAGCTGGGACTGAATGCGCAGGTGTTCGTGTCTGCGCCTGTGAACGCGGCGTATAAGGAGCTGGAAGAGGAACTGGCGGAAGTACAGGCCAGCACTACCCTGACAGCCGAGCAGAAAGAAACGGAAATCGCGCGCATTGAAGGCGAGATGGAAGATCTGCTGGAGGAACTCTACAGCGATGCGGACGACGGCCTTGCGCTGCAGCAGACCGCGGAAGGGTATACCATGATGTATAGCGGCAGCGAACCGCTGTTCATGGAGGTTTCCTGCATCATCAGCGATGACAAGGACAATATATTGACTTCGCTGAGCGATGTGGACCTCTATTACGGCATCGGTTCTTCGCAGCTGAACCGCCTGACAGCGGATAATATGACCTGGAACGCGGACAGCCGCCGCTTCGAGGGCGAGTTTACGCTGTCCAAACCCGGCGCGTACAACTTCCAGCAGGTGGTGGTGGATGGCAGCATCATCAACCGCGCCACCTCTGCTCCCGGCATCCGCGCGATCTCGCCGGAACCCATTGAATATGTGGGTAAGAATTCCGAGACCTACAAAGCCTCTTTCGAGGAAATCGGCGGAGTTGACGAGCGTTATCTGGATGTGATACTGGGCAAATCTCCCTCTGCCTCTGTAGGTCTGGAAGTGACCCATACCGACGACGGTGTGGAGCCTACCAAACACCTGTTTACCTATGACGGGCGGTTGCCTGCCGACATTCCCGAGGGGACCTATGCCGGTGTGCATACGCTGCAGACGATTCCCAATGAGGAAGATGATACCTATATCTACCGCGCCGTGCTCCCCACCGACGGCACATGGACGGTGACGGGCATGCTGGTGTCCGGCGTGTTCTACAAGGAACCCGGCCAGAGTGAGGGCGTGTTCTACGACGGTGTGATAGGCGAAGGCGGCACCGGCTGGCTGGACTTCACCGACAAGGTGGTGGCCGATGATATTACCACCAAGTTCTTCACGACGGTGAAGTTCGAAGCCAGTGCAGATCCCAATGGTGCATACACGGTAGGATTCATGGAGCCCGTTACCTTTGACAACATGACCATCACCGTGACGGACTATCTGGGCAGAGCTATTCCCGATGTATCGGTGGGTCTGACGTATACGCATCTGGAGGCGGATATGGGCTTTACGCCCAGTGTGGCATACGATACATTACCTAATCGTTCCTTCGGCAGCGATGTTTTGCCTACCACCGATGGTAAGACCTTTACTGTGGGAACGCTGAACTTCCAGCTGCAGGGTACGTATAAGTGTGTGTTTACGGTTAAAATCGGCGAGGAATCTTATAGTGTCAGCAGCTTTGATACCAGTGCCGGTGGTTTCCGAGCCAATGATGTGCGTATTACTTGGAATGTGCCTAATGTGACGATCACGGAAGTGACGCCAAGCCCGAATGTTGCGTATTCGATTGACTTGAAGTCGGGAGATAATATGACGGATAGTATCGATGAGACCAAATCTTGGGTAGATAGTAGTGGCTTTGGTGGATATAAGTATTATGTAATGACCACCAATGCAAATCATGTTTCGGCAACAGAGGCAACTAACCGGAATCTAGTTACGCGGATTTCTACGAATAGTAAAGAGGCATGGGTATATTTTAAATGTAGTCATACAGATGATGTGAACTATGATGGAGGAGCAAAATGGGGTGCGTACGGTCGTTATGGAGACCCGGACTACAAATATCACAACTATGAGTCGAATAATGGCGCCAGTATTCCCAGTGCGACATTGACACTGAGCGATATGGGAAAAGCTTCCTCTGCGAAATTGGTATTTGTGGCGGCCGGCGACGGCGATGTGCGGATGTATACTAAGTTTACCCTTGACAACAACACAATTCAGTCGGGCTGGACAAATTCTGCAGACAAAACCGATTCTTATGTGTGGAGCTTGGATGGGGAAGGAAAGTTTACGACAAAAACCTGCAAGCGGTATATTGGTTATATAGATATTAACAATAATTATAGAGGTAATGGATATAACGGCAATGACCCCAAGACCCCTGCAGGTACGCTGACCGCAACCCATTTGACACTGACTTACAATGGCGTAGAGTACAGTATCCGCATGAACAACAACATTGTGATCCACAACGACTATTGATCCGTTTTTTGGAGAAACAGCATGAATGAGCGTATTTTACGAAAAGTAAATACTGTTTTGCTGGCCTTGGTGGCGGCGGTGGTGCTGGCGCTTTGCGCCGCACCCCGCGCCTATGCTGCCGAAACCTCCGGTGAGTGTGGTGACGGTGTCAGGTGGGAAGTGGCACAGAGCGTGCTGACCATCTCCGGCCGCGGCGCTATGCGCGACTACGGCGAGCACGATCTCGCCCCGTGGAACGGATTGGACGTGGCGGTAGTTCGCGTGGAAGAGGGCGTGCAGTCCATCGGTGATCTGGCCTTTTTCGACATGGACAAGATCACCTCGGCCACGGTGGCCGGTTCGGTGAAAACCGTCGGTGACTACGCTTTCTTCCAGTGCCGCAATCTGAAAACACTGACGCTGGGCAGCGGTGTGACCACCATCGGCGAGAGCGCCTTTGAGCGCTGCGAAAAGCTGGCGGTGCTGCGCTTACCCGAGAGCGTGAAGTCACTGGGGCGGCAGGCCTTCTACTGCTGTGAAAGCCTGCAGAGCGTAACGGTGCCT
The DNA here is from genome assembly GCA_015067975.1 of Oscillospiraceae bacterium. GTDB lineage: Bacteria > Bacillota > Clostridia > Oscillospirales > Oscillospiraceae > Vescimonas. Next base: position 21,733 of record SVLK01000009.1, on the reverse strand, counting down.
GCCTCGGTGAACGAGATGGGAACGGCGGTATTTGCCCACTGTACGGCGCTGCGCAGCGCCATGGTATTGGCGCAGATCACGGAATTGCCGGTATGGACCTTTTACGGCTGCACGAACTTAGGCGACGTGGTACTGGGCGAGAGCATTGTGGAAACGGGCGTGGAGGCCTTTGCGGGCAGCGCTGTGACCGCACCGCCCATGAGACCCATCCCGGGGCTGGAAGGCGAGATCCGCCATGAAGAGACCGAGCGAGGCGAGGATGGCAGCGACACCACCCACAGCTATGTGGACAGCGGCAACAGCGCCATCACCACCGAGACCACCGGCGGCAAGACCACCATCGATGCCGTGCTGGAGAACAGCAGCGGCTGGGACGAGGTGCAGCAGCAGATCGGCGTGAACCAGACGCAAGTGCAGGTACAGGTGAAAGGCGACGCGGCGCTGACCAACGAGCAGCTGAATGGGTTTTCCAAGCAGAATGTGACGCTGACGATCCAGACGGAACAGGGCGCCGTGTGGCACATCGACGGCAGCGACCTGCTTTCGGGCGGAAACGAAAAGAAGTACACGCTGAACTACACGCTGCGCATGCTGGACAAGTCCGATGCGGCGCAGACGGAGCTTTTAGGCGGTGCCACGGCGTTCATCGTGGTGTTTGAGAGCGACATTGATTTCAAAACGGAAGTGGAGCTGCCGCTGGGCACGGCGTTTGCCCGCAGCAAGGCGGCCTTCTTCGCACCGGCAGATAAGGTCTACACCTGTCACCAACAGGTACTGGTGGACGATGCGGGACGGGCCCACTTCTATCTGGAACAGGTGGAGCGCGGCACGGAATACATCGTGGGCATCAATGTGCCCAATGTGGAAACTGCGCCGCTGATCCCCGAAGCGCTGAAAGGCGACTACGGCGTGGATCAGGAATCGGGAGTCGACTATGTGATCACGGGGCGCAAGTCCTCGTGGGGCATGGATATCGGACAGGTCACGTGGATCTTAGTGGGCGTCATGGGCGGCGCAGTGGTGATCGTGGGCGTGACGGTAGGCGTGCTGTATAGACGGAAAATCAAGCGCGGCTATGTGCCGGAGGGCTTTGAGGACACGCCACAATAATCTTTGCAGCTACCGTTTTCTCTCTGCAAAGAGGGAAGATGCGTGGATATCCCAATCATGTGATAAGACCGTGCACAATGTGCACGGTCTTATCACATCTATATAGGATTTTCAGAATAGGGTTATTTAATCTTTACGCTCATAAAATGCACCCTCCCATGACCACAGACGGTAAAGGTAGCGGTGGTCCGGATCACCTTTCACAGCATAGACGCGGAAAGTAATACCGCCGGCAGTGGCGCGGCCCAAGTAGCGGCCCTTGTCGGCGTAACTGAAGTCAAGGAAAGGGTTTTGCACATAAGTGACCCCATGGATAACCATTTTCTCCATTTCCGCGCCTCTGACCGTGCCGATTTTGGGGCCGCGGACGAGGAGGATGATGACCAGAACGATGGCTGCCACATAGAACGAAAGAGGAATTTTTCTTTTCATAGAGAAGGTTCCTTTCTCAGAACAGTTCCGGGATCACGTTGGCCAATGCAAGGCCTGCGGCGAAGGAAGTTACATTAGCGCACAGCGCATAGAGCACGATGCGGGTGCGGGACGGCTTTGCTTCATTGCGGCGCAGCAGACGACAGAAGAGAACCGCTTCGATGGCGAAAACTGCCAGCTCCAGCAGCACATAATAAAAGGTGAAAGCCAAGAATCCGGAGCGGTAATTGACGAAGAAGAGGGCTACGTTCAGCAGCACCTGCGTGACCACATTGACAACTGTGACGGTGAGGAACTGCTTTTTTGCGCGCAGACCGAAGAGAAGCGCCAGCAGCAGCTCAATGGCCAGCGTGATGACGATGCGTACCAGCAGCGAGACCACCTCGGCAGTGTAACGATAATTGCGCTCTACCTCTATGGCGGCGGAGGCAGCATCGGAGGCCGCCTGATTTTTGGAAGTAGTGAGCTGCTGAGCGCTGACATCGGCATCAAAATAGCTATGGAAGGCATAGGTTTCCAGCTTTTCACTGGAAAGGAATGCGCCGCTGTCGGGGAAGTAGAGCAGTACCTTGAAACGGTTGGGGGGATAATAAGTCCACGCCAGCTCCTCGGTATCGCTGACCTGCCAGCCTTCCTGCAGGAAGTAATAGCCGTCGGGATCGGTGTAGTTGACGAAGGCGCGCCATGTGGCTTCGTCCAATACGCACCAGTCACAAATCTCCTGATACTGGGCGTGGGCGGGGTTGCCGTCATAGGCGGAGCTGGGGCCGGTAGAGGATTTTTCGCTCAGCAATGTGGCGTAGCACAGCCTATCGCCCAGACCGGTAAACCGGACACGGACGGACGGCTTCGGGCCGGTATCGGCGTGGGCCACGGCGGGCAGGAGCAGCAGCGCGCACAGCAGTGCGGCCAAAACAAGACGAAAATTGCGCTGTTTCATGGCGATTGCCTCCTCTCTTTACCTCATTAGACGAAAGCGGGAGGGAAAAAGTTCCACTTACTTGGCGGAGGCGATTTTTTCTTCCGTTTCCTCACGGATGGCGGCGCGGAGGGACACCAAATAATCCGAAAAAGCCACGGTATCGGTGGCGTAGGTGAGGTTCAGCTGGTACTCGTTGGGTGACCATGTGGCAATATCCGACTCGTTATGCTGTATTACCGCCTCCAGCTTGTCCAGCGCTTTATAGAGCTTGGCTTCCGGCGTTTCCAGCGCGTTCATCTCGGCATAAAGCGCGGCCATCTCCTGTGCATAAGGGGCAGGGAGCGTGGCGACCCAATTGTCCAGCAGGCTGTCCTCTCGCTGGGTATCGGCGGCAGTTTTCAAAAAAGTGGGAATGTCGCCGGTGAAGATCTCGCCCAGATCGTGGATAAGACCCATGCGGATCACTTTATCCATATCCACTTCGGGGAACTCATCGCGCAGGAAAAAGGCCATCAGGCACAACCGCCAGCTATGCTCGGCCACGCTCTCGTGGCGGCCGCCGGAGGTATAAGCGTGGCGGGTGACATCTTTCAGGTGCTCGGTGGTATGCAGAATCTGCAGAAGTTGTTTCACGTTCATAGTGGTACTCCTTGATTGTTTTTTTCAGTATAACAGGCGAAAAAGTGGTTGGCAACAAAAAGCTGCCCACCCCAAAAGGAGTGGGCAGTACAGTATTTACTTCACGCTGCCGTCTGCGTTGAACAGGGGCAGGGGGGCGAGGAACTTGATATCGGTGCGCTCAGCGGCGTCACCCTCGGCCAGCACGGCGATGCGGCCGGCAACCGTGCCGCCGGCCTCGGCGATCAGCGCCTCCATGGCCAGCAGGGAGCCGCCGGTGGAGATCACATCGTCTACGATGAGGATCCGCTTGCCGCGGATCATATCCGCCTCGTCACGGCCCAGATACAGCTTCTGCTTGCCGGCAGTGGTGATGGACTCATCTTCCACGCACAGCGGATCGGGCATGTAGGCCTTGGGACCCTTGCGGGCGATGAAATATTTCTTGGCACCGGTCTGGCGGGCCATTTCGTGAATGATGGGAATGCTCTTGGCCTCGGCAGTGAACAGGTAATCATAGCTGTCTGCCGGAACCAGCTTCAAAAGCTCCGTAGCGCAGGCCACGGTCAGCTCGGCATCGCCAAAGCAGATGAAAGCGCCGATATACAGATCGTCGGTGATCTTGCAGATGGGCAGCTCGCGCTGCAAGCCTGCAATCGTCATAGGATAGGTCATAACAACTCCTTCTGCCGCTATCAGCGGCGGCCAAATTCCGGCTTTCCCGACTGCGGCATGTGGGAAAACGCAACTGCGCACCGACTGCAGCCGCTTTTCGGCCAGCGGCAGGCCTGATGGACTGGGGAGTGGCGCAAAGGCCGCTTCTTCCGCTATCCATTATACAAGACGCAGCAAAAAAGTCAATAAGTAGTGGCGCAAATGGTCCTTTTTCGCAGCTGCGTGCCGCCTTTTGCTGCAAAAAAGTGCGCGATTATGGGGCTGACGGCCGAAAGATAGCGGCGCAGGACATGTTGCACAAAAAGATTTGTGGTTTTTTTGAACTTTTATATGGGAATAGTTCCGATTTGTACTTGCGGAAAGACAATGGCGGTGGTATTATCTGCTTAGATGGGGTCATAGGGATGTGACCCGCCGAAAGATTTACGGAACATAATTGAGGAGGAACAATCATTATGAATGCATATGTTGCCAGCGTGATCGAATACGTCAAGAAAAAGCACGCTAACGAGCCCGAATTCGTACAGACCGTAGAAGAAGTGCTCAGCTCTATTTCTCCCGTGGTGGATGCACATCCTGAGTACGAGAAGGTTGACCTGCTGACTCGTATGGTGGAGCCCGAGCGTATGTTCACCTTCCGCGTGGTGTGGTGCGACGATAACGGCCAGTGGCACACCAACATCGGTTATCGCTGCCAGTTCAACGGCGCTATCGGCCCCTACAAGGGCGGTATCCGTTTCCAGCCCAATGTCTGCCCCAGCATCATCAAGTTCCTGGGCTTTGAGCAGACCTTTAAGAACAGCCTGACCGGCCTGCCCATGGGCGGCGGTAAGGGCGGCTCCGACTTCGATCCTGCCGGCAAGTCCGACGCTGAGATCATGCGTTTCTGCCAGAGCTTCATGACCGCTCTGTACCGTTACATCGGACCCGACGTTGACGTTCCCGCCGGTGACATGGGCGTGGGCGGCCGCGAGATCGGTTACATGTACGGCCAGTACCGCCGCCTGAAGGGCGTGTGGGAGAACGGCGTGCTGACCGGTAAGGGCTTCACCTACGGCGGCTCCCTGACCCGTCCCGAGGCTACCGGTTACGGCGCTATGTACTATCTGCAGGAAGTGCTGGCTCACGAGGGCGAGACCATCGAGGGCAAGACCATCGCCTGCGCCGGCTTCGGTAACGTGACCTGGGGTATCTGCAAGAAGGCCCATCACCTGGGCGCCAAGGTCGTGACTCTGTCCGGCCCCGACGGCTACATCTACGATCCCGAGGGCGTTTCCTCCTCCATGGAGAAGGTGGACTATCTGGTCACCATGCGTAACTCCGGCCGCAACAAGGTCAAGGATTATGCCGATAAGTTCGGTGTTGAGTTCTTCCCCGGCCAGAAGCCCTGGGGCGTCAAGGCCGACGTCATCATGCCTTCCGCCATGCAGAACGACGTTCACATGGAGCAGGCTCAGCAGATCGTTGCCAACGGCGTGAAATACTACATTGAAGTGGCCAACATGCCCACCACCAACGACGCTCTGCAGTACCTGATGAGCCAGCCCAACATGATCGTTGCGCCCTCCAAGGCTGTCAACGCCGGCGGCGTGGCCGTTTCCGGTCTGGAAATGAGCCAGAACTCCGAGCGTATCGTCTGGTCCGCTGAGGAAGTGGATGAGAAGCTCAAGGGCATCATGAAGACCATCCATGCCATGAGCGTGGAGGCCGCTGAAGAGTACGGCCTGGGCTACAATCTGGTGGCCGGTGCCAATATCGCAGGCTTCAAGAAGGTTGCCACTGCTATGATGGAGCAGGGTTGCTTCTAAGCAATATATCTTAGATACGTCAATCTCCCGAACAGGAAAAACTCCCGATGCGATGCATCGGGAGTTTTTCTTATGCTTGTTATTCTAAAATTTCGCCCAGCAGCGTAGCGCCCAGAATCAGCGCCGCACCTACGGCGTTCAGCAGCGTCATCGGCTCGTGGAGTACGAAAGTGGACAGCAGTACCGCCACCACGGGATCGATGTAACTGAACAAAGCCGACGTCTGGGCCGGCAGTACGGCAATGGCGCCGAAATACAGGTTATAGCAAAAGCCGGTGTGGAAGATGGCCACCACCAGCAACGAACCAAAGCCTAACACCAGTCCCCAGCCCACCGGCGGGTAGGTGAGGGTGGAAAAATCCACCGTGAGCAGCGAATAGATCAGCATCACCACGGCGCTGATGCCCAGCTGGGTCATGGTGGAGTCCCGGGAGGAGATGCCCTGCAAGCGCTTGTTCATCAGTACGATCAGCGCGTAGAGCACGGCCGCGCCCAGACCCAGCAAAATGCCGGTATAGGACGATGTGCCGTCCGTTCCTTGCAGTACGTTGGAGACCAGCACCATACCGGCCAGTGCGGCGATGATACAGCAGACTTTGGTACGCGTCAGTTTTTCTTTCAGCATCAGCGGCGAGAGCAGCAGAATGATCACCGGGGAGAAATAGTAGCACAGCGTGGCGATGGCTACCGTAGTATAGCGGTAAGCTTCGAACAGTAAGACCCAGTTGAAACCCATAATGATACCGCTGGGCAGCAGATAGCGCAGGTTTTTGGCGATGGCCTTTCGATCCGGCGGCTTTTTCTGCCCATAGGAGACTGCCAGTAAAAACAGTGCGCCCAGCGCGCCGCGCACCAAGGCGATGACGGACGAGGGCAGCGGAATGAGGCGCACGAAGATGCCGATGGTGCCGAACGCCGCCATGGCGAAAATCAGGCGCAGCTTGGCGCCGGAGAGAGCTTTCAAGAGGAAATCACGGCCTTTCCGAAGTTCTTTGTCCTAATGTAGCATCATTGTCCGGTAATTGCAAGACTTTTGCGGCGGTTGACGCAGCGCCGCGGTGTGTGGTATAATTTTTTCAAAGAAAGGCAGGGAAGACCTATGAAACTGACATTACTGCGCCACGGAATTACGGAGGGCAACCGCAGCCAGCTCTGCTACGGCAGCACCGATCTGCCGCTGCTGGAAGAGGGCATTGCGGCGCTGAAAGCTGCGGTGCAGACCATGGACTATCCTACGGCGGTGCACTATTACACCAGCGGCATGTGCCGTACGGAGCAGACCTTTGCCCTGCTCTACGGCGATACGCCTCACGAGGTTCTGAGCGGTCTGCGGGAGCTGGATTTCGGCCGGTTTGAGATGATCCCCTTTGCCGATTTGAAGGACGATCCCGACTACCGGCGTTGGGCGGATGATTCTACCGGCCAAGAAGTGTGTCCGGGGGGCGAGAGCTTTGGACAGGTGTATGCCCGCGCCATCGCTGACTTGACGCCGGTGCTGGAGCGGGGGGAGGACGCGGTGTGCGTGATGCACGGCGGCGCCATTGCTACGCTGATGGGCATCTGGTTCCCGGGACAGGGAGGCTTCTTCGACTTTATGCCCCAGCCCGGTTTCGGCTGGCAGATCACCTTTGAAGACGGAAAACCGGTGGAGAAGATTCGCATGCCGTTGGCGAAGGAGGACATATGAGAGAACTGAAGAGCTCCTGCCGCGTGGCCGTGGTGCAGGCAGCACCTATTATGTTTGACAAGGATAAGTGCGTGGACAAGGCGCTGGAGCTGATCGGGGAGTGCGCCAAGAACGGCGCGGAACTGATCGTATTTCCCGAACTGTACATCCCCGGTTATCCCTACGGCATGACCTACGGCTTTACCGTGGGCAGCCGCAACGCCGATGGACGCAAGGATTGGAAGGTGTACTACGACAACTCCATCCTCGCTGACGGCGAGGAGATGCAGCGTCTGGTGGACGCAGCGGTGCACCACGGCGTCTATCTCAGCATGGGATACTCCGAGCGCGACAGCGTGACGGCGACGCTCTACAACTCCAACATGATGATCGCGCCGGACGGACGCACCATGAACCACCGCAAGCTCAAGCCTACCGGCAGCGAGCGTGTGGTGTGGGGCGATGCCGACAGGGATTTCTTCCCAGTGATGGAAACCCCGTGGGGTCCCATGGCCAACCTGATCTGCTGGGAGAGCTATATGCCTCTGGCGCGGGTGGCGCTGTACCAGAAGGGCGTGACGCTCTACATCTCTCCCAACACCAACGACAATCCCGAGTGGCAGCATACCATCCGCCACATCGCCATTGAGGGCCACTGCTACTTCATCAACGCTGACCTTTTCTTTACCCGGGAAATGTATCCCGAGACCGCCGGCGCTGCGGAGGAAATCGCGCGACTCAACCCCATCGCCTGCCGCGGTGGCAGCTGCGTCATCGACCCCTTTGGCCATGAGGTCAGCGAAACGGTATGGGATCGCGAGGCCATCATCTATGCCGATCTGGACATGCAGAAAGTGCCTGCCAGCCGCATGGAACACGACGTGTGTGGCCACTATGCCCGCCCCGATGTGCTGGATCTGCGGGTGAGAGAGGGGTAAAAAGCGCAAAAAAAGAGCGCGCTTACGAAAAGTAATGGCATTAGCCAAATGCGATTCGTTTTACGCGGCATAACCGGTTTCCTGTTCAAAAATGCTGCGCAGCTCCTGCAGAAATTGAAGGGGGTCATTGCAACAATAGATAAGAAACAAAACCAGCGTCAAGGCACTGCAGCCGGAGTTGCCGTGATCCAATTCAATGTAAGAGCGCTCATCCATCATCAATCGCTCGGCCATGGCAAACTGTGTCAAACCTAAGGCGGTGCGGGTTTGAACTAACTGGTGGCAGAAGTAGCGCTTTAGGAGATGCAGACACATTTTCCTAATGCTGACCACCTTCTTCCGCCAAGATTTGAGGCTATTCTACATAAGAATTTCTGCTGTGCACATGAGGTACACCTCAGAAAATAGACAGATTTCGACAAATTTGCGAGAAAAACCCGCGGGGATCACACTTAGGTGATCCCCGCGGTGCTATATGTAGGGGTGTGCGGGGAAGAATCACTTGATGTAATATTGTTCTGGGCTGTAAATAGTGTTGGTTTCCACCAGCACATTGTTGGAGTTGTAGGTGTAAACGGTCACTTTGACGCAGTAAACGTAGCCGCCCGGCACATTCCAGTATTTGCATAGCTCTGTTTCGGTATCTGTCTCACAGCTCCAACTTTTAATGGTGGTGCCGGCTTGCTGCAATTCCATCACCATGGTGGCGTGATAGCCCATATATAACTCTACATAGCCGACACATTCGGCGTAGCCGATGGTACCACCTACGGTCTGGATGTTTAAATTTGTTGTTATCATCGAGGTACCGATATAGCGGGGCTGTACGGCGTGGGCGCTGACCAGCAACATGGGCAGCAGGGTACCTAACACCAGCAACAGAGCCAGTGTGCGTTTTACCTGTTTTCTCATAGCACATTTTCTCTCTTTCTTGGATTTGAACGAACCGTTCTTATAGGTAACATTGGAAAGGAGAAAACGTAACAGCTAATTCTGAGAAATCTTAAAATTTTCTGCAATAAGAATTAAATCATCGACGGTGATCTGTTCTCCCGAGAGTCTAATCAGCAGACCATCTTGATGGTTTTCGATGATGATTTGAAGGGATTTATCGCTGATAATGAGCGATGCTGGTTGCCCGTGAATAGTGATTGGTTTAGCAGCGGCCTGCTCACTGTCAATGGTGGCAGTGCCTTTACCCATAGAATATATGTTAATCCGTACGCGAGCTTTGTTGGGAACTTCGTAACGAAGTGTTCTGTTTCTTATTCCACATACATCCGCCACCAACTCCATACCCTCGGGGAGCCAGACGGCTTCAATCGTATAATCGGATAGATCGACATCGGTGGGCTCGGACATGCGGAACTCAGTGTGGGTATCGAAGATTTCCTGCACAAACGCGATGGCCTTTTCACGTAGTGTGGGAGAAACGGCAAAGGCTGTAGCAAACAGCAACAGTGTCACCAATGCGGCCACAGCGATACGCAGCAAGACGCGCCGCACTGTTCGACCTGCTACCGCACTGTGATGGGCGATGACCTCCATACACCGACGACGCACGCTTTCCGGTACGGCGGCAGCCGGATCCTTTTGCAAAGCTGCATTTTCTTCCAATGCGTCTGCACCCAGACGCCCACCTAATGCGTGCATCAATGCAGCAAATTGCACATCATAGAGCGTTTTATCATGATTATTATCCACTGGTGTTTTTGGCTCCTTCTTATAAACGATGACTTTTGTTCCTATATAGGAAACGCATTTTTCTCGAAAACGCAACAGAAAATTTGAAACGGTAAAATGGAGAAACTATTGAGGGAATTGGGATAACTTTAGTTTATATAAAATTTTAAACATATATTTTATGTAAAATATGGAATATTTATATCTTTTGTCGAAACATACTTTAGGGAAATTATAATAAGAAAAAAGAACTGAGGTGTGTTATGGCGACATTTGGAGAACTGCTGGCGGAGCTGCGACAAGATCGGCACTTGACGCAGGAACAATTGGGTAAAGAAATCTATGTCACGGCAGGAACGATTTCTAACTACGAGAACAATGTGCACTTTCCTGATGTGGAGAAACTCATCGCACTGGCGGATTATTTTGACGTGACGATCGACTATCTGTTGGGACGGTGCAGTGTGAACCTGTCTCCCGACGTATTTGACAAGCCGATCACAGCAGACATGACCGCTGGAAAACTGATAGAAACATTGGCGAACCTATCGCCTGAAAGAAAGCAGACCTTTTTACAGATTGTGCGCGATATGCAGCTGAGCATGATGGTGAGTCAGTACCAGAAGAGGGATAACAAATGATACCGTTTTGTATTCTTGCTATCGAAGATGAGCAGGATCGGGAATATATGGCGGCACTATATATCGAGTATCAGCGGCTGATGTACAGTACGATCAAGAAGATCGATCCGGATTCGTGGTTTGTGGAAGATGTGATGCAAAGCACGGTGGAGAAGCTGATTGATAAGCTGCAAAAGCTTCGGACATTTGACAAAGAACATTTAGTAAATTATATCATCAGCGCGTGCAAAAATACGGCTATCAACGAAATTCGAAGACGGAAGAGATCCTCTGTGTGGACTTTTGAAGAAGGATGGGATTCTTTTGAACAGGCAGCAGCGGAGACAGATGTTGAAGAACAGCTGATTCGAAAAGAATCTGTGGAACGCTTACACCAAGCATGGCCCCAAATGGATCCTCGGGACCGATACTTATTGGAAGCGCACTACTATTTGGAAAAGAGCGCTGCCGAAATTGCCGAAGACTTGGATATGAAACCTGAAAACGTACGAATGGCGCTTAGCCGGGCGAGAAAAAGAGTAGGGAAACTCTTGACAAACCAAGAATAAAACAAACACCTTTTCTGTTATCATACAGGAAAGGTGTTTGCTATGTAAAGAGATAAACGGTTAAGGCTTGATTTGCTGAATGGTACAATGCTTTAGCTGATGCCAGGAAAGACGCTGACCACAACGGTCACAAAAACGCATGTATTCCCGGTCGAGTGTGCTTGCACACCGTGGACAAAGGGGATAAATATCTCCTGTGGGGAAACGCAGCAGGGCTGTTACAGCAATACTTTTGCGGTAAGACAAAGCTTGCTGATAGTTTTCTCTCTGCTTCACATGATCGCCTTCTTTTCGATTTCAATACGATCATGATAGAAGCAGGTAAGTACTGTTACCATGAGGCGCACCTCAGGTTTTGCTGAAAAATGTAGAAATATTGCGCATTGGCGCTTTGGGGTCTCTCGAATTTAAATACAGCTTATAATATTAATAGCGTTTGCTACTTCTGTTCTTGCATTGCTATGTCTATGGCTTGGTTGATAAATGCGTTTAGACTTTGACCACGCTCTGCGGCAAAGCGTTGAAGTGTTTCTTTTTTCCCTTTTGGAACACGAAGGTTGATGGTCTCAACCTTTTCTGATAGCCATTTGTCTCTTGCTCTTTTCTGCGCATCTGTCGGAGCCATCTGCTTCACCTCCCAGCCTAAAATAATGCTAAAACAAGTATACTATATTGTCGTTGCACCGTCCATATAGCAATATGCACCATATGTGCCACCGTATATTTGTGCACACCGCCAATTGATATGTGCCACCGTATATATTATACTGTAGAAAACAAGAAACAACGGCAGTGTAAGAGCGCGCCAACGCTCTTACACCTGCGCAGGTGCTCTCGACACCTACACAACGGACAAAGTCCGCACCGCAGGAGTAGTATACCCTTTTTCGGTTCAATTTGCAAGAAGGGTGTGTGGTTCTGTGGTCGCAGTTTTGTGCGTCTATTCGTCATACTTCCATGACACCGTGTAGGCTCTATGCCCTGCACGGTGTTTTTCGTTTTCACATTTTGAAAACATGGAGGTATATCATCTATGCACATGCTTACTATCATTCGTATGTATCTGGGAATGTCCCAGATCGCCCTGGCCAAGAAAGCCGGTATCACGCAGCCGGATCTGTGTGAAATGGAAACCATGGAACCCTATGGACGGTTTGATAAGTATCGCCGCGTGAAAGAGGTCCTGGGTATTCCTCTGGATGCTATCGTAAAAAATGATGTCGGTTTGATCCCGCCTTCCTTTTTCGAGAAGCATCCTCCCCAGCAGTATCTGCCCGGTTCTACGGATCCTAAGCTTATGATCGGCCGATTGGGCGAAGATTTCATCTTTGCCCGGGAGCAGGAACGGCTTCGAGAGAAGTTCCCGATCCACGCCAAGCTGGTCCTCCCTCTTTACAAGATGAAGGCCCAGCGTATTGGGTGCGATATTATCACCTACGATGATAATGGGAAGCCTGTCTGTATGGAGGTCAAAACCACCGGCAAATCCGAGCGGACCTTCACCATGACCAAGAATGAATTGGAATTGGCCCAGAAACTGGTGAAGGAAGGAGAACAGTACCATATCGTCTTTATCAACAACTGGGGCACGCCGCAGCAGTCGGTACAGGACATCTCTCATGAGGAGTTCTTTGCCAGCTATGATGTCAATGCGCAGAAATTTTCCTGCTCGCCTAAGAAAGAGAAAGAATGCAACCAGATCACCGGTCTTGCTTATTTCCGCAGGCGACATGGTTTGAAAGAGAGGGAGATGGCGGAAGCTGCCAACATTTCTCAAAACAAATGGTGTATCTATGAGACGGGTTGCACGGAGCCCCCTGTACAAGTTGTACTTCGTGTCAGCCATATGCTGGGCGCTTCGATCGATGAACTGTTGGAAACCTATGATGCACGGGAGGTGTGACCATGGGCAGAGGAAGAAGAAAGAAGAAACGAATTGGTCCGCAGCAATGTGTACTCTGCGGCAAAACGCAGCTGCCTTCCAGTTATGGCTGCATTGTAGGTGCTACCGGACGCATCGTCTGTGCTACTTGCCTTGGCGTGTCAAATAGAATGCTAGAGTGTAACAAGAAACCTGTAGACGAACAAGATTCTTGTGATCGCATCCTTACTCCGCAAGAAATCATGGAGGAATTGGATAAGTGCATCATTGGGCAGGAGAAGGCCAAACGTGCTGTATCCATTGCTCTTTGGAAACAACAATTGCGTGCCAATGGCGAAGATGTACCACGCACCAATTTGCTGCTCTACGGGCCTACCGGCTGCGGTAAGACGGCATTGGTGCAGGAGGCAGCTAAGATCGTAGGTCTCCCTTATATCGCCTATGACGCCACTACACTCAGCGAGGCGGGCTATCGCGGCAACGATGCCCAGGATATGATCACAACGCTGCAGAGCCGTCATGGAGATCATCCGAAACTCAAATACGGCATCGTCTTTCTGGATGAAGTGGACAAGTTGGCAGGACACGGCAGCGAAGTACGAAATGCTTATAATCGAGGCACGCAACATACATTGCTGAAGTTGATAGAAGGCATGGACATCACTACCGACAAAGGCGTCGTCTCCACCAGAGATCTGCTTTTTATCTTTGGCGGTGCATTTACCGGAATTAGAAAGCAAAAAGAAAAATCGCTCCCCCACATCTCCCCTATTGGCTTTGTGCGGGAACAGGGGGAGCAAGTACTACACGATGATCTTACTGTAACCACGGAAGATTTCGTTCGATACGGGATGGAAGCAGAGCTGATGGGTAGAGTAGGGCAACAGATTCCTTTGGAAGCATTGGGTGCAGATGACTTGAAGAAGATCCTGCTGGACTCCCGGCTTTCTCTGTACCGACAGTACCAACGGTTTTTCCTGCAGCATGGGGTACAGCTGGAATTTACCTCTGCCAAGGTGGATGAATTGGTGAATCAGGCGCTTGCTTTGGGCACGGGTGCACGAGCCTTGAATGCACTGGTAGAAGAATCGGTAGAACCCTTGCTGCTTCATCTGGCAGCAGGTGATTTTCAGAAGAAAGAGCAGATGCGAGATGCTGGATGAGCGTACTTACATCACTAAGGTAAATGCGACCATTGAAACCCTGCGGGCTATTTGCCTGGGACAGAACATCCAACTGGTGGATGTTCTGTCCCAGCACATGAAAGAAAAGTCGGAGAAAGAACAGGCAGAGCATCTGGCATCACAGCTGCTGTTTGCATTAGTGACGGTAGCGGGAAAAAAAGTTAGCAGCAAAGAACAGCAGGCACGAAGCTGGCAATGGTTGGAGGATATCATCCAATACCTTTTGGACGAAACCTGCGAAGAGGACCACACATTTTTTCAGCTGCTGCAGATTCTCAAGTGCTCGAAAGAGGTTCGGGAGATCTTGTTTGCCAACCGTTTTGATAAAAATCACGAACTGTGCTCCGGTGAGCCTCCCGAATTGCTGAACAGTTTGGAGACTGCTATTTGGTGGTTGTTGGGTGTGCAGGGAAAGCAGTGCGACGGAAAGGGAATTCGAGAGAAATTAGATTTACTATGCGGGGGTAATACTTAATAATTTGCATCGATAGTTCAACATAACCTCGCTGAGTTGGGAAATATGCGGCCGCTAAAACAAAAGAATGTAAAAACCATTTAATTATAGGTTGTTTTTTACCTACCTTATGTGTATAATATGGGTGAAAGAGGGTGTGAATATGAACATTGATACCAATACCATTGTTTCGGTTACAGAAGCAAACCAGAACTTTTCGCGCGTAACGAGAATTGCGGAGAAACATGGTCAAGCCATTCTTTTTAAAAATAACCGTCCTCGTTATCTCCTGATTGATATGGAGAACTCTCCCATCATTGACATGACGGAGGATGAGAAGATTGATTTTGTTGCTTCTCGAATTTTGAAAAAGCATAAGAAAGCATTTTTGGAGTTAGCAAAATGATTAAATTTTCAAAGGACAAAGTATTGCTGCTCCACCAGCTAATCGCCGAAGAAACCGGCGGAAGTATCGGAGTTCGTGATGAAGGCCTTTTAGAGTCTGCGCTGGAGGCTGCTTTTTCAAGTTTTGGCGGACAGGAATTTTATCCGACAAAAGAGGAGAAAGGTGCACGCCTTGGCTATACGTTGATCTCTAATCACGCTTTTGTTGATGGCAATAAGCGTATCGGTGTTTATATTATGCTGACATTCCTGGAGGTCAACGGTATCCGATTGGAATGCAGTGATGAAGAGCTTGTTCACATTGGCCTTTCCGTTGCTGATGGTAGTATGGGCTATGAGCAGTTACTAAACTGGGTACGAGAGCATCGGATTTGATATTGTAAGACGCGTTAAAAACCTCCGCTATCTGCACCACAACAGATAGCGGAGGTTTTGCTTATTTCTTACCGCATTTCGTGAGTGACATAGGAACCTTTGCATTGTAGTGCTCAATGCTTTATCTGATTCGAACTGCGCGCACATCACTTAGCGCCTTTTTCTGCTGCAGAGATAATCTCATCAATGCTGGGATGTAAAGCGGGGGCAGTATGGGGGGTGGCCTCTTTGCACGCAACTGCTTCCGCGTTGCCTAAAGGAAGCGCCACGACTAAATCGGTGGCGCCGTCAGGCGCCACTGTGTATCCTACGAGCCAAGGGGATCCCTTGTAAGCACGAGAAGACCACTTAAATCTCGTGCCAACGTAGCTATCTCTATCATACCATCGCAGTTTAATTTTATCCCCAACTGCGTTTCGGCCTAAAGCAAACAGAGCGGAAGCGCATCCACGCCCATAGACCAAATGCTCTAGCTGGAAGTACTCATACCCTGAAGTGGTTGGATATAAATACGAAGAAAAATCCAGTGTTCGCTTGGCAGTTTTAAAGCTCAACGCTTTTAACTTAGGGTAAGTGGGTGCAGGTACGTGAGAAATCATTTCGCGCACATATTGCTGGCAGGTCGCGGCGATCACACGGCTGCGCTCCCTCGTGCGCTGAATCTGTGCCCGCTTTTTTCCTATGACAGATTCAAGGTCAGCAATTATGGCATCCTTTTTAGCGAATTCATTTTGGATAGAGGCAGTTAGCTTTTGGCAACAGAGATCCTCTTGTGATAGAAGAAGGAGGCGAAGAGCGTCTTTTTGCGTTAGGTTTTGCTCTGCGCAAAATTCCTTAAAGGCGTCTAAAGTGTCTTCCGGGACTCGGATGCTCAGATGACGAAAGGGGAGGGTGTCATAGTCTATGTTGTCGGGAGAGGGCTGAAGCGGCAAAACTTCACGGGTCAACACCTGCTCCAAAGAAAAGGGAGCGCAGACGCTGTCATATATCGCCTTTGTTTGCGGGTGCAGGTTTTCTGTGGCCTGTACTGTGCCGGCAGGGTTGAGCATAAGCACACCCTGTTCTTCGAAAAAGAGGCACCATGCAACGACATGCCGATAGGCGTCGCTTCCTGTACAAGGGAGAGACTCCAAAAGTCGAAAGCCGATGTCATCTGGGTCGATTGCTCTCCAACTGAGGTCATCAGCCGTCAATTGGCAATCTCCGCGTATGTGCGCACGGACACGGGATCGGGGATTGCTACTATAGGTTTTCCCGATATAAGCACTTCCCTCGTACGGATTGTAAATCATGTAGATGTGATGAATCCTTTCTTCTTGGTAAAAGTCGTTTTTCATAATACCTCCTAAAAGTTGCCAATATTTTTCCTATGTATTTTTCCCTATGTATTATATATACCGCGCTGAAAAGTCAGATTTCTCATAAATAGCAAAAAAATTTTTATTTTTTTAGAAAATGACAAAAAAAGAGCGACCGATTGGGGGTTATAACCAATCAATCGCTCTTTAAAATAAGAAATAAAGATGATGTTACGTTATGCCCAGTACAGCGCGCCGTCGTCATCCGCGCACAAGGCGGTGGAGTAGAGGGCAGTCATGGCATCGACCAAGGCTTGGGTATCGGCGCTGCCCATGGTTTCCACGCACGAGTGCATGGCCAGCTGCGCCAAGCCGATATCCACGGTGCGCACCGGTACGGTGGTGGTGGCGATGCTGCCCAAGGTGCTGCCGCCTGCCATATCGGAGCGGTTGGCGTAGTTCTGTACACGCACGCCCGCCTTGCGGCACAGCGTGCGCAGCAGCGCGGCAGACACACCGTCGGTGGTGTAGCGCTGGGCGGCGTTATACTTGATGACCAGGCCGCCGTTGAGATAGGGGCAGTTCTGCTCGTCGCTGAGCTCGGGATGGTTGGGATGGCGGGCATGGCCGTTGTCCGCCGACACCATGTAGCTGCGCTCCAAAAGCGCTGCGTAATCGCACTGCAGCTCCTCGGCAACGGTGCGCAGCGTGTCGCGCAGCAGCGTAGAGCCGGCGCCCTGCTTCGTTTCGCTGCCGGTTTCCTCGTTGTCGAACACGCACAGCACGTTGATGGCGCTGTTTTCTTTCGCGTGCAGGAAGCCTTCCAGACAGCCGAACACGCAGCCAAGGTCATCTAAGCGCGGCGAGGTGACAAAAGCGTTATCTGCGCCCCAGACGGTTCCGGCATCGCGGCAGACGAGGTAAAGGTCATAGTCCAGCACGTTTTCCTCCGCTGTTTTGGCCCATTTGGCCAGCTGAGCGGAAAAGGAAGTACCGCCCTCCATGCCCCACAGGGGCAGCGTATCCACAGCGGGGTTGATCTTCTTGCCGTCGTTGGCGGTGCGGTCCATGTGGATGGCTACGCTGGGAATCAGCACCGCCGCGCCCTCAGGATAGATCAGGCGGGACACCACGCGGCCGTTTTCTTCCACCAGCACCCGACCGGCGATCCCCAGCGGGCGGTCGAACCACGTGTTCATCAGCAAACCGCCGTAAGGCTCGGTGCACAGCTGGACGTAGCGTCCGGCGGCGGTGCGCTGTGTCTCTTTTTTTACCTTAAAGGTGGGACTGTCACTGTGGGCGGCAGTGATGGAAAAACCGGTGGGGGCAACGTTGGGGATGCGAAAAGCGATAATGGACGAGTCATTGACGGTGCGGTAATACTTGCCGCCCGGCACGATGCCGCCACGCTGCCAGCGAGTATAGCCCTCACTTTCCAGCGCATCCACCACGGTTTTCACCGTGTGGAAAGGACTGGGACAGCGGGAGATGAAGTCCAGCATTTTGAGCGTAGAAGTCATAACGATCGCTCCTTTGTTCGTAGTCGATTACAGTTTCTGCAGCAGACGCACATAGAATTCCACCGTGCGCACCAGCGTTTCTACCGGTACACGCTCATTGTGGCCGTGAATCATGGCGCGCTGGGCCTTGCTCAGGTGCATGGCGCTGAATCGGTAGACGTGGCGGCTGATGGCACAGTAATTGCGCGAGTCGCTGCCGGCCATCATCAAATAGGGCGACACCAGCGCCTCGGGCCACGTCTGGCGGATGGCCAGCTGCAGCGTATCCCACGCCTCGCACTTGGTTTCGGAGACGGCGCAGGGGTTGCCGCCGTCCACCACGCGAATGGAGATTTGATCGTTCTTGATGACGCTCTTGAGATAGGCCACGGCGCTCTCGATGGTGTCGCCGCCCATCAGGCGGACATTGATGCCCATACTGGCGGAGGGGGGCAGCACGTTGTAGGCCTTGCTGCCCTGCATGCGGGTGATGGCTACGGTGGTGCGCATCATGGCGTTCAGCTCACCGCCGCTCTTGCGGCAGATCATATCCAGCACCGGCTCAAAGCACCAGAGATTGGCGAAAATCATGCGGTAGAGGAAGCTGGAATGGCGGCCCAGTGTGTCGAACATCTCCGCCACGGGGCGGGTGAGATGGCGGGGGAAGGGGTGATTTTCAATATCCACCGCCGCCTGGCTCAGTTGGCCGAGAATGGTATGGGGAGGGGGCGTGGAGGCGTGGCCGCCCTGAGAATCCAGACTGAGGTCCATGCTGACGTTGCCCTTTTCGGCGATGCCGATGAGAGCGCACTGGCCTGCTACGCCGGGGAACACGCCGTCTACCACGGCGCCGCCCTCATCCACCACCATGGCGGGGGTGACGCCCTGTTGCTCCAAATATTTCACGATCTCGCGGCAGGAGTCACCGTCGATCTCCTCTTCGCCGGAGAAGGAGAGATAGAGGTCGTTTTCCGGCACGTAACCTTCACCCAGCAGCTGCTCCAGCGCTTCCATAATGCCGCACAGCGTGCCCTTGGTATCCAGCGTACCGCGGCCCCACAGCTCGCCGTTTTCCACGATGCCTGCGAAGGCGGGCTTTTCCCAGCCATCCTCTTCTACCGGTACCACGTCGTAGTGGGACATGCACACACTGGGGGCAGCGTCGCTCTTTCCCTTGAGGTGGTACAAAAGGCCGGTCTTGCCCAGCTTGGTCAGCGTGCACGCTTCGTGGACGCGGGGGAAGCGCTCCACCAGCAGGTTCTGGAACTTGGTAAACTCGTTCCAATCCACCAGCGATGCGTCGCGGTTGGACACGGTTTTGCAGCGAATCATATCCACCATATCGGTGACGATCTTCTCCTCATTGAGGGTAATGGGGGGGATCTCCACCTCCTGCTGAGGGGCGGGAGTGAAACGCAGCGTGCGGATGAGCAGCACAGCCACGAAAATGACGACGAGGGCGACAGGAATGATCCACCACATGGCTTACACCTTGCCTTTCTTATAGAGGATGCGGCCGGCGCCCAGTGCGATCAGCACGCCTACCGGTACCAGCACGCCCACGCTGGAAGCGAGGGAGGGAACACACAGGAACAGCACGATCATGAAAGCCAGCGGCGCGATGGCCAGCTTCACATTCTTGCTGATATACACCACGCCCAGACCGCCGAACAGGGCGGGCAGGATGTTATCGAAGGCGGGCTTCATGACGGGGGAGTCCAAAATGGGGGAGATGAAGCCAAGGATACACACGCCTACCAAGATCACCAGCGTAGTGACGATGGAGCAGGTGGCGATGGCGATGGTGGAGATGACCTCGCCCTCCTCGCTGCCGGGCTTGACACCGGCATTTTCCATGGCGCTCAGGGCGCTGGGGGCTTTCAAACTGGTCAGGTTACCGGTGACAAAGGCCAGATAGGTGCCGCCGACGCCCAGCATGGGGGTATAGGTCAGCACTTCGATGCAGCCCACGGTCCAGTAGATGGGCGCTACGCCCAGCAGACCCTTCAGCACGGCGGTGAGGGAGGGCCATGCGTTGTAATATACACAGATGGCGACAGGTACCATCAGCACCACCACGGCGGCGCTCCAAATCCAGAGCTTGCCGTAACGGTCGGTTTGATCCATATAATTACGCATATTCGCCACCTCCTTACATCAAAATGGGTGTGATGATCACGGCGAAAGCCATAGCCACGATCATGCTGATGGACATGGCATAGGTCTCCAGCCACTGCATCCTGCACTTCTTGATGAGAATACCGCATACGGCCATGGCCAGCGCGGACACCAGCAGCACGAAAATGGGGATCCAGCCGGTGATGCCGCTGCGGATATCGGCGAACACCATGCCGAGGAAGGCGCTGATCATGCCGAGGAAGAGGGAGGTCATGAAGATGTCGCTCCACTTTTCGTCCTTGTTGCGCAGCTTCACCATGCCGCCCTGGATCTTCTTCATGAGGATGGGGGGCAGGATGATACTGGGCAGGATGCCCAACGTCATGACCCATGCGATGGCGGAGTAGACCTTGGGATCGGTGATCAGCTCCGACAGGGAGATGCCCAGCGCGTTGGCGGTGGAGGTGGCGGCGGGCAGCTCATAGGTCAGCGCGCCGATGACGCTCATACGGATCCACGGCAGGGGAATGCCCAGAAACTTACTGAGCGTGACCACGCCCAGCAAAATGGAGATGGCCGGCGCGATGGTGAACACGGCGGTGGCTTTCACCGTCTTTTTCAGCTTGGATTTGTCGATGCCCAGCTCCACGGCGCGGCGCCATGCACGCACCAGAAAGAAGATGGACTGCGCCAGTACGAACAGGATCACCAGTCCGCCGACGATGTACATAAATGTACTGTTAGGTGTAAAATTCACAGTTGATTGCCTCTCTTTCTCACCGAAAAAAACGGCGAAATAAGTTAACTTTTATTATACCGCGCCGCAGCGGCGGTGTAAAGGAGAGAAAAAGTTGCCTCTGTAAAAAAAGAGAACGGCCGCATCATCTGCGGCCGTTCTGATCCTTTTTGTCGCCGTTTCTTCTTTTCTTCACGCCCTTGTAGACCTGCACGATCACGAACAGCCACACGAAGATGTCCAAAAACATCAGCAGCGGGGTATCGGTTCGGATGATCGAAGAAAGCACGTCGTTATAGAGAAAATTCCAGACGGACTGGAAAAATGCAGCCATACATACTCCTTTCTGCCATGGGCATACGGAAAATTTGTTTGGCTGGGCGAGGCGCGTTGCCGGAACAAGATCGGCTGTCCGCAGCGCAGACAGGAACAAAAAGCGCCGGAGCGAAACGCTCCTTTTGTGTAAGTTTTCCCCGCATTTATGGTAGCACACGGCGCAGATTTTGACAAGCTATTTGTGGCAATTCCGGATGATAATACAAAAACAGTCCCGGCAGAAAACACTGCCGGGACTGTAGCTTATAAGTAGTGTCTGAAAGTACAGGTCAGAAATTAGACCTTAGCCTTCTTGCTGAGAGAGCCGTTCTTCTTGCCGATGAACAGCAGAGTGCCGACCATCAGGACGATGGCAACGGGCAGAGCGATGATCACGTTGGGCAGGAAGCCGGCGATGACATAGCT
>SVLK01000008.1 GCA_015067975.1 Oscillospiraceae bacterium | reverse complement strand
ACAACACCCCCAAGGACACGGCGCAGAAGGTCAAATCAGCCTTTGGCGAGACTGGTGAAGGCTGATGGCAAAATCCCCCAAAGCGGCCAAAGTGGCTATAAAAACGGCTATTTGAAAAACAAGAACCAGCAACCCCTTGTGCCGCAAGGGTTTGCTGGTTTTAGCCTCCAAAAGTACGGTCTGAAGGCCGCTCGTCGTGCTCCTCAGTTCTCCAAGCGCTAATCGTATCTTGGAATTTACAAAGAGCATCCACTTCGGTGGATGCTCTTTTTTCAACAGGCAAAAAGATCCCGATGCAAATGCATCGGGATCTTTTTACTCACCTTTTCCTATGGGGTTGCGGTGTTATAATCCGGACCGGCAGTCAGTGTCCACGTATCCGGATCGCGGTCACACATGCCGTTGGAGGAATAGGTCAGTTCGCCTTTTCCCTCTTCGGTGAAGAGTACCTCATACGGTACATCGCAGCACATGTATTGCCGCCCCAACGTGTCTGTGACCAGTGCACCCACCACAATCACATCCTCACCTGTCAGATCGGTAAGCTTTTCAACGGGCAAGCGATAAAACTGCGAATCGGTAAAGCCATGGTAGCCTGAGGGCTGATCGCAGGGTTCTGCCCAAGCGACCAGCTTTTGGTTGCGGAACAGGCCCACTTGAAGTCCCTCAGACGCAACCTCCACCATCCTATTGCCTACCTTTTTGGCGACATGATGGTTTTTTGTAATGGCATAATACTCCCTGTACGTTACCAACCGGCCGTCGGCAACTTCCGTTCCGTACAGGTCAAAGGAATCCACCATCAAATCTATCAAGCTGCCGGTATAAAGATCATAGTAGGTTTCCAGCAGCTGGGTCTGTCGTGTACCGTCCGATTCGACAAACACCACCGAAAGCGTGATTTTATCCGTCAGTTCCACGGTTGCTTCCGCACTGAAGGCGCCGCCGTTAAGACGCTGCGCTGCGATTTCCTGTACACCGCGGCCATTATCTACCAAAAATACGGCGTCCATTCCGTCGTTGAAGGTTTTAGGCACGGCGCGCATGGAAAATGCAACATTTTCCCCATCCATATCCAACAACTGCGTGCCATACTCCGCTGTCAGATGATTTTGGGATTTGAGAATCTCCTCTACCCGACCGGTGATGCCGCTGATCTGGTGATCAACGGAATACTCCAAGCTATTCAACGCACCCTGCAGATTGCGGTACTCATTGCCCAACTGCTCCAAGCGTTTGAAAAGTCCGCCGCCTATGATCAGTACCACAACAGCTGCCAACAGCCACGGCCAGCGGCGGCGGGCTTTCACTTTAGGCTGCGCTGCCAGATAGCGGCTCACGATCTCCTCCACCATTTGCAGCTGCGCGTCCGTTAACTCCTCCTGCGGCGGTATATCCTGCTCCTGCGATGCATCCTGCACCGTCACACCCAGCAGCCAGTCCACGGAAACGCCAAACAGCTTTGATAGTGCCAGCAACTTCTCGATTTCCGGCAGCGTGGCATCGGATTCCCATTTATAAATCGACTGGCGGGACACGCCCAGCTGTTCGCCCAACGCTTCTTGCGACCAGTTGTTCTCTTTTCGTTTCTGTGCGATTCGCGACCCAACTGTCATAGCACCGCCCCTTTCCTGTTGGTGCTTACAGTATAGCAAAATTGTACGTGCAATTCCACCAACCACCGCATTTCTTTTTGTCAACCACCGGTTTGCATCCTCTTATCCCTGCTCTTCCTCTGTGGACTCCCCGTTGGCTTTCGCCGGACAGACATTTACTTTTACGCTCAGTTATGATAAAATATATATACTTTGGCAAAGGCCAAGAGTAACACATTAACCGGAGGATTCCTATGAATTTTGATGTGATCATCATTGGTGCCGGCCCCGGCGGTATTTTCGCCGCCTACGAACTGATGCAGCACAAGCCGGAACTGAAGGTGGCCGTTTTCGAGGCGGGCCATGCGCTGAGCCAGCGGCACTGCCCTATTGACGGCGACAAGATCAAAAGCTGTATCGGCTGTAAAACCTGCTCGATCATGAGCGGCTTTGGCGGTGCCGGCGCTTTTTCCGACGGAAAATATAATATCACCAACGATTTCGGCGGAACGCTATATGAGTACATCGGCAAGAAGCAGGCATTGGATCTGATGCGCTATGTGGATGAGATCAATCTGCATCACGGCGGAGAGGGCACTAAGCTCTATACCACGGCCGGTACCCGTTTCAAGACCCTATGCATCCAAAACGACCTGCATCTGCTGGACGCCTCTGTGCGCCATCTGGGCACGGACATCAACTATGTCGTATTAGAGAATCTGTATGCCTATCTGCGTGATCGGGTGCAGTTCTTCTTCGACACCCCCGTGCTCTCCGTTTCCACGCTGCCCGATGGCTATGAGATCCACTGCAAGAACGCCTCTTATTCCTGCCACCAATGTATCATCTCCGTGGGACGCAGCGGCAGCAAGTGGATGGAGCAGGTCTGCAAGGATCTGGAGATCCCCACCAAGTCCAACCGTGTGGATATCGGCGTGCGTGTGGAATTGCCGGCCGCCGTGTTTGCTCACCTGACCGACGAGCTGTACGAAAGCAAGATCGTATACCGCACCGAAAAATACGGCGACAAGATCCGCACCTTCTGCATGAACCCCAAGGGTGCTGTGGTCAATGAAAACACCAACGGTATCATCACCGTCAACGGACACAGCTATGAGGATCCGAGCAAGCAGACGGACAACACCAACTTCGCTCTGCTGGTCTCCAAGCACTTTTCCGAGCCTTTCAAGGATTCCAACGGATACGGTGAGTCCATTGCCCGGCTGAGCAATATGCTGGGCGGCGGTGTGATCGTACAGCGTTTTGGCGATTTGATCCGAGGCCGTCGCTCTACGCCCAGCCGCATGGAAAAAGCCTTTATTACCCCCACGCTGCAGGCAACTCCCGGCGATTTGAGTCTGGTGCTGCCCAAGCGAATTCTGGACGGCATCATTGAAATGATCTACGCGCTGGACAAGGTCGCTCCCGGTACCGCCAATGAGGACACGCTGCTCTACGGTGTGGAGGTCAAGTTCTACAACATGGAAGTGGACGTCAACGAGCATCTGGAGACCCAGTATCCCGGTCTGTATATCATCGGTGACGGCAGCGGTATCACCCACTCCCTGTCCCATGCTTCCGCCAGCGGCGTATATGTGGCACGCAACATTGTCAAATAATTACTGTGTCTTTTTTCTGCAGAAAAAATGGGTTGAGGCAGCACCTCAACCCGTTTTATTTATTTTTTCCGTTGACGGTAGCCTTGCCACAATGCAGCAAGACCCAGCAGCGCCAGCGCTCCTACTGCGATCCACAGCCAATCATGGCTCGCTTGATAGATCAGCGCTACGGATTCATCTGCACTCATAGAGAATACCACATAGCTGCCGTTGACATGGCTCTGCGTCCGCTGCCATGCACCGTCGCGCAGCAGCCAAACCTGTACTCCTTCCGCAGTATATTCTTCCGGAATCAGGTAGCGGCCGTTTTCTACTCCTTCTGCATGGGAAACGGTGATATGCCACGCTTCCAGCAGCGACTGCCCCTCTTTCAGTACAGGTGCTTCTTCCTGCAGCGGCTGCAGCGTCACTTCGGCTTCCGGCGGGAAGCTGCCCTGTACCAGCAGAATGGCGCGACGATCCGCGCTCTTTTCGGCGCTTTCAATCACCGTTTCACGCGCGTCATAGGTGGCCGTAAAGATCTGATCGAAATATACCTTTTGCAGTTCCTCGACAGAAAGGCCGTCCCAATATCCGGCATGACCGTCTTTTTGCTCCACGGCGGGGATTTGATCCTCTGCCAGTGCGCTGCCCACGGGCAACGATACGGCTTGCTCTTCTCCACCGGGCTGTACAAAGCGTACCGTCACCGTACCGAACAGCTCCGGCAGCTGCTCCAACGCCAGAAATGCATCCAGCGCCAGCGGCTGCGCAGCCCCGTCGTAACTGATACCGTCCACACCACCGCAATCTTTTGATATTGCCAGATAGTAGTTGCCACGGATGCCGCTCTCCTGTGCCGTGGTATATGCTCCTTCTACGCCCAGAATCGCGCCCAGCTTCTCTGTGCCGGTCTGCATATCCACCATGCTGCGGCAATCGCTGAGCGCTGCACCGGCGCCGGCAATACCGCCCACACAGGTGTCACCGGACACAGCGCATCTGGCATAGGAGGTGCGGATCGAGCCATAGGAAGCGCCGGCAATGCCGCCCACATAGTCGGCTCCCTCTGCCGTCAGCGCGCCGGTATTCACCGCTTTTTTCACAAGTCCCAGCAGCTGGCTGCCCACAATGCCGCCGGCATACTGCTTACTGGCGCTCACCGCACCGCTGTTCTCGCACTGCAGCACCACTGCCCGCAGCTCGCCTGTTACATTCATAGAGCTGCTCTCTTGCGTTTTCCAATCGTCTCCGGCATCCAGATCATTTTCCGGAGCCATCGCACCGACGATGCCGCCGGCACTCAAATCTCCCTGCACCGCAGCACGGTTGCTGCAGCGCTCCACTTTGCCCTCCAGATCATCTGCGGTATCGTGGTCTGACACATCTTCAAACCGGACGCCCAGATAAGCACTGCCGCTGCCCAGCGTAGCGCCCATGGCTTCCAGCTGCGCCGCCACCTTTTCTAAATCGCCGGACAGGAGCTCCGACGTTCCCTGCGTGGCAGCGAACACATCTTCCGCCGTGCCGGTCATATCCTGCACGCTGTCAGAAAGGGCATTGCGCGCCGCCTCCCGGGTGTCGGGGTCTACCGGTTCATCGCTGAGCAGTACATCCAGCGCATCCTGCGCCGTACCGGCCTGTTCTTCCAACTGAGAGAGCGGTTCACGCAGTTCCTCAGCTCCTTTTTGCGCCGTACCGGCGGCCTTCCCCGCCGACGCACTCACTTCACTCAGCTGTCCTTGCAGGATCTGCAGCGTATCTGCGTCATAGTCCAGTACCGCCGCAGGCTCCAGCTGGCCGACGATGCCGCCTACGTCCTTACGGCCCTGCACCGGAGCAGTATTCTCACAATCCACGAGATAGCCGGATTGTGTTCCGGCAATGCCGCCCACATTATAGCCCATATGGCGGTAGCCGATGCTGCCGTTATTCTTACTCTCACGGATCACGCCGCGGCTCTCGCCGGCGATGCCGCCCAAATCCGTGGCTGCATTGACCGCTTCGGCGTTGGTCAGCGAGTCAATGGTAATATCCGACAGCTCCACACTGTTTTGCTGCGGCGTGGTGTTGATGGCAGCGTCATTGACGCAGCGGCGGATTACACCGCTATTGCTGCCGGCGATGCCGCCCGTAAAGTGGATACCCCCCACCTCACCGCTGACGCAGCAATCTTCAATGATGCCGCTGACCGTATTTTCACCAGCAATGCCGCCCACATTGTCACCGCCTGCCACCGTGCCTGTAAATATACAATGGCGGATCACACCGCTGTTGCTGCCGGCGATGCCGCCTACGCGGTGATGGCTGCCGGTCGGCTGCACATTGCCCTGCACCTGCAGCTGCTCCACTACGGCACCTTTTGCCACATAGCGAAACAGTCCTTGCACCGAGCCGGCTGCCGTGAGCTCCAATCCTTTGATGGTATGGCCGTTGCCCAAAAATGTACCGGCAAAGTAGGGAATGCTTTCAAACTCCGCACCGGACAGATCCAGATCCGCCGTCAGCGACACGGTCAGACCACGGCTGTAACTGTCCAGACGGCAGTTTTCTGCAAACTCCAGCAGTTCGCTCACGGAAGAAATGGTTGCATCCGCCTGCTCCTGCGCATAGGCAGGGCAAAGGCAGCCGCACAGTAATACAAGGCACAAAAGAACGCTTGCTGCCTGTTTACGCATCTTCCTCGCCCCCTTCCGTAATCTGTCCGCCGACAGTCACATTAGCATCCAGCTGGCCGTGCAGCACACCGTCGATCTCAGCATCCACATAGCCGGACACATAACCGCGCACACGACCGCGGACACGGACGGTACCGGAAACCGAGCGCACCTTCGGCTCCACGGCTTTCAGCTTAAAGCTGGTGCGGTTAATAATAGAGTCGCCCAGCACCAGAATGGAGGGCAGAACAAACAGCACCAAAATGACGGAAATCAGCGTGCCGCGGCCAATGCACATACCCATAATGGAGACCGCAGGCTGGGCAGACATATTGCCGATCAGCAGGCCGGCTGCAGACATCATAATGCCGGAGGTGAACACCGTAGGGAACGCGCTGTTGATGGCGTGCACGATGGCCTCCTTATGGGGCATAGTCTGCTTTTTATCCAGATAGTGACTGGAAATCACAATGGCATAGTCGATATTGGCGCCCATCATAATGGCATTGACGATCAGGTAGCCCAAGAAATACATGGGCGTCTGTGTAATGGTCGGCAGGGAGAAGGTGATCCAAATACTACCCTGAATCACCATGATCAGCAGCACCGGCAGACCGGCCGATTTAAACGTGAAGAGCAGCACGATGATCACAAAAAAGGCCGACAGAAGCGAGATCATCATATTATCAGAGGCAAAATATGCCGACAAATCGCGGGAGTTGGTGGAGTTTCCCACGAGATAATAATCTCCTTCATAGTACTGACCTACGATATTGCGGATCTCCTGCAGGAACGCATAGGTCTCCTCGCCCTCTTCCGGCAGGTTCAGATAGATCACAAGGCGGCTGTAATGCTCGCTTTGCATCTGTTCTCTCGCCATCTCCAGCTGATCCAGCATATCGCCCATATCTGCCATATCCTCGCCGCCCAGCGTGATGTGATAAGTATCCATCTGGTCTTTCAGATACAGGAACATGTCAAAGAGCGGGATCTCGTATTCCGCCGCGCCATTGAGGATCTGTCCGTACTGGTCATGCTCCGCCGCATAGGCGGTGTAGAGCAGCTGTACTACCTCGTAGTCCATACCCAGCAGTTCTGACAGTTGGCGCGGGTTCAGCGCATCGGTCAGCTTATAGCCATCCATGGCCTCAATGCCGGCAAGGCCCATAGTGGCCTTCACCTCATCACGGCTGTTCAACTCGGCCAATATGCGGCTCTCCGCCTCGTAGTCGCCGGCAGGTACCAGCAGCGCTACCGTGTTACTGGCGCCGAAGGTATCTTTAATATCAAAGTAGGCATATTGCTGCTCTGTCATTTTTGTGGTTTTCAGGTCTGTCAGGCTATAAACATAGGGGCATTTACTGGAGATCACAAAAGCGGCAATCATTACGCCAGCAAACAGAGGCGGCAGCACACGGCGGCTTTTCACCGCGAATTTGCCCAGGAAATCAATATTAGGCAGCAGCTTTCTATGCCGCGTTTTATCGATCAGCGGGCTGAACATCAGCAGCAGACCCGGCATCAATGTGAATACCGACAGGAGACTGAGGAGAATCGCCTTGATCAGCACCATGGCCATATCCAGACCGATGCCGAACTTCATAAATCCCAGCGCCATCAGACCGCTGATCGTGGTCAGCGACGAGGCGCTGACCTCCGGAATCGACTTACGCAAAGCAGCGATCACCGCACCGCGAGCATCCATCGTTTTCCGCTCGGCGGTGAAACGGTGGCAGAGGATCACGGCATAATCTATCGCCATGGCCAGCTGCAGCACGACTGCCACAGAGTCAGAAATAAAGCTGATTGTACCAAAAATGAAGTTGGTACCCATATTCAGCAGCGCCGCTGCAGCAAAAGTAAGCAGCAGTACAGGTACTTCCATGAAGGCCTGCGAGGTCAGCGACAATATGCCGATAATAATTACTACGGCCACGATCAGAATTACCAACATCTCCTCGTCCAGCATGGCATTCTGGTCATAGCCCACCATGGTGTAGAGCGCCAGATCGTAAGCAGCTAATTCCTGCCGAATCTGCTCCACGGCGCGGATACTTTCTTCATCGAAGTTACCACCGGTAAAGTTGACATCGTACAGGGCAGAAGCATCCTTATAGTGATCTGCCGAATCATCAAAGACCACCGCAGACACACCATCAATGGCCGTCAGTGTATCATAGATTTCTTCCGCTGTTTCATATGTAATGTTGGAGACCATCACCTGCGCCATGCCAAACATCTCAAAGTTTTCATTCATAGCGTTGATGCCCTGCCGGGTTTCCGTTTCTTCCGGCAGGTATTTGGCCACGTCCTCTTCCACATGAACCCAACCCATGGCGATCACGCAAAAAACAAACGCGAACAGATACAGTACCAGCACGATCTTTCGCTTATCTACAATGAGGGTACACAGTTTTTCCAGTGTTCCCCCTGTCTTTTTCTCTTTCATACCACTATCTTCTCCAAAATCAACCATAGTTGCAAAATCATACATCTATTGAATTTTATAGCTGAAGCTATTATAATTAAAGCATAACCGCTGCGCAATCATCAATGTGACTGGATATTGCTGATTTTGAGCAAAAGTTTCTGTTTTGTTTGATTTTGGAAGGAGATTTATATGGCAAAAGCTGAATATCGCAGTGCGATCCGTTCCCGCAGGCTGATCAGCGCCGCGCTGGTGGATTTGCTGCTGAAAAAACCGCTGGATAAAATCACCGTCACCGACGTGGTCAACCGCGCAGAAGTCAACCGGGGAACCTTTTACGCTCATTTTGTTGACATTCCCGCCGTACTGCAGCATTTGATTGAATCCACTTTCTCCGTCCTGCGCGAGGCGTTGTCGGCGCAGGACTGGCCGCTGTCCGAAGTGCCCCATGTGCTGCTCTCGCAGGTGCAGTCGCTGCTGGAGGAAGATCTCCCCTTTTACCAAAAGCTCATGTCTTCCAGTGCCGCCGGCATGATGTGCGACCAGCTGGTATCTGTAGCGGTGGACTATCTGCTGCAGCGCAAGGAGGATTTCTTTGCCGGCAGCCAGCAGGAATATGAGCTTGCTATCCGGTTTTGCGCCGGCGGGCTGAGCAACCTATACCGCGACTGGTTCGCCGGAAAGCTGCCCTGTACGCTAAACGAACTGACACAAAAGGGCGAGGAGTTCCTGTGCAGCATCATTGCCAACGCCCAAAAAACATAAAAAAAGGAGGCCTTTGGCCTCCTTTTCCTTTTATTCTGCCGAGAACTCCTCTTTGCCTACGCCGCACAGGGGGCAGACAAAGTCATCGCCCAAGTCAGCAAACTTGGTGCCGGGAGCAATGCCGTGATCGGGATCTCCCAGCGTCTCGTCATAAATCCATCCGCAGATATTGCATACATATTTCATTATTTTATCCTCCAATTTTCTTAAATTCGTATCTGTCCGTCAGCCGTGATGGTTACCACCTCCAATGGCAGCTGCTTTCCACTTGCCTCAATGGCGCGCCGGACGGCATGCTCCAATCCGCCGCAGCAGGGCACCGACATGCGGGCCACAGTGACTTTACGGACATCGTTTTGGGCAAAAATGGCTGCCAGCTTTTCAGCATAGTCCACCCCGTCCAGTTTGGGGCAGCCGACCAGCGTCAGGCGACCGCGCATCAGACGGCTGTGGAAGTCTCCATAAGCATATGCCGTGCAGTCAGCGGCGACCAGCACCTCTGCACCGTCAAATTTATCAGCCACAACGGGAGAAAGCTTGATCTGCACCGGCCAATGGCTCAGTTGGCTGGCCACCGCCGTTTCACTCCGTGCCTCGCACTCGCCTTGCACCTGCAGTGTAACGCTCCGGCTGCCGGGACAGCTGCAGCTTTGTTCGGATGCTTTTGCTGCCTGCGCCCGCTTGACCGCCGCCTCATCATAGGCGGGGGCTTCCCGCATCTCAAAACGAATCGCATCTACCGGGCAAGCAGGCAGACAGTCGCCCAAGCCATCGCAGTAATCCTCGCGCGTCAGTTTTGCCTTACCGTTCACCATTTCAATAGCGCCTTCATGGCAGGCCGCCGCACAAGCACCGCATCCGTTACACTTTTGCTCGTCAATGCGAATGATTCTCCGGATCATGGTTGTCCTCCTATCCTATGCATGCAGTGCGGTTCTCATGCATCCGCAGCTGCCGCATATCTTGGGTCTGGCTATATGATACCGCAAATCATCGCTAAAAAATGTGATAAATGCAACATATTTGTTGACAACAAAAAAAACCTGTCCGGTATACACCGGACAGGTTGGGATCAGTTTGCTCAGATATCTGCCTTCCACAGACCGTGGAGGTTACAATATTCATAAGCAGCCACAGGCACTTCGCCCTCTGCCAGAGCAAAGGTAGCAACAGGTGCTCCACCGGGCTGCAGGCTCTTGCGCTGGCCGCCCATATTGGTCTGCAGGTAGATCCAGGTGATATAGTGCTCGGGCAGCATGGGATGCTCCACCGCGCCCACAGCCACCTTCACGGTGCTGCCATCCACCGTCACGACGGGGACATGCTTCTCCAGACTGGCGTCCACCGTGCCGGGAACCAGCTTCTTCATAGGCTGGCCGCAGCAGACGACCGGCACACCGGAGTCGTGGATTTTACCGATGATATTACCGCAGCGCTCACAGATATAGAATTTCTTCTCAGTCATAGTTCTATCCTCCATTTTTCGGCAATGCCATTTTTTATTGGCACAGCTCTTCGGCCAAAGCCTCCAGCTGTGCAGCACTTTCGTCATTCAATGCTGATACAATTTTAACCGTGGTGTCCGTGTAAGTCAAGTCCTTGCTTTTTTCCAGCATACCGCGCATTACCCGGGCTGCAGCCGGTGCCCAACTGCCGTTTTCGATCAAACCCACCGTACGCTTCGTATAGCCGCGTTCTGTCAGGTGTTCGATAAAGGCACGCATGGGCGGAAAAATGCCGCCGTTATACGTGGTGGTGGCCAGCACCAGTTTACTGTAGCGGAAAGCATCTTCCACCGCCTCGGCAAAGTCGCAGCGGGCCAGATCACTGAGTGCCACTTTCACGCCCTTTTCCTGCAGCATAGCGACCAGTTTTTCCACAGCTTTTTTCGTGTTTCCATACATGGATGTATAGGCGATGGCAACGCCTTCCTCCTCCGGCTCATAGGAGGACCAGGTATTATACAAATCAAAATAATACGAAAGATTTTCACGCAGTACCGGTCCGTGCAGCGGGCAGATCGTATTGATTTCCCATGCAGCTATCTTTTTCAGTACTGCCTGTACAGGCCCACCGTATTTGCCCACGATGCCAAAGTAGTAGCGCCGCGCCTCGCAGGCCCAGTCCTCTTCCGTATCCAGTGCTCCAAACTTGCCGAACGCGTCTGCAGAAAAGAGCACTTTTTCTTTCTCGTCGTACGTCATGATCACTTCCGGCCAATGAACCATGGCAGCAGTAACAAAGCGCAATGTATGGCTGCCCAGTTCCAGCGTAGTGCCATCGCTCACGCTCACGGCCTTATCGCCCAGTTCCATGCCAAAAAAGTTTTTCATCATAACAAAGGCTCTGGCGGATGCCACAACTTTAGCCTGCGGATAAGCATTCATAAACGCGGCAATGCTGCCGGAATGGTCCGGCTCCATATGCTGCACCACCAGATAATCCGGAGCTTTTCCGTCCGTCACGCAGGCAATATTCTCCAGCCACCGGGCAGAAAAACGCGTCTCCACCGAGTCCATCACTGCGATTTTTTCATCCAGAATCGCATAGGAATTATATGCCATACCGTTGGGAACAATGTACTGCCCTTCAAACAAGTCCAGTTCACGGTCGTTCACACCAACATATTGGATATCTTTGAAAAGTTTCATGAGCACCTCCTGCATGTTGTTTTTTATATAGTCTGCCACATCCACCGCCAAAAAACAACAGATAATTGTGGGTGTGCTGAAAATTTTTCTTGTGCCTCAAAGGGCTGTGTGATACACTTTGCCCAACAAGATACGACAAAAAGGACGCCCTGAGCGGCAGAAAGGACGGTAGCATTTATGCGTTATGAAATTCACGGCGGCTCTTTTCCTGTGGTAACCTGCTATCTCAGCAGCGGTGAACAGATGATCACCGAACGCGGTTCTATGGTTTGGATGAGCCCTAATATGCAGATGGACACCAAGGGCGGCGGACTGGGCAAAATGTTTGCCAAAGCTTTCGCCGGTGAGAGTATGTTCCAGAACATCTACACCGCCAGAGGCGACGGCATGATCACCTTTGGCTCCAGCTTTCCCGGCCAGATCAAGGCCATCGAGATTGCACCGGGGCAGGAAATGATCTTGCAAAAAAGTGCTTTTCTGGCAGCGGAAAGCGGCGTACAACTATCTGTTCATTTCAACAAGCGATTGGGCACCGGTCTGTTCGGCGGTGAGGGCTTTATCATGCAGCGTCTGTCCGGCCGCGGAACCGCTTTCGTGGAGATCGACGGTGAGCTGGTAGAGTACGACCTGATGCCCGGCCAGCAGATCGTGGTGGATACCGGCAATGTGGCCGCCTTCACCCCCGACGTCACCATGGAGATCCGGCAGGTGCCCGGCATGAAAAATATGCTGCTGGGCGGCGAGGGTATTTTCAATACCGTGCTCACCGGCCCGGGAAAAGTTTGGCTGCAGACCATGCCCATCTACAATGTTGCTATGGCCATCCGTCCCTACATCCCTACCGGCAACAACTGAACAAAAAAAGAAGCTTCCGCCTGGGCGGAAGCTTCTTTCTTTTACCAAATGCAAGTGGCAAAGTAGTCGTCGGGCGTTTCGGCACGGCGAATCAGGCGGGATGTGCCATCTTCCTGCAGCAGTATCTCAGCGCTGCGCAGACGTCCGTTATACTGATAGCCCATAGCATGGCCGTGGGCGCCGGTATCATGGATCACCAACAGATCGCCCTTATCAATGCGGGGCAGCATGCGGTCCACGGCAAACTTATCGCAGTTTTCACACAGAGCGCCCACCACATCGTACTTGTGGTCGCATTCCCAATCTTCCTTGCCCATGACGGTGATGTGGTGGTAAGCACCGTAAATGGCAGGGCGCATCAAATTGGCAGCGCAGGCATCTACACCGATGTATTCCTTATGGGTGTGCTTTTCATGCATGGCGCGGGTCACCAGATGACCGTAAGGCGCCAGCATAAAGCGGCCCAATTCGGTACAGATGCTCACATCGCCCATGCCGGCAGGCACCAGAATCTCTTCATAAGCCTTGCGTACACCCTCACCAATGATAGCGATATCATTGGCCTTCTGCTCGGGACGGTAAGGTACACCTACGCCGCCGGACAGATTGATAAAGGTAATATGCACGCCGGTTTCTTCCTTCAGCTCCACGGCGACCTTGAAAAGAATCGCGGCCAGCGTGGGGTAATAGTCGTTGGAGATCGTATTGGAGGCCAGGAAGGAATGAATGCCAAACTCCTCAGCGCCCAGTTCCTTCAGTTTGCGGAATGCCTCGGTCATCTGAGGACGGGTCAGGCCGTACTTGGCATCGCCGGGGTTATCCATGACCTGGAAACCCTCCTTGCTCTCGCCCAACGTAAAAATACCGCCGGGGTTGAAACGGCAGGAAATCTTCTTGGGGATATAGCCGATGGTCTCGTGGAGGAAATCCACATGGGTCAGGTCGTCCAGATTGATGGTGGCGCCCAGCTTGGCAGCCATCTCAAACTCCTCAGCCGGGGTCTCGTTGGCAGAGAACATGATTTCGCTGCCGGAGAAGCCGCAGCGCTCGGCCATCATCAGTTCAGTCAAAGAAGAGCAGTCCACACCGCAGCCCTCTTCCTTCAGCAGCTTCAGGATCTGAGGATTGGGGGTGGCCTTTACGGCAAAGTGCTCACGGAAGCCCTTGTTCCACGCAAAGGCTTTGTGCAGTGCACGGGCATTTTCGCGAATTCCTTTCTCATCGTACAGATGGAAAGGCGTGGGGTACTGTTTGACCAACTCGTTGAGCTGTTCCAGCGTGACAAACGGTTTCTTCATTGTCGGCGGTTTCCTTTCTTTTCCGGCAGTTGTTTTGCAAAAAACTCGTGCCACATAATCGGTATTTTTCTATATATCAGTTTACCCAATCTCCCATCTTTTGTCAACGATTCGCCAAAGAATCCATCTTGCGCATTTCTCCTCTTTCAACGCCGAAAAAACGGGAAAAAGGCAGAAATCGTGGAACATTCCCAAGTCATTTTGCGGAATTTTGGCAGAATTGACAGTAGCAATCTTTTTATTGAAGCACTATACTATACTGTAGTATCTCAAAAGGGGGAAAACAGATGACCCGCTTTACGATGGCCGGCTCCATGTGCATGGACATGATGTGCATCATGCCCTGTTGTTGCCGTGTCCGCACCGGTCATACGTTTTCTGCCGCATAATAGATTTGAAAGCTGCAAAAGCTTTGATTGGCAGAGGGTGTATGACACACCCTCTGCCGTTTTTTATCTTCGCAAGAAAGGACGAATCACATGAGTCTGTACCATTCGCTGCAGGAACTGGTGGGCAACACACCTTTGCTGGAGCTGCGCGGCTACGCCGCAGCAAAGCAGCTGCATGCCACCATTCTTGCCAAGTTGGAATATCTTAACCCCGCCGGCAGCGCCAAAGATCGCGTGGCGCTGCAAATGATCCGGGATGCCGAAGAGCGCGGTGTGCTCACGCCCGGCGCTACCATTATTGAACCCACCAGCGGCAACACCGGCATCGGGCTTGCAGCCATGGGCATTGCCCGCGGCTACCGGGTGATTCTCACCATGCCTGACTCCATGAGTTCCGAGCGGCGCACGCTGCTGGCTGCCTACGGCGCACAGTTAGTGCTGACCGACGGTAAACTGGGCATGAGCGGTGCTATCGCCAAGGCGGAAGAACTGGCTGCCTCCATTCCCGGCAGCTGGATCGCCGGTCAATTCGAAAACAAAGCCAATCCCCGCGCTCACTACCTCACCACCGGACCCGAAATCTGGCGCGATACAGCGGGGCATGTAGACATCTTTGTGGCCGGTGTCGGCACCGGCGGTACGATTTCCGGCACGGCGCAATATCTCAAAGAGCAAAGCAGCACCGTGCAGGTCGTCGCCGTAGAGCCTGCGTCCTCTCCTCTGCTGACGCAGGGACGAGCCGGTGCCCACGGACTGCAGGGGATCGGCGCCAACTTTGTGCCGGATAATCTGGATCGCAGCATCATTGATGAAGTGCTGTGCGTTACCGAGGAAGAAGCCTATACCGCCGGACGGCAGTTGGCCCGCTGCGAAGGCGTGCTGTGCGGCATCACTTCCGGTGCTGCGCTGCATGCCGCGACGGTACTGGCTTCCCGTCCGGAAAATGCCGGTAAGGTGATCGTGGCCTTGCTGCCCGACACCGGCGACCGCTATCTGTCCACCCCATTATTTGCTGAATAAGGAGAGTTATTTATGTATCCCGAATATATCCGCGCCGCCGCTGAGGCAATGGCCGAAAATATGGCAGGCAGTGAAATGCCTCTGTACGGTGCCGAGCTGCGTCTGCCCGACAGAAAAGCCGTCATTGCGCTGATCAAAGAGATCCGCCGACTGATGTTCCCCGCCTATTACGGCGATGCTTCGCTGATGACTATGGCTCCGCAAGACTATGCCGCACTGCTGCTGGATCGCATCGAAAAGACGCTGCGCACCCAGATCGCACTGGCACTGCCGGAAGAAGAGTCCGGCAAAGCAGCAGGCATCGCCCGCGAGTTTATCGATTGCCTGCCGCAGATCCAGGCCACGCTGCTCAAGGATCTGGACGCCACCTTTGACGGCGATCCCGCTGCGCAGGATAAGCACGAGATCATCTTTGCCTATCCGGGCCTGTTTGCCATTTTTGTCTACCGCATCGCCCACGAGCTGTATCTGCGCAAGGTTCCCATGATCCCCCGTATCATGACTGAGTATGCCCACAGCCGCACCGGTATCGATATCAACCCCGGCGCCACCATTGGCGAATACTTCTTCATTGACCACGGCACCGGCATCGTGGTAGGCGAAACCACCCTCATCGGCAGCCATGTCAAACTCTATCAGGGCGTGACGCTGGGCGCTCTGTCCCCCCGCGCCGGCCACGCTTCTTTACCCGGCAAGCGTCACCCCACCGTGGAAGACAACGTGACCATCTACTCCGGTGCATCCATCCTCGGCGGCGAAACCGTGATTGGCCAGAATACCGTGGTGGGCGGCAACGCCTTCCTGACTGAGGCCGTGGAAGCCAACACCCGCGTGGTGATCCAAGCCCCCGAAACGATTTTCAAAAACAAATCCAAATAAAAATATTACACAAAGGAGAAAGAGAAAATGAATCAGAAACCGAAAGCAAATCCTGTTGCGCTGCTTCCCATTGCCGTTTTTTTGGTGCTGTATCTGGGTCTGGGCATCCTCTATGAGTATGTGCTGAAGATCGAGATGGGCTTCTACCAGATCCCCATCGTGGTGGCATTCCTGGCTGCCGTATTGGTAGGCTGCCTGCAGAACCGTACCGTTTCCTTCGAGGATAAGCTGGAGCTGATGGCCAAGGGCGTGGGTGACAAGAACATCATGACCATGATCCTTATCTTCCTGGCTGCCGGCTGCTTTGTGGGTGTTACCGGCCGTTCCAGCGCCGAGGCTGTGGCCTACTTCCTGCTGAACATCGCCCCTGCCAAGCTGGCCGTTGTGGTGCTGTTCGTCGTGGCCTGCTTTGTGTCCGTGGCTATGGGTACCAGCGTGGGCACGATTACTTTGATCACCCCCATCGCCGTAGCTGTGTCCCAGCAGTCCGGCTTCGGTCTGCCCCTGTGCGTTGCCACCGTCATCGGCGGCGCCATGTTCGGCGACAACCTGTCCTTCATCTCCGACACCACCATTGCCGCCTGCACTACGCAGGGCTGCGAAATGAAAGATAAGTTCCGCACCAACTTTGCCATTGCACTGCCCGCCGCTCTGGCCACCATCGCCCTGATTCTGGTCATCTCCCTGCGTGCTGATGTGGCCACCGTCCCCTCCGGTGATGTGAATCTGTTGCTGCTGATCCCTTACATTCTGGTACTGATCGGCGGTATCATCGGTCTGAACGTGTTCGTAGTGCTGCTGATCGGCATTGCTGCCGGCGCCATCATCTCTCTGGCCACCGGCCAGATTACCGCTATCGGCCTGCTGAGCAGCATGGGCGGCGGTGTCAGCGGCATGTTCGAAACCATTCTGGTCACTATTCTGGTATCTGCTCTGTGCGGTATGATCCGCGCTTACGGCGGTTTTGAGGCACTGCTGGCTGCCATCCGCAGCATTTTCAAGGGCAAGAAGGGCGGCCAGCTGGGTATCGGCCTGCTGGTTGGTATGATGGATATCGCCACCGCCAACAACACCGTGGCCATCGTGATGGCCGGTCCCATCGCCAAAGAAGTCAGCGAAGACTACGGTATCACCGGCAAGAAGTCTGCCTCTCTGCTGGATACCTTCTCCTGCATCTTCCAGGGTATCATCCCCTACGGTGCACAGATGTTGGTGGCCATCTCCGCCTGCACTACGCTGGGCTTCAGCATCTCCGCTTTCGAGATCATGCCCCTACTGTTCTATCCCTTCCTGCTGGCTGTTTCCAGCCTGTTGTTCATTGCTTTCGGCAAAGAATAATGTATGGGAAAGATCATCTTTCGCTGCGCCCGTCCGCTGTTCGGTTATGCGTTGACGTGGGATTTGTATATCAACGGCTCTCACCTGGGCAAACTGACATCCGGCGGCACCATGGAATATGAAACGCAGGACGAGTCTGTGGAGTTTGCCTATCAGTTTGGTTCTCTGCCTTTATCACAGGCGCAGACCATTCCTGTTCCCCCCAAAAAGCCGGTATGGGTCACGCTGCATGTGACCATGTCCAAACCGGCAGTGGATATTGCCGACAAACGCGGCTTTGTGATGCCGTTTTAATCCCAGCCAAAAAGGCCGCCTGTACAGGCGGCCTTTTTTCATTCTTCTTCCTCCAGATCCGGTTTATCCATGAACATGCCTTCCCATTGCTGCGGCAGCCCCTGCGCGATCATAGGGAAGATGTTCTCCGTATCCTGCGTGCGTTGGATCTCATACGTTCCGTACTGGTTCACCATATCGAAGCAGCTGCCGGCATTGCCGGTAAAGCGGTGCACATCCGGCGTGGCATCGTATGGGAATCCGGGATCTTTTTTCTTCTTGCTCACAAAAATCACCTCCGCGGTTAGTATGTCCCGCGGAGGTGATTTTTTGTTGTGCCGCACTTCTTTCCTTCCACATACACTGGTTTGAAGGAGCGATGTAACTATGGCAATCAAAATTTATATCGATCAAGGACACAACCCCACCGGCTATCCCAATGCCGGTGCCTCGTGGTACGGGCAGCAGGAGCAGGATATCACCTACGAGGTGGGCCAATATCTGGCACAGCTGCTGCGGCAGGATGGCCGTTTTGAGGTACGGCTCTCCCGTCCTGAGCCCGCCACCGTGGTAGGCAGCAGCAACGCCGCCAGCCTGCGCCAGCGGGTCAACGAGGCCAACAGCTGGGGAGCCAACTACTTTATCAGTATCCACGCCAATGCGTCCACCAATACCGAAGCCAACGGTACGGAAATCTACGTCTACCGCCTATACACACAGGCCGACTGGCTGGCACAGCATGTGCTGCAGGGCATTGTGGACACGGTAGGGACCAAGGACAACGGCGTTCGCGCACGCACCAATCTCTATGTGCTGCGCCGCACCGCCATGCCGGCAATTCTGGTGGAACTTGCCTATATGTCTAATCCGGAGGATGCAGAAAAGCTGCGCCGTGACCGCTATCAGTTTGCACTGGGCATCTATCGCGGCATGCTGCGCTATTTCGGCCTGTCGTAACCTCTGCAGGCGCTGCGGCATAGACTGAGCAAGAATCAGTTTGTGGAAAGGAATGGTTTATATTGGAGTGGAATGACCCCAACCGCAACCGCAGCGCCTACCCTGATTTGCCGGTGGGCAGCATCAGCTACAATGAGTTTTTGCAGCGCAATACGGCGTTGGGCAGCCTGAAAATTCAGGCCAGCCGCGCACAAAATGCACTGCCTACGGAGGGCGTGCGCATTTCGGTGATTGGACGGTTCAATGACGCCCGCGTTTTGTTTTTCGACGGCGTTACCGACACCGACGGGCTGATTACCGGTATCACACTGCCCGCTCCGCCGCGGTCGGCCTCGCTGCAATCGGACGGTGCCCGACGAGGGGCACTGTATCAGGTATTTGCCAGCCATCCCGATTATGAGCCGGACATCTATGAGGCAGAAATTTTTGAGGGGATTACCTCTATCCTGCCGGTGACGCTGCGCCTGCCACAGGAGGTGATCTGATGCCGGAAGCTCGGATTCCCGACTACATTACCGTGCATTTGGGCGATCCGGATGATACGTCGGCGCCCAACATCCGCGTGCCGTTTATCGACTACATCAAAAATGTAGCCTCCAGTGAGATCTATCCCACATGGCCGGAAAGTGCCTTGCGTGCCAATATCTACGCGCAGGTCACCTATGCCCTCAACCGCATTTATACTGAGTGGTACCGCAGCCGCGGCTATGACTTTGACATTACCTCCTCCACCCGCTATGACCAGAAATACATACAGGATCGGGAAATTTTTGAACCGATCTCCCAGCTGGTCGACAATCTTTTCAACGATTATCTGGTGCGGCAGGGATTTGTACAGCCGCTGTTCGCCCAATACTGCAACGGAACCACCTCCACCTGCGAAGGACTCAGCCAATGGGGTACCGTGGATCTGGCACAAGACGGCTTGACTCCCTATGAAATTTTGCAATACTACTACGGCGATGACATCAACATCATTTTCAACGCACCGACATCCCAAAATCTTCCGTCTTACCGCGGCCTGCCGCTGAAACTGGGCAGCGCCGGAGAAGATGTCCGCACGCTGAAACGCCAGCTCAACCGCATCGGCCAGAACTATCCCGGGCTGCGCCCGCGTCTGGAACTGACCGCCTTCTACGATGTACCTATGGAAGAGGCTGTGCGCAGCTTTCAGCGTATTTTCAATCTGGAAGAAGACGGTATCGTAGGCAAAGCTACATGGTATAAAATCAAGTCCATTTTCAACGGAGTGCGAGGTCTTGCCGAGTTGGATGCCGAGGGACTGACAGAAGAAGACGTCTCTCGTGAATTCTCCGTGGTGCTTCGACCCGGCAGCAACGGCGCAGAGGTTCGGCAGATTCAGTATTATCTGGCGGTGCTCGCTTATTTCGACGACGAACTGCCGCTGCTGCAGTTGAATGGTACGTACGATGCAGCGACCGAAGCCACCGTGCGGGCATTTCAGGCCCAACAGGGCTTGACGGTGGACGGTATTGTGGGGCGGGACACGTGGAACGCCATCATACGCAACTACGAGCAGACCCGCAATTCGATCCCGGCCGATTCTCTGGTTAACGCAGACGAAATCTATCCCGGCCGCGTACTGACACCGGGACAGACAGGACGGGATGTGGAAGTGCTGCAGCGGTTTTTGATACAGGCGGCGCAAAATGTGCCGGAAATCCCGCTCATTGAAGCCAGCGGTGTATACGACAGCGCTACCGAAGCCGCCATCCGCACCGTGCAGGCGCTGGAAGGATTGCCTCAAAACGGTGTAACCGGCGCGCTGACGTGGAATGCAGTCGTGAGTCTGGCCACAGACGGATAGCCATCTTGCTTCTGCGGCAGATGGCTGATATAATAAAGGAAATCTGCCGTCTGGGAGGTACCGTCTATGACCGCCAAAGAACAGCGCACTTTATGGAAAGAGTTTCGTCGCCGCACTGCAATGAAAAACGGAATCACATTGCTCACTCCGGAGCAGGAATGCCCCGAAGATTGCTGCGGAAGCTGTCCTGCCTGTCAGGCAGAGGGCCGCTGGCTGGACAGTGAACTGAACCGCAAGGCGGCCGCCGGCGCCGCGCTCGTCGTATTTGGCGTCGACATGCCCGCTTTGACCCCCTCCGTTATTCCCGCTGAAACACCTGCGCCCGCAGCCTCCTCCGGCAGCATGCTGGATATGACGTTGGAAGAGCTGGGTTTATCGCTGCGTACCCGCGTCAGTTTGGACGGCCACGGCGTCACCTCTCTGCGCCAGCTGCTGGACATGACGCCCTCGGATTGCCGGAAAGTACGCAATATGACGCAGGAAGGACTGGACGAAATCGAGTTCCAGCTGGGCATGTTGGGTCTTGCACTGAAAAAAGAAGATTAAAAAAAAGAACGGGCGGTGCTGCAGCACCGCCCGCCTTGCTTTTATAGTTTTTTATCGTAATTTCCGAAAATTTTCACATGGTCTTTGGCGATAACAAACGCATGAGGGTCTACAGCGTGCACGATGTGGCGTAATGTTGCTACTTCGTATTCGGACAACGCCACCATCAGCACGCTGACACCTTCCTTTGTATAGGCTCCAACACCTTGCAGCTGCGTTGCGCCGCGTTCCAGCGTCTGGAAAATCTTTTCCTGCATGGGTTCCACATCCGCTTTGGTGATGATAGTGACCTCTACATCGGTATTCTGACTATGCACATGGTCGATCGCCACAGAATAGACCAGTGCGCTGGCGATGGAATAGATGCCCGTGGGGATGTCGAAAAGCATCATACTGCTGACATATACCACCATGTTCAGGGCCAGATTCAAATTGCCCACACTGAAATTCTTATTCTTTTGAATAACCATCAGCGCCGTAGCATCAATGCCGCCCATGGTGGTACTGCCGCGCAGCACCAAACCCACACCTGCACCGGCCAAGGCACCACCCAGCAAGCAATTCGTCAGCGTATCACTGGGCAGCAGCGGCACAACAGGGATCACCGTCAACAGCACTGCGGATGCAGATACAACGATCAACGTACGAACCACCAAAGGACTCACCGTGGTCACCACATCCCTTTATGTCGTGACGGAACTAATGGAAACGGACGCCACCATCCATTTAATCGGCGGCGAGATCAACAAGCGGGACGGCGCTACCATCTCCTATACTCCCCATGATATGTGGGATTTCTTTTCTGCGCCCAAAGCCATTCTCGGTGTCGGCGGCGTCAGTGCCAAATACGGCATCACCGATTATACTGCCAATGAATCTCGCACATTGAAGGAGTTGGCAGATCGAGCCATGTCGGTGATCATCGTGGCTGACAACAGCAAATTCGGTCTGGTACACCCTTACATCACCTGTCCGTTACCACATGTCAGCCGTATTATTACCGGCATCCGGCAGAAAGAGGATATTCTGCAGGATTTTGCCGATTATCGCCAGCGCTTCATCTTTGCCGACGGCTATGACGCCGCATCGCTTGGGCAGGCCGAAAAAGACTTTCGCTGTAATCCTGCATATAATCGCTTGATACGTTGCTGCAGATACTTTACATCTGCAGCAACGCTTCTTTTTTGCCACACCCCCCGCAATATCACTATATATTGTGCCTTCTTTTTGTGAAAATATCTAAATCTTGTTTTATCTGTTGACTTTTACCACAAGTCTTCGTATACTGTGTAATATTGGTATATATGCGCAAAAGGAGGGATTTTGATGCACATTGCCGGTATGCAAAAGCTGACGTTGCTGGATTTTCCCGGCCGCGTGGCCTGCACCGTATTCCTCTTCGGCTGCAATCTGCGCTGTTCCTTCTGCCATAACGCCTCGCTGGTTCTACACCGAGACGGCGCACCTCCGCCCATGTCGCAAGAAGAGCTGATGACTTTTCTGGAAAAGCGCCGGGGCCGGTTGGATGGCGTTTGTATCACCGGCGGCGAACCCACCCTCTGTCCGGAACTTCCGGACCTGCTGCGTGAGATCAAGGCGATGGGATACGATATTAAGCTGGATACCAACGGCTCCCACCCCGAGGTACTGCGCCAGCTGATTGGCAACGGTCTGGTGGACTATGTGGCCATGGACATTAAAAACAGTCCCGAACGCTATGCAGAAACCTGCGGCGGCGCGGACATACGCAGCGAAGTACAGCAAAGTATCGCACTGCTGATGGAAGACAGAGTCGATTATGAGTTTCGTACCACGCTGGTCCATCCGCTGCACTGCACCGACGATATGGTTGCCATCGGCCAATGGCTGCAAGGTGCCAAGCGCTACTTTTTGCA
The DNA here is from genome assembly GCA_015067975.1 of Oscillospiraceae bacterium. GTDB lineage: Bacteria > Bacillota > Clostridia > Oscillospirales > Oscillospiraceae > Vescimonas. The sequence goes on along the minus strand of SVLK01000008.1, from coordinate 37,610 downwards.
GCAATTCATTGATTCCGGCGATTTGATCGGCACGGGGCTTTCCGCTTTGACAGCCGACGAAATGGAGTCAATGCGTCAAGCTGTTTTACCCTATATTGAGAATACGGCCCTGCGCGGCTTATAAACACATAAAACTTGTAAAGAGAGAGAATATTAAAGGAGAAACGCTATGTATCAGGTCATCAAGCGCGACGGTCATGTCGTAGATTTCAACATCACCCGCATCAGCAACGCCATTACCAAGGCCTTTGAGGCCACGCAGATCCCCTATAATGACGATATCATCAACATGCTTTCGCTGATGGTCACTGCTGACTACGCATCCCAGATCCGCGGCGGCCGTATCGACGTGGAAACCATTCAGGACAGCGTGGAAGCCGTGCTGCAGAAGGCCGGTTACTCCGATGTAGCCAAGGCCTACATTCTCTACCGTAAGAACCGCGAAAAGCTGCGTAACATGAGCTCCACCATTCTGGACTATAAAGGTCTGGTGGATGGTTATCTGAAGGTGTCCGACTGGCGCGTGAAAGAGAACTCCACCGTCACTTACTCCGTGGGCGGTCTGATCCTCTCCAACTCCGGCGCCATCACCGCCAACTACTGGCTCAGCGAGATCTATGATGAAGAAATCGCAAATGCACACCGCAACGCCGATATCCACCTGCACGATCTGAGCATGCTCACCGGCTACTGCGCCGGTTGGAGTCTGCGCCAGCTGATCCAGGAAGGTCTGGGCGGCGTCCCCGGCAAGATCACCAGCGCTCCGGCCAAGCATCTGGCCACGCTGTGCAACCAGATGGTCAACTTCCTGGGCATCATGCAAAACGAATGGGCCGGTGCACAGGCTTTCTCCAGCTTCGACACCTATCTCGCCCCCTTCGTCAAGGCGGACAACATGAGCTACAACGAGGTCAAGCACTGCGTGGAGAGCTTCGTCTACGGTGTCAACACCCCCAGCCGCTGGGGTACACAGGCTCCCTTCTCCAACATCACGCTGGACTGGACCTGCCCCGCCGATCTGGTGGATCAGCCTGCCATCGTGGGCGGCAAGCCCCAGAATTTCACCTACGGTGAGTGCAAGAAGGAAATGGACATGGTCAACCGCGCTTTCATCGAAGTGATGATCGAGGGCGACGCCAATGGCCGCGGCTTCCAGTATCCCATCCCCACCTACTCCATCACCCGCGACTTTGACTGGAGTGAGACCGAGAACAACAAGCTGCTGTTCGAAATGACCAGCAAGTACGGCACCCCTTACTTCTCCAACTATATCAACTCCGACATGGAACCCAGCGACGTGCGCTCCATGTGCTGCCGCCTGCGTCTGGACCTGCGCGAACTGCGCAAAAAGTCCGGTGGCTACTTCGGCAGCGGTGAGTCCACCGGTTCTATCGGCGTGGTCACCATCAACCTGCCCCGTATCGCCTATCTTGCCAAGGATGAAGCTGATTTCTTCAACCGCCTCAACCGCCTGATGGACATCGCCGCACGCAGTCTGAAGATCAAGCGCACCACCGTGGGCAAGTTCCTGGAAGAGGGCCTGTATCCCTACACCAAGCGGTATCTGGGCAGCTTTGACAATCACTTCTCCACCATCGGTCTGCTGGGCATGAATGAAGTAGGTCTCAACGCCCGCTGGCTGGGTAAGGATCTGACCCACGCGGAAACACAGGACTTCGCTGTGAAGGTGCTCAACCACATGCGCGAGCGCCTGAGCGACTATCAGGAGATGTACGGCGACCTGTACAACCTGGAAGCCACTCCCGCCGAGTCCACCTCCTACCGTCTGGCCAAGCACGACAAGAGCCGTTTCGGTGACATCATCACCGCCCACGAGGGAGCTACTCCCTATTACACCAACTCCAGCCACCTGCCTGTGGGTTACACCGAGGACGTGTTCGAGGCGCTGGACATTCAGGACAAGCTGCAGCCTCTGTACACCTCCGGTACCGTGTTCCACACCTTCCTGGGCGAAAAGCTGCCCGATTGGAAAGCCGCCGCAGCACTGGTACGCAAGATTGCCGAGAACTACGAGCTGCCCTATTACACCCTGTCCCCCACCTATTCCGTCTGCGCCGACCATGGCTATTTGGCCGGTGAGCAGTTCACCTGCCCCATTTGCGGCCGCAAGACTGAGGTTTACAGCCGTATTACCGGCTACTACCGCCCCGTCCAGAACTGGAACGACGGCAAGAGTCAGGAGTATCAGGACCGCAAGACCTATGTGGTGGGCGATATCGCAGCACCTGCCGCCGCTCCCGCTGCCGCGCCTATCGTTGCCGAAGAGGCTCCCAAAGCCGCTGCCGACGATGTCTGCACGCTGTTCGTCACCGCTACCTGCCCCAACTGCCGTATCGTCAAGCCTTTGCTGGATAAGGCCGGCATCGCTTACGATGTGAAGGACGTAGCAGAGTATCCCAAGCTGGCCCGCCAGTATGATTTGAAGCAGGCCCCCACGCTGGTGGTGGAAAATGGCGGCGAGGCTAAGCTGTATGTGGGCGTCAACGCTATCAAAGGCTATATCAAAGGATAAGTTATGAAAGATATTCTCATCATCGGCGGCGGTCCCGCCGGACTGACGGCGGCGATCTACGCCGCCAGAGCCGGCAAGTCCGTCACCGTCTGTGAAAAAGAATCTCTGGGCGGGCAGATCACCCAAGCCCACGAGGTACAGAATTATCCCGGCATTCCCACTATTTCCGGCATGGAACTGGGTGACCGGCTGTGCAGCCACGCGATGGATTGCGGCGCTGAGGTGGAGTTCACCGCCGTCACCGCGCTGACGCGCCATGACGACGGCAGCTTTACCGCTGAAACGGAAGACGGCAGCATCGATGCCCGCGCCGTGATTTTTGCCGGCGGTGCCAAACCCCGCGCGCTGGCTCTGCCCCGCGAGGAGGAACTGGTGGGCCGCGGCATTAGTTACTGCGCGCTGTGCGACGGTGGCTTCTTCCGTGATCAGGATGTAGCCGTAGTGGGTGGCGGCAACACCGCCATCGGTGATGCGCTGTATTTGGCCGCCATCTGCCGCAGCGTTACGGTGATCCATCGCCGCGAGGAGTTTCGCGCCGAGGACACAGTGCTGCAGTCGGCAAAAGAGGCCGCCAACATCCGCTTTGTCACCTCTGCCACTGCGGATGCACTCCACGGCGAAAATGCACTGGAAGGGCTGACGCTGCGCCACCGTGATGGCAGCACATCCCAATTGGACGTCACAGGTCTGTTCGTGGCCTTGGGCCGCGTGCCGGATCTGTCACTGCTCTCCGGCTTGACCGGCTGGGCAGAGGATGCTTATGCCGCAGCAGGCGAGGATTGCCTGACTACCGTTCCCGGATTGTTTGTGGCCGGCGATTGCCGCGCCAAGGAGGTCCGGCAGCTGACCACCGCTGTGGCTGACGGCACTACCGCTGCCACCGCCGCCTGTCACTATCTAGATAAACTGAGCAAATAACACCGTAAGAAGCCGCTGCAACTGCAGCGGCTTCTTTTTATACAAAAAACAGCAGTCACTTACAAGTGACTGCTGTTTTGATTACAGATATTGCTTCAGCTTCATCAGCCGTGCGATCGCCTCGCGCAGAGATTCCTCACTTCTGGCAAAGTGCAGACGAATCAGGTGGTTGATGGGTTCTGCGAAGAACGCAGATCCGGGCACTGCGGCCACGCCAACCTCTTTGATCATCCACTCACAGAACTGGGTATCCGTCCAACCGGCGAACTTCTCTTTGGCCAGGAATTTGGAAATATCCACCATCATGAAATACGAACCCTGAGGTTTCGTGTACTCCAGTCCGATCTCGTCCAGACCGCTGCAAAACACGTCGCGCCGGCGCGTATAGTCTGCCAGCATCTCGGCGTAATAGTCCTCGCCCAGCGTAAATGCAGAACAGATAGCTTCCTGCAGAGGAGCAGCTGCACCGATGGTCAAAAAGTCGTGCGCCTTCTTGATATACTCGGCGACTTCGGGTGTCGCGATCACGAAACCGATGCGCCAGCCGGTAATAGAGAAGGTCTTGGACAACGAGTTGCAGGTGATGGTGCGCTCGTATGCGCCGGGCAGTGCCGCCGCTCTGGTATGGACGTAAGGCTCGAACACAATATGTTCATACACCTCATCGGTGACCACAAACGCGTCATACTTCTCTGCCAATCCCTCGATCAGCAGCAGTTCTTCTCTGGAGAAGACTTTGCCGCAGGGATTGCAGGGATTGCACACGATGACGGCCTTGGCACCCTGCTTGAACGCATTTTCCAACACCTCGGGATCAAATTGATAGGTGGGGGGGACCAGCGGCACATAGATGGGCTGCGCGCCGCTGAGGATGGAGTCAGTACCGTAGTTCTCATAGAAGGGAGAGAACACGATTACCTTGTCACCGGGGTTGCACACGGACATCATGGTGGCCATCATGGCCTCCGTGCCGCCGCAGGTGATCACCACTTCCTTCTCCGGGTCAATGGTACGGCCAAAGAGGGGAGAATACTTCTCAGCGATGCACTTGCGCAGATTGGGTGCGCCGCAGGTAACAGCATACTGGTGCTGCTCGCCGCCTTCGGCCATCTTTTTCATGGCATCCAGCACCACTTGAGGAGGATCGTAATCAGGGAAACCCTGGGAGAGGTTAATACTCCCAGGAGTTTCGTCACTGATACGGGTCATTTCACAGATAATCGAGTCGGTTACCGCCGCAAGGCGTTTGCTCAGTTCAGGCATAGAAAATTACTCCTCCAAACCGGCCAGCTTCTGGGCGTCAACGATGAACTGCTCGATCTTGTTGTCGGCAGCCAGCTTATCCAAAACACTGTCCACATAGGTCACCAGTTCGGTGTTGCCCTTCTTAATGGCAACGCTGTAGCCCTCGCCGTCGCTGGGGATACCAACATCCACGGCGGACAGGTCATCATGGACATCGGCATAGGTCAGAACTGTCATGTAGTCCAGCATCACGACGTCCAGCTTGTTGGCCTTCAGCTCCATCACCAGATCCTGCACCTTGGCAAGGCCGGTAGTGGTGGCTTCGCCGCAGTAAGTAACACATCTGTCATAGGGAATGGTACCGGTCTGAGCACCAGCCTTGGCGCCCTTCAGGGATTCCAGATTGGTGTACTTGGCCTCATCAGCAGTGCGGACCAGAATCAAGTTCTTGCTCTCCAGATAGGGCTTGGAGAAATCGGTGGTCAGAGCGCGCTTTTCGTCCTTGGTCAGACCGGCGATGACCATGTCAAACTCGTCGTTATCCAGGCTCATCAGCAGGTTGTCGAAGTTCATGTCCACGATCTCCAGTTCAACGCCCAGATCATCGGCGATGTACTTGGCGATGTCGATATCGAAACCAACGATGGTGTCCTTGCCATCGATCTCGGTGTGGAACTCATAGGGAGGATAGTCGGCGGAAGTTCCCACCACCAGCTTACCGGCGGCCTTGATCTCTTCGATCGCGGACTTGGGCTCATCATCCTTACCGGCATCGTCCTTACTGCCGCAGGCGGCCAGGGAAACTACCATCAGAAGGGCCAGAACAAGGGCCATCAAATTCTTCATCTTTTTCATCGTTTTTACTTCCTTTCAAATATTTTCAAAACGAGTTGTTGATCAGTTATTTTTTGTTTTGGAATTATTCCCACAGGGGCTTATCCCACATCTTCACCTTGGTGCCCAGACCCATTTCCTGAGCTTTCTCATAGATGGCGTAAGCGCAGGTGATGTCCAGCGCGCCCAGACCCAGAGAGCAGGCGTAGATGAACTGGTCATCGGAGGTGCGGCAGGGCTTGCCCAGCACCAGATCGGAGGTCTCCAGAATCTCGTCCTTGGAGATCTTGCCCTCGTCGTGCAGCTGCACGATGGCCTTGTTCTTGAAGGTCACCATCTGCTTCCAGTAGTCAACCACCTTGACGTCGGCTTCCATCACCAGATCCTGCGTTGCCTCGTTGGAGACGCAGACGATGGCGCTGTGGGGCTTAGCCCAGGACTTATCCACGAAGGGAGTACGGGCGGTGGTCTCGCAGACGATCAGCTCAGACTTGGCAGCGGCTGCCTTGCTGTCGCTGGTGCAGATGATCTCCACATCGTACATACCGGCAGATTCCTTGGCCACCTGCTCTGCCTTGGGCAGATCCAGATCGCACAGGTAAATGGTCTTGACGGTGGGAACGGCCTCGCAGATGGCCATGATCATGGTGCGGCCGATAACGCCGGCGCCGATCAGCGTGGCGGTCTTGGTGTCGGAAGGAGCACAGTACTTCGCCTGCACGCCGGCCACAGCGGAGGTACGCATGGCGGTGATGATGGTGCCGTCCTGAATGCAGAAGGGCAGCACGGTCTCGGGATCGCTCAGGCACACGATGTCGATGCCGTAGGGGATACCGGGGGTAGTGGCATTCTTCTTGGACTCAGCAGCCCACTTAACACCAGCGATGTTCATGTCGCCGGCAATGTGTGCGGGCATGGTGTTGAAGAAAGAGTCCCAGACCTGACCGGCGGGAATGCCCAGGTGGGTCTTGGGGGGATTCTGGATCTGACCTTCGCCCAGCAGCTTGTAGGTCTTTTCGGTGATATCCAGGATCATCTTCATATCCAGCAGACCAGCCTTGATCTGGTCTTCCTGCTGCAGAAACAGAATTTCGGGATTGATTGTACCAAGCATGATGTAGTTCCTCCTATATGTGAGTGAATTATTTTAAATAACGTTGATGACCTTGGACAGGAAGTCCTTGGTGCGTTCATTCTGGGGATTCTCGAAGATCTCCTTAGGTGTGCCTTCCTCGGCGATGATTCCCTCATCCATGAACAGGACGCGGGTGCCGACTTTCTGAGCAAAACCCATCTCGTGGGTGACGACCACCATGGTAACGCCCTCCTGTGCCAGCTCTTGAATGACCGCCAGCACTTCGCCCACCATTTCGGGGTCCAGTGCAGAGGTGGGTTCATCGAACAGCACCACTTCCGGTTCCAGTGCCATGGCACGGACGATGGCGATTCGCTGCTTCTGCCCGCCGGAGAGCTGGGCAGGATAGGCATCTGCCTTATCCTCCAGACCGACACGCTTGAGCAGCGCCATGGCCTTTTCGTTGGCCTCGGCATCGCCGATCTTTTTGACCTTTTTCATGGAGATGGTCACGTTTTCCAACACCGACAGGTTGTTGAACAGATTGAACTGCTGGAACACCATGCTGACTTTCTCACGGTGGCCGGCAACATTGAACTTCTTGGCGGTGATATCCTCTCCCTTGTAGTTGATCTGGCCGCCGGCGGGCTGCTCCAACAGGTTCAGGCATCGGATGAAGGTGGACTTGCCGGATCCGGAGGGTCCGATGACCACCACAACCTCCCCCTTACTGATGGTGGTGTCAATGCCCTTAAGCACTTCCAACTCACCGAAGTTCTTTTTTAAACCTTTGATATCAAACAAAACTTGGTTAGCGTTCACTGCGCTTCATTCTCCTTTCGAAGATATCCAGTCCCTTGCCCAGCACGATGTTCAGGACCAAGTAGATGATCGCGGAGATGTAGTAGCAAGGCAGCGGATTGTAAGTGGAGGTGACCACGATGCCGTTGTTATACATCAGGTCGCCAATGCCCAGATACTGGATGATGGACGTCTCCTTGATCATGGTGACGAACTCATTGCCCAGCGCAGGCAGGATGTTCTTGATGGCCTGAGGCATCACGATGTAGCGCATCGTCTGGCCCTTGGTCATACCACAGGACAGCGCCGCTTCCGTCTGACCGAAATCCACCGCCTGAATACCGGAGCGGATCACCTCTGCCACATAGGCGGAGGAGTTGATGGACAGTGCCAGAATGCAGGGCAGCACACGCCGCATGGCCACACCCAGGAAATCCACATCGGGATAGGGGATGAAGTCCAGCTGGTAGTACACGATGTACAGCTGCACCAGCAGAGGTGTGCCGCGGATGATCGTCACGTACAGCTTGGCAAATGCGGAGAACGGCTTGAACTTGGACATGCGCAGCAGCGAGATCAGTGCGCCCAGGATCGTACCGGCCAGCACCGTGATGATGGACACCACAATGGTGGTCTGCGTGCCTCGCAGGAAGTACTGATAATAATTGATAAAGATATCAACGATATCCCAACTTTTGATTATTTCAATGATATTCATGTTGACCTCTCTTATTTAAGGTAAGATCCTTCCAAAATCTCTTTGTGTGGCTTATTTTACGCCGCGCCATCTTTTCTGTCAACCCCGTTTTGCATTTTTATTCATCATTTTAATGAATATTGTATTAAATATTCAACACACCCCCGCCCAGTCATAGAGTTGTTGTATAAAATAACGAGTTTTAATTGTATAATCGCTGCATATATTCATTATTTATATGTATTCCCCGGCCACGGCCCTTTTTGAGCGCAAAAACACGGGTTGCTTTTCGTACTTTTTTACAAAAAGCCATCATATAGTGGCTCTGAATATATCATCATTGGGGGAGTGGTAAGCATCAAAGGGAATATGGAGCAGCGAGCCTGTGACTTGGCCGTATACATAATCGAGAACCGCGCTACTGTGCGTGATGCCGCCGGCAAATTCGGCATCAGCAAATCAACCGTGCACAAAGACATCTCCGAACGGCTGCCGCACTTCAACCGCAGTTTATACCTGCAGGTCAAAGAAGTGCTGGACGAAAACAAAGCCCAGCGGCATATCCGCGGCGGCATGGCCACAAGGCGTAAGTACAAAGGGGTATAGGCTTCCGGTTTCGCATATAGCAAAAGAGAACTGCCTGCAGGCAGTTCTCTTTTTATCTCTGTATTCTAAGCTATTTTTTCTCTCCATGATAAGGAAACAGCTGAACATTGATCAGCCACGCCACGAATACGCCCATGATCGTCTGGGCTGCACGCAGCAGTGAATAGGTCAGCGTTTCGCCGTCGGAATGGGAAACAATTAGGATGATGAAGATCGCCGCCGACAGGCCACAGAAGGTTTTACATCCCGCCACTTCCGCCACACACAAGGTCAACAGTGTGCCAAAGAGAATGATGGTCAGTTCAATGGTCAGCTCCAGCCACACAAGTTCCGTTAGTCCCTGCAGATAGCCGCTGAGCAAAACCAGTGGCACGCCAATGGACAGTGCAATAAAGGTGGACTTGATGCGCCGCTTGCCAAAATCCACGGTTTTTTCCGAATTTTCCCGCATTTCGATGATGCCGTAAATGTAGATGTAGATCGGATGTACTTCCAATCCCGGCACCACCAGCCGCACCAGCTGCCACAGGCCAAAGCCCACCAATAGCGCCAGAATGCTCTTGAGCTTGCGCTTGCCGATATGGGGCAGGTAGAATGCCGCCTTTTTCAGGTCATCCCTCATCGAATCACATCCTTTTGGGGCATTTTACCACACTTTTTCCCCTTTGCCAAGGCAATACGGCATCATTTGTTCTTAAATAGTGCTTTTATTTCTGATCCTTAGGCACCTGCTTCATAGACAGGCTGATGCGATGTTTCTTCTCTTCCACCTCCAGCACCACCACCTTGACGATGTCTCCCACCGCCACGATCTCACTGGGGTGCTTGATGAATTTATTGCACACCTGCGAGATGTGCACCAAACCGTCCTGATGGACTCCGATATCCACGAACACGCCGAAGTCCACCACATTGCGCACGGTGCCGGTCAGCACCATACCGGCGGCCAGATCCTTGATATCCAGCACATCGGTGCGCAGAATGGGCGCCGGCAGGTCATCACGCACATCGCGGCCCGGTTTCATCAGCTCCTTCACCACATCACGCAGCGTGGGCACGCCGATCCCCAGCTGCTGCGCCGCTTTTTCCTCGCCCAACAGCTTCACTTTCTGTTCCAGCAGGCCGATCTCGCCCTTGGCCACATCGTCGAGGGTATAGCCGCACAACTGCAGCAGCTGCTCGGCAGCGCCGTAGCTCTCGGGATGCACGCCGGTGTTATCCAGCACCGACTTGCTCTCCGGCACGCGCAGGAAGCCGGCGCTCTGCTCAAAAGCCTTAGGGCCCAGCTTGGGCACTTTCAGCAGCTGCTTACGGCCGGTAAAAATGCCATTTTCCTCGCGGTACTTCACAATGTTCTTCGCCGTGGTGGCGTTCAGACCGGATACGCGGCCCAGCAGGCTGGCCGAAGCCGTGTTCACATCCACGCCCACGGCATTGACGCAATCCTCCACCACGCCGGAGAGGGTTTCATCCAGCCGCTTCTGGGGCATATCGTGCTGATACTGTCCCACGCCGATGGCCTTGGGATCGATCTTCACCAGCTCTGCCAGAGGATCCTGCATACGGCGGGCAATGGACACCGCGCTGCGCAGATTGACATCGTATTCGGGAAACTCCTCCGCCGCCAGCTTGCTGGCAGAATAGACAGAGGCACCCGCCTCGTTGACGATCATGTACGCCACACCGCCGCCCAGCTGACGGATCAGTTCCACCGCCATCTGCTCCGTTTCACGGCTGGCGGTGCCGTTGCCGATGGCAATATGCTCTACGCCGTGACGGCGTACCATGGCACTCAAACGCGCAATAGCTTCTTTTTTCTGCCGTTCGCCATAGGTGGGATAGACCACCGCCGTATCCAGCACCTTGCCGGTGCCGTCGATGACGGCAACTTTGCAGCCGTGGGCATAGCCGGGGTCAAGCCCCATGGTCACATGTCCTTTGACGGTAGGCTGCATCAGCAACGGACGCAAGTTCAGCGCAAACATGGCGATGGCGCCCTCGCAGGCGGTGTCAGTGAGCATGGTACGAATTTCACGCTCCAGCGACGGCCACAGCAGACGGTCAAAGCTATCTTCACAGGCAGCGCGCACAAAGGCGGCACACTCGCCGCGGCCGGAAACGGCGCGGTTCCAAATCAAGCCCAGCGCCCATTCGCGATCCAGTTCCACGGCAACTTTCAAGAATTCTTCTTTCTCGCCGCGGTTGATAGCCAACACCTGATGGCCGGCCAGCTTGGCAAGCTGCTGGGAGAACTCATAGTACAGGCGGTACACACTGTCCTCTTCCTTAGTAGCCGCTGTGCGCAGGCTGCCCTTCTTCATGGTCAGTTCCCGCAGTTCCTTACGGATCGCGGCATCGTCGGCGATCCACTCGGCGATGATATCGTTGGCACCGGCCAGCGCCTCTTCTGCAGACGCCACACCTTTTTCCTCGTCGATGTACTCTCCGGCCAGCTGCAAAAGGGGTTGCGCCGTCTTCTGCTCAAAAATCGTCTGTGCCAACGGCTCCAGTCCCTTTTCCTTGGCCATGGTGGCACGTGTACGGCGTTTCTGCTTATAGGGTCGATACAGGTCCTCTACCTCTGCCAGTGTCTTAGCGGTGTCAATGGCAGCAGCTAACTCATCGGTCAGCTTCTCCTGTCCGGCAATGGCGTTTTTCACTTCTTCCTTACGTGCAGCCAGATTGCGCAGATAGGTCAGCCGGTCATGCAGCGTACGCAAGGCCGTATCGTCCATGCTGCCGTGCATTTCCTTGCGGTAGCGGGCGATGAAAGGAATGGTATTCCCCTCATCCAACAGCGCGATCACGTTTTCCACGTGCTGTACCGATTGTTTCAGTTCCTGGGCAAGCGTTTGTGCAATGTTGTGCATACATTTTCCTTTCTGACATGAGAAGTGGCCGCGTCAGCGGCCACTCTCCTATTATTTATGGTAGAGTTTTTTGACTTCGTATTTAGGTTCACAGCTGACATGAATCCCCAGCTTTTGATATAGCTTGATATCCTCACCGGAGATGACCACCGAGAAATGGGCATCGCAGCCCCGCAGGTTACCCAGCTGCTGCTGCACCAGTGCGGCCAAAGGATTGGTCAAGCCGGAAATTGACAACGCGATCAGCACTTCATCGGAGTGCAGGCGGGGATTACGGTGGCCCAGATGCTCCGTCTTCAGTCGACTGATAGGTTCGATCACCGAGGCAGGAATCAGTTCCAGCTTGTGGTCGATGCCGGCCATATGCTTGATGGCGTTAAGCAGCAGCGCTGCCGATGCGCCCAGCAGCGAAGAAGTCTTTCCTGTGACTACCGTGCCATCCGGCAGAACCATAGCACCGGCAGGGCGTCCTGTCTCCTCTGCTTTTTCCAGACTGGCCTGTACCGCAGGACAAATTTCCGACGTCACACCGGCCTGCTGCATTACCAGCTCCAGCTTGCGCACCACCGTATCATCACACTCGCCGCGACTCTTGTCCACCAGTGCAGTATAGTAGCGGCGCAGAATCTCCTTGCGGGAGGCTTCCTGACAGACCTCGTCGTCCACAATAGCAAAGCCTACCATATTCACGCCCATATCCGTGGGAGATTTATAGGGCGAGCAGCCCTGGATCTTTTCGAACATGGCGTTGAGCACCGGGAAGATCTCCACATCGCGGTTATAGTTCACCGTAGTTTCCCCGTAGGCATCCAGATGGAAGGGATCGATCATGTTCACATCGTTCAGATCCGCCGTAGCCGCCTCGTAGGCCAGATTCACCGGATGCTTGAGGGGCAGATTCCAAATGGGGAAGGTCTCATACTTGGCATAGCCGGCGCGGATTCCACGCTTATGGTCGTGATACAACTGGCTCAAACAGGTGGCCATTTTACCGCTGCCGGGACCGGGCGCCGTGATCACCACCACGGGACGGCTGGTTTCAATATAGTCGTTGCGGCCCAAACCCTCGTCACTGACAATATGTTTCACATCGGAGGGATAGCCTGCAATGGGATAGTGACGGCAGCACTGTACGCCCAGTGCACCCAGACGCTTGATAAAGGCATCCGCTGCGCTCTGCCCGGCATACTGAGTAATCACCACGCTGCCTACATAAAACCCCATGCCGCGGAAGATGTCGATTAAACGCAGCACTTCTTCATCGTAAGAAATGCCCAGATCGCCGCGTTTCTTGCTCTTTTCAATATCTCCGGCGCAGATAGCCATCACGATCTCCACGTCGTCTTTCATGGTGGCCAGCATGCGGATCTTGCTGTCAGGCTGGAAACCGGGCAGCACACGGGAAGCGTGGTTATCATCAAACAGCTTGCCGCCAAACTCCATATACAGCTTGCCGCCAAACAGGTCTACTCTCTCTTTAATGTGACGAGCCTGCAGCTCCAGATATTTTTCGTTGTCAAAGCCAAGTTTCAAGCGCGATCTCTCCCTTCGCTCTATTTCATTAACCATTGTATTATACCCCACAATGTCGCGGAAGAAAAGCGCTTTTTTCTCTTTTTTCTGCGCCGTTGCATTTTCTCCCCGTTCGGGGTATAATGATAAAAAACACTGCGGAGGAATATCATGCGCTTTCAGGTCATGTGGCGTCGGGATCTGCCCGGCAAGGAATTTGTCCCCTTTTTTGAAACCAACGACATTGACGAGGCCAAGAATTTTGCCATGCGTTTAGCCTTCGAAGAGGTCAATATCGTCTATGTCTACGACACCAAGCGCGGCGAAATCGTCCGCGACTTTGACTCGCCCCTGTACCGTCAATAAGTCTCAACAGTAAAAGGCAGGACGCAATACGTCCTGCCTTTTTTATGGGCACTGTACAGGAGAGGGGCAGTCCCTGCACAAAGTCCAACATCTCTGGCATCAATGCATAAATTATCATTGTTCCGCTATTTCTTTGTCATTATATACATTTTTCCATAATGGTCAACACGTTTTTTCGAAATTTCAAAACCGCGAAGCTATGCTTCGCGGTTTTATGCTATACTTCAGGCCAATGCGGGTAGCGGCGGCAGATCTGCGCTTCCACCTCCTGCCGTGACATTTCCAGTGCCACTGCCAATTCGCTGTACAGTTGATCCTCCGCCCGTTTTTCGTAGCGCTCATCCAGCTGGCTGGGTTTTTTCCCCTGCTGCAGTGCCTTAGCCCGTCGGCTTCCCAACAGGCGCAGCAAGGCTGCCATACGCCGGCAATCATAGGAGGTCACCACCGCTTGATAGTATTCTTTCCATCCTCGGGGTGAAGACGGCAATGGTTGTTCCGGCTGCAAATAGAGCAGCTGCTCTATCAACGCACTTGCCTCCTGCGCGGTCATCACAGGCCGGATCAACACTCGTGTATCCACAGGAGTCAGCACCTGTCCCGTGCGTGAAAGCGGGCGCAGCGTATAATACAATTTTCCCTTATCTGCTCCCGGCACACAGGACGGCCCCACTGCCTCTACGCGGCACACGCCTTCGCCGCCATATACCACCATTTCCCCTGCCGAAAACATTGCCGTATCCCTCTTTCTCTCTGCCTTTTTATACGCAAATGCAAAATAATTTCTCCCGTATAATACCACAATTTTCCAATAGATGTAAGCAATTTTTCCTATTTTTTACCTTTTTCTTCTATCCGTTCTTTTCCCTCGGCTTCTCTTTTACTTGCCAACGATCCGTTTGCAGGTTATAATCTTTCTATTCCGTTGGAAAGGAGTTTTTCTGTGAATCAATTGCTCTCCTCTCTGGGTATTAACGCCGATCTGGGCGAACTGAATCTGGGCGCAATGTCCCCCGAAAAGCTGTTGAGTGCACTTTTGACTCTGTTGGTGTGTATCGTTGTCTGCCGCATTGTACAGAGGATTTTCCGCAAGCTTCTGGAGCATCCCAAGGTGGACGAGCGGGCCCGCAAATATGCATTGGCCGGTATCCGTATCGTTTTGTGGATCGTCACCGGTTTGATCGTGGCCGATCAGCTGGGGATCCCTGTTACCTCACTGGTGGCACTGCTGAGTGTATTTTCACTGGCGGTTTCCTTAGCGGTCCAAAGCGTCCTGTCCAACATCGCCGGCGGCATCGTCATTTTCCTCAACAAGCCCTTCAAGGAAGGGGATTTTGTGGAAACCGCCAGTGGCACCGGCGAAGTCAAAGAAATCAGCCTGAATTACACCTATCTGGAAACCACCGACGGCTTGCGCGTGGTAGTCCCCAACAGCACTCTGTCTGCTGATCGTATCATCAACTATACAGCTTTGGGCCGCCGGCGCGTTACCGTCAAGGTCACCGCGTCCTACGATGCCCCTACGGAAACGGTTCGCACCGCTTGTCTCAGCGCCGTTACGCACACCGATCACATTCTCTCCGACCCTGCGCCGGAGGTGCTGCTCAACAGCTATGGGGCCAGCAGCATCGAATATCTGGTGCGTGTGTGGTGCGTTCCCACCAACTACGGCGCGGTCCTTTTCTCTTTGACGGAGCGTCTGCGCACCGCATTTGCTGAGCATGGCGTGGAAATGACCTATGACCATTTGAACATTCACCTTGTAGACAAGCAGTAAGGAGGCAACACTATGCTTTGGAGTTTGATTCTCGGCGGCATCACCGGTTGGATTGCCGGTAAGCTGATGGGCACCAAGGGCGGCGTGATCCGCAACATCGTTCTGGGCATCGTCGGTTCGGCCGTTGGTAGTTTTCTGGCCGGTACCATTGGCATTGCTGCCACCGGCACGATCGGTTCTATCATCATCGGCGTAGGCGGCGCGTGCGTCGTCGTATTGGTATGCCGTTGGCTTTTCAAGTGAGGTAGTAATTATGAAAAATCCTGTCATCGACCCTTCCGCTTTTATTGCCCCCAACACCACCGTGATGGGTGATGTGACCGTCGGTGCGCGCAGCAGCGTCTTTTTCGGTGCTGTGATCCGCGCCGAAAAGTCCCCCATCGTTATTGGCGATGAAACCAACATTCAGGATAACTGTGTCCTCCACGTGGATCCCGGCATGCCTATGACCATCGGTGATGGAGTCACTGTGGGTCACGGCGCCATCCTGCACAGCTGTACCGTCGGCGACAACTCCCTCATCGGCATCGGCGCCATTGTGCTCAATGAAGCCGTTATCGGCCGCGACTGCATCATCGCTGCCGGTGCACTGGTACCGCCCCGTGCCGTGATTCCCGACAGGTCCATGGTCATGGGAAGTCCCGCTAAGGTGCGCCGCCAGCTGACAGAAGACGACATCGCGGCCAATCGGCAGTCGGCCGACTTCTATGTTCGGGAAGCAGAAGAATACAGAGCACATCTGGCTAAATAAGCAACAAAAGAGGACGCCGTACGGCGTCCTCTTTTATCTCTGGCGCTATTATTTCTTTTCTCTGTCTGCAGCAATCAGCAGTTTCAGCGCTTCCACGCCTACCTCGATGGCAGAGCTGGTATCTTCGCTCATGTTCTGATCGAGACCGGCCGCCTCGCGCTCCTGATTCCACACCACATGGAAACACGAGCCGCAGCGCACACCCAAGGCATTAGCCACCACAAACAGCGTAGCCGACTCCATCTCGCTGGACTTGACACCCAGCCGTTTCCATGCCTCCCACTTCTGCAGCAGTTCGTAAGATACCGGCATACGGGCGGGATCGTGCTGACCGTAGAAGGAATCCTTGCACTGCACAATACCCACATGGGTCTTTTTCTCCAGTTTTTTCGCCGCCTGCACCAGCGCCGTAGTCACCTCAAAGTCGGCTACTGCCGGATATTCAATGGGAGCATATTCCCAACTGGTATGTTCAAAACGAATCGCACCGGTGGCTACCACTACATCACCGGAGCACACATCCAGCGCAATGCCGCCGGTTGTTCCCACACGGATAAAAGTGTCTGCACCGATGTTGTGCAGTTCCTCCATGGCAATGGCCGCCGACGGACCACCGATGCCGGTGGAACAGACAGAAACCTTTTCACCCAGTAGTGTGCCGGTATAGATGGTATATTCCCGATTCTGAGACACAAACACGGCATCGTCAAAATGGGCGGCAATGGCTTTGCAGCGCCCCGGATCACCGGGCAAAATGCAGTAACGACCTACATCGCCTTCGGCACAGCGGATATGAAACTGTTTTTCCATTTTCTGCATGGTTCTTATCCTCCTGCGGTTAGAGTATTATCAGTATAGCGTATTCACCGCAAAATTGCAATCATTATCCATTCCGGGCAAAAATATGCGCCATTTTCAATTCTTTCTGCTGGTATTTGCCGCAATCGGCGCAAATACTATCAAGGCGCACACAATGCGTTTTTAGCAGAAAGGAGAGTTTTTATGAGACAGGCAATCATCGCGTTGTTGCTGGCTTTGACACTGGCACTGGGCTTAAGCGGCTGTTCCAACAAAAAGGATGCCAAATCGGACAACACCGGCAATAACAGCACCAACAGCGAGAATCGTGACAGCAGCTACAACAGCGGCAGCAACTATGGTACCAACGATCACAACGGCACCAACTATAACAATGGGACCAACAACGGTTCTAACTACAACGGCAGCACCAATAACGGTACCAACAGCAATGACGGTACCAATAACGGTACTACCCGCAGCGGTTCCGTGGGCAGCGATCTGATGCAGGAAACCGAAGATCTGCTGCGCGGACGCAGCTATGATGAAATGCTGCGAAACGGTCGCGTCAATGACACCGACGGTTTTTTGACCGACGGCGAGAATCACGTCAGCCGATAAGGTGGCAAGGAGTCCAAAGGCTTCCCTTTGGACTCCTGTTTTTTTATTTTCTATCAGAAAACCATTCCTTATCGCAGCATTTATTCTTTACATACCGCACTTTCTTGGATATAATAGGTTAGTTACTGAAATCACTACCAAAGGAGACACCGCATATGGCAGTCATTGAATACGATGAATACAAACAAAAGCTTCTGGCGCTGGAGCCGGCATTGAGTGAGCTGGAAAAGGCACTGGGTATCCCCAAGGCCCGGGAAGAGCTGGCCGCGCTGCAGGCGGAAACGGAGCAGGACGGTTTCTGGAACGATCTGGCCCGCTCCCAGAAGGTTTCCCAGCAGATCAAGCGTCTGGAAAATAGAATTAAAAAGCACGACCGTCTGGTTTCCGACTGGGACGACGCTGTGGTGCTGTGCGAAATGGCGCAGGAAGAGGACGACGCTTCTCTGCTGCCCGACGTGATCTCCGCTTTTGAAACGCTGGAGTCCGAGATGAACGAGCGCCGTCTGGCCGCGCTGCTCAGCGGCGAGTATGACGGCAACAACGCCATCATGACCTTCCACGCCGGTGCCGGCGGCACCGAGGCGCAGGACTGGACGGAAATGCTCTACCGCATGTATACCCGCTGGGCCGAACGCCACGGCTACACCTATCAGCTGCTGGACTACGAAGCAGGTGATGAAGCCGGCATCAAGAGCGCCAGTATTTCCATTGAGGGCGAAAATGCCTACGGCTACCTCAAGAGCGAGAACGGCGTGCACCGTCTGGTGCGCGTGTCTCCCTTCGATGCCAACGCACGCCGCCAGACCAGCTTTGCCGCTGTGGAAGTCATGCCCGAAATGCCTGATGACAGCGACATTGAGATCCGTCCCGACGAGATCGAAATGCAGGCCTGCCGCTCCTCCGGTGCCGGCGGTCAGCACATCAACAAGACTTCCTCCGCTGTACGTCTGACCCACCTGCCCACCGGCATCGTGGTGTTCTGCCAGACGGAGCGCAGCCAGTTCCAAAACCGCGACAACGCCATGAAGATGCTCAAGGCCAAGCTGGCAGAGTTGAAGATCCAGCAGAACGCCGAGAAGATCAGCGACATCAAGGGCGTGCAGATGAAGATCGAATGGGGCAGCCAAATCCGTTCCTACGTCTTTATGCCCTACACGCTGGCTAAGGATACCCGTACCGGCTACGAAATGGGTAACATTCAGGCCGTGATGGATGGCGATATCGACGGTTTCATCAACGCCTACCTGACCGCTTCGGCCAACGGCGAACTGAAGAAATAAGTGCAAAAAGGTGAAACTGCGCCGCAGTTTCACCTTTTTTAAGGAGATTTTTATGGATCGCGTATTACTATTTGACATGGACGGTGTGCTGCTCAACTCCGAGTCACTGCACTTCCGGATCTGGACGCAGATCTTTGCCGAGCGCGGCCTCGCCATCGACTTTGACCACTACAAAGGCTGCATCGGCTCCACGGTGGCACACCTGATGGAGCTGATTTATCAAGGTTATGGGATGGATTTTCGCGGTGACGAATCGCTGCGTGTCCGCTTTGCCCAACTGAAAGAGGAATATATCCGCACCCACGGAGTACCCGCGGTGGATGGGGCTGTGGAAACGATCCGTGCGCTCCACGCGCAGGGATACCGCATGGCGGTTGCCTCTTCTTCGCCGCAGCATTACATCGAACTGTGTACCTCTGCTATGGGCGTGGCCGATTGCTTTGAAGTGCTCTTCAGCGGCGAGCGGGTCAAACGGCCTAAGCCCGCGCCGGATATCTTCCTTGCCGCCGCGGCGCAGATGGGCGTTTCTCCCGATTGGTGCACCGTCATTGAGGACTCTTTCAACGGCAGCCGCGCTGCCAAGGCCGCCGGAATGGATTGCCTCGGCTTTGCCAACCCCGATTCCGGCGCGCAGGATCTTTCTGCCGCTGACCGGATCTTTTATCCCTTTTCCCAACTGCCGCAATTGCTGTAAAAAACGGGCGCACCGCGCCCGTTTTTTTATTTGTCCACGCGGTGCACCAGCCGTTCGTGAAATATCACCACGCCCGCGGTCAGCACCAGCAAATAAGCCGGATACAGTGAAGCACTGACATACTGTGCCACAACACCGAACAGAGGCGGCATCAGCGCTGTTCCTACGTAAGCGCTGGCCATTTGCATGCCGATGAGCGCCTGCGAATTGTCCGCGCCAAAATATCCCGGGGTCGAATGAATGGTACACGGATATATCGGGGCACAGCCAAGACCGATCAGCAGCAATCCTGCCAATGTCACCGTCACTCCCGGCACAAGCTGCACTGCCAGAATACCCAATATCACAATGGCTGCGCCAAGGCGAATCATCTGCCGGTCGCTGAGTTTCATGGTTACAAAGCCGCTGATGGCGCGGCCGGTCGTGATTCCCACATAGAACAGGCTTCCATAGCCGGCAGCCTCCGCCTCCGGAACACCCAGTTCCAGCACCAGATAGCTGGCCGCCCACAGCGCCGCCGTGGTCTCCATACCGCAATAGCAGTAAAAACCGGCCAGTACATCTTTCGCCCCCGGCAAGCGTAGCGCCTGCATCATCGTCACCGGTGGCTGCTGTTTGCTTTTCACGCTTTTTCTGTCTTTCCACAGCGGCAAAGAGAGAAATAGCACCGCCGTCAGGACGATCTGTATGTAAGCGATCGTGCGATAGCCATTTTCCCAACGGCCACCACCGGACAGCACCCATGCCAAAATATACGGTCCGATGGATGCACCCAAGCCCCACATGCAGTGCAGCCAGCTCATATGGCGGCTGGCATAGTGCACAGCCACATAGTGATTCAGCGCCGCATCCACACAGCCGGCACCCAGTCCGTAGGGAACGGCCCACAAGCACAGCATCCAGAAAGAGCTGCTGACCGAAAAACCCCACAGCGCCACCGCCGTTGTCGCTACACTGAAAGCCGTCACTTTTCCGGCGCCCCACTTCCGGGTCAGCCAGTTGCTCATCAGGCTGGCGATCACTGTGCCCGCAGAGATGATCAGCGAAATAATACCCGCCCAGGAAACCGGCACATTCCATTCTTGATAAATGGTCGGCCAAGAGCTGCCCAGCAGCGCATCCGGCAGCCCCAAACTGATAAAGGCCATGTATATCACAGCCAGTAATACATGGATCATGGTAAAATACTCCTTAGAAAAATCCTTTGGCATCATACCACAGCGGTTTCCCCTTTGCAACAGGGCTTCTTCACGAAAAAAACGGGCGCGCTGCGCCCGTTTTTTATGCCACATATTCCGCCGGATCGATCACTTGCCCATCTTTGGATACAGAGAAGTGCAGATGGGGACCCATGGTATTCTCCGCCGCAGCGGTAGAGCCCACCAAGCCGATGATGTCACCTGCTTCCACCGTTTCTCCCGGTGCTACAGGAGGCTCTTCCTGCAGACTGCTATAAAGTGTGGTATAGCCTTCCGCGTGCTCGATTACCACGGTGGTGCCCATCAGTTCATCGTTTTTCACTTCCAGCACCATGCCGGCCGCCGCTGTTTTCACCGCGTCGCCTTCCGCCGCCTGAATATCCAGCCCGTCATGAGTGCGCCAGTCGGCCATGGTCTCATCATACATCAGTTCCGTCATGCTGAATACCGTCACCGTGGTGCCATCCAACGGAGAGATCACCTGCGGCAGCAGTTCCTCCACCTGCAGCACAGGCTCCACTTCTTCCTCCACTTCGACCTCCGGTTCGATCTTCTCCACAACAGGGGGAGGTGTCACCGGTGTTTTGTCAATCACCGGCGTGGGATTGACCACATTTTCCACCGGCGGCTCTTCCTCCGTCAGCGCCATATAGCCAATGATACCGACTGCCGTCAAACACAGCGCAAGGGCTATGTAAAAGCCCCTGCCACCGAAAACGGCTCTGATTTTTTCCGAATTGAATCTGCTCATGCGATCTTTCTCCAAAGCAGCAATGGCTGCCCTGCCGCCAGTTCCGGCCTGCGGCACGCCGTATTGGTAAAGCAAAAGAACCTCTGCGTCCAGTATGGACAAACAGAGGTTCTTTTATACCAATTCAGTTTCTTTTCTCGCTCAGTGCTCAAATTCTCCTTTGATATTACGGGCAAACAGGTCTTCCAGCACCTTGGCAGGATTGGCTTTTTCATACAGAATTTGATACACCGCCTGACAAATGGGCAGCTCCACACCGTACTTTTCACCCAGCTCCAACATGGCCCGCACTGTGTAATAGCCCTCAGCCAGCTTGGTATAAGCTTCGCCGCGAATGAAAGACTCGCCAAACTGGCGGTTGTGGCTCCACCGGGAAAACACGGTGGCTTCGTAATCACCCAAATGGCACAAGCCATAGGCCGACAGTTCACTGCCGCCCATGGCACGGATCAGTCGGGCCACTTCCCGCGTGCCGCGACTCATCAGCGCACCTTTGAGCGAGGAAAGTCCCGCGCCGTCCAGAAAACCGGCAGCGATGCCCACCACATTCTTGGCAGCAGCGCCCACCTCGTTGCCCAACAGGTCGGAACCGTAATAGAAGCGGATCAGTTCGCCGGAAAATTCCTTCACCAGCCTCTTTTTTGTCTGTTCATCATCGCTGTCAATGACCATGCAGTTGGGAATGCCACGGTAGAATTCCTGCACATGGCCCGGCCCCAGCCACACTGCAACTTTATTGGTCGGGTGGAGATTTTCCTCCGCAATCTGGGACAGACGGCGGCCCGTGCCGATCTCGATGCCCTTCATGCACAGAACGAACGTCTTATCGCGCAGCTCCAACGGTTTCAGCTCGTCCATCAATGTTTGCAATCCCTGTGAGTTGACGGAGATGATGATGGTTTCTGCCTCCTGCACACCAGCAAGCTCCGTGGTCAGACCCACAGACGCAGGCAGCTCCAGTAAATCATTCTTTCTCGTTTCCAAAAAGCGCTGCATCCGCGCAGAACCGGCGCGGCCGTACAGCGTCACATCGTGGCCAATGCGGTCCAGGTACCATGTGATCAGCGATCCCCAGCGGCCGCAGCCAATGACAAAAACACGCATACTGTTTCTCCTTACGGAATGAAAATGACCGGAACGGCTGTCCCGTCCCGGTCATTATATCACACAAATGTGAACTTTTATACCCTTATTTGACGATCAGCGTCTGTCCGTCCATTTCTTCGGGGCAGGCCAGCCCCATCACGTCCAGAATGGTGGGTGCGATATCTGCCAGACGGCCGGGGCGCAGCTCACTGCCGGCGCCGCACAGGATGAAGGGCACCAGATTGGTGGTATGGGCAGTCATGGGACTACCGTCGGGCTGCTTCATCTGCTCGGCATTGCCGTGATCAGCGGTGACCATGGCGATACCACCCATCTTCAGCGTAGCCTCCACCACACGGCCGACACACTCGTCTACCGTTTCCACTGCCTTTATGGCAGCTTCCAGCACACCGGTATGACCCACCATGTCGCAGTTGGCAAAGTTGAGGATGATCACGTCATACTCGCCGCTCTGGATGCGCTCGACACACTTGTCGCACACCTCGTAGGCACTCATCTCCGGCTGGAGATCGTAGGTGGCCACCTTGGGGGAAGCCACCAACACACGGTCTTCACCGGGATACTGCTTTTCCACGCCGCCGTTGAAGAAGAATGTGACATGGGCGTACTTTTCCGTCTCGGCAATGCGCAGCTGCGTCATGCCCAGCTGGCTGAGATACTCACCCAAGCCGTTCTTCACCAGCTGACGGGGCCATGCCACCAGCACGTTGGGCATGGTTGCATCATACTCCGTGTTGCACACATAGGTAGTGGGGAAGAACTCACGCTGGAAGCCGTCAAATTCGGGATCCACCAGCGCACGGGTGATCTCGCGGGCGCGGTCGGGGCGGAAGTTGAAGAAGATCACGCTGTCACCGTCGGAAATAGTACCTTCGCGGTCACAGACCACGGGTTCTACAAATTCGTCGGTGACACCGTCAGCATAGGAGCGCTCCACTGCTGCCACAGGGTCGGCATTGCGGATGCCCTCACCGTAGACCATGGCGTCATAGGCCAGCTGCACGCGTTCCCAGCGCTTATCGCGGTCCATGACGTAATAGCGGCCCATCACCGTGGCAATCTTGCCAACGCCGATTTCGGCGCACTTTTTCACGCACTGGGCGACGAAATCGCGGCCGGAGGTAGGAGAAACATCGCGACCGTCCAGAAAAGCGTGGATATACACCTTCTCCAGGCCCTTATCCTTGGCCATACGCAGCAATGCCCACAGGTGATCCACATGGGAGTGCACGCCGCCGTCGCTCAGCAGACCGTACAGGTGCAAACTGGCGCCGGTTTTTACGCAGTTATCCATGGCCTTATTATAGGCATCGTTGAAGAAGAAAGAGCCATCGTCAATGGCACGGCTGATCCGGGGCAGATCCTGGAACACCACTCGGCCGCCACCAATGTTGGTGTGGCCCACCTCGCTGTTGCCCATCTGTCCGTCAGGCAGACCCACATCCAAACCGGATGCAGACAGCGTGGTGTTGGCATACTCAGCAAAGAGCCGGTCCAGCACCGGCGTATTGGCCAAAGTCACCGCATTGCTTCCGCTGGCAGACATCAGGCCATAGCCATCCATGATAATGAGCGTAGTGGGAGTTTTGTTCATAGGAACCTCGCTTTTGATTGATCAATTAATGAAAAATTAGTCCTGGTTGGCAGCGTTGATGATGTCCACAAACTCGCCAGCCTTCAGGGCAGCGCCGCCGATCAGACCGCCGTCGATGTCGGGCTGAGCCAGCAGCTCGGCAGCGTTGGAAGCCTTCATGGAACCACCGTACTGGATGGTCAGGCTGCGGGCAATGCGGGCACCGTACAGGTGACGCACGGTGGTGCGGATGAAGGTGCAAACCTCAGCAGCCTGCTCAGCGGTAGCGGTCTTGCCGGTACCGATGGCCCACACGGGCTCGTAGGCGATGACGCACTTGCGCAGCTTCTCGGCGGGCACGCCGGCCAGAGCGCACTTGACCTGCAGGGCGATCAGCTCCATGGTGATGCCCAGCTCGCGCTGCTCCAGCGTCTCACCCACGCAGATGATGGGATGCAGGCCGGCTTCCAGAGCGGCGTGGACCTTCTTGTTGACGGTCACGTCGGTCTCACCGAAGTACTGACGGCGCTCGCTGTGGCCGATGATGACGTACTTCACGCCCAGATCCTTCAGCATGTCAGCGGACCACTCACCGGTGTAAGCGCCGGACTTCTCATAGTACAGGTTCTCAGCGCCGATAGACACGCGCATGTCCTTGAAAGCCTTGATGGCAGCGGAAATGTTGACGGCGGGCACGCACACCACAACGTCACACCACTTGGCCTTGGGCAGGATAGCCTTCAGCTCTTCGGCAAACTTCTTGGTCTCAGTGGCGGTCTTGTTCATCTTCCAGTTACCGGCAATGATGGTCTTACGATATCTGCGATTCATGATTGATTACTCCTCTACTTTTATTATTTATATGAATGAAATGGATGCGCAAAATTATTTATCCAGCAGGCAGGCAACACCGGGCAGTTCCTTGCCTTCCATAAACTCCAGAGAGGCGCCGCCGCCGGTGGAGATATGGGTCATCTTGTCTGCATAGCCCAGCTGCTGCACAGCAGCTGCGCTGTCGCCGCCGCCGATGATGGTGATGGCGTCGGTCTTGCTTAGGGCTTCTGCCACCGCCTCGGTGCCCTTGGCGAAGGAAGCGAACTCAAACACGCCCATGGGACCGTTCCAGATCACAGTACCGGCATCTTTAACGGCCTCGCAGTACAGCTCCACCGTCTTGGGGCCGATATCCATGCCTTCCCAACCGTCGGGGATCTGACCGGCTTCCACCGTCAGAGTATTGGCATCAGGAGAGAACTTGTCGCCGCACACGGTATCCACAGGCAGCAGCAGCTTCACACCCTTGGCAGCAGCCTTTTCCACCATCTCGTTGGCGTAATCCTGCCAATCGGCCTCAAACAGGGAGTTGCCGATCTTGCCGCCCTTGGCAGCAGAGAAGGTGTAAGCCATACCGCCGCCGATGATGACGGTATCGGCGATCTCCAGCAGGTTGTTGATCACACCGATTTTGGAAGAAACCTTGGAGCCGCCCAGGATCGCCACCAGAGGACGCTTGGGGTTAGCCAGTGCGCCGCCGATGAAATCCAGTTCCTTCTGGATCAGGAAGCCAGAAACGGCAGGCAGATACTCAGCCACACCGGCAGTAGAAGCGTGAGCACGGTGCACAGCGCCGAAAGCGTCGGACACATACAGCTCTGCCATATCAGCCATAGCCTTGGCAAACTTGGGATCGTTCTTAGTCTCACCCTTTTCAAAACGGGTGTTCTCCAGCAGCAGTACCTGACCGGCCTGCAGTGCAGCAGCCTTGGTCTTGGCATCTTCGCCCACCACATCGGCAGCCATGATCACTTCGCGGCCCAGCAGTTCGCTCAGACGCTTGGCCACAGGAGCCAGAGACAGGTCAGCCAGAGACTTCTTCCACTTCTCCTCGGTGAGGGTGGCGGGATCCTTGCCCTTTTCGGTCTGCTTCTGCACCCACTTGTCAAAGGTAGCCACGGGCTTGCCCATGTGAGAGCAGGCGATCACGGCAGCGCCCTTGTCCAGCAGGTACTCAATGGTAGGCAGTGCGGCGCGGATACGCTTGTCATCGGTGATGACGCCGCTGCCGTCCTTGGCCATAGGAACGTTGAAGTCGCAGCGCAGCAGCACTTTCTTGCCGGTTACGTCTACGTCCAAAATGGTCTTTTTGTTGTAATTCATATATACATCTCCTTACTGAGAATTGGTTACTTATCCCGGGCCATTTCGCCCTCACCGCTCAGTCCGGGAAATCCGGTCTGCCGCAGTGCTTCATAGGTCAGCACCGCCACGGAGTTGCTCAAGTTCAGGCTGCGGGCCTCGCTGCGCATAGGCAGGCGAATGCAGCGGTGGCGATATTTGTTCCGAAACTCCTCCGGCAGTCCTGCCGTCTCTTTTCCGAAGAAAAGCCAGCAGTTTTGTGTAAACTCTGCCTCGCAGTAAGCACGCGGCGCTTTGGTGGTGGCCAGCCATAGATTTTCTGCCGCTTCCGGATGTCTGGCAAAGAAATCATCCAAATTTTCATAGTCCTGCACATTGACCAGATGCCAGTAATCCAGTCCCGCCCGTTTCACCGCCCGGTCGGAAATATCGAAGCCCAGCGGACGGATCAAGTGGAGTGATGCGCCGGTGGCGGCGCAGGTGCGGGCAATGTTGCCGCAGTTCTGGGGGATCTCCGGTTCTACCAGAACGATATGCAGCATTCACCTCGCCTCGCTCTCCAAAAAGCTGCTTTCCGGCGGAAAAGAGGCGTTTTCCACCTTCCCGCGTTCAAAATCCGTATTTTCAGCCGTTTCTTTCGGCATGCCTGCCTATTGTAATCCAACGCAAGCAGAAATTCAACTATAAATTCGTAAACTTGTCAATTTTTTCTTAAAAAAACTAAAATTACCTGTTCTGTCGGTGGAAAAACGGCTATATTGCCCGAATCTTTTGGCCAAAGCGTTTATTGCAGTGCACCGAAAAAAATTATTGCCGCAAAATTATTGAAAAATACTGGATTTTCCTGTAGGCTCTGCTATAATGATAACAGTATCTGGAAAGGGGGTATGTCATTATGGACTTTGCAACTGTTCTTGTGAACTTGAAGGATCCTTCTGTCCCCGCCGGAAAACCGCTGATGCTGCACGAACTGCTGTTCTGCCCTGTTCTCACATGGCTTTGTCAGGAGTTGTCTGTTTGCGGCGCCCAGCGGTTTTTTATCATCTGTGACGAAGTCTGGCAGGAGACGGCCGCTAACGCCACCGCCGCTTTTCCCGGTGCACAACTATTTTCCGATGCTGCTGCCGCACTGGCCGCCGCAAAAGGTGAAGTGTTGGTGATCCCCTCTCCCGTTCTGCCTGTAAAAGCTTTTTCCGGAAGTCCTACTTATGCATCCGATGCCGAGACGCTGCGTTGTGCCGCTGCCGTAGGCAAGCCGCTGGCAGAAAAACCCGGGGATGCACGGAGTCTGCTGGACCTGCTGCCGTTCCGCAGCGCCGCAGAGCTGCAGCGTGCCATGCCGCTGTGCCGCGATGTGATCATTACCCGTCTTGTCGAGCACGGCGTCACCGTGATCGATCCGGCCAATACCTATATTGATCCTCGCTGCGTAGTGGGTGAAGGCACCATGATTTTGCCCGGCACCATTTTGCGCGGCAAAACTGTCATCGGCAAGGGCTGCGAGATCGGCCCCAACGCCATGATCCGCGATTGTACTGTGGGCGATTACACCACCGTCAATGCCTCGCAGCTGAACGAGAGCACCGTGGGCAGCCACACCACCGTAGGTCCCTTTGCCTATATCCGTCCCAAGTGCGTCATCGGCGACAAATGCCGAGTGGGCGATTTCGTGGAAGTGAAGAACTCCGTTATCGGCAACGGCACAAAGATCTCCCACCTTACTTATGTGGGAGACAGCGACGTAGGGGAAAAGGTGAACTTTGGCTGCGGTACTGTCACCACCAATTATGACGGTCACAACAAGTTCCGCTGCACCATCGGCAACCATGTATTCCTTGGCTGCAACACCAATCTGGTGGCTCCCGTGACACTGGGCGACGGCGCTTATACCGCTGCCGGTTCCACCATCACCGATGACGTTCCCGCTGATGCGCTGGCCATCGCACGGCAAAGACAAACCAACAAAGAAGGCTGGGCCGCGGATTTCCGCGCCGGCTGGGAGAAAAAGTGAGCTCCGGTTCTTTTGGGAACTGCTCAGATATATTTACCAGGAGAAAATTTTTTTGAATAAGAGAGAAAGCGAGTGTGTGAAAAAATGATTTCTCATGGCAAGGACATCAAAATCTTTACCGGTAACTCCAACCCTGCTCTGGCAGCGGCGATCTGCAAGTGCATCGGCACCAAGCTGGGCGACGCTGACGTCAAGCGTTTTGCTGACGGAGAAGCCTCTGTATCTCTGTACGAGACTGTCCGCGGCAGCGACGTGTTCCTGATCAACTCCACCTGCAAGCCTGTCAATGACAGCCTGATGGAGCTGCTGGTCATGATCGATGCCTGCAAGCGCGCTTCCGCAGGCCGCATCACTGCCGTCATCCCCTACTTCGGCTATGCCCGTCAGGACCGCAAGGCCAAGAGCCGCGACCCCATCTCCGCTAAGCTGGTCGCCAATATGATCACCGCCGCCGGCGCTGACCGTGTGCTGACCATGGACCTGCATGCTGACCAGATTCAGGGTTTCTTTGATATTCCTGTGGACAACCTGCGCGGCAATCCCGTTTTCGTGGATTACTATGCCAAGAAGTTCGGCGAGAACTGCGAGAACATGGTCGTTGTCTCTCCTGACGTGGGCAGCGTGGCTCGCGCCCGCATCTTCGCTCAGAAGCTGCACATGAGCCTGGCCATCGTGGACAAGCGCCGCCAGAAGGCTAACCACAGCGAAGTCATGAACGTCATCGGCGATGTGGCAGGCAAGGACTGCATCATCTTCGACGACATGGTGGATACCGCCGGTTCTCTGTGCAATGCCGCCAAGGCCATCATGGAAGTGGGCGGTGCCCGCAGCGTGTACGCCTGCGCTTCCCACGCTCTGCTCAACGGTCCTGCCATTGAGCGTCTGAACAACAGCGTCATCACCGAGTTCGCTTTCCTGGATACCAACCCCGTGGAATGCGGCAACGGCTGCGACAAGATCAAGTATCTGTCCGTTGCCCCCATGTTCGCCGAGGCCATTGAGCGCATCTATCAGGAAATTTCCATCGCAAAGCTGTTCAACTAAGCAATTTTGTGATATAATGAGCAGGCTGTCCGAATCGGGCAGCCTGCTCTCTTATTTTTCAACCTGATTTGGGGGATCACAATATGTTTTTTAACCGCAACGGTGCCGGTGGCGTCACATGGCTGGTGGTAGGGCTGGGTAACCCCGGCTCCAAATACGAGAACACCCGTCATAACATGGGTTTTCTGGCTGTGGACCTGCTGGCCGAGCAGGAGAAATTCAAGTTCAACAAACTGCGCTTCAAGGCATGGACTGCGACGACGGAGCTGGGCGGCGAAAAGGTGCTGGTTATGAAACCCCAGACCTATATGAATCTCTCCGGTGAATCGGTGGGTGAGGCGGCGCGTTTTTATAAGATCCCGCCGGAGCATGTGCTGGTGATCAGCGATGATATTGCCCTCCCCACCGGCAAGCTTCGGATCCGCGCCGGCGGCAGCGCCGGCGGCCACAACGGGCTTAAGAATATCATTCAGCATCTGGGCACCGATCAGTTTCCCCGCGTCAAGGTGGGCGTAGGCTCTCCCCAGCAGGCCGGCTATGAGGTGGTCGATTGGGTCATCGGCAAGCCGATGGGCGACGATCAGAAAGTGCTGATGCAGACGCTGGAAAAGGCCGCCAAGGCCGTCAGCGCCGTGATTGCTCAGGGGCCGGAAAAAGCCATGAGCAAATTTAACGGCTGAAGCCCCACAGATACTGCATATAAGCTGCAGAAAAAACGTAAGCTTTTTCTGCAGGTAAACAAGAAGCACCTCCCCCTCCTTTCGGTTGGGGCGGCGTTTCTTTGCGCCTGTCAAAAGAAGGAGGTGACAAGAGTTATGGAAAGTCTGCTGCGGCAGCTGATGGAACTGAAAGAACTGCAGGAACTGGCAGCATTGATTCGTCAGGGTGACACTCCTGCTCTGGTCACCGGGCTCTCGCCTGTACATCGCGCCCAAACCGCTGCGGCGCTCTCCGCAGAAACCGGCCGCCCGCTGCTGATGGTGTGTGCCGATGAACGGGAATGCGGCCGCATGGCGCTTGACCTGCAAACACTGCTGCACACCGAGCCGGTGATTTTGCCCGGTCGCGAAATACAGCTGCGGCCCACGGCTGCTGCCAGCCGCCAATGGGAATACCGCCGGCTGCAGTCCCTCTACCGCATGGGTAACAGCCGCGTCGTGGTGACCACTGCTGATGCCCTGATGCAGCGGTGTATTCCTTCCGAAATATTGATACAGGCCGCTACCACGCTGGCCGTCGGGCAGCAGCATGACATTGCCGTGCTGGTACAGCGGCTCACCGCCGCCGGATACACCCGAGCCGACGCTGTGGAGGGTCCCGGTCAGTATGCCTTGCGCGGCGGTATTCTGGACATCTTTTCTCCCCACGCCGAGCATCCCATCCGGTGCGAGTTTTTTGATGATGAAATCGACGCCATGGGCGTCTTTGACACACTGACACAGCGGCGCATCCACAACATCAGTGAAGCGCTTCTGCTGCCGGCCAGCGAAGTGCTGCCTTATCACAGCGCACAAAGTGCCGAAAAGGCAGCGCAAAAACTGGAGAATATCGAAAAGAAGCTACAGCGTAAAAGCGGCACGGAAACACTGCGACAGACGCTGCTGAGCGACATCGAATCCCTGCGGCAAGGAACGGCTGCAGGCTGCGACCGGCTGCTGTGCGCCGTTTATGAGCGGCCCGCCACGGCGCTGGACTATCTGGCTAAGGACACACTCATCTGCATCAGTGAAAGCAGTCGCGTCAGCGAGACGCTGAAAGGCTGGCTGTGGCAGCAGAAAGAGGACATCACCACCGCCGCCGAAAACGGCTGGCTCAGCGGCGAATTGGCCGACTTATCTTTGAGCGAGAACGAATTTGCTGCGCAGTTGGCGCGCTTCCCTGTGCTGCAGCTGGAAAGCTTACCCGGCAGCCGTAATCTTCTGCCGCCCAAGGCACTGCTGCAAATCTCCGCCAAACAGTTGGCCGGTTACGGCGGTTCGCTGGAAACGGCAGCCACCGACATGGTGCACTATCTCACCGCCGGCTACCGCGTATTGGTGCTGTGCGGGGGCAAGGTTCGTGCAGAAAATCTGCAGCGTCTGCTGCAGGAAAAGCATATTTCCGCAGCCTTGGATCTGGCAGGGAAGCTGGTTCCCACTAAAGGGCAGGTGCTGATCTCGCTGGGTGCATTGAGCGCAGGCAGCGAATATCCGGGGCTGAAGCTGGCCGTTTTGACGGAAGGTCAGCTGACCACAGCGCTGAGCGGCAAAAAGAAGCCCCAGCGCCGCGCCAAAAACGATGCGCACCGCGCGCTGCAATCTTACGCCGACCTGACACCCGGTGATCTGGTGGTGCACGCCCACCACGGCATTGGCCGCTTTGTGGGCATGCTGCGCATGCCGGTGGACGGCGTGGAAAAAGACTATATCAAAATTGCCTATGCCGGCAGCGACAGTCTGTATGTGCCAGCCACGGCATTGGATCTGGTCAGTAAATACATCGGCAGCGGCGAGGACACCGAGCGCACGAGGCTGAACAAGCTGGGTGGCACGGAGTGGGCCCGCACCACTCATAAAGCAAAAGCCGCGGCGCAGGATTTGGCCAAGGGTTTGATCCAACTCTACGCCCAGCGGCAGCGGTTGGAGGGATTTGCCTTTTCGCCCGATGCTCCGTGGCAGCGGGAATTTGAAGATGCCTTTGACTACACGGAAACAGACGATCAGCTGCGGGCCATCAGCGAGATCAAGGCTGATATGGAGCGTCCCATCCCCATGGACCGCCTGCTTTGCGGCGACGTAGGTTACGGCAAAACGGAGGTTGCTCTGCGGGCAGTGATGAAGTGCATTATGGACGGCAAGCAGGCCGCCATTCTGGTTCCTACCACCGTGTTGGCGCAGCAGCACTATGCCACCGCGATGAGCCGGTTCCGCAGTTTCCCCGTCACGGTGGAAGTGCTCAGCCGGTTCCGCAGCAGCAAGCAGGCCAAGGAGATTCTGGAGCGCACCCGGCAGGGTCGTGTGGATCTTTTAATCGGCACCCACAAACTGCTGCAAAAAAATGTGGAATTCAAAGATCTGGGTCTGTTAATCATCGATGAAGAGCAGCGTTTCGGCGTCAAGCACAAAGAAAATCTGCGCGAGCGGGCAAGGCAGGTAGACACGTTGACCCTGTCTGCCACCCCCATCCCCCGCACACTGAATATGGCGCTGTCCGGCATTCGCGACATGAGCACCATTGAAGAGCCGCCACAGGACCGTCAGGCCGTACAGACCTATGTGCTGGAGCACGACTGGGGTGTGATTGGCGAGGCCATGCGGCGGGAGATCGCCCGCGGCGGTCAGGTGTATTACCTGCACAACCGGGTGGAAAATATCGACTCTGCCGCCGGCAGAGTGCGCCAGCTGCTGGGCGAGGATGCCGTGGTAGCGACTGCCCACGGCAAAATGTCGGAAGCAGAGCTGAGCCGCGTCATGCAGCAAATGGCCGACGGCGAAATTCAGGTATTGGTTTGCACCACCATCATCGAAACCGGCATCGACATCCCCAATGTGAACACGCTGGTCATTGAAGATGCCGACCGCCTTGGACTGGCGCAGCTGCACCAGATTCGAGGACGCATCGGCCGCAGTTCCCGGCGCGCCTACGCCTACCTCACCTACCGCCCCGGCAAGATTCTGACGGAAATTGCCACCAAGCGACTGAGTGCCATTCGCGAGTATGTGGATTTCGGCTCCGGCTTCCGCATTGCCATGCGGGATCTGGAGATCCGCGGCGCCGGAAATCTGCTGGGGCCGGAACAATCCGGCTATATGATGAGTGTGGGCTACGACATGTATCTGAAACTACTCAATGATGCCGTATTGGAACAGCAGGGCAAAAAGAAGCAGATCCGGCCGGATTGCTCCGCCGATTTGACTGTTTCGGCCCACATTCCGGAGCGGTATGTCTCCAGCGCCGAGCAGCGCATGGATTTATACCGTCGCATCGCCGCCATCCGCACGTCAGAAGATGCCGCCGATCTGACCGACGAGATGTTGGATCGTTTTGGCGATGTGCCCCGTCCGGTAGAGACATTGCTGGATGTGGCGCTGCTGCGTGCCGCTGCGGCACAGGAAGGGATCTGCGATATCAGCCAGAAAGGACAGCAGCTGCTCTTCACCTTTGCCGACACAGTAGA
The DNA here is from genome assembly GCA_015067975.1 of Oscillospiraceae bacterium. Taxonomy (GTDB): domain Bacteria; phylum Bacillota; class Clostridia; order Oscillospirales; family Oscillospiraceae; genus Vescimonas. Next base: position 4,258 of record SVLK01000008.1, on the reverse strand, counting down.
TGTCCCCAGTGTGATGGCCGTTTGCACCATGAATACATGGCGCAGCCGACTGCTGCTGAGCGCCGGCGAAAAACCCCGGCTGACACTGCACCTGAAACCAAAAGAAAACGTGCTGGGCGCAGCCACCGCGTTGGTGGAAGAGCTGCGGCTCAAGCGCGAAGAGTTGAGCGGATCTCCCGCCTCCTCACAATAAGCAACACAAGAAAGGATCAACACCATGAAACGACTGATTGCCATGCTGGCGGTAACCCTTGTTCTGGTAGGCTCGATTGCCTTTACCGACACCCGTTACGGCACCCGCAGCGACGGACTCTATTACCAAGTGACCGATATTCGCCCCGACGCACAGCTGATGCGCATCAACGGTGAGAGCGTGAGCGCCGAAGAATACTTCTATTGGCTCTCCTCCGTATGCGATTATCTCTATTCCTACACCAACGGACAGGTCGATTTTGACGCCGCGCTGACTGAGGAGATGACTTACGGACAATATGCCAAATCCGATGCTGCCGAAACTGTAAAGCTTTACGCCGTGGTACGGCAAATGGCCGCCGAGGCCGGCGTTGCGCTCAGCGAAGAGGATCTGGAAGCGCTGGATGCGCAGCGTGCGCAGTATGTTGCTTATTACGGCAGCGAAGACGCCTATCTGCAGCAGCTGCAGCTGCTGGGTATCAGCGAAGAAATGCTGCGCAGCATTGAGTCAGTTCCCTATTTGTACGGACAGCTGATGGCGATGTACTGCGCCGAAGACGGAAAACTGCGCCCCAGTGACGAAGAATTGCGCTCTTTCGGCGAAGAAAACGGATATGTAACGGCACAGCTGTTGTTTTTCCCCACCACCGGTCTGGATGCTTCTGCTGTGGAGGAAGTGCGCACCAAGGCTGAAAACTATGTACAGCGCTGGCAGAACGAGAGCGACAAAATGACTGCCTACACCACCATGTGCAGCGAGCTAGGTCTGACCGTGGACGAGGCCGGTTTGACTTTTGAACCTACTACTTCCGATGCTGCTGTATGCACCGCCATAGGCACCTTGGCAGAAGGGTCGGTCAGCGGTGTCATTGAGGGTGAAAACGGCTTCTATGTGGCCATGCGCATGGCTCTGAATACGGACGCTCTTACCGAAGATCTTTTCAATATCCTCTTGCAGGAAAAGCAAGATAGTGCTAAAGTAGATTATAGTAAAAGAATGTATGATTCCATTGATGCAGGCGCTTTTTACAACACTTTAAGCGTCGCCCGCACCATGCTCATGCAGGAACTTGCTCTGCAGCAGCAGGGCAGCGTTGCTCCGTAAGAAACCATCACGCTTCTTTCGTCGTTATGACGGATTTGGCAGGCTATTCTTGCTGGAACTTCCAATTTTTTCATCTTCGCTTTCCCAGCCATTGACTATTGTTAAAAAATTGACTATGATGATTTCATTGTAGCAGTTTGATAAGAACAAGAAAGAATCAATTATAACTTAGGAGGAAAACTTACATGAAGGACCTGTATGTCGTCAATTGCTGCAGAACTGCCGTTGGCTCTTTCGGCGGTTCTCTGAAGAACACCCCCGCTGCTGAGCTGGGCGCTATCGTGGTGAAGGAAGCCCTGAACCGCGCCAACGTCCCCGCCGAGGCCGTGGACGAAGTGATGTTCGGCTGCGTGCTGACCGCCGGTCTGGGCCAGAACGTGGCTCGCCAGGTGGCTATCAAGGCTGGTATCCCCTATGCCGTTCCCGCCTACACCGTGGGTATGGTTTGCGGTTCCGGCATGAAGTCCCTGATCGAAGGCGCCCGCTCCATTCTGGCCGGCGACGCTGACGTGGTTGTCTGCGGCGGTACCGAGAACATGAGCCAGGCTCCCTTTGCTGCTCCCGACGCTCGTTGGGGCGCTCGCATGGGTGACAAGAAGCTGGTCGACACCATGATCAAGGACGGTCTGTGGGACGCTTACAATAACTATCACATGGGCACCACCGCCGAGAACATCAACGACATCTGGGGTATCTCCCGTGCCGAGCAGGACGAGTTCGCTGCCGCTTCCCAGCAGAAGACCGAGGCTGCACAGGCCGCCGGCAAGTTCGATGACGAAATCGTTCCCGTGATGATCAAGGTCAAGAAGGATATGGTTCCCTTCGCTAAGGACGAGTTCCCCAAGGCCGGCGTAACTGCTGCCGGTATCGCTAAGCTGCGTGGTGCTTTCCCCGTAGGTCCCGAGTCCCCCAATCCTCAGGTCGTTCACACCTTCGAGGTGACCAAGGCTCAGGAGACTGAGGACAAGGGTCAGCCCCGCGTCACCGCTGCCAACGCTTCCGGTATCAATGACGGCGCTGCTGCCATCATTCTGGCTTCCGGCGAAGCTGTTGCCAAGTACGGTCTGAAGCCCATGGCCAAGCTGATCGGCTGGGGTCAGGGCGGCGTGGATCCCAAGATCATGGGCGTAGGTCCCGTTCCCGCTTCCCGTCAGGCTATGGCCAAGGCCGGCGTGACCATCGATGACATCGACCTGATCGAGGCCAACGAGGCATTTGCCGCTCAGTCCATCGCTGTGGGCCGTGAGCTGGGCTTTGACCTGAGCAAGCTGAACGTCAACGGCGGCGCCATCTCCATCGGCCACCCCGTCGGCGCTTCCGGTGCCCGTATCATTGTCACTCTGCTGCACGAAATGCTCAAGCGCGAGGATGCCAAGAAGGGTCTGGCTACTCTGTGCATCGGCGGCGGCATGGGCGTTGCCACCATCTTCGAGAAGTGCTGAACCACTGCTGAAGAAAATTCCCAATAAAGTAAAAGAAGTCCTCCGGATTGCTCCGGAGGACTTCTTTTACTTCTTTTTGAAGCGGCGTACTGTGGCCGCAACGAGGAAAATAAGTGAAACAGTCAGCCCAATGGAGCCGAGGAGAAACACAACGTTTCCCACCCCCGCACTAAGGAACCAGCCGCCTGTCAGCACCCGCAGCACCAGCACCACCAACACCCACAGTCCCCAGAACCCCCACAGCAAATAGCGGCGGGGCAGGATCAGAAACATGATGCACACAACCATGGGCAGCAGGCCCAATGAAAGGGCGCTCCGTGCTCCCACAAAGCCCAACAGCAATACCGTCAGCAAAAGGAACGTACAAAGCAGCGCCAGAGCAATGATCCTGTGGGGTTCCATGCGGCGCGGCCCGGTCGATTCGGGGGACGACTGCGGCACAGCGTCAGCCTTCTGCTCCGGCGGCACGCCCTGCACCAGCTCATCCAGTGTGACACCGAAGATCTGCGAGAGCTTGACCAGCTTGTCCAGTTCCGGCACGGCGGCGCCCGTTTCCCACTTGGAAATGGACTGGCGGGACACATCCAGCGCTTCAGCCAGTTCCAGTTGGGACATGCCTTTGGCTGTACGCAGACGACAAATGGTTTCATGAAGATTCATAGGCATTCTCCTTTATTTGATCGCTCTTATCATACACCGACTTCGGCATAAAAGCGACCATTTCCTCTTGACAAAGGCGCAACCAACGGTTGCACCTTTCCTTTTTCTTCTCTTGCGAAATCTTTACGGATTCTTAATTGAACAGATTTTTGTCTTCCTGTATAATAAAACAGAAAAAAATAAGCGCAGATCTTTCTTTTAAGAAAGATACATGAGGAGAGATGACCGTTTGACTGTTAAGACGAGACTGAACCTAAAGCTACGGGAGGGCATCGCATCAGTGCTGCCGATTGCGCTGATCGTGATGCTCTTATGTTTTACCATCACACCTGTTTCCACCGACCTGGTGCTGACCTTTATGGCAAAAGGCACGGCCACCAGCGAACATTTAGATCTGTACGGACTGGAACCTACGGAAAAGGCCGTGGTCGCTGCTGTCGCAGACAGTGAAAAGAGCGGTATTATGCGGGCCATTCTGGAGCAGACCGGCCCCCATACGCCAGCCGGCGCCATCAGCTTTTCCCTGCCTATTTCCACTGTGGCAAGTTTGCGCAACGTGGACAAAGATTGATTTTTGCGCCATGGGTTGCTGCTTCACAGAGCAGCAACCCATGGCAGCGCAGAATCTGTCGAAGGGTTTTTCGGAAAAAGGGTTGACAGTCCCGCGCGGATATGGTATTCTTATTCTTGCCAATCTCCGCCGGTGTGGTGGAATGGTAGACACAGGAGACTTAAAATCTCCCGGTAGCAATACCGTACCGGTTCGAGTCCGGTCACCGGCACCAATCCGGTATAAGTGTATATCGCGGAGTAGAGCAGTTGGTAGCTCGTCGGGCTCGTAACCCGGAGGTCGTAGGTT
>SVLK01000007.1 GCA_015067975.1 Oscillospiraceae bacterium | reverse complement strand
ATTCTAGCAAAAAAGCTAGTGTCCTCAATTTGTCCGCGGGACGACTTTGGAGAGGCGAAAAACCCTTATATATCAAGGCTTTTTCGGATTCCGTGGGTCATTCCCACTCGATGGTGCCGATGGGCTTGGGCGTCAGATCCATCAGAACGCGGTTGATGCCCTCCACCTCATGGGTGATGCGATAGGTGATCTTGTGCAGGATCTCGTAGGGGATCTCCTCGATGGTAGCGGTCATGGCGTCCTTGGTGTTGATGGCGCGGATGATGGCGGGCCAGCCCTCGTAACGGCTCTCGTCCTTCACGCCCACGCTCTTGATGTCGGGCACGGCGATGAAGTACTGCCACACCTTCTCGCTCAGGCCGCAGTTATCGAACTCCTCGCGCAAAATAGCGTCGGCTTCACGCAGAGCGTGTAGACGGTCGCGGGTAATGGCGCCCAGGCAGCGCACGCCCAGACCGGGACCGGGGAAGGGCTGACGGTACACCATGCTGTGGGGCAGACCCAGTGCCTCGCCCACCACGCGGACTTCGTCCTTAAAGAGCAGCTTGATGGGTTCCACCAGCTCGAACTGCAGGTCCTCGGGCAGACCGCCCACGTTGTGGTGGGACTTGACAGCCTTCTTGCCCTCGGCAGCCTTGATGGACTCCAGAATGTCGGGATAAATGGTACCCTGTGCCAGGAAGGAGATGCCCTCCAGCTTGCGGGCCTCGTCTGCGAATACAGTGATGAATTCCTTGCCGATGATCTTGCGCTTGCGCTCGGGATCGGCAACGCCGGCCAACAGACCCAGGAAGTGGTCGGTAGCGTCCACATAGATCAGGTTGGCATCCAGACCCTCTTTGAACGTCTTGATCACGCCTTCGGATTCGTTCTTGCGCATCAAACCGTGGTTCACATGCACGCAAACCAGCTGCTTGCCGATGGCCTTGATCAGCAGCGCGGCAACGACGGAAGAGTCCACACCGCCGGACAGCGCCAGAAGCACCTTTTTGTCGCCCACCTGTGCACGCACAGCGGCAACCTGCTCGTCGATAAAAGCTTTTGCCAGTTCCGGCGTAGTGATGCGTTCCATGGTTTCGGGACGGATATTGTTTGCCATACGAATTCCTCCATTTAACTGCCGAAGCAGAAGCATTTGTAAAAAGATTACGCTATATTATAACGCTGCTCACTCGTGTAACGCAAGATTTTTTTTGCTTTCGGACGTACTTTTCTGCGCCTGATGCGCAAGATAAAAACAGCAAAACGCTGTATAAGCTATCCTTATTTCTGAGTGCAGAAAAAATGAAAACACATTCAAAAGAAAGCATTGAAAAAAGAAAAAAACAGGCGTATTCTTTACTGTGGAATTTAAGGCAGATCATGCCAATTTATGTCGGGAGGTAACACCCATGCGCACTGCAGCAGACATTATCAAGATGATTCAGGAGCAGGACATCAAGATGGTGGACTTCAAGATCGTGGACATCAACGGTCAGTTCCGCCATGTGACCATTCCCGCTTCCCAGTTTACGGAAGATACCATGACCAACGGTATCGGCTTTGACGCTTCCAACTATGGCTATGCTGTGGTGGAGAAGAGCGACATGGTCTTTATTCCCGATCTGGATACCGCTGTGATCGATCCTTACTGCGAGGTCAACACGCTGTCCATCACCGGTAACGCCATGATCATTGACTATCCCGAGAACCGTCCTTTGGATCAGTATCCCCGCAACATCGTGCTGGCTGCCGAGCAGTACATGAAGGACTGCGGCATCGCCGATACCATGCTGATCCTGCCGGAGTTTGAGTTCCATCTGTTTGACCAGGTGGGCTGGTCCGTGCAGCCCGATGCCATCGGCGTTAGCGTGGACACCGAGCAGGCCTACTGGAACAGCGCCAATCAGGGTAAGGGCGTCGTGGTACCTCACCAGAAGCATTACCATATGGCCAAGCCCTTTGACCGCTCCTACGAGTGTCGTAGCGAGATGTGTCTGGAGCTGGAGAAGATGGGTGTTGCCATCAAGTACCACCATCCCGAGGTAGGTGCTGCCGGCCAGTTCGAGATCGAGCCTATGTTGGGTCAGATGAGCAAGATGGCTGATGCCACCATGCTGATCAAGTACGTGATCCACAATACCGCGCTGAAGTACGGTAAGGTGGCTACCTTTATGCCCAAGCCTGTGTACGGCGAGGCCGGCAACGGCATGCACGTGCATATGCTGCTGCTGAAGGACGGCGAGCCGGTGTTCTCCGACGATAACGGTTATTCCCACCTGAGCAAGGAAGCCCACTGGTTCATGGGCGGATTGCTGAAGCACATTGCCGCGCTGTGTGCCATCACCAACCCCAGCACCAACTCCTTCAAGCGTCTGGTGCCCGGCTTTGAGGCCCCTGTCACCGTGGGTTACGCTACATCCAACCGCAGTGCCGTGATCCGCATCCCCGCTTATGCCAAGAGCCCCAAGCTGCGCCGCTTTGAGATCCGTAACCCCGATGCTACCTGCAACCCCTATCTGTGCTATGCAGCGCTCCTGATGGCCGGTCTGGACGGCATCAAGAATCAGATCGATCCCCATGCCAACGGTTGGGGTCCCTACGATATGAACCTGTACAACCTGCCGGAAGAAGAGAAGGCCAAGCTGTCTTCGCTGCCCACCCGTCTGGAAGACGCGCTGGATGCACTGGAAGCTGACCACGACTTCCTGACTGCCGGCGGTGTGTTCCCCGAACACCTCATCAAGAATTTCATCGCCCTCAAGCGTAAGGACTGTCTGGAGCTGTCCAAGATCCCTCATCCCGCTGAGTTCGAGAAGTATTTCAACCTGTAAGCGCACAAAAGCGCGGCTCGTAAGAGCCGCGCTTTTCTATGTATGGAGTTATTTGAGAATACTGATTACACCGCGTTTGTTCAGATGGCACAGCAGGGAAAGCCCGATGGGGAAACCGAACAGACCGATCACGCCCAGCAGCTGCACACCGGCAAACATACTGGCGAGCGTCACGATGGGGTGCAGACCCAACTGGCCGCCTACGATTTTAGGTTCGATGATGTTGCGGATCACGGTGATAGCGATATAGATGATGGCCAGTCCCAGCGCCAGACGGAAGTCGCCCCGCACCAGTGAGAGCGCCGTCCACGGGATCATAATGCCGCCGGTACCCAGCACCGGCAGGATATCGAAGATGGAGATCAGCAGCGCGACCAGTACCGCACCTTTGATCTTGATAATGGACAAGCCAATAGCCAGCTCTACGCATGTGATGGACATGATGATAGCATAGGAGCGGATGCAGACCCACAGCGTACCGGCCACATAGTTTTTGATTTCGTAGAGAAGTACCTGTGTTTTTTCACTCAGCTGCCGCAGGATAAAGGCTTTGATCAGCTCATAGTCAATGGACAAGAAGAAAGAGGAGATGATGATCAAAATCACCTTGATGACCAGTCCGGGCAGGGAAGTGGCGGCACCGGAAGCCATGCCTACCACTGTGACAGACAGGTTGGAGAGCATTTGACCCACCGATTGCAGTGCTCTGCTTCCCAGATCGCTGAGGGCATTCAGCACAGCCGGATCAAAGTCGGCCATCAGGACTTCCAACCGGTTCATCACATCGGAAAAGAAGGGAATGGCATGGGACTGGTACAGATCCGGCAGGCGGCTGATGAACGCCGTGATCCACGAAACTGCCTTGACACCCAGCAGGGAAATCAAAGTGCCGATGGTGGCATAGAACAGCAGCACTACGCAGATGGCTATTGTTTTGTGGGAGATGGACAGCTTACGGGCAAGGAAGCGGATGGGCTGACGCAGCAGATAGGCCACCACCGCGCCGATCACAAAGGGCGAGAGCATAGGCAAACCGTACCGAACCACCACGAAAACTGCTGCGGTGATCACGGCGAAGTATGCAAATGTGATCAAAAACTTCTTGTACTTCTCAATTGCCATGCTGTCGAGCCTCCTTTGTGTCCTGCTAAGATTTTACGAAAAAGAAGGCGTTATGTCAATGTCATCCGGGAAATTAATGTAATCTTAATGATTGCTTGATCAAACAAAAAGGCAGAGTTCGCAAGCTTGCGAACTCTGCCTTTTGACAGTCTTTATTTGTGGGGATTGTCTTTTACGTAGTCAAAGAAACGCTGCGCCGCAGCGGTCAGCGGTACATCCCGCAGCACGCACATATCGACGCTGCGCGGTGGAATGAAGAAACTGGTTTTCAGCTCCCGCAGCACGCCGCTCTCCAGCTCCTGCTGCACAAATTCCCGGGTCACCCCGGCCACGCCGAAACCGATGCGCGCCAGATCCACCAGCAAACTGCGGGCACCCAGTTCAATCTCGGGATGGAGGTGCAGCCCGTTGTGCAAAAAGAATTTTTCCAGATACAGGCGTGAGGAGGCTTTGCGTTCCAGCAGAATCAGCGGGAAATCGGCGATCTCCTGCAGCGTGTAGATATGCTCAAAGTCGCAGGGATAGTTTGCTGCCGCCACAAACACAGAATGAGTGGCAAAGCAGCTGTGCAGCTCCAGCGAGGCGGACTCCTGCGGTGTACTGGCAAAGGCGATGTCCACCTTGCCCGATTGCAGCATCCCCAGCACCTTGTGGCTGCGTCCGCTGACGATCTGGATGTTGATGGCGGGATATTGACGGTGGAAACTGTCGAGGTACGGCAGTAAAAACTGGCCGGTCACCGTGTCGCTGGCACCAATGGTCAGCTGCCCCATCTGCAGTTCCCGGGTCTGGGACAGTTTGGCCTCGCCGGTCTCCAGCAAGCCCATGGCGCTGCGTACATACTCATACAGCATCCGCCCCTCACCGGTCAGCGTGACGCCGCGGGAGTTACGGGCAAACAGGCGTGTGTGCAGCTCTGACTCCAGCTGCTTGATGGACTGACTCACCGCCGATTGGGAGATGAACAGTGCCTGTGCCGCGGCGGTAATGTTGCCTGCCTCGGCCACTTCCTTGAATACTTTATACAGTTCCAGCTTCACAGACATAGGCTACCTCATTAGCTATGGTAATTATTAGTGTGGTTAATATCTGCAATAATTATATTCGGTCTGGCAAAAAATGCAAGAGTCGATTTCGATGCAAAAGGAGAAATCCCCCGAAAAAACGGGGGATTTCTCATCTTCTCAGTTGTTCCCAGATGACGATTTCGCCGGTTTGGCGACTTTTGTTCATGTCGATGATGCGCTGGTTGCGGCTGCCGCGGAACTGCAGCGAGATGTCTTTCAGCTCTTGCATGAACCGTCCGTCCACCAGCATGTCGATGCACGAGAGCATCTCGTCAGTGTGCGCCGTGCGGGGATAGCTGCCCTCTTGCAGCAGCTCATCGTGGAGCCGGAAACCGGTGAAGCACCATACCGTCTTGGTGGGGTAACGCTCCTTCACCCGCTGCAGCAGCGCTGCCAGTGTGGGCTGATTTTTCGGCTCAAAGGGCTCGCCGCCCAATACCGTCAAACCGTCTACATAGGACTTGTCCAGCTCGGCAAAAATCTCCGCCTCAGTCTCGGCGGTAAAGGGGCGTCCATAGCAGAAATCCCACGTCTGGGGCTGAAAGCAGCCCTCACAGCGGTTGGTGCAGCCGGAGACGAACAGCGTCACACGCACGCCGGTGCCGTTGGCAATATCGCATTTTTTCAGTTCTCCGTAGTGCATGGTGTGTCTCCTTTGAAAAAGAAGGGGCGGGCAGCGGCCCGCCCCTTTAGGTTTTATGTGTCACAGACTTCGCGCCGAAAGACGCGAATAGAGTTAAATTCATTTTTTGCGACGACATGTGCGTCACAAAAAATACTTCTCAGAGCGCAAACGTGCGAGTAAAGCGAGTGCGCTGCAGCGCTCTGTAAACTCAATCAAAATCGCAAGATTTTGATTGAAGTATTTTACAGGTGCAGCACGCGGTCCTGAATCTCCTGCGTACGACCCTGATTCCAATACTGAGTGCCGATGTAGCCGCAGGTACGGCGCGCCACATTCATCTTGTCCTGATCGGTGTTGCCGCACTGGGGGCACTTCCAGATCAGTTTACCGTCCTCTTCCACGATTTCGATCTCACCGTCCCAGCCGCAGCACTGGCAGTAGTCACTCTTGGTGTTCAGCTCGGCATAGATGATGTGGTCATAGATAAACTGCATCACGCTGAGCACCGCGTCCAGATTGTTCTGCATGTCCGGCACCTCCACATAGCTGATGGCACCGCCGGGGGACAGGTGCTGGAACTGTGCCTCGAACTCCAGCTTACGGAACGCATCGATGGGCTCGGTGACGTGGACGTGGTAGGAGTTGGTAATATAACCCTTGTCGGTGATGCCCTCCACGATGCCGAAGCGCTTTTGCAGGCACTTGGCGAACTTGTAGGTAGTGGACTCCAGCGGCGTACCGTACAGGCTGAAGTCGATGTTGTGGGCTGCCTTCCACTTACGGCAGGCAGCGTTCAGCTTGTCCATGATCTCCAGCGCGAAGGGTGTGGCGGAGGGATCGGTGTGGGACTTGCCGGTCATGTACTTCACGCACTCGTAGAGGCCGGCATAGCCCAGCGAGATGGTGGAGTAACCGCCGTAGAGCAGCTTGTCGATGGGCTCACCCTTCTTCAGGCGGGCGCAGGCACCGTACTGCCACAGGATGGGGGCGGCGTCGCTGAGTGTACCCTTCAGGCGCTCATGACGGCACAGCAGTGCCCGGTGGCACAGCTCCAGACGTTCCTCCAGAATGCGCCAGAACTTTTCAATATTGCCGCCGGAAGAAAGCGCCACGTCCGGCAGGTTAATCGTGACCACACCCTGATTGAAGCGGCCGTAGTACTTGGGCTGATTGGTTTCGGGATCCACATAGGGAGTCAGGAAGCTGCGGCAGCCCATGCAGGTGTAGCAGTGGCCTTCGCCGTTCTTGTCCACCTTCAGCTCCAGCATCTTCTTTTCGCTGATGTAGTCGGGCACCATGCGCTTGGCAGTGCACTTGGCAGCCAGCTTGGTGAGATTCCAGTACTTGGTGCCTTCGCGGACGTTGTCCTCTTCCAGCACGTAGATCAGCTTGGGGAAGGCGGGGGTGACCCACACGCCCTTTTCGTTCTTTACGCCCTGATAGCGCTGCAGAAGTACTTCTTCGATGATCAGTGCCAGATCGTCCCGCTCCTGCTCGCTTCTGGCCTCGCCCAGATACATGAATACGGTGACGAAGGGAGCCTGACCGTTAGTGGTCAGCAGCGTGACCACCTGATACTGGATGGTCTGCACACCGCGGCGGATCTCCTCGCGCAGCCGCTTTTCGGCAATGGCGTTGACCTGCTCGTCGGTGGCGGCCATGCCGATGGCATCGAACTCCTCGCGGACGCTGGAACGGATCTTCTGACGGCTCACCTCTACGAAAGGTGCCAGATGGGTCAGGGAGATAGACTGACCGCCGTACTGGTTGGAGGCTACCTGTGCCACGATCTGAGTGGCGATGTTGCAGGCGGTAGCGAAGCTGTGGGGCTTCTCAATCAGCGTACCGGTGATGACGGTGCCGTTTTGCAGCATGTCCTCCAGATTCACCAGATCGCAGTTGTGCATGTGCTGAGCATAGTAATCGGTGTCGTGGAAATGGATGATGCCCTCGTTGTGGGCGTCCACGATCTCCTTGGGAAGCAAAATGCGGTTGGTGATGTCGCGGCTGACCTCGCCGGCCATATAGTCGCGCTGGGTGGAGTTGACCACGGGGTTCTTGTTGCTGTTCTCCTGCTTGGCCTCCTCGTTGTTGCACTCGATGAGGGAGAGGATTTTGTCATCGGTGGTGTTGGACTTACGCACCAGAGAGCGGGTGTAGCGGTAGGTGATGTAGCTCTTGGCCACCTCGAACGCACCGTGGGCCATGATGTGGTGCTCCACCATATCCTGAATCTCCTCCACAGTGGGTGCACGGTTCATCTTCTGGCACTGCAGCTCCACGCTCTGGGCGATGCGCTGGATCTGCACCGGTGTCATGCGGTCAGCTTCCTCTACGGTATCGTTGGCCTTGGAGATGGCCATGATGATCTTGGTAATGTCAAAAATGACTTCTGAGCCATTTCTCTTAATGATTTTCATGCGTTTCGTCTCCTTTTCGTTACTTTTTCTCTCTTTACTGTGATAGCTTTCTCTATGCAATACCCACGCCGCAGCAAGGGTCGGTTTGATTGCGAGTATTAACAATAATACACTATATCTTGTGGTATAGCAAGCGCAAATACCCTATATAGGGCAAAAAGCACTGCCAAAATTTCGAAGCTCTTTTTGTGTAATATGACGAAAAACAAACACAAGATATTGTGGGAAGCAGCGGGGCGGCACCCACAAGATGTGGTGGCGGAAAAACACTTGCCAATTCCGCTCGCGGCGCGTATCATATAGAAAAAAGCAGAGGAGGCGAGCGGATGCTGGTCACAAAACCGGTGTGGGACAGAGAATTCTGCTGCATGGCGTCCGCCTGCCCCGACACCTGCTGTGCTGGCTGGGAGATCGTGGTGGACGATGTGAGTGCCGACCGTTTTCGCGCCATGGAGGATGCCATGGGCAAGCGGCTGCAGCAGTCCCTCGTGACTGTGGACGGAGAAACGCAGCTCAAGCGGCACAGCAATGGCCGCTGCGTGCTGCTCAACGAGCACAATCTCTGCGACCTCTATGCCATGTACGGCGAGGGCGCGCTGTGCCGTACCTGCCGCCTGCACCCCCGCTTCGTGGCGGATTACGGTGCACGGCGGGAGATCATGCCGGGCTTATCCTGCCCTGCGTGGATCGAGACGTACCTGCTGCGCGGGGAAAAGGTGACTTTTGTTACCGAGGAAACGGACGATCCCATCGCCTATACGGATATCGACGCGTCCCTCTTTTTCCAACTGTACCGCGCCCGCACCTCGGCGCTGGACATGCTGCAGGATCCTGCGCTGCCCATCAACGAGCGCATGACACGTTTACTGCAGCTGGCGCAGGAGGTGGACGGAGAGGAGGAAGAGGTCTGTCCGCAGGAGAAGATCCTGCCTGCGTACTTGAAAAAACTCCGGTCTCTGGAGGTTTTGACGCCACAATGGCGGGAACTTTTGTGCCAAACCAACGCTGAATCGCTGGCAGAAGAGGACATAGCGCCGCTTTTGGAAAAGGTGCTGGTGTACGATGTATTCCGCTTCTTCCTGCGCGGCGTGTATGACGGACGTGCGCTGCCGTGGGCGAAATACGCCGTATTCCACGCGCTGGTGCTGCGCCGCCTGTGCCGCGGCTGTACCACGAAAGAGCGGGCGGCCGAGGTGATCCGCCTGTACAGCAAGGAAATCGAGCACAACGCGGAGAATCAGGAATTCCTCCACCGCGCCCTCTGCCGCCGCAGCGGAAGATGGAGCGCCGCGGGGTTACAAAAAGCAATCCATGAATAAGAAAACCGGAGTGGATATCCACTCCGGTTTCATGTTTTATCTGGCAGCCAGTGCCTCATCCAATGCATCGGCGAGGCGTGCGTAGTCGGCAAGGCTCAGCTTTTCACCGCGTACATCGGCGGCAAGACCGCAGCGTTCGATGGCAGCGGAGAGCACTTCCTTAGGCAGTGGATAGCCGGACTGCAGAGAGTTTACCAGTGTTTTGCGCCGCTGGGCAAAGCCGGCTTTCACTGCCCGCCACAGCGAGGATTCGGATTTCACCTGTACCGGCGGCTCGTGGCGCGTGGGGCAGTGGATCACCGCAGAAGTTACCTTGGGTGCAGGCAGGAAACAGGTGTTGGGTACGGTGAAGAGCATCTGCGGCTCGGTGTAGTACTGCATCAAGAGCGAGAACGCGCCGTAATCTGCTGTGCCGGGTTTGGCGCAGATGCGCTGCGCCACCTCTTTCTGGATCAGCACCGTGACGGAGTCAAATAAGCCGCTCTCCACCACCCGCGTCAGCAGCGGTGTGGTGATGTTGTAAGGAAGATTGGCGCACAAAATGGGCCGCAAACCGCCGAAATGTTCCTCCACCAGCGCGTGGAGATCGCATTTCATGATGTCACCCTCCACCAGCGTGAAGTTGTCGAACGCGGCCATAGTCTCACCCAGTACGGGATAGAGCCGACGGTCCAGCTCCACGCTGACCACCTTGGCGGCGCGCTGTGCCAACTGCTGGGTCAGCGGACCGATGCCCGGACCGATCTCCAAAACACCGGCGGTGCTGTCTGCGCCGCACCCTTCGGCGATGCGCAGCGGCACGCTGCCGTCGATGAGAAAGTTCTGTCCCAGCGCCTTGGAGAAATGAAAGCCGTGTCGGCTCAGCAGCGCTTGAATATCATGTCGGTTGCAAAGATCCATACCGAACTCCTTCGTCATTTTTTCCACAGTATACCACGCCCCAAAGCGTTCGTAAAGAAAAAGAGGACGCAGATCTTACAACAGACCTGCGTCCTTTTTTACTTGTCATATTTAGCGATAATTTCGTTGTTGCGGCCTGATGCTTGTTCAAAACGGCTGCAGCTTTTCTCGTCGGCTTTCACCGTATAGTTATTCCGCGTGCACTTGAACGAGGTGGAGTAGCAAGAGGTATATCCGCTGGACAAGTCACAGTGGATACAAGCCCCACAGCGTCCCATATAGTCTTTTTTTGCCATATGTGTCTCCTCAGCGGAATTCCAGACCGCCGAAGAAGCCGCGGTGATATCTTGATTTTACCTGCAATAAGCTGCTTTTCTGATCTTCATCTTCCACATGGAGCAAAGCGTGCTCGATGGTTTCCAGTGATTTCTCCAGATCCTTTGTGCCGCTTGCACCAAGTCGATACGCATCGGCGAGAAACAAATAACCTGTAACCATTAAAGCGGTATCCATAGAGTCAGGATCTTCTTGCCAGAGGGCGTCTTCCTGATGGCGAAGCGCATCTTCCGCCAAAGAAAATGCTTTGCTTAAATAGTGTTTTCTCTGTGAAGCATCATCCAAATTTCTTCCAATTTTCCAACAGCACAATGCAAGGAGCACCTTGCTTTTCAGCAAATCGGGTTCACCGCGTTCCAAAAGATCGATTGCTGTAGCATACTCATCGTCTACATAATAAGAGAAAGCAATACTGTGAACGGATTCGTCAAAAGCTTTAAAGATTGCCGATTTTTCTTCATCGCTAAACTTATCCAGCTCGTCCATGGCTTTGCTGGCCAGATCCAGTACGTCTCGAAATGCGTCGGCCGCCTGATCCCAGAAACACATCTCCTTTTTATAGCGTGCGGTAATCAGCCCGGATTCAATTGCTGCAAGAGTATAGTTGGACATAAAAACACTCCTTTCATGAATAAATCAATATTACTCAATCTTTGAGTAATTGTCAATACTCAAACTATGAGTATGCTATTCTTTGCCCAAAAGGGGGGTGCAGCTGTGGATTACCGCACAAGACTTCGGCATGTTCGGGAAGATAAGGACTTGACACAGGCGCAGATTGGAAAGATCCTGAACAAATCACAGCAGGGATATAACCATATTGAATCCGGTCGGGCAGAACTGAAAATAGATGATTTGATCAGGCTTTGTCGCTATTATGACCTGTCGGCGGATTATTTGATTGGCCTGAGTGATGAAACGAAATCTTATAAATAAACCCCACACCTGAGGTGTGGGGTTTATTTATAAAGTAATCGCGCCATGTCCTCCGGTAACGGTGCGGTGATGTCCAGCGCTTCACCATGCAGAGGATGGGTGAAGTGCAGTGAATACGAGTGCAGTGCAGGCCGCGCGATCAAATCGCGGTTCTCCACGCCATACAGCCAGTCACCGCTCAGAGGGCATCCGATGTGGGCCATGTGCACGCGCAGCTGGTGGGTACGCCCCGTCTGCGGCAAAAGCCGCACCAACGCGCGGCCACTGCCGGTTTGCAGCACCTCGTATTTTGTCACTGCCCGCTGCCCATCTTCCGCCACGCAGCGGCGCAGCAGGGAAGAAGTGTCCCGCGCAATGGGCGCATCAATGATGCCGCAGCGCGGAGCAGGCACGCCGTCACATACGGCGCGGTATTCCCGATAGAGCGCCTGCGTGTGCAAAAGTTCCATGCAGCGGTGGTGCATGTAGCCGTTTTTGGCGATCAGCATCACGCCGGAAGTGCCGCGATCCAGCCGGTTCACTACATGCACGGCCGTGCTGCCTAAATAGTGGGCGGCAGCGCCCACCACGGTGACAGCTTCCTCCGTCAGCGCCGCGCCGTGGACGGTGATGCCTGCCGGCTTGTCTACCGCCAGCAGGTGCTCGTCCTCCCATAAAACGGATAAAGGGAAATCCACCGGCACAATAGGGGATTCTGCATCGACAGGATCGGATACATCCACCTGTACGATGTCGCCATCGCGCAGCACGGCATTCATTCGCACCGGCAGACCGTTGCATAAAATAGCTCCCTCGCGCTGACGCAGCGCCTTGCGCAGCGAGGTGGAAACGCCCCAGTGCTGCGTCAACAGGTCACGCACGGTGCAGCCGGACTGCATCTCAGTGATGGTATGGGTCAAAACAGCCATGGCTGCACCTCCTTTCTTAAAAAATATTGTAGCATAAAGCGGAAGATTATGATACACTTGATTTATGATTTCCTATAAGGAGCGTATGACTATGGCATCAAAAGTTTATTTTGCTGATATGCGTACCAACCACCGCGAAAATCTGCCTCAGAAGCTGACGCGTTTGATGAAGACCGCCGGCATGGGTGAGATTGATTTTGACAAGAAGTTTGTGGCCATCAAGATGCACTTTGGTGAGCCGGGCAATCTGGCGTTTTTGCGTCCCAACTGGGCCAAGGCCGTGGCGGATTTCGTCAAAGAACGTGGCGGCAAGCCTTTCCTGACCGACTGCAACACGCTGTATGTAGGCGGCCGCAAGAACGCGCTGGACCATCTGGACAGCGCTTACCTCAACGGTTTCTTCCCCTTGTCCACCGGCTGTCAGGTGATCATTGCCGATGGTCTGAAGGGCTCGGACGAGGCTTATGTGCCGGTGGAAGGCGGCGAATATGTGAAAGAGGCCAAAATCGGCCGCGCTATCATGGACGCCGATGTATTCATCTCCCTCAGTCATGTGAAGGGCCATGAGCAGGCCGGCTTCGGCGGCGCGCTGAAGAATATCGGCATGGGCTGCGGTTCCCGCGCCGGTAAGATGGAGCAGCACAATGCCGGCAAGCCCAGTGTGAAGCAGAAAAAGTGTGTTGGCTGCGGCGTATGTACCAAGATCTGCGCCCATGATGCCATTTCGATCACTGATAGAAAGGCATCCATCGACCATAATAAGTGTGTTGGCTGCGGCCGCTGCATTGCTCTTTGCTCGCAGGACGCCATCGTTGTCGGCTGGGACGAGAGCACCGTGGTGCTCAACCGCAAGATCGCCGAGTATACCAAGGCGGTGGTGGACGGACGCCCCTGTTTCCATATTGCACTGGTCATCGATGTTTCTCCCAACTGCGACTGCCATAGTGAGAACGATGCGGCCATCATCCCCAACGTGGGTATGTTCGCCTCCTTCGACCCTGTGGCGCTGGATATGGCCTGTGTGGACGCGGTGAACGCCCAGACGCCCATTCCCGGCACCGCTGCGTGTGAGTGCGGCTGCCACGAACATCATGACGAACAGGACCACTTCCTGCACATGCACCCCGATACCTGCTGGATGAGCGCGCTGGAGCACGGTGAAAAGCTGGGCATCGGTACAAGAGAGTACGAACTCATTAAGATTTGACGGAGGAGAAAAGTATGCGTGAGATCAAGAAAATTGCCATTGCCGGTGCCGGTACCATGGGCTCTTCCATGGCGCAGGCCTTTGCCAAGTTCGGCTACGATGTGAAACTCTACGATCTGTTCCCCGCCGCCCTGGAGAAGGCGCAGCGCTGGATCCAGATCAACCAGCAGGCAGAAGTGGATGCCGGTAACCTGACGGCGGAGCAGTCGCAGGAACTGCTGAGCCATATCGCCTTCACCGGCGAGCTGACCGACCTCAGCGATACCGATTTTCTGGTGGAAGCCATTCTGGAAAAGCTGGATGTGAAGCATACTTTCTACCGTCAGCTGTGTGACGTGGTGGCAGACGATGCCATCTTGTGCTCCAACACCTCCGGCCTGAGCATCACCAAGATCGCCGAGGCCGTGAAGTGTCCCGAGCGTTTTGCCGGTATGCACTGGATGAACCCGCCCCATATCATTCCTCTGATTGAGATCATCCGCGGTGAGAAGACCACCGAAGAGACGGCCGAAGTGGTGCGTCAGGTGGCACTGACGCTGAAAAAGCGCCCCGTGGTCATCAAGGACGCCCCCAGTTTCGTGCTCAACCGGTTGCAGCAGGCGATTTTGCGTGAGAGCATGCATATCGTGGAGCAGGGCATCGCCACTCCCGAAGCCATCGATGATGTGATGAAGTACGCACTGGGTTTCCGCTATGCCTGCTTCGGTCCTTTCGAGACCTGCGATCTGGGCGGTCTGGATATCCATTATAATATCTCCAAGTACACCTGGCCCGACCTGTGCGATGCCAAGGAGCCCTTTGGTTTGATCCAGCAGTGTATCGATGAGAATAAGCTGGGCGTAAAGAACGGCGCCGGTTTCTATGATTACTCCAATGGCCGCGACGAGGAGATGATCAAGTACCGCGACGATATCTTCCTGAAGCTGTCCAAGTGCCTGTTCGGCGAAGAATAAAAGCAATAAAAAAGAAGTTTCATCGGGCAGATCACTCATAATTGTTGACTAATGAGAGGAAAAATATGGAATTAATGTATGCTAAATGTCCAAGCTGCGGAGCTAAGCTTGAAGTTGAAAATTCAAGAGAGACGGAAATCTGCCCGCATTGTGGTAAGCCATATATTGTTGAGAAAGCTATAAACAGTTACAATGTAGCGAGCAGTAATAAGGAATCTGCTACAAATGTTTCCTCCAATAGCTCTGACTTTACTATTCGTGCAGGTGAGTTAACAAAATATACAGGGGCTTCAATTGATGTTACCATTCCTGATGGCATTATAAGAATTGGAAATAATGCATTTTCTTCGTGTTATGGATTAATAAGGGTAATAATCCCTGACGGTGTAGTGGAAATCGGAGACAAGGCATTTTTTTGCTGCGAAAATTTGGAAACGGTTGACCTACCAGATAGTATTAAACAAATTGGTGATGGTGCTTTTCAAAATTGCAAGAAGCTGAAAAAAATTATATTACCGAAGAATCTAAAAAAAATCGAGATGTATACATTCGCGGATAGTGGGTTAAGTGAGGTTGACATACCGTATGGAGTTACGTGGATAGGTGATAATGCATTTGAGAACTGTCCTTTGACCGATGTAATTATTCCGCCTTCTGTAACAACGATTTGCGCGAGTGCCTTTCATTGCAAAAATCTAACAATTACTATTCCTGATAGCGTAACTGATATTAGTTTTAATGCTTTTGGCGATACATGGGATTATAAAGAATCTGTTAAAAAAATCAATGCATCAAAAGAATGGAAAGCAAAAAATAGTAATGTCGCAAAATGCTTGTCAGTGAGAGAACCTGTGCCAAAACAAGATGACGGATGTTATATTGCAACGGCGGTATATGGCTCATATGACTGTCCTGAAGTTTGGGTACTCCGACGGTTCCGAGATAATGTTTTGGCCATAACTTGGTGTGGTAGATTGTTTATCCGAATTTACTATGCGATAAGTCCTAAACTTGTTAAGCAATTTGGGCATGTAATAGCGTTTAAGCATGTATGGCGAAGAATACTTGATCCTATGGTGCAAAAGCTTCAGACGAAAGGCTTCCTCTCTACTCCGTATTGCGACAAAGCACGAAAAAACTGAGCGTAAGATTCAATATCACAACAAAAGCAATAAAAAAAGAAGTCCCGGAAGGGACTTCTTTTTTATGCAATTCTCAGCGCTCTTCGCGGAAGTAGGACAGACCCAGCGATGCGGGGGGCTGATTCTCCTTCTTGTTGCGCAGGCTCGATACGATCAGCACCAGTACCGTCACCACGTAGGGCAGGATCTTATACAGCTGCGTGGGGAGGAAGGGGATGGTCAGGCGCAGGTACAGGATCATCAGCGCGCCGAACAGCACGCTGCCCCAGATGGCATTGAGGGGACGCCACATGCAGAAGATGACCAGTGCCACAGCCAGCCAGCCCACACCGGACAAGCCTTCGTGATTCCACACACAGCCGGCGATGGTCATGATATACACCATGCCGCCGATGGCGCTGATGCCGCCGCCGATGACGGTGGCCACATACTTGTAGCGGATCACGTTGATGCCGGCGGCATCGGCTGTGGCAGGACTTTCACCTACGCTGCGCAGATAAAGACCCTTGCGGCTGCGGTTCAGGAAGAAATACATGCCGATGGCCAGCGCCAGACTGATGTAGAAGAAAATGCTGCTGCCAAAGAGGACGGGACCCACCACAGGCAGCTGCTGCATGGCAGCGGGGAAGGGGGAGTTCTGGAACACGCCCTTGAGCGCGTTGCTGATGGCGATATAGCCGCCCTCGCGCACGCGCATGTATTCGCCGATGAACTGGCCGACGCCGGTGCCAAAGATAGACAGGGCAAGACCGGTCACGTTCTGGTTGGCGCGCAGAGAGATGGTCAAAAAGCTGAAAATCAGCGAAGCCAGCGCGCCGGCAAGGAAGGCGCACAGCAGCGCGATGACCACAGCCAACACACCGCTGGGATTGGCGGCGGACTTTTCATAGTAAAACACACCGGCCAAACCCAGTGCGCCGCCCATGAACATGATACCTTCCACACCCAGATTGAGGTTGCCGGATTTCTCCGTCAAAATCTCGCCCATGGTGCCGAACAGGAGAGGTGTGCCGTTCTGAATGGCGGCCACGATCAAAGCCAGAAAGGCGGGGAAGAAACCGCTCATTGAGACACCTCCTTATGCTTGCTGCGGAAAATGATCTTGTAGTTGATGAAGAACTCGCATCCCAGCATGCAGAACAGGAAAATACCGGTAATGATGTCAGAGATGGAGGTGGGAACGGCCATACGGGTCTGCAGCGTGTCGGCGCCCTTTTGCAGCACGCCCAGCAGCAGCGAGATGACGATCATGGCAAAGGGATTGAGCTGCGCCAGCCACGCCACGGTGATGGCGGTGAAGCCGGCACCGGCTGCCACCGTGTCGGAGAGGGTCATGTTGGCGCCGGAGGCCACCATAAAGCCCACCAGACCGCAGATGCCGCCGGACAGGCACATGGTGCGCATCATGATGCGGCCCACGTTCATACCGGCATAGCGTGCGGTGTTCACCGAGTCGCCGATGACGGAGATCTCGTAGCCGTGTTTGGTGTAGTTCATGTAGACATAGATGAGTACCACCAGCATCAGTACGATGATCCAGCCGCAGTGTACGCCGAACACCTTGGGCAGCACGGCTGCTTTGTCAAAGTTGGGGATGATCTGGGAGCCGGGACGGCCTTCCCACGGACCGCCCTTCAGCCAGCGGACGATACCGATGATGATATAGTTCATCATCAGTGTAAAGAGCGTTTCGTTGGTGCCCCATTTGGCGCGGAAGAAAGCGGGGATCAGTGCCCACAGTGCACCGGCCAGCGCACCGGCCAGACCCATCACCACCAGCAGCATAGGGCCGGGGATCTTGTCTACCCAAAAGAGGGCAAAATAGGAAGCGGCCATGGCGCCTGCCGTGATCTGGCCCTCGGCGCCGATGTTCCAAAAGCGCATCTTGAAGCACGGGGCAATGGCCAGTGCTGTACCCAGCAGGGGAACGGCGATTTTCACTGTCTGGCGGATGGCAGTCTTTTTGCCCAGCGAGCCGGTGAGAATGGCGCCGTAAGCGGAGATCGGATTGTTGCCCATGAGTAGGAAGATCAGTGCGCCCATGAGAATGGCCACCAGAAAGCTGCTCAGACGGATCGCCCACACCTTTTTGGCGCTCATACCGTCGCGTTTGGCCAGACGGATCAGCGGTTCATGTTGTTTGTTCATCTCATTCCGCCTCCTTTCCGCCCACGCGGGTCATCAGCAGACCTACTTCTTCCTTGGTGGTGTTGCGCGCATCCACGATGCCGCTGACCTGACCACCGCACAGTACGAGGATGCGGTCGCACAGCTCCAGCAGCACGTCCAGATCTTCGCCCACATATACCACGGCCACGCCCTTCATCTTCTGCTCGGTCAGCAGATTGTAAATGGTGTAGGAGGTGTTGATGTCCAGACCGCGCACCGCGTAGGCCGTCATCAGCACGGAGGGAGCGCTGGCGATTTCGCGGCCCACCAGCACCTTCTGCACGTTACCGCCGGACATACGGCGCACGGGGAACTCGGTGTTGGGGGTGACCACCTGCAGATCGTGCCACACCTGATCGGCCAGATCGTGAGGTGCCTTGCGGTTGACGAGCAGACCCTTGCCATTCTGCCACGAGCGCAGCATCATGTTGCCGGTCATACCCATAGAGCCCACCAGACCCATGCCCAGCCGGTCCTCCGGCACGAAAGCCATGGCCACACCGGCGCGGCGGATTTCCAGCGGCGTCTTACCCACCAGATCGGTGGCGTCCATGCCCTCAGGCGTGTAGAGAATGGTGCCGCCGGACACATGCTGCAGACCGGCGATACACTCCAGCAGCTCACGCTGACCGGAACCGGCCACACCGGCGATGCCGAGGATCTCGCCGCCCACGGCGGTGAAAGACACGTTATCCAGCCGCTTGACGCCCTCGGCGTCGTAGCAGGTCACACCGCTCAGGTGCAGACGGGGCTGAGGATCGTCGTAGGTGGGACGGTCGATGTTCAGCGTTACTGCGTGACCCACCATCATTTCCGTCAGTGCCTGCGGATCGGTCTCGGCGGTGTTGACCGTACCGATATATTTGCCCTTGCGCAGCACGGCCACCTTGTCCGACAGCTCCATCACTTCGTGGAGCTTGTGGGTGATGATGACGATGGCCTTGCCGTCATCGCGCATGTTGCGCAGCACGGAGAACAGGTTCTGCGTCTCCTGCGGCGTCAGCACGGCAGTGGGCTCATCCAAAATGAGGATGTCGGCGCCGCGGTAGAGTACCTTGATGATCTCCACCGTCTGCTTCTGGGAAACGGACATATCGTAGATCTTCTGGGTGGGGTCAATGTCAAAGCCGTACTTGTCGCAGATAGCCTTGACCTTGGCATTGATCTGCTTCATGTCCAGCCGTCCGCCCTCATCCAGACCCAACACGATGTTTTCCGCGGCGGTGAACACGTCCACCAGCTTGAAGTGCTGATGGATCATGCCGATTCCGTAGCGGAAGGCATCCTTGGGGGAGGTGATGGATACGCTTTCGCCGCCCACCAGAATCTCACCTTCATCGGGATAGTAAATGCCCGAGAGCATGTTCATCAGCGTGGTCTTGCCGCTGCCGTTCTCACCCAGAAGGGAGAGGATCTCGCCGCGGTTGAGCACCAGGTCGATGCTGTCGTTGGCCACCACCTGTCCGAAGCGTTTGGTGATGTGGCGCAACTCAATTGCATGAACGTTTTCCAAAGGCTCGTCATCCTTTCTGCTGCTTAATCAAAAGGGGAAAAATGCCATATACTTTAGAATAACAAAACTTACCCCCCAACACAAGAGCGAAGGGGGAATTTTGTGGTGAAAAAACGCACAAAAAGAAGAGGACTGCCAGTGGCAGTCCTCTTGCAAATTGTCAGCGAAACGATTAAGCGTTCAGCTCGGTGATGCCGTCAATGCGCAGGTCGAAGTAGGGAGCGCTGCGCAGGCTGGACTCGGCATAAGCGCCGTCAGCAATGGCCTCAGCACCGTTCATACCCCAGGCACCGGTGTAGGTGGTAACAGCCTGACCGCCCACGGTGAAGGTGGTGGTATCGAAGACCTTCAGGCTGCCATCCTTGATGGAATCCATGACGGACTCCATCTTGGCGGCAGTGTCCTCAGCGGCGATGGCGGTGTTCAGCTCGGTCATCACGACTTCGCCCTCAGCCATACCGTTGCACCAATCCTGCTCCAGCTCCTTGCCCTCGACAACGCACTTGATGGCGTGGACGAAGTAGTTGGTCCAGTCGATGCGGGTGCCGATGATGGAAGCCTCGGGAGCAACATCGGACATATCGTTGTTATAGCCGGTGTGGAAAGCGCCCTTGGACTGAGCGGTGGTAGCGGGGGTGGTGTTGTCGGAGTGCTGGGAGATCAGCACGCAGCCCTGGTCGCACAGAGCGGCAGCGGCGTTGGCCTCGGCGGTGGCGTCGGACCAGGAGTTCACGTACTGCACCTTCATGGTGACACTGGGGCAAACGCTCTTGGCGCCCAGATAGTAAGCGGTGTAACCGGAGACGACCTCAGCGAAGGAGTAAGCGCCCACGTAGCCGATAACGGCCTGGTCAGCGGTGATCTCGCCCTTGTCGATCATTTCCTGCAGCTTCATACCGGCAACAACGCCGGCCACGTAACGGCCCTCGTAGATGTTGGCGAAAGCGTTGTGGGTGTTGGCCAGATCGTCAGCCCAGGCCTGGTCGCCGGTCATGCAGACGAACTCGATCTCGGGATAGTCGGCAGCCACGGGCAGAGCAGCGGCTTCGTGGCCGTAAGAGTTATTGAAGATGATCTCGCAGCCTTCCTCGGCCAGTTCCTCGTTGGCAACAGCCACGGGGTCGCCTTCAATCAGGTTGTACTTGATGATCCAATCCACGTTGATGCCCTCAGCCTTCAGCTTGGCATCGGCGGCTTCCTTACCGCGCATGAAGTTGTAGGTATAGCCCTGGTCATTCTCGTCGCCGATGCAGATCAGACCCACTTTGATGGTGTTGGTGTCGTCCTTGTCGTCCTTACCGGCATCGTCCTTGGCGCCGCAGGCAACCAGAGACAGAACCATAACGAGGGACAGAATGAGAGCAAGCAGCTTTTTCATACAAAATTCCTCCTCAAAAATGATGGGATCCGGCCATACGGCATGTGCCGGAATTACCTCCCATTTAACAAGGGGATTATACATGAAAAAAAGGAGCGGTGCAAGGACAAACGCGAAGAAAGTCAACTTTCGGCCAAAGTGCCAAAATGAGCGCCAGATAGCGGAAATTTTTGGATTAATGTATCGATAAAATGCAGCCTGAAAGCGTCGAAAAACCGCCCTTCCTAAAAGAAAAAATGCGCTTATGAAATTTATTACCAACAAAAAAATTTTTAGAAAAAATGGTTGATTTTGGCGGCGGATATGGTATGATGGTATTACTATAAATGTAAAGAGAGAATGGCAACAGGAGGTGCACTGTGGAAAGCAGTAAGCTGGACGTATTAAAACAGGTTGCCGCGGGCATCGTGGCACAGTTCGGCGCCCAATGCGAGGTGCTGATCGGCGAGGTACACACCAAAGAAACGCAGCAGACCCTGGTACACATTGAAAACGGTCACCTGTCCGGTTATCAGGAAGGCGACACGTTATCTCTGCCGCCGCAGGACAAGCTGGGCGAGTGCCATATTGTGTGGGAACCGGACGGAAAGATCATCCGCACCACCGCGCAGCCGATTTATTCCGCCAAGGGGAAGATCGCGGCGCTGGTCACCATCAACCACGATGTGACCGGGCTGATGATGCTCCAGCACGATGTGAACGAACTGCTGGAGGTCCATGAGCAGGAGGAGAAGGCACAGGAGAGCACCAATATCACCGATGTGCTGGAAGAACTGATCGAGCAGTCCGTGGCGCTGGTAGGCAAGCCGGTGTCCATGATGAATAAGGAGGATAAGATCCGCGCCATCCAGTTTTTGGATCAGCACGGCGCCTTCTTGGTGACCAAATCCGGCGGGAAAGTGTCCAAGTATTTTGGAATCTCCAAATACACGCTCTACTCGTATATCGATGCCAATAAAGAGGAAGAGAGCGAAGAGTAAATAAAAAAACGCTGTGCTCAGCACAGCGTTTTTTCTTGTCATTCTGCCGGAGCAGCGTTTTCTTCCTCCGGTGTTGTATCCACGGCTTCGCTGACGGTTTCGATCACCGTTTCCTGTGCCAGCGCATCGGCGCGTCCGGATTCGTAGGCGGCCTGCTTGGCATCCTCCAGCTCGCGGATGCGCTGCTGTTCTGCCTTGGTGGCCAGTTTTTGGGCGCGGCGTGTGCGGATGGCCTTGGCGGCAGAGCGATAGAGGATCACTACCATCAGTGCCGCGGACAGTCCCAGACCGATCCAGCCGGGCACGCGGATCTGCCAGAAATCGTGGATGGTAAAATGCTCGTTCAACATACCCAGATAGTACAGCGCGATACCGCCTGCCAGAGAGACAATGGATACGATCAGCGCCAGTGCCGCGCGGAACTTCTTCGTCTTGCGCTGGAAGAGGAAGTACAGCAGCAGTGCCACGGCAAACAGGAACAGTGCCGGCGACTGGGTCAGCAGGATATATTCCAGTGTGTGTTTCATAGTTCCACCCTCACTTGTGTAGATAAGTTGCAAACAGCGGCAGGAAATATGGATTTCCTGCCGCTGCGACGGTTACTTTGTGCCAAAAATACGGTCGCCGGCATCGCCCAGACCGGGCACGATGTAGCCGCGCTCGTTCAGGCCTTCGTCCACAGCGCCGCAGTAGATGTGCACATCACTGTGGGCATCCTGCACGGCTTTGATGCCTTCGGGAGCAGCGACCAGCACCATCAGCTTGACGTGCTTGCAGCCGCGCTTCTTCATTTCGTCGATGGCGGCCACGGCGCTGCCGCCGGTAGCCAGCATGGGGTCGACGATAATGATGTCGCGCTCGGCGATATCGGTGGGCATCTTGGCAAAATAGACGTGAGGCTGCAGCGTCTCCTCATCGCGGAACATGCCGATGTGGCCCACACGGGCGGAGGGCACCATGCGCAGCACGCCGTCCACCAGACCCAGACCTGCGCGCAGAATGGGCACAACGGCGAACTTCTTGCCGGCCAGCGTAGGTACGGTGGTCTTGCAGATGGGGGTCTCGATTTCCTTGTCGGTCAGGGGCAGGTCGCGGGTGGCCTCGTAGGTGATCAGCATGCCGATCTCGCTGACCAGCTCACGGAAATCCTTAACGCTGGTGTTCTTGTCACGCATAATGGTCAGCTTGTGTGCTACCAGAGGATGGTCCATTACGTGTACTTTCTCGTTAAACATGGCGATTCTCCTTATATTTTTTTGATTTGTTCAATCTACAGTGATTTTCAGTCCCTTGGCCAGTCGTTCCCGCTCTGCCTGACTCAGTCGCAGGTAAACGGGGGAGAGCTGGTGTGCCGATACCGTTTCACCGGCTGCGGCAGCCGCTTCGGCGCACAGTGCCACGCCTACGGCGTTTTGCATCTGCAGCTCCGGCGGTGCAAGACGGCAGGCGATGCCGGATTGCTGCAAATAATGATAGCACAGATTGGCGCCGTCTCCAACGATTATTTTTTCCGATTCGTCATTTTTCAGCTCTTCGGCCAGCTCGGCAAGTCCGATGGCCCGGTCGTCGCACAGACGCTGCAGATTTCCGTTTTCGGCGCGGAACACAGCGTTGTAGACCTGATTGCGCCGTGCGTCCATCGCACACACAATGGTGGCGTTGGTGTGGCGCAGGTTCTGTGCCATGGCCAGCAGCGTGGAGATGCCGCAGCAGGGCAGCTCTTTGGCCCATGCCAAGCCCTTGGCAGCAGATACGCCGATGCGCAGTCCCGTAAACGAGCCGGGGCCGTGAGCCACAGCAATCAGTCCCATGTCATCCAGCGTCAGACCGGCGGCACGCAGCATGCCGTCTACCAGCAGCATCAGCGTGCGGCTGTGGGTCAGACCGGTATTCTGGTAGGTGCTGCAAAGCGGCACACCGTTTTCCACCACGGCGGCAGACACGCTTTTGGCCGAGGTTTCCAAAGCAAGGATTTTCATGCCTCTACTCCTTCCACGGTGATGATGCGCCAGTCGTCGTGCTGTGCGTGGCGCGCGATGGTCACATATACGGTGTTCTCCGGCAGAGCGCTCTCCACATTTTCGCTCCACTCCACGGCGCAGATACCGCCGCGGGTGAGATAGTCCTCCCAGCCGATGTCGAAGAGTGCTTCTTCATCTTCCAACCGGTACATGTCGAAGTGGAACAGCGGCACACTGCCGCGGTATTCGTTAACAATGGTGAAGGTAGGACTGGTGACGCGCCCCCGGCAGCCCAGTCCCCGGGCGAGCCCACGGGTAAAGGCGGTCTTTCCCATGCCCAGTGTTCCGCGATAGGCCACTACGCTGCCTGCAGAGAGCAGCTTGGCCAGCGCTTCTCCGATGGCCTCCGTTTCTTCCACGCTGTGGGACAAGTATTCCAAAGGGCGACACCTCTTTTCCTGTGAATGATGCAAATTTCAATATATTATAACACGCGGCGCGGGAAAAGAAAAGAGTGGTTGGCAGGTTTACAGGGAAAACTTCCTGTGGTAAACTATAAAGAAGTAAAATGCAGAGAAAGAGGCACATTACATGTTCCGACGTTCAGGATTCATCTCGGATATGATCCGGCAGGCCGATTTGGTGCTGCTGGCGTTTTGCTGCGCCGCCACCACCTTCGGTATCGTGATGATCGCCAGCGCTACCAACTATATGGACGGCAGTGACTCCATCCGCCATGTGGTGGTACAGAGTGTTGCGGCGCTGATGGGCATTGTACTGTACTTTTTCATTTCGCAGTTGGATATCACACTGCTGGCTAAGAAATGGAAATGGGTGCTGGGCTTCAATCTCGCTTTTATCCTGCTGCTGAAAACGCCGCTGGGTCTGGAGGTCAACGGTAATCTGGCGTGGATAGATATCCCCGGTGTTCCGGTGAACATTCAGCCGGCGGAGATCGTGAAGCTGACGTTCATTGTGCTGCTGGCGCGGCAGCTGGTGTATTTGAAAGAAGAGAAAAATCTGAAATCTACCGGCCCTGTGATGCAATTGGCCGGTCATCTGTTGCTGATCGCCGGTCTTTACTACGTGATCTCCTCGGATATGGGCAGTACGCTGGTGTACGCCTTTGTTTTTGCGTGCATGGCCTTTGCCGCCGGTGTGGCACTGCGCTGGTTCGTCATCGCGATTTTGGGCGGCGGATTTACCTTTTTCATCCTGTGGCAGGAGGATAAGCTGCCCGAACATATCGTGCAGCGTTTCATTGTGCTTTTCGATCACAGCTATGACCCCCGCGGTGTAGGCTGGCACCAGACCAGAAGTCTGCTGACGCTGGGCGGCGGCAAGCTGATGGGACAGGGACTCTTCAACGGTACCCAGACCCAGAGCGAATTCAGCTGGAGCTTGCCTTTCCGTCATACCGACTTCATCTTCTCCGCCATCGGTGAGGAGCTGGGCATGCTGGGCTGCTTGCTGGTAGTACTGCTGCTGTCGTCCATCATTATTCGCTGCCTTACCACGGCCGCCAAAGCCCAAAGTCGTATGGAGGCCTATATCTGCGTGGGCATCGCTGCTACGCTGATTTTCCAGTCCGTGGCCAATATCGGCATGTGCCTGTTTGTCATGCCTGTGATTGGTTTGACGCTGCCGTTTTTCAGCTATGGCGGCTCGTCCATTCTCACCATCTTCATGGCCATGGGTATCGTCAGCAGTATCCGCGGCCGCACGCTGCCGGAATGGCTGCGCAAAACCTAAGTCTTTTTATCCCGCGCCGGATGTCGGTGCGGGGTATTTTTTTGCCCTGCAGCGGGCAGGAATTTGTTGTAATCCGCTGTACCTTGTGATATACTTATATGCTGATAAAATAGGTAAAATATTGGTTGTCCCGCCTTTTACTGCGGTGGGAGATCGTGAGGTGTATGATGAAAATCGTTGTTTTGGCCGGCGGATTGAGTACGGAACGTAACGTGGCACTGGTGACCGGTACCGGCGTGTGCCGCGCACTGCGCGAAAAGGGCCATCAGGCGATCCTGGTGGATATGTTCCTTGGCCTGGAGAATTATACCGGTACGCTGGAAGAGGTATTTGATGCTCCCGACGGGCTGTGCAGTGACGTGCGCGTGGAGAGCACCGAGCCGGATCTGGCCGCCGTGCGCCGCAGCCGTAAGGATCAGAGCGATTCCATGCTGGGCAAGGACGTGCTGACGGTGTGCGCCATGGCCGATGTGGTGTTTCTGGCGCTCCACGGCTCCTGCGGTGAGGATGGCCGTATGCAGGCTACGCTGGATCTGCTGGGTGTGCCCTATACCGGCTCGGGCTATCTGAGCAGCGGCATGGCCATGGATAAGGCCATCACCAAGCGCTATCTGGATGCCGAGGGCATCCGCAATGCCCCCTGGCGCGATGTGGTGTATACCGAGGCGGATATTCCCCGTCTGGTGCAGGAGCTGGAAGTGCCCTGCGCTGTGAAGATCGTTAACGGCGGCAGCTCCATCGGCGTGGAACTGCCCGATACCAAGGAGCAGCTGGAAAAGGCGCTGCACAGCATCCTCGCCTACGGCAACCATGTGATCGTGGAGAAGAAGATCACCGGCCGTGAGCTGACGGTGGGCGTGCTGGGTGACCGCTATCTCCCCGCCGTGGAGATCATTCCCAAGAACGCCTATTTTGACTACGAGGCCAAGTACCAGTCCGAGTTTGTTACCGAGGTGTGCCCCGCCCAGATCGAAGAGAGCGTGTGGCATGAGATGGGCGAGATGGCCCTGAAGCTCCACCGCGCACTGGGTCTGAGTGTCTATTCCCGCACTGACTTTTTGCTGGACGCTGAGGGCAAGCCCTGGTGTCTGGAAGTCAATACCCTGCCCGGCATGACGCCCACCAGCCTGTTCCCGCAGGAAGCTGCGGCGGTGGGTATGTCCTATCCCGACCTGTGCGAGACCATCGTGCTGGAGTCCATGAAAGTGAGAAAGGCGGAGCACAAATGATGCACTGTACGCTCAATGACCTGTGCCGTGCTGTGGACGGTACGCTGCTGCAGCGCGGCAGTGCCGACGGCTTTGACGGCGTCACCACCGACAGCCGCAAGAACGCGGAGGGTCAGCTGTTTATCCCGTTGGTGGGCGAGCGGTTTGACGGCCATAATTATCTCTCGCAGGCATTTGCCCAGGGCGCGGTGGGCTGCCTTTGCTCCCGCGTGCCCGAAACCATGGAAGAGGGCAAGTTCTACGTGCAGGTAGAGGACACCAAACTGGCGCTGCGCGCCCTGTCGGCGTGGTATCGCGGCCTGTTCGACATCCCTGTGGTGCAGATCAGTGGCAGCGCCGGTAAGACCACCACCAAGCAGATGATCGCCGCCGTGCTCTCCGAGCATTTTTCCACACTGAAGACCTTTGGTAACCTCAATAACGAGATCGGCACGCCCCTGACGCTGCTGCAGCTGGAGCAGCACCATGAGGCTGCCGTCATTGAAACGGGCATCGATACCTACGGCGATCTGCGCTATCTGGGGATGGCAGTGCGCCCCACCGTGGCGGTGCTGACCAATATCGGTGATGCCCATATCGAGAATATGGATAACTCCCGCCTCGGCGTGCTGAAAGCCAAGAGCGAGATCTTTGAAGATCTGCAGCCGGGCGGCCTGGCCGTGCTCAATGGCGATGATGCGCTGCTGCGCACGCTGGAGCTGCCTTTCAAAACGGTGCTGTGCGGTGAGAGCGAGTATTGCGACGTCCGCGTCAGCGACATCGTCGAGCGCGGTATGGACGGTATGGACTGCACCGTCACCACTAAAAAGCAGAGCTACCGCCTGTCTGTGCCATCTCCCGGCCGGTATATGATCTACTCCGTTTCCATGGCTACCGCCATTGCCGAAGAACTGGGCATGAGCGAGGCGGAGATCGTGGCCGGTGTTGCCAATTATCTTACCACCGGCAGCCGCATGCGCCGCGTGAAGCTGCGCGAGGAACGTTTGCTGGTGGATGACTGCTATAACGCCAACCCGCAGGCCATGTGCTCGGCTCTGCAGATCCTCAGCGGCACGGCCGGCCATAAGGTGGCCGTGCTGGGTGACATGGGCGAGCTGGGCGAGGTGAGTGTGCCTGCCCACCGCGAAGTGGGTGCACTGGCAGCGCAGCTGCCGGTGGATGCCGTGGTGGCCATCGGCCCCAAATCGGCGGATATTGCCGCAACGGCCGGTGCAAAGGCGCAGCACTTCCTCACCATCGAAGAGGCAATGCCTGTGATCCGTGATCTGTTTATTCCCGGCACCACCGTGCTGGTGAAAGCGTCCCATTCCATGGGATTTGAGAAAATTGCGAAAGAACTGGAAGAAACCTATCAATGATCGACATCAGCGTATCGGGACTGGTCAAGTCCTTTGATCTGGAAAAGAAAATATTAGACGGTTTGACGTTCCAGATCGACACCGGTGAGCGTGTAGGTCTGCTGGGCAAGAACGGTGCGGGCAAGACCACGCTGTTCCGCATCCTCACCGGCGAACTGGACTATGACGAGGGCGATGTGGTCATCGCCTCCGGACGCCGTGTAGGACTGATCTCCCAGATCCCCGTGTATCCTGCCGGCTATACGGTGGAGGACGTGCTGCAGTCTGCCTTTGCGCGGATGCACCGCCTGAAAGACGAGATGGATGCGCTGACAGAGCGCATGGCCAACGGCGAGAGCGACGAGCAGATCCTGCGCCGCTACGGCGAACTGACCGCCCGGTTTGAGGGTTTGGGCGGCTACGACACGGATACGGCGGTCAATAAGGTGGCCAACGGCCTTAGCATCGATGCTGAGATGCGCACGCGGCTTTTCGACCAGCTGTCCGGCGGCGAAAAGACCCGGGTGAATCTGGGCCGCCTCATTTTGGAGGATACGGATATCCTGCTGCTGGATGAGCCCACCAACCATCTGGATCTGCAGGCCACCGAGTGGCTGGAGGAGTACCTCAACAAATTCCACGGCACCGTGGTCACTATCTCCCATGACCGCTATTTCCTCGACCGTACCGTCACCCGTGTCATCGAGGTGCTGGACGGCAAGGCCGAGTTCTACAGCGGTAACTACAGCTTCTATGCCATCGAGAAAGAGCGCCGCTATCAGGAGCAGATGAAGCAGTACCTGAAGCAGGAGGCCAAGATCGAGCAGTTGGAGGCGGCGGCCGAGCAGCTGCGTATGTTCGCCTTCAAGGGTTTGGACAAGACATACCGCCGTGCCATCAGTATGGAGCGGCGCATTGAGCGTATGCGTACCACGTCCAAACCCACCAAAGCCAAGAAGATGGACGCGCGCTTTGCCAGCCGCGAGTTCAAG
Organism: Oscillospiraceae bacterium; assembly: GCA_015067975.1. GTDB lineage: Bacteria > Bacillota > Clostridia > Oscillospirales > Oscillospiraceae > Vescimonas. The sequence continues at coordinate 32,200 of SVLK01000007.1, read as the reverse complement.
GGCGACGAGGTGCTGCAGATCAAGGGCATCAGCAAATCCTTTGATGAGAGAACCCTCTTTTCCGATATCTACCTGCGGGTCACCGGCGGCGAGCGTATCGCCTTTATCGGCGATAACGGTACGGGTAAAACCACGCTGCTGAACATGATCATGCAGCAAGAGAGCGTGGATCGCGGCATGATTCGTACTGGCCCCGCCATCCGCAGTGCCTATTTGCCTCAGATCATTCATTTCGACCACCCGGAGCGCAATCTGGTGGACACCATGCTCTACGCCAAGAAGAACATGTCCGCCCAAAGCGCCCGCAACCGTCTGGCGGCCTACCAGTTTCAGGGCGAGGACGTGTTCAAAAGCGTGTCGGTGCTCTCCGGCGGCGAGCTGAGCCGTCTGCGGCTTTGCATGCTGATGGACGAGGAGATCAACTTCCTGGTGTTGGACGAGCCTACCAACCATTTGGATATCGCCTCGCGGGAGTGGATCGAGGAGGCGGTGGAGGCCTATGATGGCGCGCTGCTGTTCGTGTCCCACGACCGCTATTTCATCAACCGTTTCGCCACCCGTATCTGGGAATTGGCGGATGGTACGATCACCGACTATCCCATGGGCTTTGCCGAATATAAAGCGGTGAAGGCTGAGGAAAAGCGCCGCGCCGTACCCGCCCCCAAGGCGGAGAAGAAGGGCGATACCCGCCCCCAGCGCGGCAACCGCGAAAAGCAGGCGCTGCGCCGCCAGCTGACCATCTGTGAAACCGGCATCTCCAAGCTGGAGGCCGAGTGTGCCCGACTGGACGCGCTGATGGAGGAAGTGGCGTGCGACGCCGGAAAACTGAACGAAGTATATGCCCAGAAGCAGGCAACCGAGCAGCGGCTGATGGAAGAAATGAGCCGCTGGGAGGAGCTGAGCCTGCAGCTGGAAGAATAGGAGGAAGCATATGAGCGACGTATTATGCATTTATTATTCCCGCACCGGTAAGACCCGCCGTGCCATGGAGGAGATCGCCGCGGCGCTGGACGCCGAACTGGTGGAGATCACCGACGGACAGGATCGCCGCGGCTGGCGCGGATTTCTGCGCTCCGGCATGGAGGCAATGCGCCACTCCACCCGTCCTCTGCAGCATTTTGAAACGGAGAAACCGCTGGAGGAATACCGTCTGGTGGTCATCGGCACTCCCGTGTGGGCCGGCCGCTGCTCCAGCGTGATCCGCGCCTTTTTGAAGCGCCGTGGACTGGAGCCTAAGCGCGTGGCTTATGTCATCACCCGCGACAGTGATCACCATTATGAAGAGGTATACGACCAGATGGATCAGTATACTGCCGCACCCCATCTGTTTGCCCATTCCCTGCGTGTGGGTGAAGTGGGCTATGAGTTCTGGCGCGATAAGTTCGTGCAGGAAGCCAAAGCATTTTTGGGCAGATAAGGAGTTTCCATGCTGGATAAACTCAAACAAATCGAGCAGCGTCTGCAGGAAGTGGAAACTGCGCTGGGCGATCCCGCTATCTACGGCGACCGGGATAAGCTGCGCAGCCTCAGCCGTGAGCAGAAAGAACTGACACCTGTGGTGGCCGCCTACCGCGCCTATTGCGATGCCGAGACACGCATTGCCGATGCACTGGAACTGTTGAGCGACGCGGAGATGCGTCAGCTGGCGCAGGAGGAGCTGCAGCAGGCCAAAGAGGACCGTGAGCGTCTGCAGGAAGAGCTGAAAGTATTGCTGCTGCCCCGCGACCCCAACGATGATAAGGGTGTGGTGCTGGAAATCCGCAGCGGCGTAGGCGGGGAAGAAGGCGCGCTGTTTGCAGCCGACCTGCTGCGTATGTATACCATGTACGCCGAGCGCCGCGGCTGGCAGCTGGAGATTGCCAGCTGCAACGAAACGGAGCTGGGCGGCATCAAGGAAGTCAGCCTGACCATCGAGGGGGATGGCGCCTATTCCCGGCTGAAGTTCGAGGCCGGTACCCACCGCGTGCAGCGTGTGCCGGAAACGGAGTCCTCCGGCCGCATCCAGACCTCGGCTGCCACGGTCGCCGTCATGCCCGAGGCGGAGGAGGTGGAGTTTTCCATCGACCCCAAGGATCTGCAGATCGATACGTTCCGCTCTTCCGGTGCCGGCGGACAGCACGTCAATAAAACGGAATCCGCCATCCGCATCACACACCTGCCAACCGGCACGGTGGTGGAGTGTCAGGATGAGCGCAGTCAGCATAAAAACCGCGACCGCGCCATGAAGATCCTGCGTACCAAGCTCTATGAAGCCGAGCAGGAGAAGCAGAATGCCGCCATCGCCCAGACCCGCCGCTCGCAGGTGGGCACGGGTGACCGCAGCGGCAAGATCCGCACGTACAATTTCCCGCAGAACCGGGTCACCGACCACCGGCTGACGGGTGATAGTAAGAACTTCAACATTGCTGCCGTGATCAACGGCGACTTGGATGCCCTCGTGGATGCACTGACCGTGGCCGATCAGGCCCGCCGGTTGCAGGAGGGAGAATGAAAGGAGAAAGAACTATGCTGCAGCCCAGAAAGATTCGTTATGACAAAGCCGGTCCCGTGGTGGCCGAGAATCTGAAAAAGCGCCATTTTGATGCGTATTACTGCTCTACCCGCGAAGAAGCCGTGGCCAAAGTGCTGGAACTGATCCCTGAGGAAGACGTGGTCTCCTGGGGCGGCACGCTGACGGTGGATGAGCTGGGCATCAAGCAGCTGCTCGCCCAGCGCGGCCAGAAGGTGCTGGATCGTGACACCGCCAAGGATATGCCCGAGCGCGTCGCCATCATGCGCGCCGGTCTCACCTGCGATACCTTCCTTACCAGCTCCAACGCCATCACCCAGACCGGTGAGCTGTTCAACATCGACGGCAACGGCAACCGCGTGGCCGCTATGTGCTTTGGCCCCAAGAGCGTGATCGTTGTGGCCGGCATGAACAAGGTGGTCAAGGACATGGATGAGGCCTATGCCCAGGTCCGCAATTATACCGCGCCTGCTGTGGTGCAGCGCTTCCCCACCGCCAAGACGCCCTGCAATGCCAACGGTCTGTGCGCTGACTGCACGGGCAGCGAGAGTTGCTGCTGCTACATGGTGGAGACCCGCCTGTGCCGTCCCGCCGGCAAGATCAAGGTCGTGCTGATCGGTGAAGATCTGGGCCTCTGATCATACAAAAGATTCACATTTCGAGGCATACATCGTGGAAACAAGGATATTTCATCCGGAAAAAGAACATACTGCTATTGCTGAAGCCGCCGCGATCCTTTCTCGCGGCGGCTTGGTGGGCATTCCCACCGAAACGGTCTACGGACTGGGTGCTGACGGCTTGAATGAGGATGCGGTGCGCCGCATTTTCGAGGCCAAAGGCCGCCCGCAGGATAACCCGCTGATTCTTCATGTTCCTTCGGCCGATTGGCTGACGCGGTACTGTGAGGACGTGCCGAAAGTGGCCTATACGCTGGCCGAGCGTTTCTGGCCCGGTCCGCTGACCATGATTCTGCGCCGTAAACCCGTCGTGCCGCTGCGTACCACCGGCGGACTGGATACGGTAGGTGTCCGCTGTCCAGCCCATGCGGTGACGCTGGCGATCATCGCCGCGGCCGATGTGCCCATCGCCGCACCCAGCGGAAACCTATCCGGCCGCCCCAGCCCCACCACGGCAGCGCATATGATCGAGGACATGTCCGGCCGCATCGATGCCATCGTGGATGGCGGTGCGTGCCGTGTGGGCGTGGAGTCTACGATTATTGACTTGACCGTTACGCCGCCGCGATTGCTGCGCCCCGGCGGATTGCCGCTGGAAGCGCTGGAAGAGGTACTGGGCGAGGTGCAGGTGGATCGCGCCGTGCGCGAAAAGCTGGGTGAGGGGGAGAAACCCCGCGCTCCCGGCATGAAGTATCGCCACTATGCCCCCAAAGCGCCGGTCACTGTGGTCACCGGCTCGCCCCAGCGCAGCGCCGCTTATATTCTTGGGCAGCTGACGCCTTCGTCCGGTGTCATCTGCTTTGACGAGTTCGCACCCCTCTATGCCGGCCATGAGGTGCGCTGCCTCGGCCCTGCCGAGGATAAAGCGGCCCATTCCCGCGCTGTGTTTGATGCGCTGCGCACTTTTGATGCTACGGATGTGACCCAAATTTTCGCCCAGTGCCCTGATGAAACGGGTCTGGGTCTGGCGGTGAGCAACCGGCTGAAAAAAGCTGCCGGCTTCCACACCGTGGATGCCGGCAGCGGGCTGATGATCGGCCTCACCGGCGGCACCGGTGCCGGCAAGACCAGTGCGCTGCGCGCCTTGGAGCAGTTGGGCGGCTATATTCTCGACTGCGATGCCCTGTATCACGAGATGCTGCGCAGTGACGCGCCTATGCGCCGTGCTATTACAGAAGCGTTCGGCGATGTGTTTTTGCCCGACGGCACGCTGGACCGGCAGAAGCTGGGGGCTGTAGTGTTCCGGAATCCTGCCGCCATGGACCGGCTCAACGCCATCGTCTATGCCCACTTGGTGCCGGAGGCGGCACGCCGTGCCATGGGGCATGATCTGGTGGGCTTTGATGCCATTAACCTGATCGAAAGCGGCATGAGCAGCCTGTGCTGCCGTACCGTGGGCATTACCGCCCCGTCCGAGGTGCGCGTGAAGCGCATCATGGCGCGCGACGGCATTTCGGAAGAGTATGCCCGCATGCGCATTGCCGCACAGAAAGACGAAGCCTTTTATCACCGCAGCTGCACCGATGTGCTGGAGAACACGGCGGACAGTCCCGCCGCGTTTGAGCAGCAGGCGCTGCAGTTTTTCACCCGTTTGATCGAGGAGGAAACAACCAAATGAGCGAAGTAATGAAAGAGCGTAAGGAAAAGCTGTTTGCCAAGGCAAAGAACGGCTATGATGTGATCTCCGAGCAGGATAAGGCCGCCATGGAGGCCTACTGCCGTCTGTACCGCGATTTTCTTGACAGCGGCAAGACGGAGCGCGAGTGCGCGCTGCGTACCATGCAGTTGGCCGAGGAACGTGGCTTTGTGCCCTACCGCCGCGGCATGGAACTGAAAGCCGGCGACAAGGTCTATACTGTCAACCGCGGCAAGAGCGTGATGCTGGCCGTCATCGGTAAGAAGAGCCTCAGCGAGGGCGCGCACATTGTGGCCGCCCATATCGATGCACCGCGTCTGGACATGAAGCCCACCCCCCTCTATGAGGACAGTGAACTTGCCTATTTCAAGACCCATTATTACGGCGGCATCCGCAAGTACCAGTGGGTCACCATTCCGCTGGAGCTGCGCGGCGTTGTGGCGCTGCGAGACGGCACGGTGGTACATGTGGCGCTGGGCGAGGGAGACGAGCCCAAGTTTGTCATCAATGACCTACTGCCCCATCTGGGCGCGGAGCAGAGCAAGAAGCCGCTGGGCGAGGCCATCCCCGGTGAGAGCCTGAACATCCTGCTGGGCAGTGAGCCGGTAGGGGAGAGCGGCGAGAGCGAGCGCGTAAAGCTCCACGTGCTGGAAAAACTGCATGAGAAGTACGGCATCATCGAGGACGATTTCGCCTCCGCCGAGCTGGAAGCCGTGCCTGCCGCCATGTCCACTGACATCGGTCTGGATGCCAGCATGATCGGCGCCTACGGCCATGATGACCGTGTGTGCGGCTATGCAGGTCTGCAGGCCATCTTCGATATCGACGTGCCGGAGCACACCGCCGTGTGCATGTTGGCCGATAAGGAAGAAATTGGTTCCATGGGCGTCACGGGTATGCAGTCCGCCGCCTTCGATACCTTCATCCATGACCTGTGCGACAGCCAGAACGTGCTGCTGCGCGAGTGCTATGAAAACTCTTTCTGCCTGTCCGCCGACGTGACGGCCGCTTATGACCCCAACTTTGCCGAGGTCTATGAAAAGCGCAACTCCGCCCGTATCAACTACGGTATCGGCCTTTGCAAGTATACCGGTGCCCGCGGCAAGAGCGGCGCCTCCGATGCCGGCGCGGAAACGGTGGCCTTTGTCCGCCGCGTGCTGGACGATGCCGGTGTCATCTGGCAGATTGCCGAGCTGGGCAAGGTGGATGCCGGCGGCGGCGGTACGGTGGCCCAGTACATGGCCAACCGCAATATCGCCACGCTGGACGCCGGTGTGCCGGTGCTGAGCATGCACGCGCCTTTCGAAACGGTCAGCAAGCTGGACTGCTATATGACCTATCTGGGCTGCAAAGCCATCTACGAAGCATAAATAAGCATAGAAAAAGCGGTTGGAACTTTCGTTCCAACCGCTTTTTTTAATAATATCAGAATTTTGCTGCGCAGTGTTCGGGGTGCGCCGGATCGTACCGGACGGCAATGTGTAACCCCTCTGCCGGATGATACCGCCGTGCGCTGCACCACAACTGCGCGCGGTACGTTTGGCCATCCACCTCGTAGCTGACGGTGATGATGGCGGGATAGGTGGCGGCGCTGTTGCCGATGTTGATGGGGCTATCCTTCACCTTCAGCCAGCGCTGCAGTTTGACCGATTCAATTTTGCCGGTGGTCTCCACACCGGAAGAGAGCAGTTCGCTGCGTCCTACGCCCAATAGATTTTTCCAATTCATTGTCTTTCTCCTCTTAATCCCGCGAGCACTTCTCGGCATCGATGGCCAGCACGATCATCAGCGCCATCAAGCCGTCCATACCGTTGGCCACATCGATGCTGTATGTATCCGTCCACTGGAACAGCTGCTTACTGATGCGCGCCACTTCGCCGCCCTGTGCGTCCATAATGGAGTAATCCCACTCGAAGAAATCACCCTCCACATACCAGCCGTTGCAGTCCAGAGAGAACACGGGTTTGAAGAGGGTAAACTCCTTGCACAGTGTACCGACCATCTGCTCGCCCAGATAGAATTCAAACTTGGGCAGGAACGTCAGTACGCGCTGCTGCACCGTGGCAATATGCTCGCCCTTGGCGTTGAGAATGTGCAGACGGTGACCCCATGCCAACTGACCTTCCACGGTGAAAACCGTGTTGCCGTTTTCATCGTAAATGTCGTAGCTGTCAAACCAACTGAAAAACCGCTGCTTAAACCAAAGCTTCATATCGCGCACCTCCTTTTCTTTATTATAACGCAGGAAAATGTACATCACAAGTGCATGTTTTCTCTTTATCTGCACAACTTATCCACAGATAAGGAGGGGCAAAAAATGAAAAAGAAAAACATGTCGCAGGAAACGCCGGAAGGGCAGGATACACCGCAGCAGCAGTTGGTAGAGATGGGCACATCGGTGGTCAAAAACAGCCACGGCACCATTCACTGCCTGACCATCATCGGACAGGTGGAGGGTCATACGCTGGCACCGAATAACTGTAAAACCACGAAATATGAACACATTTTACCCATGCTGGCCGCACTGGAGGAATCGGAGGAGGCGGACGGACTCATTTTGCTGCTCAACACCATGGGCGGCGATATTGAAGCCGGCCTCGGCATCGCCGAGATGATCGCCGGTATGACCACACCCACCGTCACACTGGTGCTGGGCGGCGGACACTCCATCGGTATTCCGCTGGCGGTGTCGGGGCGCAGGACGTTCATCGCCCCATCGGCGTCCATGACCATCCATCCGGTGCGCATGTCCGGCACCATGATCGCCGCACCCCAGACCTACCACTATTTTGACCGCATTCAGGAGCGGATCATCCGTTTTGTATCGTCCCATTCCCATGTCAGCGCGGACAAATTCCGGGAACTGATGCTCCACAGCGGCGATATGTCCAACGACGTGGGCAGCATCGTCTACGGTGAACAGGCGGTGGAGATCGGGCTGATGGATCAGGTGGGCACGTTCAGCGATGCACTGCAGGCGCTCTATGATATGATCGACGGAGACAACGCGTAAAAAAGAACGCCTGATGGCGTTCTTTTTTCTTGAAAAACCACACTTTGGCTGATATACTAAATTAGTTATAGTATGCAATAATGAGCGAGGTGTATCTATGTACCTGAAATCTGTGGAAATTCAGGGATTCAAAAGCTTTCCTGAGAAGACAGTCCTGAATTTCGGCGAAGATATTACCGCCATCGTTGGCCCCAACGGCAGCGGTAAGTCCAACATCTCCGATGCCATCCGCTGGGTCATGGGCGAGCAGAACAGCCGCCAGCTCCGCGGCGCCAAGATGGAGGACGTGATTTTCGGTGGTACCGAAAAGCGCAACCAGATGGGCTTTGCCCAGGTCACGCTGGTGATCGACAATACCGAACATATCTTCAACCGCGACGAGGCGGAAGTGGCAGTGACCCGCCGCTATTACCGCAGCGGTGAGTCGGAATATTACATCAATAAGCAGTCCGTGCGCCTCAAGGACGTGAATGAACTGTTCATGGATACCGGCATGGGCCGTGAGGGTTATTCCATCATCGGTCAGGGTAAGATCGACGAGATTTTGTCCGTTAAGAGCGGTGAGCGCCGCGAGATCTTTGAAGAGGCGGCGGGTATTTCCAAGTTCCGCCACCGCAAGGAGGAGTCCGAGCGCAAGCTGGCGCGCACCGAGGAGAATCTGGTGCGTATCAACGATAAGATCGCTGAGCTGGAGCTGCAGGTGGAGCCGCTGCGCGCACAGGCAGAAACGGCTAAGAAATACCTGATTTTGCGCGATGAACTGCGCGTGTTGGAGATCAGTGTGTGGCTGGAGCAGCTGCAGAATATCAAAACCGCCTCTTTCAAACTGCAGAGCGATTTCAAGACGGCGCAGGAGGATAAGGATCGGGCGCAGGCCGCGCTGGATGCTGTGTACGCCGCTGCCGAGCAGTGCGGCGAGCAGGTGCGCCAAAAGGATCTGGACGCCGAGGCACTGCGCGAACAGCTGAGTGGACTGGAAAGCCAAAGCGCCGAGCTGGACTCCGCTATCGCTGTGCTGAAAACCGGCATGGAGCACAATGCCGAATCTCTGCAGCGACTGGATCGCGAGATGGCCGATAGCCAGCAGCGTACCGAGAATCTGCAAAGCCAGATCGATGCTGCAGCGCAGCGTGTTGCCGAGATCGACGATAGGACCCGTCAGCTGGATGGGGAAGTGGATGCCCTGCTGCAGGAGATGCGCACCATCGCCGAGAACGCCGGCAGCGTGGAGCGCGAATCGGAAGTGCTGCGTGCCAAGCAGGCGCTGGAGATCGCCGCTGCCGCCGACACAAAGGCGGAGCTGTCTGCGCTGAATGCCTCCGTCCGCGAAGTGGCGGAGCGCCGTACCGCAGTGGAGAGCGAACTGGCTGCGGCCCGTGAAAAACTGGCCGGGAGCGAGAAAGAATCCAAGGAAAACCGCAAAGCACTGAATGCCGCCCGGGAAGAGGCGCAGGCGGTCAGCAATATCATCTCCGGTCACAGTCTGAAGATGGACGGTCGCCGCCGCCGCGCGGAGGAAGCTGCCCAGAAGAAGCTGCAGCTGACCATGGAGGAGAATAATCTCAGCAGCAAGATCCACATGTACAGCGCGATGGAGAAGGAGTATGAGGGTTTCTCCAAGGCTGTCAAGACGGTGATGCAATCGGCGCAAAAGAATGCACTGCGCGGCATCCACGGTCCTGTGGCCAGCCTGCTGACCATGGAAGAGCGCTATACCGTAGCTGTGGAAACAGCGCTGGGCGGCGGCTTGCAGAACATCGTGGTGGATCGGGAAGAGGACGCCAAGAGCGCCATGGTTTATCTGAAGCAGCGCGATGGAGGCCGTGCCACCTTCCTGCCGCTGACCACCATCCGCGGTGAAGAACTGCGGGAAAAGGGTGTGGACGATGAGTACGGCTTTGTGGGCATCGCCTCGGAGCTGATCCGCTATGAGAAGAAGTACGAGGGCATTTTCCGCAATCTGCTGGGCCGCACCGTAGTGGTGGAGGATCTGGACTGCGGCATTGCCATCGCCCGTAAATATCAAAACCGCTTCCGCATTGTCACGCTGGACGGTCAGGTGATCAACCGCGGCGGCAGTATGACCGGCGGCAGCGTCAACCGCAGCACCAATATCCTGTCCCGTGCCAATGAGCTGAAGCATATGCGCGCCCAGCAGGAAATCCTGCGCGCCCAGCTGAGCGAGGCTGCCGCGCGTGCCGGCGAGCTGGAGCGGGAGCTGCAGAAAGCACAGTACGAGCTGGATGTGGCCCGCGAGCAGCAGCGCAAGGCAGAGGACGATGTGCTGATGCTGGAGGGTAAGCAGAATCATTACGATATTTTGACCGAGAACCTGTCCCTCAGCTGCGAGGCTATGGAGCAGGAACTGGAGAATCTCGCCGCCCGTACCGCTGCCGATGCGCAGAAGATGAAAGCGGCGCAGGAGAAGATCGCCGCCCACGAGCAGGCGGCAGCAGCGCTGCAGGCTGAAGCCGAGGCGCAGCAGGCCGGACAGAGCAATCTGCAGGCCGAAACCGACCGGCTGAGTGCTGCCATTGCCGAAAAGCGCGAGCAGAAGGCGGCGCTGCAGGCAGAGCGGGATGCCTCTGTGAAGAACGGTGAGGATCTCAAGGCACTGCAAGCGGACATGCTGGCCGACAGCCGCAGCCGCGAAGAGCTGGCCGAGAGCTTCCGCCGCGACAACGAAGCGGCACGCTCGGAAATGGCACAGCGCCAGAGCGAACTGGCCGGTCTGCGCGCTAGAAGCGAATCGCTGCGCGAGCAGCTGCGCGCTTTGGGCGAGGCGAAAATGGCGCTGGAGGCCCAGCGCACCGCACAGAATCAGAAGATTCAGGAGTGCAACGACGAACTGCTGCACACCGAGCGGGAAGTGGGCCGCCTGGAGCAGAAGCTCAGCGCCGGCGCATTGGAGGAGAAAGCCATCCTCGATAAGCTGTGGGAGCGCTATGAGCTGAGCCACAGCGACGCCATGGAGCAGCGCATGGAACTGGAGAGTGTGCCTAAAGCCACGCGCCGCATTGCCGAGCTGAACCGCGAGATCAAGGGCTTGGGTACACCCAACATTGGCGCTATCAACGAGTTTGATCGCGTCAACAGCCGCTATACCTATCTCTCCGAGCAGCGTACCGACGTGGAAAAGGCCAAGGAGGAGCTGAACGGCATCATCGACCAGATCACCGCACAGATGACGGAGATCTTCGCCGAGCAGTTCAAACTGCTCAACGAGAGCTTCCAGGAGACATTTTTGGAGCTGTTCGGCGGCGGTCAGGCCCGCCTGGAGCTGGAGGACGAGAATGATATTCTCGGCTGCGGCATCGAGATCAAGGTGCAGCCCCCCGGAAAACAGCTCAAGACCATCACGCTGCTCTCCGGCGGCGAAAAGGCTTTCGTGGCCATCGCCCTCTATTTTGCCATTTTGAAAGTACACCCCACGCCTTTCTGCGTCATGGACGAGATCGAGGCGGCGCTGGACGAGGCCAATGTGGTGCGCTATGCCCGCTACATGCGCCGCATTGCCGGTAAGACCCAGTTTATCGTCATTACCCACCGCCGCGGCACCATGGAAGAAGCGGATGTGCTCTACGGCGTCACCATGCAGGAGCGCGGTGTCAGCCGGATCCTGACCATCAATCTCAACGATATGGCCAAGGAACTGAAGATCAAAAATTGACAGGAGGAACCGTGATGGGACTCTTTAGTAAATTCAAAAAAGCATGGTTTGCCCCTATGTCCTTCGAGGAACTGGGCGAGGAGTTTTACGAGCAGCTGGAAGAAAACCTGATCCTTGCCGATGTGGGCATGGAAGTGGCCGTGGACGCGGTGGAACAGCTGCGTAAGCGCGCCTATACCGATAAGTTGCTGGGCGCCGAGCAGGTGAAGCAGGCGCTGCGCGATATTCTGGCTGAAAAGCTGAACGTGGGTGATACCGCTTTGCAGCTGCACACCAAGCCCAGCGTGGCGCTGATCATCGGTGTTAACGGCGTGGGCAAGACCACCTCCATCGGCAAGTTGGGCAACCGGCTGAAGAACGAGGGTAAAAAGGTGCTCTTTTGCGCCGGAGATACCTTCCGCGCTGCCGCTGCCGACCAGCTGGAGATCTGGGCAGGCCGCGCCGGTGTGGACATCGTGCGCCAGCACGAGGGCGCCGATCCCGGTGCCGTGCTGTTCGACGGTCTGCAGGCCGCCAAGGCGAGAGGCACCGATGTGGTGCTGTGCGATACGGCCGGACGCCTGCATAATAAGCAGAATCTGATGAATGAACTGGCTAAGATGCGCAAGATCATCGAGCGCGAAGCACCCAATGCCGATAAGGAGACGCTGTTGGTGCTGGACGCCACCACCGGCCAGAACGGCCTCATTCAGGCCCGCCAGTTCAAGGAGACTGCCGGCTTGACCGGTATCATCCTCACCAAGCTGGACGGCACTGCCAAGGGCGGCATCGTTATCGCCATTGCGCAGGAACTGCAGGTGCCGGTGAAGTTTGTGGGTCTGGGCGAGGGTATCGATGACCTGCAGCCTTTCAGCGCACAGGAATTCCTTGAGGCGATGATTTAACGCCCCTGCTGAAAAACACCGTTTTTCAGCAAAAATGCAGCTTGCTGCAGCGCACTCGCTGTGCTCGCACGTTTGCAAGCTGAGAAGTATTTTTTCTCCCGCACATGTCGGTAGAAAAAATGAATTCGATTTTCTTCGCCGTTTGCACGGCGAACTCTGTGAGATTGCTATGCAATGAAAAGGAGACTTGTGCTATGAACAGAGCTGACGGAAGAAAATTCAATGAACTTCGTGAAGTAAGCATTACCACCGATTTTATCAAGTTTGCCGAGGGCAGCGTGCTGATCCGCTGCGGCGACACCGTGGTGCTGTGCAATGCCTCGGTAGAAGATCGTGTACCGCCCCATGTGAAGCCCGGCTGCGGCTGGGTCACGGCGGAGTACTCCATGCTGCCCCGTGCCAACCGCCAGCGCAGCCGCCGCGATGTGGACAAGCTGAAGCTGTCCGGCCGCAGCGCCGAGATCCAGCGTTTGATTGGCCGGAGCCTGCGTGCTGCCATCGATATGGAGCTGCTGGGCGAGCGCACCATCACCATCGACTGCGATGTGCTGCAGGGCGACGGCGGTACCCGTACCGCCTCGGTCACCGGCGGTTTTATCGCCATGGCGCTGGCCTGCCGCCGTTTGGTGGAGGAGGGCTGGCTGGGCCGTACCCCCATCAAACACTATGTGGCCGGTATCTCTGCCGGTATCGTGGATGACGAGGCGCTGCTGGACCTGCAGTACAGTGAGGACAGCCGCGCACAGGTGGATCTTAACTGCGTCATGAACGAGCTGGGTGAGATCATCGAGCTGCAGGGCACCGGCGAAGGCCGCGCCTTCACTGCCCGCGAGCAGCAGGAACTGCTGGAGCTGTGCGCCAAGGGCAACCGCGAGCTGATCCGCAAGGAAAAAGAGATTCTGGGCGATTTGTTTCGCTGAGTGGGAGGTTTGAGAGAATGAAACTGGTACTGGCATCCCAGAACAAGGGAAAACTGAAGGAAATGCAGAAGATTCTGGCTGATCTGGGCGTGGAAGTTGTCCTGCAGTCTGAACTGGGTATTAATGTGGATGTGGAAGAAACCGGCACCACCTTTGCTGAGAACTCCATGCTCAAGGCCAAAGCCGTCATGGAAGCCAGCGGCCTGCCCGCCATCGCCGATGACTCCGGTCTGTGCGTGGACTGGCTGAACGGCGCTCCCGGCGTGTATTCCGCCCGTTACGGCGGATTGGACAGCGATGAGGCACGCTACCGCCTGCTGCTGGAGAATCTGCGCGGTGCAACCAACCGTGCTGCTCATTTCCACACCGATATCGTCTGCTGCTTCCCCAACGGGGACGTGCTGCAGGCCGAGGGTGACTGCTTTGGCACCATCGCCTACGCTCCGGCCGGCGAGGGCGGCTTTGGCTATGACCCCATCTTCTTTGTGCCCCAGCTGCGCAAGACTTTTTCCCAACTGACGGCCGATGAAAAGAACGAAATTTCCCACCGCGGCGTGGCACTGCGTGCATTCGCGGTGAAACTGAGAGAATATTTGAAAGAGAATTGAGAATGATGGAACTGACAAGTAAGCAAAGAGCGCAGCTGCGCGGCATCGCAGCAACGGAAGATACCATTATCCACATTGGTAAGGACGGCATCAGCGAGAACCTGATCAAGCAGGTGGACGATGCGCTGGAGGCCCGCGAGCTGGTGAAGGGTCGCGTGCTGGAAAACTCCATGTATACGGCCCGGGAGGCCGCCGAGGAGCTGAAGATTCCCACCCGCAGCGAAGTGGTGCAGGTGATCGGCAGTAAGTTCGTGCTCTACCGCATGCAGCACGATAAGGCCAAGCGCAAGATCGAGTTGGTGCGCGACAAGAAAAAGAGTATCTGAGATGAAAATCGGCATTTACGGCGGCTCGTTTAACCCCATCCACCGCGGTCATCTGACGGCGGTGCAATCGGCGGCACAGCAGCTGGGCTTGGACCGTGTGCTGCTGATCCCTGCCAGCGTGCCGCCCCACAAGATTCTAAGCGCTGACAGTGCCTCGGCGCAGGACCGTCTGGAGATGACGGTGCTGGCCACGGCAGATCTTGCCTGCAAGGCGGACGTGCTGGACATCGAGCTGCGCCGGGAAGGGAAAAGCTATACCAGCGACACGCTGCGGTTGCTGCGTGAGCAGTATCCCGACGACGAGCTGTGGCTGCTGATGGGCACGGATATGTTCCTTTCGCTGCACACATGGCATGAGCCGGAAGTGATCATGAACTTGGCCAATATCGGCGCATTCAGCCGCACCGAAGAGGGTGAGGACGCGGAATTTGCAGCGCAGAAGGAGTATCTGCAGCGGCAGTACGGCGCCCGTGTGGTGACCATGCGCAACCCCCATGTGATCGAGGTATCCAGCACACAGGTGCGTAGTGCGCTGCCTCGTGGCGGGGGTGAGGAGTTTCTGACTCCGGCGGTATACGGCTACATCCTGCGCTGCGGACTCTACGGCACAAAGGCAGATTTGAAGCACTTGAGCGAGGAAGAGCTGCGCTGCGTGGCGCTGAGCTATCTCAAACCAAAGCGCATGCCCCATGTACTGGGTACGGAGCAGGAGGCGCTGCGTCTTGCCCGCCGCTATGGTGCTGATGAGCAGGACACCCGCACGGCGGCACTGCTGCACGACTGCACCAAGAAGCTGAACATTGACGAACAGTTGCAGCTGTGTGAGCGCTACGGTGTGGTGCTGGATGACATGCAGCGCTGGGCGCTGAAGCTGCAGCACGCGCTGACCGGTGCCGAGATTGCCCGTCATGTGTTCGGTGTCAATGACGCGGTGTATGAAGCCATCCGCTGGCATACTACCGGCAAGGCGGACATGACCACGTTGGAAAAGGTGATCTATCTGGCCGATTATATTGAGCCGACCCGCGATTTCCCCGGCGTGGAGGAATTGCGCCGCGTGGTATATGAAGATCTGGACCGCGGCTTGCTGCTGGGTCTGGAGATGACAGTGGAAGAAATGCAGGGCTGGGGCAACCCGGTCCATGAGGATACGCTGCGGGCCAGAGATTTTCTGCGCGCGCAGCAAAAGTAAGGAGATTGAATATGAAAACTGCAAAAGAAATGGCTCTGCTGGCCGCCCGCGCGCTGGCAGATAAGAAGGCGAAGGAAGTGCAGGCGCTGGAGATCGGCGATTTGACCACGCTGGCCGACTATTTTGTCATCGCCACCGGCTCTTCCAACACCCAGATCAATGCGCTGGTAGACAACGTGGAGAAGGTAATGCACGAGGAGGCCGGCGAAGAGGCACTGCACCGCGAAGGTTATCGCGGCGGCACTTGGGTGCTGCTGGACTACGGCTGCATCGCCGTCCATGTGTTCTCCGCCGAGGCTCGTGAGTTCTACGGCCTGGAGCGCCTGTGGCGTGACGGCAAGCCGCTGGATCTGGCCGGCGTTGTGGATGAGCACGAATAAAGAAGAGAAAAGGTTTGACAAATCAGCGAAAACTGATTACAATAATTTGCGTATGTGAAAAACTGCGATGGGGAGAAAAGCGAAGTTTCCTGCCTCAAGAGAGCCGGCGGTCGGTGCGAGCCGGTGGAGGACTTGGTGATACTGGCCCCGGAGTTTCCTGCTTGAAAGCAGCAGTAGGGCAGGACGGTGCGCTCCGTTACGGCGAAGCCCCATGTGGGTACTGAGGACTGTTTTGGGTAACCGACGGTCATATCAGGGTGGTACCGCGATCTGATCGCCCCTGACTCCGAAAAGGAGTCAGGGGCGTTTTTGTTTGCAATAATACATTTACAAATAAAGGAGATTCACCATGAAGTACGATTTTGCGGCCATTGAAAAGAAATGGCAGGACAACTGGGAAGTCAGCAAGCCCTATGCTGCCGTTACCGGTGACAAGAGCCGTCCCAAGTTCTATGGCCTGATCGAATTCCCCTATCCCAGTGCAGCCGGTCTGCATGTGGGCCATCCCCGTCCTTTCACCGCCATTGACATCGTTTCGCGCAAAAAGCGCATGGAAGGCTACAATGTGCTGTTCCCCATCGGCTTCGACGCTTTCGGTCTGCCCACCGAGAACTTCGCCATCAAGAACCACATCCATCCCTCCATCGTTACCAAGCAGAACGTGGAAAACTTCACCCGTCAGCTGAAGATGCTGGGTTACGGTTTTGACTGGGACCGCGTGGTGGACACCACCGACCCCAGCTACTACAAGTGGACCCAGTGGATCTTCCTGCAGCTGTATAAGAAGGGCCTGGCCTATAAGGCCACCATGCCTGTGAACTGGTGTACCAGCTGCAAGTGCGTGCTGGCCAACGAAGAAGTGGTGGAAGGCGTGTGCGAGCGCTGCGGCAGCGAGGTCATCCGCAAGGAAAAGAGCCAGTGGATGCTGAAGATCACTGAATACGCCGATCGCCTCATCGACGATCTGGACGGTCTGGACTTCATCGAGCGCGTGAAGACGCAGCAGAAGAACTGGATCGGTCGCTCCACCGGTACGGAAGTTACTTTCCAGACCAATACCGAGGACGAGATCACCGTGTATACCACCCGTGCCGATACGCTGTTCGGCGTGACCTATACCGTTATCTCTCCCGAGCATCCTCTGCTGCTGAAGTGGAAGGATAAGATCGCCAACTGGGACGAAGTGGTGGCCTATCAGGATGCTGCTTCCCGCAAGAGCGATTTCGAGCGCGGCGAGCTGAACAAGGATAAGACCGGCGTGCTGCTGCAAGGCATCGAGGTTACCAACCCTGCCACCGGCGCTGTGGTGCCTATGTTCGTATCCGACTACGTGCTGATGGGTTACGGTACCGGTATCGTCATGGGCGTGCCCGGCCACGACCAGCGCGACTGGGAGTTTGCCACCAAGTTCGGTCTGCCCATCGTGGAAGTGGTTTCCGGCGGCGATATCACCAAAGAAGCTTTCGTGGCCAAGGACGACACCGCCATCATGGTCAACTCCGGTTTCCTCAACGGAATGACCGTCAAGGAGGCCATCCCTGCCATGAAGCAGTATGCCATCGAGCAGGGCTGGGGCCGCGAGAAGGTGAACTTCAAGCTGCGTGACTGGGTATTCTCCCGCCAGCGCTACTGGGGCGAGCCCATTCCTCTGGTCAAGTGCGACAAGTGCGGTTGGGTGCCCGTTCCCGAGGAGCAGCTGCCTCTGGTGCTGCCTCAGGTGGAGAGCTACGAGCCCACCGATGACGGCGAGAGCCCCATTGCCAAGATGACCGACTGGGTCAATACCACCTGCCCCTGCTGCGGTGCACCTGCCAAGCGCGAGACCGACACCATGCCTCAGTGGGCCGGTTCCAGCTGGTATTTCCTGCGCTATATGGATCCCCACAATGACAAGGAACTGGTCAGCAAAGAGGCTGAGGAATACTGGGGCCCCGTGGATTGGTACAACGGCGGTATGGAGCACACCACGCTGCACCTGCTGTACAGCCGTTTCTGGCATAAGTTCCTGTATGATATCGGTGTGGTCCACACCAAGGAACCCTATGCTAAGCGCACCAGCCACGGCATGATCCTGGGCAAGAACCCCCACTACGTTGGCTTTGCCGCCACCGAGGAGGAGAAGGAAGCTTTGATCGCCAAGTACGGCTCTCAGGCTCAGCGCCCCGCTGTGAAGATGTCCAAGTCTCTGGGCAATGTGGTCAACCCCGACGATGTCATCAAGGCTTACGGTGCCGATACCATGCGCCTTTACATCATGTTCATCGGTGACTTTGAAAAGACCGCTGCCTGGTCCGACGATGCCGTCAAGGGCTCCAAGCGCTTCCTGGATCGCTGCTGGAATCTGATGGATCAGGCTGCCGACGACATGACCGTCAGCGCCAAGAACGAGAGCATCATCCACAAGACCATCAAGAAGGTCACCGCCGATATCGATGATCTGAAGCTGAACACCGCCATTGCTGCCTTGATGGCTATGGTCAACGAGTTCTATATCAACGGCGCTACCCGTGGCGATCTGGAGCAGCTGCTGCTGATGCTCAGCCCCTTCGCACCTCACATGGTGGAGGAAATGTGGGAACTGCTGGGCTTTGCCGCCAAGTACGGCAAGATGGCTATGCAGATGAACTGGCCCGTCTACGACGAGTCCAAGACCGTGGACGCCAACGTGGAGATGGCCGTGCAGGTCAACGGCAAGCTGAAGGGCACTGTCATCGTCCCCGTGGACAGTGAGCAGGAGACTGTTGTGGCTGCCGCTATGGACGTGGAAAAGGTGAAGAAGGCTACCGAGGGCATGTCCGTTGTGAAGACCATCCTTGTCAAGAACAAGCTGGTCAACCTGATCGTCAAGCCCGCCAAGTAAAAGCGAGAAGAACGAATCAATGTCATACGGAGGGAAACAGGCTGTTTCCCTCCGTATTTTCTTTGCGATTTTGCAAAAAAATAGCTTGACAAGCCTATGTTGAGCCGATATAATGCTGTCTGTTAAGTCATGTCCAATGACTCTTAAAGAGTATCCTGGATCGAGCCGGATATATCGGAGGGAGGGAAAATAGATGTCCGAAGTACATGTCAAGGAAGGCGAGTCCCTGGACAGCGCTCTGAAGCGTTTTAAGAGAAGCTGCGCCAAGGCTGGCATCGTGGCAGAGGTGCGCCGCAGAGAGTGCTATGAGAGCCCCAGCGTCAAGCGCCGCAAGAAGTCCGAGGCTGCCCGCAAGAATAGAAACAAGAGATATTATTAATCTGTTTCAACAAGAAGGTGAACTGTCACAGTTCACCTTCTTTCTTTTTTGCAAAGAGATCTTCCAGAAGATCCTCTACCTCCGGCAGCATCACGAAGGCTTCGCCGATGCCCAGCTGCTGCGCCAGCACCATTTTTCGCCGCAGCGTGTGAGTGTCGTCAAACAGGACAAAGTGGGTGTGTCCGTTTTGCTGCTGCGTAAAGTAGCGGGCGCACAGATCTTCGGAGAAATACACGTTCTGCCCACGGCAGCGCCGCTGCAGTTCGGCAGGGGAGAGCGGCGTGCCCTGCCCGTCGGGCGCGGGCAACGGGAAATCCATGGCCAACCGCTGCAGATCCAGCGCGAGACGCTGCGGGGTGTACTGCGCGGCTGCCTCCTCCAGCCGCTGCTGCAGCCGTCCGGAGGTGAGCGCTGTGCACAGCAGCACTTTGCTCTGCGGCAGGTACGGTGCATAACTCTCCGGCACATAGAGCCGGCGTTGGTACTGCATAGCCCAACGCTCCAGCTGCTTTGCAAACGTCAGCCGCTTCCTGTCGACACTCAGCGGAAAATCCAACACGATGCCGGAAAAGCAGCGGCGCAGGCAGCTGCGCAAAATCTCGCGGCACAGCGTATCCGGTGCATGAAAACAGGATTCTTCCGTTTCTCCCAGCACCATCATGCCGCCTTGCAGCGCTGTGGGCAGCGGTGTGCCGTGGAGATGTCCATCTGCCCCTACGCGGTAGGCCACATGTGCCATGCGGCACGTACAGCGCTGTGCCGCCGCCAGACGGTCCGGTGTGGCGGCCAGATATAGCTGCAAGCAGTTCACCCCCTTGTATTTGAAACCAATCAATGGTACACTACACCGTAAGATTATGTATAAAGGAGACACTCTATGAGTCTTTCTCTTGTGCCGGACCGGCTGTATGCCGCCTATTGGAATATCACGCCTGCCATGCTGCAAAGCTGGGGGATCCGGTTGCTGCTGTGCGATCTGGATTATACCCTCGCGCCCCGCAGCATGGCCCGCCCCGACCAAAAGGTGCTGGATTGGGTGCAGGCGATGCAGCAGCACGGCATCGAGGTGATGATCCTCTCCAATAACCGCAGCAGTGCGCGGGTGGAGATGTTCTGCAAGAATATGGGCATCACCTATGTGGGCCATGCCGGGAAGCCTGCCAAGCGTGGCTACCGCGAAGCCATGGCAAAGGCCGGCGTCACCAACCGGGAAACCGCCATGCTGGGTGATAAGCTGCTGACCGATGTACTGGGCGCCAAGCGCAGCAACATCCTCGCGCTGATGGTAGAGCCGCTGGGCGGTCCTGTGGGCACGTGGAATCACATTCTCCACATGCTGCAAGCGCCTTTCAAAGCCATGACAAAGGAGAACTATATATGAGCCGTTTTGCTGCCATTGCATCGCTGTTGGATGAATATCAACTGGACGGTATGCTGCTGACCGGTGCGGCCAACCGCTTCTACGCCACAGGCTTCGCCTCTGACAGTGAGGGTGGCGTGGCGCTGGTGACGAAACAGGGCAACTTCTTTTTCACCGACTCGCGCTATATCGAGGCAGCAGAAAACGCCATCGACAATGCCGCCATCGGCCTGGTGGACGGCCAAAAAGGGTATATCAGCTGGCTCAACGAAGCCTTGGAACTGAGCGGCGCAAAGGTGATCGGTTTTGAAGAAGACCACATGACGGTGTCGGACTTCCGTGCTTATGAGGCAAAGCTGCATTGCCAACTGAAGGGCGCCACGGCGCTGATGCAGCAGCTGCGCCAGAGTAAGGATGAGGATGAGGTCGCAGCCATGAAGGCGGCGCAGCGCATTGCCGAGAAGGCCTTTTCGCAGCTGCTGAGTGAGCTGCACCCGGGCATGACGGAGCGACAGATTGCTGCACGGCTGCAGTATCTGTGCATCTGCGCCGGTGCGGAGAAGATGTCATTTGATACCATCGTGGCCAGCGGCCCCAACAGCAGCATGCCTCATGCCGTGCCCACTGACCGCGCCATTTGCGAAGGCGATTTTATTACTTTTGATTTTGGCTGTGTGTATCACGGCTATTGTTCCGATATGACCCGCACCGTTGCCGTGGGCGAGGTGAGCGAAGAGATGCAGCATGTCTATTCCGTGGTGCAGCAGGCGCAGCAGGCAGGACTGGATGCTGCCCGCGCCGGAAAGACCGGACGGGAAGTGGATGCCGCCGCCCGCGATATCATCGAGGCAGCCGGTTATGGCACCTATTTTGGCCACAGTCTGGGCCATAGTCTGGGACTGGAGGTGCATGAGCGCCCCAATGCCACGCCATCTAACGACCAGCCGCTGCCGGAGGGCGCGGTGATCAGCGTGGAGCCGGGCATCTATCTGCCGGGGCGTTTCGGCGTGCGGATCGAGGACACGGTGGTGCTGCGCGCTGACGGATGCGAAAATTTGATGACACTGCCCAAGGAACTGGTGCACCTGTAATGTACTTTTCCTGCATCAGCGGGAAAAAGTGAAGTAAAACACTTGCCAAACGGCAGGACATCATGTAAAATAAAAGAGCTGTTTTAGCATTATTGTAAATTCGGGGAAAGCGCGAAGTGATTTCCCCATTATACGGGAGGATCATATTATGGCAACTATTACCGCTGGCGATTTCAGAAACGGTAAGACTTTCGAGATGGACGGCAAGGTGATGCAGGTCGTCGAGTTCCAGCACGTTAAGCCCGGCAAGGGCGCCGCTTTCGTTCGCACCAAGATGCGCAACGTGGTGACCGGTGCTGTGACCGAAACTTCTTTCAACCCCACCGCCAAGTTTGAGGAAGCTTTCGTGGAGCGTAAGGATATGGCTTACAGCTACAACGATGGCGATCTGTACTACTTCATGGATCAGGAGACCTACGACATGGTTCCTCTGGGCGCTGACATTCTGGGCGATGCTTTCCGCTTCGTTACCGAGAACACCGTCTGCAAGACCCTGAGCTATAAGGGCAACGTGTTTGGTCTGGAGTGCCCCAACTTCATGGATCTGGAAGTCACCGAGACTGAGCCGGGCCTGGCCGGCAACACCGCTACCAACACCCTGAAGCCCGCCACCGTGGAGACCGGCGCTGAGGTGAAGGTGCCTCTGTTCATCAACATCGGCGACAAGATCACCATCGACACCCGTACTGGCGAATATCTGGGCCGCGCTAAGTAAGTAACGAATTCACATTCTGCACCGCAGCGAAAGGAGTAAGAATATGGAAATGACCGAGAAGGTAGCTTATCTGAAGGGTTTGGCCGAGGGCCTGGCACTGGATACCGATACCAAGGAAGGCAAGCTGATTGCCGCCATCATCGACGTTCTGGATGATATGTGCGAGAAGATCGCCGATATCGACGAGGAACTGTACGATATGGAAGAGGGTCTGGACGCCGTCAGCGACGATCTGTCCGAAGTGGAAGAAGTTCTGTATGAGCTGATCGACGATGAAGAAGATGAGGACGACGAGGATGACGAGGATGGCGAGTGGTTCGAGACCACCTGCCCCGTCTGCGAAGAGGAAATCCTGTTTGACGAGGATGAACTGGAAGCCGGCGAGATCATCTGCCCCAACTGCGGCGAAAAGCTGGAGTTTGACCTGTCCGATCTGGCCTCTGACGAAGACGACGAGGAAGAGGACGACTGAGCCAAGTCTGTCTGTAGGGTAAGAAGATGAATATAGCAAAATGGATGATCCCCAAAGTGCTGACAGCACACCTCCGTGAGGACAGCACCGTCCGGCAAGGACTGGAGGTGTTCAAAAAACACGGATACACAGCCGTGCCCGTTCTGGATGAGGGCGGACACTACATAGGCTGCGTGACGGAGGGCGACTTTTTGTGGCATCTTCTCAGCACAGGCACTACGGATCTGAAAGCGCATGAACGCCGCAGCATTGGCAGCATCATCCGCCGCGACTTTTGCCCCGCGTTGGGCATTGATGCGGCTGACGAAGTTGTGAAAGATGCTATGATGAATCAGAACTTTGTCCCCATTGTGGATGACAGAGGTGCACTGTGCGGTATTTTGACCCGCAAGAGGTATATGGAATATTTGGCTACAAAAGCAGACTCCTGAGGAGTCTGCTTTTGACTTAATGGAGAAGGGATATACGATGTACTACTGCACAATCTATTCTTCCCCGATAGGCGAATTGACCTTGGGCAGCGATGGCGCGGCCCTGACAGGCCTGTGGCTGGAGGGGCAGAAATATTTCGGCGGCAGAGAAAACGTATGGCAGCGTTGCGATGGTTTACCTGTATTTGCATCTGCGCGGCAGTGGTTGGATGCCTATTTTGCCGGTAAGGCGCCGCCTGTCTCCCCGCTGCCTCTTGCGCCGCAAGGCACTGTCTTTCAGCAGGAGGTGTGGCAACTGCTGCTGGAGATCCCCTATGGTACCACCACTACCTACGGTACGCTGGCAGCGCAGCTGGCGCAGCGTCGCGGCCTTAGCCGCTTTTCGGCGCAGGCGGTAGGCAGCGCCGTAGGGAAGAACCCCATCAGCATCATCGTTCCCTGTCACCGTGTGGTGGCAAGTGACGGCGCGTTGACCGGATATGCAGGCGGTATCCCGCGAAAAGAGTGGTTGCTGTGCCAAGAAGGAATCAAAATGGCAAATGGGAAGGTGTCAAGACAGCAGTAATGTGTAGAAGTCAACAAAAATGCTGTAAATGGATTGCGTTTGCCGGACATTCACGCTATAATAAGACAAGCAGTGTCCCCCATTCTGACTATTTGAGGTATAGAGAATGAAAGTTACGGATAAACTGAACATGACCATGCTCTGCGACTTTTATGAGTTGACCATGAGCAACGGCTATTTTGACCACGGTTACCGTGACCGTATGGTCTATTTTGACATGTTTTTCAGAAGAGTGCCCGATCAGGGCGGCTTTGCCATTGCGGCCGGTCTGCAGCAGCTGATCGAATATATTGAAGACCTGCATTTTTCCAAAGAGGATATTGACTACCTGCGCGGCAGAAATATGTTCAGTGAGGAGTTTTTGGAGTATCTGGCCAACTTCCGCTTTACCGGTGACATCTATGCCGTGCCGGAAGGAACGCCTGTGTTCCCCAAGGAACCCATGGTAGTGGTACGCGCTCCTGCCATTGAAGCTCAGCTGATCGAGACGTTCTTACTGCTGACCGTTAACCACCAGAGCCTCATTGCTACCAAGGCCAACCGCGTGGTGCGCGCTGCCAAGGGCCGTACGGTGCTGGAATTCGGTTCCCGCCGCGCACAGGGTGCCGACGCTGCTATGGTGGGTGCCAGAGCTGCCTATATTGGCGGCTGTCACGGCACGGCCTGCACCATTTCCGACCAGCTGTTCGGTGTGCCTGCTGGCGGTACCATGGCGCACGCATGGGTGCAGATGTATGACACGGAGTATGAGGCGTTCAAGTCCTACTGCGAAACCTATCCCCACAACGCAACGCTGTTGGTAGATACCTATAACACGCTCAAGTCCGGTGTGCCCAATGCGATCCGCGCCTTCAACGAGGTGCTCAAGCCCATGGGCATTACCAAGTGCGGCATCCGTCTGGACTCCGGCGATATGGCGTATCTGAGCAAGAAGGCCCGTTCCATGCTGGACGAAGCCGGCTGGACCGATTGCCAGATCTCCGTTTCCAACTCTCTGGATGAGTACCTCATTCAGGAACTGCTGCAGCAGGGTGCGGAAATCGACCTGTTCGGCGTCGGTGAGCGACTGATCACCGCCAAGAGCGAACCGGTGTTCGGCGGCGTGTATAAGCTGGTGGCTGTGGAAAATGATGACGGCAGCATCACTCCCAAGATCAAGGTCAGCGAGAATGTGGAGAAGATCACTGTGCCCCACTTCAAGAAACTGTGGCGCTTCTACGGTAACGACACCGGCAAGGCCATTGCCGACTATATGACGGTGTATGACGAGACGGTGGACGACAGCGGTGATCTGGAGATCTTCGATCCCTACGCTACTTGGAAGAAGAAAGTGGTGTACGACTTCAGCGCTAAGGAGCTGCTGGTGCCCATCTTCCTCAACGGCAAGTGTGTGTACCAGAGTCCCTCGCTGCAGGAGATCCGCGCCTACTGTATGGAACAGGTGGATACGCTTTGGGACGAAGTAAAGCGTTTCGACTATCCTCACAAATACTATGTGGATCTTTCTCCCAAACTGTGGGAGCTTCAGCAGGATCTGCTGCGTAAAAACGGATAAAATCAGCAGGGCTATCCCGATGGGGAGAGCCCTGCCATTTTTCTCCCAAGGGGTGACAGCTTGAAAAAACAGGAATTCCATCAAAGAGCGGAGCGGCACATTGCGGCTATGCTGCGCCTGGTGCTGACGGCGCTGCTGTTGGCAGTGCAGGTGGCGGTCGTGCTGCTGCTGGCCCATGTGCTGCATCAACGAATGGTGTATGCGTATGCGCTGCTGCAGCTGGCGGCGATCATTTGCGCTGTGCGCATTTACCAGCGCAGCGGCGGCGTATCCTATAAGGCCGGTTGGATCATTCTGGTGCTGTCGCTGCCGGTGGCGGGCATCGTGCTCTATTATCTATGGCATGGAAATCATCCTGACAAGCGGTTAGGGCTGAAAAAGCTGCCGCCTCCCCGGGAAACGGAAATGCAGCAGCAGGATTCCCGCCGTCGTGTAGAAAAACTGCGTCGGGAGCTGCCTGCCTGGTGGCGTCTGGCCAGTCAGCTGGACCGCCACGGCTACCGCCTGTATGCCAACACCGATGCTACGTATTTCTCTTCGGGCGAAGCGTATCTGGAGGATATGCTGCGGTGTTTGGAGGAAGCGGAACACTTCATCTTTATGGAGTACTACATTGTCAGCGAAGGTGAGATCTGGGGCGAGATTTCCCGCGTGCTGCAGCAAAAGGCGCGCAGTGGCGTGGAGGTAAAGTTGATTTTCGATGATTTTGGCAGTATGCTGCGCCTGTCGCGGCAGGAGATGGATGTGCTGCGCACGTCCGGTGTGGAGCTGCAGCTGTTCAATCCGGTGCACCAGTATGTGAACCGGCTTTTTTTCAATTACCGCGACCACCGGAAAATCACCTGCGTGGACGGAGACACGGTTTATACGGGCGGCGTTAATCTGGCGGACGAATATGCTAACCGCATTGTGCGTTTCGGCCATTGGAAAGATTGTGGCATCCGTTTGGACGGACAGGGAGCGTGGGGATTGACGCGCCAGTTTATCCACATGTGGGAGCGTATGGGCGGCACGCTGCAGTGGGAGCATGACTACTACCGTCCCCGTACCGCGCCGGATACGTCCGGTTTTTGCCAGTGTGTGGCAGACGGACCGGACAATAATCCCGTCAATCCTGTGGAGGATGCGTTTTTGCAGATGATCGCCATGGCGCGGCATATGGTGTACATCACCACGCCGTATCTGGCCATTGACGAGCCCATGATGCGCGCGCTTTGTCTTGCCGGCGACAGCGGTGTGGATGTGCGCTTGCTGGTGCCGGGGATTCCGGATCACAAGATGGCCTATTTGCTGGCAGAGAGCTATTTTGACGAGCTGCTGCGCCACGGCGTGAAGATCTACCGCTATGAGCCGGGCTTGCTTCACGGCAAGTCGGTAATGGCGGACAGGGAAGTAGCCTTTGTGGGAACGGTGAACATGGACTATCGCAGCTTCCAGCTGCATTTCGAGTGCGGTGCACTGCTCTACGGTGCGCCGATGGTGGAACAGCTGCTGGAGGATATGGACCATATCATGGCACAGAGCCATCAACTGGAGCTGGAACAGTGGAAAAAGCGGCCCTTCCGCCGTAAGGTTGCCGGTGCGCTGCTGCGCCCCTTTGCCAACTGGATGTAAGAAAAGCACCGCCGGCGGGCGGTGTTTTTTCTCTTGACAGGGGAGAAAGACGGTGCTATATTGACAGTACAATCCAAGGGGCGCTGGCGCATGCCGGCTGAGATGAGACATATCGCTGTCCTGTCCCTCGAACCTGATCCGGGTAATGCCGGCGTAGGAATGCGATTATAGGGGAATAGTACCTTCGTGTACCGCATTGCGACGCCGCATGGCTCGCCATGTGGTACTTTTTGTTTAAGGAGGTAAAATCAATGGACCACAAGAAGATCAAAATGCTTTGCGAGGCGGCGATGCTGCTGGCCTTCGCGCAGATTCTGGGGTATATTCGTCTGTACGAGTTCCCCAACGGCGGATCCATCGATGCGGCCATGCTGCCCATCATTCTCTTCTCCGTCCGCTACGGTGTGGGTTGGGGCACGCTGGTAGGTTTTGCTCACGGCATTCTGCAATATTTCCTCGGCCGGCCGGTGGCCATCGACTGGACGACGATCATCGCCGATTATCTGGTAGCCTATGCACTGCTGGGACTGGGCGCCGGACTGCTGAAGGATAAGGCCAATGCCATGGTGAAGGGTACACTGCTGGGCGGCTTTCTGCGCTTTATGGCCCACTTTGTGGTGGGCGCTGTAGTGTGGGGCAAGTGGATGCCGGACACCTACTTTGGCATGACCATGACCAACGAGTGGTTCTACTCTTTCCTTTATAATGCACCCTACATGGTGCCGTGCATCATCATCTGCTTGGTGCTGGTTTTGCTGTTGAATAAACCTTTGGGCAAATACTTCCGCGCGGAAGATTTGAAAACGGAAAAATGATGTAACCACAGGGCGCCCCGAGCGATCGGAGCGCCCTGCAAAAAAATCACAATTTCCTGAAATTAGGTGTTGACAAATGCCGCCAAATATGTATAATAAATTTTGTTCGTCAGCGAACATAGCGGGATTGTGTAATGGTAGCACAGCGGACTCTGACTCCGTATGTGAGGGTTCGAATCCTTCTCCCGCTGCCAAAGACCTTCGGTTTTACCGAGGGTCTTTTCTTTTAGCAAAGAGCTTTGTGATATTGTGTTATGAACAGATTGTTGTAGAGGAATACCACGAACACGTTCATGGACGGGAGATAGAAGACCATTTGCATGTTCACGCAATATAGCAGAGAAAGAGAAGCTTTGAAGATCTAAAAGCTTCTCTTTTTTATTGCAATTAGTTGTTCGATACGATATATTACTATATAAGATATCTAACTTTATGGAAGAAAGACAGGGGGGACTTATGAAAAAGATGACCGTTGCCCAGTCCATCCGCGCCCGCAAGATTGCCCGCCCCAATGCGATTTACAGCATTCTCGGCACGGTGTGGAAACTGTTCATGTACAAGAAGTATAACGTCCACTACACATTTAAAACGGATTTTCGCAATGTAGAAGGCCCGTTCTTCTTTATCAGCAACCATGCCTCGCGCCTGGACTATATTTTTACCGGTATTCCGCTGCTGCCGCTGAAGATGAACTATGTGGCCGGCTACAATGAGTTCCACCGCTCCCATCTGGCAATGGTGTTCCGTCTGCTGCGCGTGATTCCCAAGAAGAACTTCGTGCCCGACATCTACACTGTCAAGGAGATCAGCCGCGTCATCAAAAGCGGCGGCGGTGTGTGCTTGTTCCCCGAGGGCATGAGTTCCATCTCCGGAGCTAACCAACCGGTAGCCATCGGCACGGGTAAATTGCTTAAGCACCATAAAGTGCCGGTGTATTATTCCGTTATCCGCGGTGGCTATCTTACCAGTCCCAAGTACAATCTGCGCGACCGCTTAGGCCATGTGGAGGTGGAGTATGATTTGCTCTTCACGCCGGAGGACCTGCAGCGTTTGTCCGCAGAGGAAATCGAGGAGACCATCAACCGCGCCATCTATCACGATGACTATGCGTGGAACAAGGTGCACAAGCATCGCTTTGATATCGGTGAGAACGGCGCAGAGGATCTGGAAGATTTGTTGTTCTGGTGTCCCAAGTGCGGCAAGCAGCACACGATGGCTACGAAGGGCAACACCATTTTTTGTACGGCTTGCGGCAACGGCGCTACGCTGAGCGATACATATGAATTGGTGCCGTTCAATGAAGCGTGCGTGATTCCCGAGACGCAGACGGCATGGTTCCAAATGGAACGCGAAATGATTCGCCGCGAGGTGGAACGGGAAGATTTTGCGCTGGAGGAAGAAGTGGAGCTGGGCATGCTGCCTAAGTTTGAACTGCTGAAGAATCAGGCAACTTCCCAGATCGTGGGCCGCGGTACGCTGCGGCTGGACCGCACCGGATTGACCTACACCGGTACCAAGGACGGCGAGGCATTTTCTTTCCACATCAAGAGCCGCGATCTGCCCACCTACGGCATGTGCACCGATGTGAGCCGGTTCTATACGTTCTATGAGGGCGAGTTTGTGGAGTTCTATCCCGCTCACCGCGTGGTAGAGAAGTTCTTCCTTGCCACGGAGGAGATCCACCGCTTGAACGGCGGCGCGTGGGAAGACTTTTCTTTCTCCCGCGAAAAGGCGGCTACCTATTAAATACTGAACACCTGACGGAGGGCCATATGGCTTGTTATATCTTTGGCGCCGGTGAGTTTATCGCTTTGCGAACGCTGCCGACGGAGGACGACTATGTAATTGCGGCGGACGGCGGCTGGCTGGCTTGCCAGAAAGCCCGCATCCAGCCGAATCTGCTGCTGGGCGACTTCGACTCGCTGCAGAATGTGCCGGAATTTCCCCATGTGGAGCGTGTGCCGGTAGAAAAAGACGATACCGACATGATGCTGGCCATCAAGCGCGGTCTGGCGTTGGGGCATCGGGAGTTTCACATGTACGGCGGTATGGGCGGCAGCCGTACCGACCACACCGTTGCCAATCTGCAATCGCTTCTGTACCTTGCCAATCGCGGCGCTCAAGGATGGCTGTACGGTGACGGCGAGGTGTATACCGCCATCTGTAATACGAACGTGACGCTTCCGGCACGGAAGAAGGGAATCCTTTCTGTGTTCTGCCTGGGAGCGGATGCGAAGAACGTTACCATCCGCGGCGGACAGTATGAGGTGGAAAACGCAACTTTGAGCGCGGATTTCCCGCTGGGTGTCAGCAACCACTTCGTGGGTAAAGAAATCGAGATATCTGTCGGACAAGGCAGCCTGCTGATCGGTATTTGCGAAGAATAAAAAGAAGCTGTACGGCGACGCCGTACAGCTTCTTTTTGTATACCGAAAACTACGCATTCCACGCGTGGATGTTTATTCATATTGTGCGCAGAAATCACGAAAGTACTGTTGCAATAGAGGAAGATCCTCCGGAGGATAATAAAAATGCCGGGAATGAGGGAGAATGTGCAGCTGCAGCGAAGGGAGGGCGCTAAGCGCCTGACAGGAACGGCGGGAAACCATTTCGTCGTGCTGGGACTGAACGGCCACACAGGGAGTTTGCACTTGGGTGATCTGTGCGCGTCCTGCTTTGGAAGCGGCAAAGAGCTCCAGATACCGTGGGATCCATCCAAGATACTGCCACAATTTCCAGCTGGTATGAATGCTGCTGGCAGCCTTGGCTGCGCGCTGCGCCGCGGTGCGCCCTTCTATTCCGAAGGCTACTTGTAGTGCCTGGGTGATGGCGGAGAGATGCAGGCCGATGCGCAACGGGGAAGCCATCAAAAACAAACCGCAGACCTGTTCGGGTAAGCGCAGAGATTCATCGATACAAAAGAGTGTGCCCATGGAGTGGCCGACCAAAAGAATGCGCCGATGTGTTGCGGAAAGAGCATCCACTCGCTTGGAAACATAGCTGCGCCACTGCGCCATAGAACTGTGGGAAAAGTCTGCTACGCTGCCGCCGTGTCCGGGAAGGATTAGGTTGTCCACAGACCAATCGGCCGGAACCAGTGGTAATAGATGAGAAAACTGATCCGGAGTACCGACGATACCGTGTACAAACACAATGGCCGTATCGCTGTCCTGCACAATACGGGTGAAAGGCTGGTGAGCCATGGTGACCTCCTGACTTACTTCATGAAGTTCATCTTGCGCAGCTTTTGATGCAGTTGACGCAGTTGTTTTTTGTGGGAACAAAGGCGTTCTTTGCAGTTGGCGCATTTTAGTGATGCGTTGGATTCTTCATAAAAACGCTCCGGATGACGCAGGTGCACCAGCTCCCAGTAGAGCAGCAGTGCAAGACCGAGGCTGAATAGCGACCATGTATAAAAGTGGGGGATCAGTACCAACGGGGTAAACATCATGGCGAAGTCCCAGTTGTAAATGCGGCAGGTACCGCAGCATTTGTTTTTCAAAAACCATGTTTGGAACGGGCAGAAGAACAAAATGCAGATCATGTCACACACCGAGTAGGCCAGCGCAATCAGAATCAGAATGCCGTTATCGATAATGTGGGTAAAGTACAGTGCGGCAATCGCGCCGTTGAGTCCCAGCCAAGCCGCCAGAATCGCCCATGTGGCGCCGCGATCATCGCGGTGAGGCTGCGGCTGTGCTACGGGCTGATAGTTACATGCGAATACTTTCTGGCAGCCCATGCTCTCCATTTTGGAAGGGAAGAAACGCAGAAGCATTTCTGCGGCGAACACGATCCATACAAAAGCGAGAAGATACGGATGCGTGACAAAGGCCATGAAGGTCTGACCGCTCTGATGGGCAATAATGCGGTCATAGATGTAGATGACTGCTAAAGCCAAAAAGAGCGCTGAACGGAACACCAGTTTCCAGCAGTGCAGCATTGAAATCTTAGATAGATGTAACTTGCATTTGCTCATGATTTTCTGCTCCGGTTTCTCAGTTAATTACTATATAGTATATCATACCACTGTCGTCAAGTAACGTTAAAAAACTTAAAAAAAGGTGTTGACAAAAGGAGGTCAGCGTGGTAATCTAACAAAGCTGTCTGCGAGAGCGGACGGCGGGTCCGAAAAAATCGACAACTTTTGTAAAAAAGGTGTTGACAAGCGAAACAAGATGTGGTAACATCTGTAATGTTCCGCGATTGGGACGTGTACCTTGTAAATTAAACAATGAACGAAACGAAAAGCACCAGACGGGAGCACAAAAAAGTGCGACTGAAAAGCTTGCGTCAGTACCGGGTTTAGTCAATTACCGGGAGGACGTAAGGATAAAAAGTTTTGATAGCTATGACAAATAGCTCGATAAAGATTTAGACAGCTACGGCTGTTTAGATACGATTTATTGAGAGTTTGATCCTGGCTCAGGACGAACGCTGGCGGCGTGCTTAACACATGCAAGTCGAACGGAACTCTTTGGATCAAGGCTTCGGCCAAGTGAATTTGAGTTTAGTGGCGGACGGGTGA
>SVLK01000043.1 GCA_015067975.1 Oscillospiraceae bacterium | reverse complement strand
TGATGGCGGAAATACGGGAAAACCCGCAAGAATTCCGTTTTGTGGCGTAAAGAGAAAACGGTGCAACCCCTTTTTCGGGGTTACACCGTATCCTACATAAATTACTTCCTTACGAAGCCGTGCCATTTCGTCCGTCGTTCTTTTTTGTTGCAAACAGAAGAAAAAGCGGCGCATTTTCTGCGCCGCTTCCGGTCAGTTTTTTGTATCAAGCCGCAACATTACGGTTGTTCATCAGCAGTATCATACCGGCGACGCACAGCACTGCCACAATAGCTGCCAGTGCGATGGCCAGATAGGAGAGTACCATTCCCTGTGCGTTGGGCAGGAAAAATGCAGCCACGGCGCACAGCAGGCAGAGTCCTACCAGAGCGGTAATAGCGATCTTCATCTTTTCCATCATTTTCATCGGTGATCTCCTTTCTGTCAAACGGTGAGATGGTGCTTTCTTTATGTCTATACTATACCATATGCAGTGGTTTCTATCGTTACAAAAACACTACAGGTTAATAACAAAAACGGATACAAAACCGTTACACTTTTCGCTGACTTGTCATTCTTTTTTTCACAGCGACAGGCGGCGGTTAATTTCTTCTTGTATGGGGAATTATTCTTTGATATAATACACTTTATATATTGGGCAATTATGCCTTGAGGAGAAACCTTCCCATGAATTACTTGACAAATCTGTGGAATGCGCTGGATTTTGCTTCTATGAAAGAGATGCTGCTGCGGATCGTTTCGGTGCTTTTGTGTTTGACAGTGCATGAGACATGTCACGGTTTGGCGGCTTATGTGTTAGGCGACCCTACGGCCAAGCGCCAGAATCGGCTGAGTTTGAATCCGCTGCATCATATCGACTGGTTTGGCCTTGCGATGATGGTCATGGCGGGTTTCGGCTGGGCAAAGCCTGTACCGGTAAACCCGGACTATTTTAAAAATCCCAAGCGTGGCATGGCGATCACGGCGTTGGCAGGACCGTTATCTAACTTTGTATTGGCTATTGCACTGCTGTGGGGTACGCGGATGGTGTGGCAGTACACAACAGCTGATGGACTACTGCTGTTTTTGCTGCAGACGGCGCTGCTAAGTATTGGACTGGCCGTTTTTAACCTGATTCCGATTCCGCCGCTGGACGGCTCAAAGATATTGCTTTCTCTGCTTCCGGAGCGGCAGTATCGGCTGGTGCTGCGCTATGAGCGGATCGGTATTCTGGTACTGTGGGCTGTGGTACTTACCGGCATCGGTGATCGGGTGATGGATGTTGCCATCTACGGAGTATTTAACGTATTCTGCCGCATTGTCGGCATTTGAGGTGTATGATATTGGATAATCCTATTTTTAAGCTGGAAAAAGTGGTGCAGACCCGAAATGAAGCCATGGAGGACTTTGAAGGGCCGCTGGACCTGATCCTTTTCCTGCTGAGCAAGAACAAAATTGAAATACAGGATATTCCCATTGCGCTGATTCTGGAGCAGTACCTTGCGTATCTGGAGCAGCGCCAGCAGATGGATCTGGAAGTGGCCAGTGAGTTTATCACCATGGCGGCCCATTTGATGTACATCAAAACGCGTATGCTGCTGTCCATCGAAGACGAGGAAGCGCAGAACGAGATGGATGCGCTGATCAAATCTCTGGAGGAACGGCAGCGTGGTGAGAGCTATCTGAAGATCAAGCAGCTGACAGAAAAGCTGGGCCCCATGAGCGAGTTTGGCCGCAACGTAGTTACCCGCAATCCCGAACCTATGGAGCGGGGGAAGATTTATGAGTACGACCAGGAGCCGGCAGACCTGATCATCGCCATGCAGGAAGTGATGGATCGGCAGGGACAGGCGGCGGTCATGCCGACGAAAGATTTTGCCGAGATCGTTAAACGGGAGCCCTATTCGGTGGAGAACAAGGCCAGGGAGATCCTTTCGCGCTTGAAAAGCGGCGGTATTACCCGATTCCTCCTGTTGTTCCGCGGCAGCAAAAGCCGCAGCGAACTGGTGGCTACCTTTATGGCTGTGCTGGAACTGTGCCGCAGTCGCATGATTCGGCTGGCTGGCTCCAGCGCAGACTGTACCGTCACGTGGGAAAGTGACGAACCTGATAATGAAGTGAGGACATAACAGATGGAACATCTGGAAATGAGAGATATTGAAGCGGCTATCGAAGGCATTTTGTTTGCCTCCGGTGAGCCGGTAGCGGTAGATCGCATCTGCGTGGCACTGGATATGGACCGCAATACGGTAGAACTGGTGCTGCAGAAGCTGGCCGACTACTATAGTTTTGAGCGCCGCGGCATGCGTTTGGTGCGCATGGAGGATACTTGGCAGCTGTGTTCTGCCCCGGAGTACGGCGACTATATCCGCAAGGCATTTGAAATTCGTAAACCCGCTAAGCTGAGCCAGCCGGCGCTGGAGGTGCTGACCATCATCGCCTACTATCAGCCCACGACCCGTGCCTATGTGGATCAGATTCGCGGCGTAGACAGCTCTTATACCGTGGGATTGCTGCTGGACCGCCACTTGATCGAGGAGTGCGGCCGCTTGCAGGTGCCGGGACGTCCCCGCCTGTACCGCACCACCAAGGCGTTTTTGCGGGCATTCCACTTGAGCTCTTTGGAAGATCTGCCGGAGATGCCCGGTCTGGAGGCAGATGGCCAGCTGCGTTTGGGCGAGGACGGAACTGTGCTGGAGGAGCCGACGGCGGAATAAAATGTCTTGATTTTTCGGAAAGGAGGGAAGGGTGGTTGATCGCACTATACATTTTGGGCGCATTGGCGTTGCTGATTCTGCTGGTGTTGCTTCTGCGTGTAGGCGTACGGATTTCTTTTGGACAGGAACTGCACGCTGAGGCGAAGATCGGCCCGGTAAAGATCACGCTGCTTCCCAAACCGGAAAAGAAAGAAAAGAAGCCAACTTCCGATGCGAAAAGTGGAGAGAAAAAGCCGAAAGAAAAGCTAAAATTTACCTTTTCCGATATCCGGCAGGCGTTGCCTGTGGTGCTTGATGCGCTGCAAAAGGCGCTGGGAAAAGTGCAGCGCACGGTACGGATTGATCCGCTGCGTGTGAGCATTGTTTTCGGTGGAGAAGATCCGTCTCGTGTAGCGGAGATGTACGGCTGGGCCGGCACTGCGGTGTGGACACTGATGCCGCGGCTGGAGCAACTGATGCATATTCCCGATCCGCGAATCCATCTGGAAGCTGACTATAACAGGTTTTCCACCAGTGTAGAGGGTGAGGTCGGTGTCAGTTTCCGGATCGGCCAACTGCTGCATATTGCGCTGCTGGCAGGTGTGCCGGTACTGCGTTGGTATCTGCGCTGGCAGAAAGCAAAGGAGCCTGCAGCAAAAAAAGAACAAGTCACAAACGTGTAAAATTAGAAAGGATGCGAGTTATGAACGAGAAGAAGAATCCTTTGAGCGAGCTGATGGAAAGCTCCATGAGCAAGGTCCGTGAGATGGTAGACTCCAACACCATTATCGGGGAACCCATTGTGACAGCTGATGGTGTGACGCTGATCCCCGTGTCCCGCCTGAGCTTCGGCTTTGGCTGCGGCGGCGGTGATTACGGCAAGCAGGCCGGTAACAATAAGTTCGGCGGCGGCAGTACGGCCGGTGTTCGCGTAGAGCCGGTAGCCTTTCTGGTGATCAAGGACGGCACGACACGCATGCTGCCTGTGGCAGTCCCTGCCATGACTACGGCAGACCGCGTCATTGAGATGGTTCCGCAGGTGATGGACCGCGTGGAAAACTATATCGACAAGAAGCAGGCAAAGTCCGAGTTCTGAGTGAATAAAATGAAATCACCAAGGAAATAAAGGGTGATTTCGTGAAAAAAACAATGTTGGCGGTTTGGCTGGGTGCTGTACTTGTGCTTGGCTGTGTGGGTCTTTGCTGTGCCGACAGTCCGGGCGTATCGGCCACGGCAGCTGTGCTGCTGGATGCTGATACCGGGCAGATCCTCTATGAAAAGAACGCGCAGAAGCAGATGCTGATCGCAAGCACCACAAAGATCGTGACGGCACTGGTGGCACTAGAGTGCGCACCGCTGCAAAAAGAAGTGGTGATCACGCAAAATCATATGGTGGAAGGTTCCTCCATGTATCTTGCTCCCGGCGAGCGTGTGACGGTAGAAGAACTGCTGTACGGACTGATGCTATGCAGCGGTAACGACGCGGCGCTGGCGCTGGCAGAAGGTTGTTGCGGCAGCGTGGAAGCTTTTGTGGAGCAAATGAACTGCAAGGTAAAGGAATTGGGGTTGACAGGCACGTCGTTTGCCAACCCTAACGGATTGGACGATGCGGCACATTTTTCTACAGCTGCCGACATGGCATATTTGGCGGCATATGCAGTGGAAAATCCTGCGTTTGTACGGATTTGCTCCACCATTCAGGCATCCACCGGTCAGCGCACCATGAGCAACCACAATCGGTTGCTGCGCTCATTGGAGGGGTGTATCGGCCTAAAAACCGGCTATACCATGGCGGCAGGCCGGACGCTGGTCAGTTGCGTGGTACGTGACGGACGGACGCTGGTAGCGGTGACGCTGCAGGATGGCAATGATTGGGCTGACCATCAGGCGATGTATGACTACGGATTTTCCGTTGGGACGGCATAAGAGAAGGGAGGAAGCTTCGTGGCGAAGCGATTGCAAAAAATCATAGCCCGCGCGGGGCTTTGCTCGCGACGTGCGGCGGAAGAACTGCTGCGCGCAGGGCGCGTATCCGTCAACGGACAGGCAGCAAAGCTGGGAGATACGGCAGAAGAAGGCGATGCGATTACTGTGGACGGTAAGTTGTTGGACGTTGCACCCGAAGCAGTATACCTGATGCTTCACAAGCCCCGCGGCTATGTAACAACGCTCAGTGATGAGCGTGGGCGGAAAACAGCGGCACAATTGGTGGAAGATTGCGGCGTGCGTGTCTTTCCGGTGGGCCGATTGGACAAAGAGTCGGAGGGGTTACTGCTGTTCACCAATGATGGTGCGCTGATGCAGCGCTTGATCCATCCCAGCGGTGAGGTGAACAAAACGTACCATGTCACCGTGTGTGGTGCGCTGGACGGTGCGGCAGAGCGTCTTGGCGCCTTACGGGATGTGGAGGGAGAACCTATTCGCCCGGCGCAGGTAAAGGTGCTGCGTTGTGCAGAGAAGGATGCACTGCTGCAAATCGTGATCCACGAAGGAAAAAACCGCCAGATCCGCCGCATGTGCAGCCAGTGCGGACTGGAAGTGCTGCGCCTTAAGCGTGTGGCAGAGCATACATTGACGCTGGGCAGCCTGAAAGCAGGCGCGTGGCGTTATTTGACGCAGGAAGAAATACAGGCATTGAAAGGAAGCGAACAGGCGTGACGAAGAACGTATTACATACGATTCAGGCCAACACAGATTCCTATTCCAAGGGGCAAAAGCGTATTGCCCAATTTATTCTTGATAACTACGATAAGGCCGCATTTATGACGGCAAAACGACTGGGTGAAACGGCCAATGTCAGCGAGTCCACTGTGGTGCGTTTTGCCGCGCAGCTGGGCTATGACGGCTATCCCGAGATGCAAAAGGCGCTGCAGGAGCTGATTCGTGGCCGCCTGACATCTATCCAGCGCATCCGCGCTTCCCGTGACCAGATGAGCGGCGATGATATTCTCGGCAGCGTCATGCAGCGTGATATGGACAGTATCCACAATGCCATTGAACAGGTGGATCGCGCAGAGTTTGACCGTGTGGTGGAGAAACTGCTCCATGCCGAACATATTTACCTGTTAGGTGTTCGATCTTCGGCGTATCTGGCCGGCTATCTGCACTTTTATTTCCACTTGATTTTTCCTAACGTTACGTTAGTGCAGAATACAGCCACCGGAGAGATTTTTGAGCAGTTGGTGCGCATTGGCCCCAACGATGTGCTGGTAGGCATCAGTTTCCCACGATACTCCAAGATGGCAGTTAACGCCGTTGAATTTGCCCGCAAGCGCGGGGCAGAGGTTATTGCTATCACCGACAGCAAGATGTCTCCTCTTTATAAGGAAGCGGGGGCCTCTTTGTTGGTACGAAGCGATATGATCTCCTTTGTCGACTCCATGGCAGCGCCTTTGAGTCTGCTCAATGCGCTGATCGTGGCGGTGGGTGAGCAGAAGAATGAGGAAGTTTCCAACACCTTTGCCGAAATGGAGCGGGTGTGGTCGACATACAGTGTATTTGGTAAAACGGAAGATGAGTAAAAAAGTTGTTGTCATTGGCGGCGGGGCTGCCGGCATGATGGCGGCCATCTCTGCGGCGGAAAACGGCGCGGAGGTAACGCTGCTGGAGCCCAATGAACGCTTGGGTAAAAAACTGAATATCACCGGCAAAGGCAGATGCAATGTGACCAACAACTGCACGGTGGAAGAGTTGCTGGCCAATGTGCCGCGCAACGGCCGCTTTTTATACAGCGTGTTTTCCCGTTTCAATAGTCAGGATACCATGAATTTCTTTGAAAAGGCCGGTGTGCCGCTGAAAACAGAGCGGGGAAACCGGGTATTTCCTCAATCGGACCGCTCGTTTGACATTTCCGATGCATTGCGTCGGCAGATGAACCGCTTGCACGTGAAATGGGAGCGGGACAGAGCTGTGCACATTACGGCGGAGGAAGACGTAGTAACGGGTGTGGAAGGCGAGAAGAGGCAGTATGCCGCAGACGCAGTGGTGCTGGCTACCGGCGGTGTTTCCTATCCCGGTACCGGCAGTACCGGCGACGGTTATCGTATGGCGCAGGAACTGGGGCATACGATCGTGGATCCGGTGGGATCCTTGGTACCGTTGGAGAGCGATGACCCTGCCTGCGGGAAAATGCAAGGCTTGGCTCTGAAAAATGTGGAATTAACGGCTTATAATCGAAAAAATAAGGCGGTTTTCCGTGAATTTGGCGAGATGCTTTTTACCCATTTCGGCGTATCCGGTCCACTGGTACTTTCCGCCAGCGCCCATCTGCGAAATTGGGACAAGGAGCAATACCGCTTGGTGATCGATTTGAAGCCGGCACTGGACGAGCAGAAACTGGAAACACGGATTTTGCGTGACCTGACAGAGCAGAGCAACCGCGATTTTGAAAAAATCGTGGCGGGATTGGTGCCTCACAGCATGGTGGATGTGGTACTGGACAAGCTGGCTATTGACGGTACGCTGAAGTGTCACTCGGTCACGAAACAGCAGCGCCGTGCACTGGTGGAATTGTTGAAAAAATTTCCCGTTTCCGTGTCCGGACCGCGCCCGGTGCGTGAGGCAATCATTACATCCGGTGGCATCAAGGTGGGTGAAGTGCAGCCTGCCACCATGGAATCGAAGAAAGTAACAGGTCTGTATTTGGCAGGAGAAGTGCTGGATGTGGACGCATATACCGGCGGATTCAATCTGCAGATCGCCTGGGCAACAGGTCGACAGGCAGGTATTTCCGCAGCAAAAAGTGAGGTTGAATGAAAATGAGAAAGATTTATTCTGTAGCGGTGGACGGACCTTCCGGTGCCGGTAAGAGCACGCTGTCTAAGGCTGTGGCGGCAGAGTTGGGTATCGTTTATGTGGATACCG
The DNA here is from genome assembly GCA_015067975.1 of Oscillospiraceae bacterium. Taxonomy (GTDB): domain Bacteria; phylum Bacillota; class Clostridia; order Oscillospirales; family Oscillospiraceae; genus Vescimonas. The sequence goes on along the minus strand of SVLK01000043.1, from coordinate 2,070 downwards.
GCGCGATTTACCGCACGATTGGATACTATGTATTCAGCAAAAATATTGATCCCAAAGATGCTGCCGCGGTGATTGCTGTTTTGCCGCAGTTGGAGATCGAAATGCGTTACGCGGATGACGGCTTACAGCACATGTATCTTAACGGGCAGGACGTAACCAAAGAGATCCGCTTACCCCAGATTTCCATGTACGCGTCCAATGTTTCTGCGATCCCTGAGGTGCGCACCTTCCTGTTGGAGATGCAGCGGGAGATGGCTCGCCGCAGCTGCGTTATCATGGACGGCCGTGACATTGGCACGGTAGTGCTGCCCGATGCCGAGGTGAAAATTTTCCTGACGGCCGATGTGGAAGTACGTGCCCAGCGTCGTTGGGAGGAGCTTCGCCAGCGCGGCACAGAGCGCCCTTACAAAGAAGTACTGCGCGAAATGGAAGAACGCGACTTTAATGACAGCCACCGCGCTGCGGCACCTTTGAAACAGGCAGATGATGCAGTGTTGGTGGAGACAAGCGTGTTGGGCTTTGAAGAAAGCAAAGCAAAGATGCTGCAGGTGATTCGGGAGAAAGTGGGCATATGAGCAAGACAAAAAACCTGTTCTATGCGCGCATTCACTGGTGCATTGCGCCTATTTTCCGGCTACTGTATCCCTTACAGGTAGAAGGACTGGAGCATGTGACGGGACAGAGCGTCATTTTTTGTCCCAACCATAGCAGCGCCCTGGATCCGATCATGGTGGCTTGCGCTTTGCCGTACAATTACCCGCTGCGAATGATGGCCAAAAAGCAGCTGATGGAGATCCCTGTGCTGGGCTGGTTCCTGCGCAAGATGGGTGCTTTTGGTGTGGATCGCGGCAACTCCGATATTCAAGCTGTAAAAACTGCCATTCGCTCTTTGCGTGATGGAAGCAGTTTGATGATTTTCCCTGAAGGAACCCGTGTCAAACCGGGACAGATTGCAGAGGTGAAGGGCGGTGCGGCTATGATCGCGATCCGCTCCGGCGTGCAGCTGCAGCCGGTGTATATCGGCACGGAAAAACGGCTGTTCCGCAAAACACGCATTGTGTTTGGCCCGGAGTATAGCCCGGTCTATACCGGAAAGAAAGGAACGGCTGAGGAATACCAGACAAATGCTGACGAAATCATGCGTCAGGCCTATCAGTTGGGAGAAACAAAATGAAAGTGATCCTTGCAAAGAGTGCCGGTTTCTGCTATGGCGTGGAGCGCGCCGTTAAGATGGCACAGCAGACGGCTCAGGAGCGGGGCGGCTGTGTGATGTTGGGCAGCATTATCCACAATGCCAATGTGGTGGCAGAGCTGGAACAGTTGGGTGCCCGACAGGTGTCCGGTGTGGATGAGGTTCGGACCGGTGACACGGTATTGATTCGTGCCCATGGTGAAAAGAAAGATGTCATTGACTATCTGGAGTCCATTGGTGCACCTTGTGTCAATGCCACTTGTCCTCATGTGCTGCGGATCCAGCAGTTGGTAGCAAAGGCGGATGAGGAAGGCCGTATTCCGCTGATTATCGGTGAGCCGGATCACCCGGAAGTGATGGGCGTGGCCAGCTGGTCTGACAAGTCGCTAATCTTTGACGGGCCGGAAAAGCTGCAAAAATGGCTGGAAGAAGACGTAGAAAGATGTCATTTGCCGCTGACTGCTGTGGCACAGACCACCTGCATCCGGGCAATTTGGGAAAGTTCCAAAGAAATCTTAAAAAAAGAGTGTACAAACGCGAAAATATTTGATACAATATGCAATGCTACGCATAAACGGCAGTCTGAAGCGGCGGAATTGGCCGCCCAGGTTGACGTGATGGTCGTGGTCGGAGATCGCAAGAGTGCCAACACCAAACATTTGACGGAAATTTGCAGCGAAAGATGTGCGAAGGTGGTTCAAATCGAACATGCCGGGCAGCTTTCATCGGACTTTCTTAATGGATGTTCTGTGGCGGGTCTTACGGCCGGCGCGTCCACACCGGCGGGCATCATTAAGGAGGTATATACAACGATGAGCGAAGAAATCAAGACCATGGAAGCTGTTGAAGAGAGCTTCGAAGAACTGCTGGAAAAATCT
>SVLK01000042.1 GCA_015067975.1 Oscillospiraceae bacterium | reverse complement strand
GGGCACATTCTGTGAGGCAGATGCAGCGCGCCACACTTGGAGCAAGCCACCAGACCGGGAGCAGTCAGCTTCCACACGGAGCTGCGTCTCTTATTGCGTCTTTGTTTGGATACTTTTCTCTTAGGTACTGCCATGTTGACACCTCCTTGGTCTTAACTGCCTTAGCAGTAATTTAATAATGAAGTATGGATGCGTTAGTCGTCCTGCAGCAGTTTTGCCAGCGCGGCCAGCCGGGGATCGACCTGCTTTTTGCAGCGGCAGGGTTCCTCATTGAGGTTAACACCGCAGCCGGGGCAAAGACCCTGACAGTCTTCGCTGCAGAGGGTTTTCGTGTCCATATCGAGAATGAACGCCGTTCTGGCCAGTTCCGCCAGATCCACCTCGTTGTTTTCCAACACAACAATGTCTTCGTTTTCCTCGTCCTGTTTTTCCTCGGCCAGAACGCACGAGAAAGTCACAGTCTGGGGATCTTCGAACTCCTTTGCGCATCGGTCACAAACACAGTGGAGCGTCGTATCTGCCTGAAGTTCACAATGCAGTACGCCTGCCTTATTGCGCACCTGGCCGTCCACAACAACCGGGTGAGTGACAGGGTACATACCGCCGAAGTCCAGATCGGACAAATCCAGCTCAAAGTGGAAATCCGCCTTGGCATCAGGGGTATGCAGAATTCTGTTTACGTTCAAACGCATAGTACACCTCGCAATGACACGAGTAGTATTATAATCAATGAAACCCACATTGTCAAACATTTTCTTACAATTATTTTGACATTTTTCTAAAATAGAGTAGAATGGTTCTTGTAAGATTTCACGATTGGCGGGAGGTTGCCATGAAAGAGCTGACCATCGGGAAAAATGATGCCGGACAGCGGCTGGATCGCTTTGTGGCAAAGTCTTTGCCGCTGCTGCCTGCAGCGCTGCTGCAAAAGTATATCCGCCTTAAGCGCATCAAGGTCAATGGCGCCCGTGCCCAACGGGATCAGCGGCTGCAGGAAGGTGATGTGCTGCAGCTGTATATCAACGATGAGTTTTTTGATAAACCCCGGGAGGAGAACATGTTTTTGACGCTGTTCTGCCCGGTGCTGGATATTGTCTATGAGGATGAAAACCTGATGCTGCTTAACAAGCGGCCGGGGTTGGTGGTCCATGCTGACGAGACGGAAAAGGTAAATACGCTCATCAATCACATTCAGGCCTACCTTTACCAGAAGAAAGAGTGGAATCCACGATGGGAAAATGCCTTCACCCCGGCGCTGTGTAATCGCATTGACCGCAATACAGGTGGTATTGTAATCGCTGCCAAGAACGCAGAAACGCTGCGCATTATCAACGAGAAGATCCGTGACCGGGAGATCAACAAGCGGTATCTGTGCATCACCCTCGGTGCACCGAAGCCGGCAGAAGGAAAAATCGAGTGTTTTTTGCTCAAAGATGAGAAGAAGAAGCAGGTTGCCGTATATCATAAGCCGATCCCCGGTGGAAAAACAGCGCTGACCAACTACAAAACGCTGCAGCGCAAGGGGGAACTGGCTTTGGTGGAAGTGGAACTGTTGACCGGCCGCACGCACCAGATCCGAGCTTCTTTTGCCGATCTGGGCTGCCCGCTGCTGGGTGACGGAAAGTACGGCAACGGCGAGAAAAACAAACGCTATGGCGAAACACGGCAGGCGCTGTATTCCTACAAGCTGACCTTTGACTTTCCCACCGATGCGGGGCTGCTGAATTACCTCAAGGGCAGGAGCTTCGAGGTGGACAATGTGCCCTTCCGTGACAAATATTTCCAAGACTGAATTTGTGGCAGACCCTACCGGATGAAGTGCCGGTGGGGTCTGTATATTTTAACGCGCTAAAGGAAAAAATTGTGTTTATCCATTGACATTTTGTCTGCGTTTTTATATAGTTAAATTGCCGAATTTCAACGAAAAAACCAGGCCCGGAACAAGGCCCCCTTTTGACAGAGAGAAGAGGCCCATTTTTTGATGAAACGGGGGAGGATACATGTCCAAAGAGTTGATTCGTCTGCACGATCTGTGTATGGCGTTTGACGACGAGCTGGTTCTCGATCACATCAATCTTTATATTAACGATTCTGAGTTCCTCACATTGCTGGGTCCCAGCGGCTGCGGTAAGACCACTACGCTGCGGATTATTGGCGGCTTCACGACGCCCACGTCGGGAGACGTCACCTTTGACGGTGTGAGGATTAACGATGTTCCGCCTCATCAGCGGCAGATCAATACTGTGTTCCAGAAATATGCGTTGTTCCCGCATCTGGACGTATTTGAAAACATTGCTTTCGGCCTTCGTATCGCCAAGGTGGCGGAAAAGGAGATCGAAGAGCGCGTCAATGAGATGCTGGAAGTGGTCAGCCTGAAGGGCTTCGGCAAGCGCCGTGTAGACCAGCTTTCCGGCGGTCAGCAGCAGCGTGTAGCCATTGCCAGAGCACTGGTGAACCGTCCTAAGGTATTGCTGCTGGACGAGCCTCTGGGCGCACTGGATCTGCGTCTGCGCAAGGATATGCAGAATGAACTGAAGCGTATCCAGCAGCAGATGGGCATCACATTTATCTATGTGACCCACGATCAGGAAGAGGCCTTGACTATGTCCGACACTGTAGTGGTCATGGACAAGGGCCGTATTCAGCAGATCGGTTCTCCCGAGGATATTTATAACGAGCCCAAGAACGCCTTTGTGGCAGACTTTATCGGCGAGTCAAATATCCTCGACGGCGTCATGCACGCAGACTATGTGGTGGAGTTCTTCAACCGCAAGTTTAAGTGTCTCGATAAGGGATTTGCACCCATGGAGCCGGTGGATGTAGTCATCCGCCCCGAGGACATTGAGATCGTGGCACCCGAAAAGGGCCGTCTGCAGGGCACGGTGACTTCCGTGACCTTCAAGGGCGTGCACTATGACACTATTGTGGATTTCAAGGGCTATAAGTGGCTGATCCAGACCACCGACTACCATGAGGTGGGCGAGGTCATCGGCATTATCCTGAACCCCGATGATATCCACATTATGAAAAAGAGCGAGTATTCCGGAATGTTCGGCGACTACAGTTCCTATTCTGCAGAGTATGACGAGATCAACGATCCTGACTTCGATGCGGAGGAGGCTGAGGAGGACGCTGACGATGAGGACTAAGAGCGCGGCAGTGCCGTATGTGTTCTGGATGGCCGTGTTTGTGGTCATTCCTCTGGTGCTCATCGTGGTGTATGCATTCACCAACTTTGACGGTGAGTTCACTCTGGAAAACTTCAACAATATTGACGTGTTTTTGCAGGTTTTCGGCAATTCGGTGGTGCTGGCGCTGATCGCTACGGCTATCTGTCTGCTGATCGCCTATCCCTTTTCCTATTTTCTGGCGCAGGAAGGCCCGATTTTCCGCAAAGTGGCGATGCTGCTGATCATGCTGCCTATGTGGATGAACTTCTTGCTGCGCACTTATGCGTGGATGTCCATTCTGGAAAATAACGGTTTCCTCAATCAATTTTTAGGCATCTTCGGCATTGGACCGATCCATATTATCAACACCGACGTGGCGGTGGTACTGGGCATGGTGTATAACTTCCTGCCCTTTATGATTCTGCCTATCTTCTCGGTGATCGATAAGCTGGACCGCAAATATATCGAAGCGGCGCAGGATCTGGGAGCCAATAAGCGTGAGACGTTCCGCCGCGTGATTTTCCCGCTGTCTCTGCCGGGCGTGCTGTCGGGCGTGACCATGGTGTTCATTCCCTCCATCAGCACCTTTGCCATTTCCAAACTGCTGGGTGGCGGCATGAGCTTTTTGCTGGGTGACCTGATCGAGATGCAGTTTTTGGGCAGCGCGTATAACCCCCATCTGGGCAGTGCCATTTCCTTGATGATGCTGCTTCTGGTGTTGGTGGCTACGCTGATCACCAACCGCTTCGGCGATGGTGATGAAGGGACGGTGTTGATGTGATGGTGCAGAAAAACAACGCCTTTGCCCGCGTATTCAATATCCTTGTCTACGTTTTTTTGTATTTGCCCATCGTGGTACTGATCATCTTCTCTTTTAACGCATCCAAGAGCCGTACTGTGTGGGCGGGTTTTTCCCTGCACTGGTATCAGGAACTGCTGCGCGATGAGGAGATCCTCTCGGCTTTCAGTACCACCATTACCGTGTCGGTACTGGCGGCGGTAATCGCTACGGTGCTGGGCACGGCGGCGGCTATCGGCTTCCACAACATGAAGCGTCGTCCCCGCAACCTGTTTTTAACGATTAACAATATCCCTATGACCAATGCAGATATCATCACCGGTGTGAGCCTGATGCTGCTGTTCGTCGGAGCCGGTAACCTGCTGGGCTTTTCTATGGGATTTGGAACGCTGCTTTTGGCTCACATCACGTTCAACATACCCTATGTGGTGTTGGCGGTGATGCCTAAACTGCGGCAGCTGAACCCCAATTTGGGGGAGGCGGCTATGGACTTGGGGGCCACACCGTGGCAGGCATTTTGGAAGGTGTTGATGCCGGAACTGCGACCCGGTATTCTCAACGGTATGCTGATTGCCTTTACCATGTCCATCGACGACTTTGTCATTTCCTACTTTACTGCCGGCAGTGAGGTTTCCACGCTGGCTATGCAGATTTACGCCATGACCCGTAAACGCATCAGCCCGGAAGTCAATGCGCTGTCCACCATTCTCTTTGTGGTGGTGCTGACGCTGCTGGTGATCGTGAATGTGCGTCAGGTTCGTCAGGAGCAGCTCAATGAGAAGCGCGCCCGTGCGCTGCGGAAGGGAGGCAACTGATGAAAAAGTTGGTCTCAATTACGCTGTGTCTGCTGATGATGCTCTCCAGCCTGGTGCTGCCCGGCTGCGGCAAGCAGGAGGGAAACGTAGTCAATGTCTACAACTGGGGCGAGTATATCGACGAATCGATTTTCGAAGAATTCGAGGCAGAGACCGGCATTACAGTTAATTATAATACCTTTTCCAGCAACGAAATGCTTTACTCCAGCATTAAAAGCGGCGGCAGCAAGTATGATGTGATCATTCCTTCGGACTATATGGTTGCCCGCATGATTTCCGAGGATCTGCTGCTGAAATTGGACTACAGCAAGATCCCCAACATGAAGAATCTGGATGAGCAGTATCTGCATCTGGAGTTTGACCCCCAGCAGCAGTACAGTGTTCCTTACATGTGGGGCACCACCGGCATTATCTACAACACCACGATGGTGGACGAGGCACCGACCAGCTGGATGGACCTGTTTACTACGGATCTTCGCAGCCAAGTATTGATTTTTGACAATCCCCGCGATTGTATCGGCCTGGCTTTGAAGGCATTGGGGTATTCCTTTAACACTACCAATGAGGAGGAGATCCGTCAGGCGGCAGAGCTGCTGATGGAACAGAAACGCGAAGGTATTGTACAGGCCTACGTTATGGACCAGATCTTCGACAAGATGATCAACAATGAAGCTGCGATCGGCACTTATTATGCCGGCGACTATGTGATCATGGCCGAGGAGAATCCGGATCTTGCCTTCTGCCTGCCGGAAGAGGGTGCCAACCTGTTTGTGGACTCCATGTGCGTGCCATCTTGCTGCGAGAACTATGATAATGCACTGGCATTCATCAACTTTATGTGCCGTGATGACATCGTGCTGCGCAACTGCGATGCTGTGGGTTATTCTACGCCTTCGGCAACGGCGCATGATATCATGGATCCGGAGATGGCGGAAGATCCCATCATCTATCCTGACGAAGATGTATTGGAAAAGTGCGAGTCTTTCGGCGGCCTGCCTTCGGATGTGCTCAGCTTCTATGACCATGAGTGGATCCGCATCTGCCTTGCCAAGGTAAAACCGAAATTTAGCTGATGCAAAAATCTCCCTGCTGCGGCAGGGAGATTTTTATTGCGTCCGGAAGGGCATCCCTTGCCCCAAAGAAGGATTTTTGGTATAATGAACTAATTACAGCAGTGGGAGGGAAAGTATGCGTATCTTGGCTACCGTTGCTTTCTCCTTTGCCGCTGCTACGCTTTTGGCGGTGCTGCTGCCGTATCATGGTTGGCATTTGTGGTGCGTTGGCGGATTGCTGGTGATAGCAATACTTCTTTTTCTGCTGCGCAAGCTCTTTTCCCAAAAGCAGCAGCTGCACTTGCGTTTGCTGCTGATGGTGTTTTCGGCGGCTGCGGCGTTGTTGTGGTTTGTAGCGTATGATGCCCTGATCGTGACTCCAGTTAGTGACCAATGTGGACAGATGCAGAAGTTTTCTGCTACGGTAACGGAATATCCGATTGCCACGGAAAATGGTGCAAAAATAACGGTTTCTCTTGGAAAAGGTGCAAAAGCCATTTATTATGGTGGAGAAGAACTGCTTGATCTGCATCCGGGCCAAGTGCTGTCAGGCAATGCTTACTGGCAGGACGCCTTACAGAAGACGAAGTCATTTGCCACCGATGGTGTGCATGTACTGCTCTATGGCCGCGGAGAGTTGCAGATAGAAGATGGCAGTGCAGGAACGCTGCGCTGGCTGCCGGTGCGGGCCTTGCGCTCTATGCGGGAGCAGGTACGACAGATTTGGACAGACGAAACGACTGCAGCTTTTGTGCTGGCCATGCTGACCGGTGAACGAAGCGAACTGTCAACGGAAGACGAAACGGCCATGTCTGAGGTGGGTTTAAGCCACTTATTTGCGGTGTCGGGGCTGCACTGTGCATTTCTTGTGACGCTGCTGGGTCTGCTGCTGCCGAAGGGATATCGGCGGCTGTATGCAGCACTCTCCATTACGGTACTTGGCTTTTATATGCTGATGTTGGGGTTGACGCCTTCGGTAGTGCGTTCGTGTATCATGCTGATCTTTGCGCTGCTGGCACCGCTCTTTTTGCGCGACAGCGATCCGCTGACCAGCATGGGTACAGCACTGTTGGTGATTTTGCTGTGTAATCCGTACGCCGCAGGGGGAATCAGCCTGCAGCTGAGCTTTGCAGCTACGCTGGGTATTTTGCTTTGCTCCGATAAAATTTACCGCTGGGCCATGGGCGTCAAATTCCAAAGAAAGATTTTACGTCGGTTCTGGAGTTTCTTTGCGGCCAATATTTCGGCCTCTTTGGGGGCACTGGTGCTCACCGTCCCGCTGACGGCTTACTATTTTAATATATTTACCCCGGTTTCACCACTAAGTAACCTGTTGGTAGTGCCGGCAGCAGGTTGGGCATTTATGCTCTCCTTTGTGACGGTACTGCTGCACTTTGTTTGGCCTGCTGCAGCGCAGCTGCTGGAATGGCCGGTAGGGGGACTGATTCACTACGCGCTATGGGTGGCGCGCACATTCATGCGCCTGCCATTCCATGCACTCTATTTTTCCAATCCTTATTTGAAATATTGGCTGATATATGCCTATGTCATGCTATCTGCCTGCCTTTTGAGCAAAGGCCACAGACGCAAATATGCACTTTTTGGGGTGCTGGCTGCACTGTCACTGGCATTGACCGTTTGGTTAGGAGCGCTGCAATACCGCTATGGAGAATTGAGCGCCATGGCGTTGGATGTGGGACAAGGCGCCAGTATCCTGCTGCAAAGCGGTAGGGAAACGGTACTGGTGGATTGCGGCAGTAGCAATACGTATATTGATGCCGGTGACCGCGCGGCTGATGAGATCGGCAGCCGCGGCTTGCAGAAATTGACCGCTGTAGCGGTGACCCACTATCACGCCGACCATACAAACGGGCTGAGGGAGCTATTTGCACGTGTAGCGGTGGAAACGCTTTACTTGCCGAGGATCGATGACGAGTATGGCGTAAAAGAACAGCTGCTGGAGATGGCAGAGCAATACGGAATGAGGGTCTGCTACGTAGATACGATACAGGCTGTGCCGCTGGGAGGAGCAACGCTGCGGCTTTATCCGCCGTTAGGCGAAGGAGATTTAAATGAGCAAGGACTGACAGTGCTGTGCAGCGCCGGTGATTTTGATTTGCTGATTACCGGTGATATGGCCGGCAATACTGAACTGCTGCTGACCGAGCGTTACGACCTGCCGGATGTGGAAGCGCTGGTGGTAAGCCATCACGGATCCAAGTATAGTACAGATCCGGATTTTTTGAAGGCGATTACGCCGGAAACGGCATTGATCAGTGTGGGTGATAATAGCTACGGGCATCCGTCCGATACGGTACTGGTTCGACTGGCCGGCAAGGGGATCGATGTTTACCGCACAGATTTACAGGGAAATATTTTGCTGACAGTCCATAGAGGAGAAGAAACGTATGGCACCGAAAAAGGATAAAAAAGAACAGGGAAGCGGCGCATTTGAGCGGTTTAAGCAGGATTTGAAGGCCGGCACGCTGCAAAACGCCTACATCTTCTATGGCGAGGAAGTATACCTGCGCACCAACTATGTGGAGCAGGTACGCCAGCAGTTGGTACCTGCTGGGTTTGAAGAGTTCAACTATCACCGTCTGCAGGGAAAGGGTTTGCCCATGCAGCAGTTGGCCGAAGCTGTGGAAGCCATGCCGATGATGGCCGAGCGCACGCTGGTGACGGTGACGGATCTGGACATCTTCAAGCTGGACGAGAATCAGCGCACGTCGCTGATGGAGATCCTCAGTGATGTGCCGGAATACTGCACGCTGATTTTTATCTACGATGTGCTGGAATATAAGCGCGATGGGAAGATGAAAAAACTGACGGCGGTGCTGGACAAGTTTGTGCAGGAAGTGCCGTTTGTTGAGCAGGAACGTGCTGCTCTGGTTCGATGGGTCAAACGGCGCTTTGCGGCAACCGAGCACGATATCGATACGGCCACCATCGACCATCTGCTGTTCACCTGCGGTACGCTGATGACCGATCTGGTGCCGGAAATCGCCAAAATTGCTGCCTATGCCAAAGGGAAGAACATCACGGTGGCAGATATCAATGCGGTGGCTGACCCGATACTGGATGCACAGGTATTTGATATGACCAGCCAGATCACCAAGGGCAAGTATGATGATGCTGCCCGGATTATGGGTGAGCTGCTGCGTATGCAGATCGATCCCATTATGATTCTGGCGGCTATCGGCAAAGAACTGCGCCGGCTCTACACCGCCCGCATGGCGATTGACGGCGGAAAAGATAGGGCATGGCTCGGCCAAATTTGGGGCATGAAGAGCGATTATCCAGCAAGGTTGCTGATGGATGCGGCCAAGAAAGTAGATCACGACTGGTGCCGCAATGCATTACAGCGTGCGCAAGTGTTGGATCGGCGTATGAAGAGCGAGAAAAACATTGACCGCGAGGCGGAACTGAAACTGTTTTTGATGGAGTTGGCAGGCAGAAAATGAAACCGAGAATTCGTGAAGTGATCGTGGTGGAGGGGCGCTACGATAAGAATGCGCTGCTGCAGGTGGTGGATGCTACCGTAGTAGAGACCGGCGGCTTTGGCGTATTCAACGATAAGGAAAAGCTGGCGTTTTTCCGTCAGTTGGCGGAAAAACGTGGGTTGATTCTGCTGACCGACAGTGACGGGGCCGGATTTGTAATCCGTAATTATCTTAAAGGATCGCTGCCTAAAGAACAGATCAAGCAGGCCTATATTCCTGATGTGGCCGGTAAGGAACGGCGCAAGAAACAGGGTGGCAAGGAAGGCAAGCTGGGCGTGGAAGGCATGACACCGGAAGTGCTGTTGGAGGTACTGCGTCGCTGCGGTGCAACCTTTGAAGGGGAAGAGGCAGTGTCCGTTGCCGCCGCCATCACCAAAGCGGATATGTTGGAAAAGGGGTTGGTAGGACCCAATTCGGAACATAAACGCAAGGAATTACTGCAAAAACTGCGGCTGCCCGGTCATATGACTGCCAATGCTCTGCTGGAGGCACTGAACTTGCTGATGACGCGAGAGGAGTTTGATGCGCTGTGAATGAGCCTTTGGAAATCGAACGCAAATATTTGATTGCCTGTCCCGATATGCAGCAGCTGCGGCCTCTGTGCAGCGCTGTGTATGATATGGAGCAGACCTATTTACAATCCGTGTCCGGCGTGACGGCTCGTGTGCGCCGCAGAACAGGGGAACGGGAGGAGTTTTTCCACACAGAAAAGGAACGACTCAGTGACCGTACCTGCGTGGAACGGGAACGGCAGATCGACCGTGCGGAATATGAACAATTATTGCTGCAGCGCGCGGAAGATGCACTGACGATACGGAAAACACGTTATTGTCTTCCGTATAATGGGTTTTTATTTGAAATTGATGTCTACCCATTTTGGCAAAAGATAGCCGTGATGGAAGTGGAATTGCCTTCGGAAGAAGAGTCTTTTACCCTGCCGCCCCAGATCGAGGTGCTGCGTGAGGTGACGGATGATCACCGCATGAAAAATGCAGCGCTAGCCCGTTATATTCCAGACGAGGCAGAATTTTTGTGAAACAAGACGGAAAAACAAAGGGAAACTATTGCAATTTAACCAAGGAGACTTTATAATATTGCAAGCGTTTACGCGAATATTTGACGACCAAGGAGTGTGAGAAAATGACCGAGGAAAGAAAGACCACCGAAACCGCAGAGGTTTTAGAGAGCAAAAACTTTATCCATACTTTTATCGACGAGGACATCGCAGAGGGTGGTCAGTTCCAGGGAATGGCTGTTCACACCCGTTTCCCGCCGGAGCCC
>SVLK01000041.1 GCA_015067975.1 Oscillospiraceae bacterium | reverse complement strand
AAAATGGTGGACCTAATCGGGATCGAACCGACGACCTTACGGATGCGAACCGTACGCTCTCCCAGCTGAGCTATAGGCCCATATTACCGCTTTTTGCCCGTTTTTCAGAACAAAAAGCGGATTTTTGTGTTTTTAAGTTTTCGTGAGTTTCGGAGGAATTTCTCTCCGAAATTTTGGGCCAGCCGTCGTTGGTCGATGTGCGTCCATATCGATGCGAACCGTACGCTCTCCCAGCTGAGCTATAGGCCCATATTGGAGCAGGACACATGTCCTGCTCCAATGATTATACACATTTTCGGGCAAAATGCAACTCTTTTATTCGATGACGGGCAGCTTTGCCACCACAGCTGCGCAGCGGGGGCACAGTTCGGGGAACTGCTCGTTGGCACCCACCAGCGTGTGATGTTTCCAGCAGCGCAGGCACTTTTGACCCTTGGCCTCGGTGACGACGACGCGGACACCGGCAATGGGGGTGTCGCTGCCTTCGGCATACAGAGCGGGATCGGAGGAAACCTCCACATCGGACACGATAAAGAGGTCGGCCCACTGGTCGGCGAAGCGCTCTTCCAGGCTGCACAGGTTGTCGTTGGGATAGGAAGTATCTTTCACCAGCGTCACATGAGCTTCCAGAGCCTTACCGATCTTCTTGTCGGCACGGGCCTTTTCCAGTGCGGCATTGACGCCGTCACGCAGCAGGCGCAGGCTGGACCAGGAGATCATGTCGCCCAGATCATACTGGGTATAGGGCTTCACCATTTCGTTGAGCAGCACGTTGCGTTCGTCGTCACCGGCGCGGTGAGGCATAGCCAGCCAGATTTCGTCGCAGGTGAAGGCGAGGATGGGCGCGAACATACGGGTCATGGCGTCCAGAATCAGGAATAGAGCGGTTTGGGCGCTGCGGCGGCCGAGACCCTCGGCATCATCGCAGTACAGACGGTCCTTGATGATGTCGAAATAGAAGGAGCTCAGATCCACCACGCAGAAATCGTTGATGGCGTGGGAGACAACGTGGAACTCATACTCATCATAGGCAGCAAAGACCTTTTCAATCAGCGCATTCAGACGGGTGATGGCCCAGCGATCCAGCTCCAGCATATCCTCGGGAGCCACCAGATCGTTGGCATCGAAGCCCACCAGGTTATCCAGGCAGAACTTGGATGTGTTGCGGAATTTCAGGTAGTTCTGGCTCAGCTGCTTGAAAATGTCATCGCTGCAGCGCACATCCACATGATAATCGGAGCTGCCGGCCCACAGACGCAGCAGGTCAGCGCCATACTTCTTGATGATTTCGTTGGGGTCCATGCCATTGCCCAAAGACTTATGCATGGCGCGGCCTTCACCGTCCACGGTCCAGCCGTGCGTCAGGCACTCCTTGAAGGGAGCGGGACGGCCCAGAGCGCCAACGGCAGTCAGCAGGGAGGACTGGAACCAGCCGCGGTACTGGTCGGCACCTTCAATATACATGGTGGCGGGCCAGAAACCCTGATCCTTTTCCATGGCGGCATAGTGGGTGGAACCGGAGTCGAACCAGCAGTCCAGAGTATCGGTTTCCTGCTCGAAGTGCTTGCCGCCGCAGTGGGGGCAGACAAAATCGGCGGGCAGCAGATCGGCGGCGCTCATCTCAAACCAGGCATTGGAGCCCTTTTCAGCGAAAATAGCGGACACGGACTCGATGGACTCGTCGGTGCACACAGGCTTGCCGCACTCCTTGCAGTAGAAGACAGGGATGGGCAGACCCCAGCGGCGCTGACGGCTGATACACCAGTCGTTGCGCTCACGGATCATGGCTTTCATGCGATCCTCGCCCCAGGTGGGCAGCCAGCGGACATCGTCGCAGGCGGCGCAGGCGGCATCCTTGAAGGAGTCCACGGAGCAGAACCACTGAGGAGTAGCACGGAAGATGATGGGGTGCTTGCAGCGCCAGCAGTGGGGATAGCTGTGCATGATCTCCTCGCTGGCAAAGAGCTTGCCGCTCTCTTTCATGTCGGCGAGAATGACGGGGTTGGACTCTTCGGTCTTGAGACCTGCGTACTTACCGGCATAGTCGGTGTGGCGGCCCTGATCGTCCACGGGCACCACCATGTCGATGCCGTAACGCAGGCAGGTCTGGTAGTCGTCAGCACCAAAGCCGGGGGCGGTGTGTACGCAGCCGGTACCGGATTCCATGGTGACGTAGTCAGCCAGCAGCAGACGGCTGGTCTTGGGCAGGAAGGGGTGGTTGGCCAGCATGTTCTCGTAGAAAGAGCCGGGATGGACTTCCACGATTTCATAGTTCTCGCGGCCGCCAATCTTCATGACTTTGCTCACCAGCGCTTCGGCCATGATATACATCTCGCCGTCTTCGGCACGGACTACGGCATAGCTTTCGTCGGGGTGGAGGGCGATGGCCAGGTTGCCGGGCAGTGTCCAGATGGTAGTGGTCCAGATCACGAAGTTCAGCTTGGCCAGGTCCAGATGGCTCAGCTTACCCAGATCATCCGCCATGGGGAACTTGACATACACGGTGGTGCAGGGATCGTCCTTGTACTCGATCTCAGCTTCGGCCAGAGCGGTTTCATCGTGAGAGCACCAGTAAACGGGCTTAAGCCCCTTGTAAATATAGCCCTTCTTGTACATCTCGCCAAAGACTTTTACCTCGGCGGCTTCAAAGCCCTTGTCCATGGTCTTATAGGGATGCTCCCAGTCGGCCACCACGCCCATGCGCTTGAAGCCGGCCATCTGCAGCTGAATATACTTCTCGGCGTAAGCCTCGCAGGCGCTGCGGAAGTCGGCCACGCTCATGGCCTTGTGGTTCAGCTTCTGCTCCTTGATGATGGCAGACTCGATAGGCATACCGTGGTTATCCCAGCCGGGGATATAGGGGGTGTAGTAACCGCGCATAGCGTAGCTGCGGGTAATAAAGTCCTTGATGGACTTGTTCAAAGCGTGACCCATATGAATGTTGCCGTTGGAGAAGGGAGGGCCGTCATGCAGGGAGAAGAGGGGCTTGCCTTCGTTCTTCTTCAGAAGCTCGTTGTACAGATCCAGTTCTTCCCAGTGCTTGAGCATGTCGGGCTCGCGCATGGGGAGACCTGCTCGCATGGGAAAACCGCTCTTGGGCATGTTCAGTGTCTTTTTCATCCAGTGATTCCTCCGTCTATGATAAATTTTCAAATGCAAAATAAAAAACGCCTTTGTCTCTTATTAAGAGACAAAGGCGCGTTATGACCTCTGCGGTACCACTCTTGTTGCTGCCTGACAGGCAGCCGCTCAGTCCCACCAACCGTGGGTGAGGGGAGGTAACGGCCCTCTTTCCGTCCGCGCTTACTGTAAGTTCGGCGCTGCAGCTCCGGGGTGATGTTCGTCGTCTGCCCGATCACCGCCTTACACCAACCGGCGGCTCTCTTTGCATCGAAAAGACGCTACTTGTCCCCATCATTGCTTTTCTCAGTATAACAGAATCATATTAACCACTTAATTGCGTTTTGTCAACGATGAAGTGGTATAACTTTGCAAAAAAGCTGTCGGAATTATGCTTTACAGCAACTTCAACAAACCGTAAGCGCCCATGAAAGAATATACCACGGCCATCACAGCCAGGACGATAGAGAGAATCTTTTGGAATCCCTGCTCCGGCTTCTTATTGAAACGGCGCAGAGAGAAGAGGATGCCGCAGGACAGACCGATGGTCAGCGTGGCGATCTGGGCGAAGAGCGCGTTGCCTTTCATTGCGCCGTTCATCAGCACCAGCACGGCGATCAGCACGATGAAGATAACGATCATCACGATGGTGATCCACAGAGGCTGGCTCTCCCGCTGCTGCTTGTCCTCCATTCTGGCGGCTTCAGCGGAGCGCTGAGCCGCGGCATAGCCCTGATAGTTGGAGTTTTTCTTCTTGTGGTGGATGTTCTTGTTGGGATTGCCCTTGGCCTTGCGGATCTCCGCCTGACGCTGGTCAAAGTTGTTGGGATCGTAATTCTTAGCCATGATAGAATCTCCTTGTGTAATGGGATTTATTTTTCGGTTTCTTTTAAAAGCAGGGAAAGCGCGTATTCTGCTGCCTGCTGACGGATCGCGCGGCGGTCACCTTGGAAGTGCATTTTCAATGACCGGTTGTGCTGCGGCGCAGCAAGGCCGAAATATACTGTGCCCACATCGTTGCCGCGCTCATCCCGGTCAGGGCCGGCCACACCGGTAACAGATACAGCCAAGTCTGCACCGGTAATGCGCAGTGCACCTTCTGCCATTGCTTGGGCGACTTCTGCGCTGACGGCGCCGTGCTGATCCAGCAGATGCTGCGCAACGCCCAGTACATCACGCTTTACTTCATTGGTATAGCTGACCACACCGCCTCGGAATACGGCGGAGGCACCGGGCAAATCAGTGATGCGCTTGGCAATCAGTCCGCCTGTACAGGATTCAGCAGCAGCAAAAGTAAGCCCGCGAGCACGCAGGGTTTCCAATAACCGCTGTTCCGTGAGAATCGTTGTCTGGTCCATCGCTTAATACCGGATCTTGACCATCTCGCGCTCAGACATGGCTCGCTGGCACAGACCCTCGATATCCAGAACCTGTTCCATCTCGCGCACATCTTCCACATTGGGCTTGGTCTTGGGATGGCGGGGTGTAAATACGGTGCAGCAATCTTCGTAAGGCAGGATGGAGGTGTCAAACGTGCCGATATGGCGGGCAATGCGGACGATCTCTTCCTTGTCCATGCCAATCAGGGGACGCAGCACAGGAAGATCGGTCACATCACCGCTGACGCGCAGCGCGTCCATGGTTTGGCTGGCTACCTGACCAAGGCATTCGCCGGTGACCAGTGCCTTGCATTTGAGCTCCTTAGCCAGCATGTCGGCCAGACGCATCATGAACCGGCGCATGATCAGCGTGAAGTGATCTTCGGGGCAGTTGCGGCGAATTTCTTCCTGAATTTCGGTAAAGGGAATGATGAATACAGTCAGCCGTCCGCACCAGGGGGTCAATTCGCGAGCCAGCTGCAGCACCTTTTCCCGTGCCTGTGCAGAGGTGTAGGGAGGAGAGGCAAAGTGGATCATCTCCAGCTTAACGCCGCGCTTGGCCATCATGTAGCTGGATACGGGGGAGTCGATACCACCGGACAGCAGCGATACTGCGTTGCCACCCATGCCGATGGGCAGACCGCCGGCGGCAGGCTCGGCAGGTCCGTGTACATAAGCGGCATCCTCGCGGATCTCTACAAACACGGTCAACTCGGGGTTGTGGACATCTACCTTGATGTGAGGGAAAGCTTCCTGCATCCATCCGCCCACATACTGGCTCAGTTGAATAGAGCCCATAGGGAAAGACTTGTCGGCACGCTTACTTTCCACCTTGAAGCTTTTTGCTGCGCGCATAGCATCGCCCAGATACAGCTTAGCCGTTTCCAGAATGGCATCCTTATCCTTGGCGCAGGGCACGGCGCGGGCCACGGAGATAATGCCAAACACCTGCCGGCAGGCGGCATAAGCGCCCTGCAGATCGCAGGATTCCTCTACCGGTTCCACATAAATGGTGCTCTGCTTGGAATAGATCTTAAACTTACCAAAACGCTGGGTGCGCCGACGAATGTTGCTCATCAGTTTCATCTCAAAGCTACGGCGATTCAGTCCCTTGAGGACTACTTCACCCAGTTTGCACAGAATGATTTCCTGCATGAATGATATTCTCCTTGTCTGTATGGTAAAAATTACTTCAATATGTTGTTGCTGCGGTACTGAATCGCCTCGGCCAGATGCACGGTTTCGATGTGCTCGCTGCCCTCCAGATCGGCAATGGTCCGCGCCATGCGCAAAATGCGGTCATGACTGCGGCCGGTCAGGCCGAGGCGGTCAAAGGCATTTTGCATCAATCGCTCGCCGTGTTCGTCCAGCGCACAGTACCGGCCGATCATCGCCGGAGTCATGTAGGCATTGCAGCTGACCGCCGTGCCGGAAAAACGGCGCGTCTGAATCTCACGTGCGCTATTGACCCTCGCGCGGATCGCAGCGGAGGACTCCGGTGCCTCCCGGCGGCGCATGGCTTCATACTCCACTGACGGCACCTCCACATGCATGTCGATACGGTCCAGCAACGGGCCGGAAATACGGCGCATGTAGTTTTCCACCTGTGCTTGTGAACAGGTGCATCGCCCGGAAGGGTGGCCGTACCATCCGCAGCGGCAGGGATTCATGGCGCACACCAGCATAAAGCGGCTGGGCAGCGTCAGCGAACCGGACACGCGGGTAATGGTCAGTATGCCGTCTTCCAGTGGTTGGCGCAGTGTTTCCAGCGCGGATTTGTCAAATTCCGGCAGTTCGTCAAGGAACAAAATGCCGTTGTGTGCCAGCGATATTTCGCCGGGCCGGGGCACGCTGCCGCCGCCGGAAAGAGATACCGGGGAGGCGGTATGGTGCGGACTGCGGAAGGGGCGCTGTGTAATCAGCGGCCAGCGAGGATCGGTCATGCCGGCCACGGAGTAGACCTCTGTGGTCTGCAGTGACTCCTCCCGGGTCATATCCGGAAGGATCGATGGCAGGCGCCGGGCCAGCATAGACTTACCGGAACCGGGCGAGCCAATCAATAAAATATTATGTCCGCCGGCAGCGGCGATCTCCAGTGACCGTTTTACATTTTCCTGCCCCATTACATCGGCAAAGTCCGGTGCAGTGGGCAAATCAGTGGAGGAAGGTGTCCATTTCCCGGCCGGAGAAAGAGGGACGTCGCCCTGCAGGTGCAGCAACAGCTGTCCCAGCGACTCCACGCCGTAGACTTCCACACCGTCGGCCAGCGTGGCTTCGGCGGCGTTGGCCAGAGGGACATACAACTGCTTGATACCGCAGCGTGCGGCATGCAATGCCATGGGAAGCACACCGGTAACGGGACGCAGCAGGCCGGACAGGCTCAGCTCGCCGATAAACGCTGCATTTTCCGGCAAGGTGCGAATCTCCTCCGCGGCACACAGAAGCCCCAGTGCAATAGGCAAGTCATACACGGTACCTTCCTTGCGGCGGTCAGCAGGCGCGAGGTTGACGGTGATACGGCTGACGGGGAACTTTGCCCCGCAGTTTTTTACGGCGGCGCGCACACGTTCCCTTGCTTCGCGCACGGCGGCGTCCGGCAGGCCTACCACATCGAAGGCGGGCAGTCCGCCGGAGAGAAAGCACTCCACATTCACTTCATAGCCGCTCAGACCGCTTAGGCCCAGCGAACGGACATTGACCACCACGAAACCGCACCTCCTTGCATGGGATGATAAAAATTCAATTTATCATATCACAAAAAGCGGCGCGGGGGAACAGATTTATGAAAAAAGACAAAAAAATCAGAAAAGAGAAGAATTTTCCGGCTTTGCCTCACTCGGAATGGCGGCTATTTTTCACAAAAGGCCGAAAACCGACAATAAAAATTGTGCATGATGAAGAAAAAGTGGAAAACCGGGAAAACGGGACAAAATGAAGTTTACATACTTGACAGATTGTGATAATATGAACAATGCTGATATTAGTGCTGATATCAGATATAGTAGGCAAAGTTCCCAAAAGAAAGGGAACGTTGTGATAATTAAGGAGGCTCGTTTATGGCAAGAAAAATGAAGTCCATGGATGGTAACAACGCCGCCGCCCACGTGTCTTACGCGTTCTCGGAGGTCGCTGCGATCTATCCCATCACCCCGTCCAGCCCCATGGCTGACTTTGTGGATCAGTGGTCCGCTAACGGTCTGAAGAACATCTTCGGCACCCAGGTCAAGGTTGTCGAGATGCAGTCCGAGGCCGGTGCTGCCGGTGCTGTCCACGGTTCTCTGGGTGCCGGTGCAATGACCACCACTTACACCGCATCTCAGGGTCTGTTGCTGATGATCCCCAACATGTATAAGATCGCAGCAGAGCAGCTGCCCTGCGTGTTCCACGTGTCCGCCCGCACGGTGTCCACCCACGCTCTGAACATCTTCGGCGATCACTCCGACGTTATGGCCTGCCGCCAGACCGGCTTTGCCATGCTGTGCGAAGGCAACGTGCAGGAAGTTATGGACCTGAGCCCTGTTGCTCATCTGTCCGCCCTGTCCGGCAAGGTTCCCTTCATCAACTTCTTTGACGGTTTCCGTACCTCCCACGAGATCCAGAAGATCGCTGTTTGGGATTACGAGGACCTGAAGGATATGTGCGACATGGATGCCGTTGCTGAGTTCCGTAAGCACTCCCTGAACCCCGAGCATCCTCATATGCGCGGCAGCCACGAGAATGGCGATATCTTCTTCCAGCATCGTGAAGCCTGCAACACTTACTATGAGAACCTGCCCGCCGTGGTCGAGGGTTACATGGCCAAGGTCAATGCCAAGCTGGGCACCAACTATCAGCTGTTCAACTACTATGGCGCCGCTGACGCTGATCGCGTTATTGTTGCCATGGGTTCCATCTGCGACGTGGCCGAGGAAGTCATCGACTATCTGAACGCCAACGGTGAGAAGGTTGGTCTGGTCAAGGTTCGCCTGTACCGTCCCTTCGCTCCTGAGAAGTTGGTGGCTGCTATCCCCGCCACCGCCAAGAAGGTTGCTGTTCTGGACCGCACCAAGGAGCCCGGCTCCCTGGGTGAGCCTCTGTATCAGGATGTTGTTACCGCTATGGCTAACGCCGGCCGCACTGATGTGGCTATCTGCGGCGGCCGCTACGGTCTGGGCTCCAAGGATACGCCTCCTGCTTCCGTGTTCGCCGTCTATAACGAGCTGAAGAAGGATGCTCCCAAGCGCCAGTTCACCATCGGTATCATCGATGACGTCACCAACCTGTCTCTGGAAGAGGACAAGAACTGCCCCAACACCGCAGCAGCCGGCACCATCGAGTGCAAGTTCTGGGGTCTGGGCGGCGACGGTACCGTGGGTGCCAACAAGAACTCCATCAAGATCATCGGTGACCATACCGATAAGTACGTGCAGGCATACTTCCAGTATGACTCCAAGAAGACCGGCGGCGTGACCATCAGCCACCTGCGCTTCGGTGACAGCCCCATCCGCAGCCCCTATTATATCAATAAGGCTGACTTTGTGGCCTGCCACAACCCCTCCTATATCACCAAGGGCTTCAAGATGGTCAACGACGTCAAGCCCGGCGGCGTGTTCATGATCAACTGCCAGTGGGACTTCGACGAGCTGAACAAGCAGCTGAAGGCCGACGCCAAGCGCTATATCGCCCAGAACAACATCCAGCTGTATACCATCAACGCCATTGACCTGGCCATCGAGATCGGTATGGGCAAGCGCAACAACACCATCCTGCAGTCCGCATTCTTCACTCTGGCTAAGGTCATGCCTCAGGAAGAGGCCATTGGCTACATGAAGGACGCTGCCACCAAGTCCTACCTGAAGAAGGGTCAGGATATCGTGGATATGAACCACAAGGCCATCGATCTGGGTGCTTCCGCATTTAAGAAGATCGATGTTCCCGCCGATTGGGCCAACGCTGTGGACGCTGACGATGCCAAGGCGCTGAAGGGTGATGCCAAGCTGGTCAAGATGGTCAAGAACATCCTGGAGCCCGTGGGCCGCATGGATGGCGACAGCCTGCCCGTGTCCGCTTTCGTGGATCATGTGGACGGCCAGTTTGAGCTGGGCGCTGCTGCTTACGAGAAGCGCGGTGTTGCCGTTTCCGTTCCCACCTGGGATGCCACTAAGTGCATCCAGTGTAACCAGTGCGCCTATGTTTGCCCCCACGCGACCATCCGTCCCTACGCTCTGACCGAGGCTGAGGCTGCTGCTGCTCCCGAGGCTGCCAAGATCGTGGACGTCAAAGCCGGCAAGGGCAAGGGCGTTTACAAGTTCACCATGGCCATCTCTCCTCTGGACTGCATGGGCTGCGGCGTCTGCGTGGGTGCTTGCCCCGTGAATGCTCTGGCCATGGTTTCCCAGCAGGGTGAGCTGCCTCAGCAGGATGTCTTCGATTACTGCGTCAGCGACGTGGAAGAGAAGAAGGACATGCAGGACAACACCGTCAAGGGCTCTCAGTTCAAGAAGCCCATGCTGGAGTTCTCCGGCTCCTGCGCCGGCTGCGCCGAGACCAGCTATGCCCGTCTGGTCACCCAGCTGTTCGGTGATCATATGTATATCTCCAACGCGACCGGTTGCTCCTCCATCTGGGGCGGCCCCGCTGCTACCTCCCCCTATTGCGTCAATAAGGAAGGCCGCGGTCCCGCATGGTGCAACTCCCTGTTCGAGGATAACGCTGAGCACGGTCTGGGTATGTTCGTGGGTCAGAACAAGATCCGCGAGGACGTGATCGCTCTGGTGAAGAAGGTCATGGACAATACCGCCAATGACGAGCGCCGCGCACTGTGCCAGGCTTATCTGGACACCGTGAACGACAGCGCTGCCAATGATGCTGCTACCCGCGCTCTGGTTGCCAATCTGGAAGCCAAGGTCTGCTGCGACGATGTGGCTGCCATCCTGGCTAAGAAGGAATACCTGTCCAAGAAGTCCATGTGGATCTTCGGCGGTGACGGCTGGGCATACGACATCGGCTACGGCGGTCTGGACCACGTCCTGGCTTCCAAGCAGAACGTCAACGTATTCGTCTTCGATACCGAGGTGTACTCCAACACCGGCGGTCAGGCTTCCAAGGCTTCCAACATCGGTCAGGTGGCTCAGTTCGCCGCTGCCGGTAAGGAAGTGAAGAAGAAGAGCCTGGCTGAGATCGCCATGCAGTACGG